>DASQSE010000088.1:0-76728 GCA_035642535.1 Jatrophihabitans sp. | reverse complement strand
CCACTTTGGTGGCGGTAACGTGTGTGCTCGGCGGCGTCGTGATCGCCGCGCGAGGGCGGATGTGGTCGCTCCCGTAGGACTAGTCCAACAGTCGCCTTTCGCCATCGTTGGCAAACCCACAAGGTCCTGTGCGCCGAGCGGGGCCTTGGCGGGACAGGGTCTGACGACGGTCTCCGGCGAGACGCCCGGGCCATCGGAGGTGAGCCCCCCGGAGCCACGCCGATGGCTCCGACCACGACGCGTGATCGGGAGCAATTCATGGTCGCCGTCGCGCTGAGCGCTCACCTCATGCTGGAACGCTTCGGTAGGGTGGACGACCCGCAGCCGAAACTCATCCTCCGGGTTACTCGGTTTGCCGCGGTAGCGGTACATCTCAGCTCCCGTCGCCCTAAGCCGTCCGCCAGGTGTAGGCGACCTGATCCGGATGAAACCGAGCACCGCGCCTTGTCGGCAGCACCGTCAGAGACTCGAACAGGACGCGTACCGTCTCGCGGCGCGCGCCGAGCGACATCGCGCGCCATGCCGCCTCCACGTCGTTAGCGCCGATCAGAGGCGCGAACGGCGCCGACCCTTCCGCGTGGTCGCTCTGCCGCTCGACCTCGGCGAGCTGATCGGTGAGCCGCTGCGCCTGGGCACGTGCAGCGTCGGGCGACATGATCCGGTCGGCGACCATGGCGGCGAGCGCGTCGCGCCGTTCCCGCAGATCAGCCGCGGTGGCGCGCAGCGTGGCGACGTCGACGTCGGGCGCGAGCAGCCGCGCCGCGTCCGGACGCGACATGCGGGCGATGACGAGAGCGTCGACGACGGCGTCGACGAGGTCGAGTCGCCGGCCGAGGTGCTGCGTACGGCACCGGTAAATCATCCATTTGTGCGTGGGTGACGCGGCTGGCGACGCGTATAGCTTCCCGCCGCAACCAGGCACGCCGCACGTGAGCAGACCTGACAACAGGTACTTGACCGCGAGCGATTCGGGCGCGGTGCGGCGGCGCGGATCGGTCAGCTTCGCGTGTAAACGCTCCGCCGTGTCCGGGTCGAAGATGGCCGGCCACTCGCCGCGGCCGTAGTCGACACCGTTGGACACGGCGCGGCCGGCGTGACGGGGCGACAGCAGCAGCCGCGTAAGCGCGGTCTGGGTCCAACGGGCTTCGCGGATCGCCTCCGGGCACTGCTGCGCGCTGCGTGTGCACTGGTTGGGTTTCTCGCAGCCGTGGCGGGCGCCGCCGGACGGGACGCCGCGCCGGTTGAGGTCGGCGACGATCGACGACACGGTCGCGCGCTCGGCGAGGATGCGTCGTGCGGCGTCGCGCAGCTCCTTCGCCTCGGCGCGGACAATGACGATCCTGCCGCCGCGTTTGTCGTACCCGTATGGGCGCCGCGTCCAGCCGACCCGGCCGGCCTCGGCGCGTTGCAGATTCGCGGCTCGCTGCCTCGCGCCTTTGCGCTCCACCTCGCCGCGTGCGATTGACGTCAGGATGCGCGCCACAGTCCGGCCGCTGTCGGTGCTCAGATCAATCTCGCCGGACGCGCACGCGACATCAACCCCGGTGTCGATCACGTCCTCAAGATCGCGGTTGTCGCGGGTGAGTCGGTCGACGTGATACACGCAGACCATGTCAGCTTGGCCGCTCTGCACCTTCTCCAACGCCGTGATCCAGCCCGGCCGGTCGTTCAACCGGTAGCGGGTTGCGCTGATGACGTCGCGCAGTACGGCAACGACTTCGGCACCTCTCGACGAGAGGTAGGCGCGGCACGCTGCCTCCTGGCGGTTGTTACCGAGGTCGTCCTTGGCCTGCGACATGCGGCACAGGATCACGGCGCGTCTCGCCATACAAGAATGGTAGGTCATTGACAACCGGGACCATCATCGAGATCTCCTTGCGGCCGCCGGCCTCCAGCAACGCGCGTTTGCTCACTTCACGCACGTCGACGGCCTGCGCGCGCAGCACGTCGGCGAGCGGTGTGCCGCGCTCGATCGCGACGACCAGGCCTTGCAGGAATCGGGCGAAGGACTCCATCGTCGTCTGCTCGGCCAGCTCGCTCAGCGCCTTCGTGATCGGCGTGCCGGCGCGGGCGCGCGCGAGGGCGCGGTCGAGATCGCGGGCCAGCTCGCCGCCGGTGAGCCGGCATACCCGCTCGAGCGCGTCGACCGGTGACTCACCGGCGACGACGGCCAGCGCGAGCAGGTCCGCGACGACCGGGAACTCGGAGAGCATCGCCTGCTCGCGCCGCTCCAGCTCGCGGCCCAGCCACCAGTCGCGGCCGAGCACGCCGGCGACGAGGCCACCGAGCGCGACCAGCACGACGAGCACCGGGTCGACACGGCCGCGCAGCACGCCGGCGCCCAGCGTCAGCAGCGCGGCGAGCACCATTCCGGCGACGCCCCACACGACCTGCTCGATGCGGAACTCATCAAGCGTCGTTCGCCGGCCGAGCCCGTCCAGCCGGCGACGTACCGATGCGGAGCCACCGACCACTCTCTCGAGCAGCCGAACAGCCTCGCCGAGCAACGGTCCGAACAGCCGGCGCGCGACCGTGAACGGGGCCGAGGTTGCCGACGGACGCGCCAGCAACCGGGATGGCGGCGACGTGTCGCCGACGTAGGGCGCGATGCGGTCGACGAGCCGGATCGGGCGCATCGCCGGCGTCGCCCGTACCGCAATGATCAAGCCGAGTGTGGCAAGGAAACCAAGCCCAGCGCCAACCAACCTCATCTCAGCACCCGCTGCTCTTCGGGCAGCCGGCCGATGCGCAGCATGAATCGGTAGGCGACGACGCAGACCGCGGCGCCGATGCCGAGCAGCAGCGTCCCACCGGCGGAGTCGTACGCCGACAGCGTCTCGGACTGCGTCCCGAGCAGTAGCAGGACGGCCCACGGCGCAGCCACCGCCAACCGCGCGGCGTTCACCACCCACCCCTGCCGCGTCTCGAGTTCGGCGCGAGTGCGGGCGTCGGCGCGGAGCAGCCCGGACAGTGTTCGCAGCACGGTGCCGAGATCGCTGCCGCCGACCTCGCGAGCGACCCGCATCGTCTCGCAGACCCGATCGCCGACCGGGTCTGCGAGGTCGTCCTTCAACGTGTCAAGGCAGTCACCGAACCGGCCGCTCGCACGGTATGCGGCGGCGAAGCGCGCGAACGGTGCCCGCAACTCGGCGGGGCCGCGGACGGCCAGCGCGGACAAGCCCTCCGGCAGCGCCATGCCGGCGCGTACCGCCGACGCCAGGTTGTCGATCGCCTCCGGCCACAGCTCGCGCATGAGACCTTGCCGACGACGGCGCATGCGGCGCACGACGAGCACCGGCAGGCAGCAGCCGAACACGGCGAAGCACGCGGCGACTGCGACCGTCCGAGTGATCAGCAGGACCAGGGCGAAGGCGAGCACGGCGCACAACGCCTGGGCACCGGCGAGCTGCGCCGGGCCGACGCCGTCGACGCCGGCCTGCCGCAGCAGATCGCGGCGCCGCTGTCTCCACGACGCGCCGCTGCGCCCCGACCGCGCCGGCGCCCGCGGCCCGCTGCGCCAGATCAGCAGCAACCCGAGGCCGCCGATCAGCCCGACCAACGCGCCCACGTCATGTCTCCGCGGCCACGCGCAACTCGGCACGATGACCGAGCGCGTCGACAAGATCGATGCCGGCCGCCTCGTATCGCTCGGGATGCGGCGGGAAGCCCTCGGCACGCTCCAGCCGGCCACGCCGCATTCCGAAGATGTCGGCCGTCTCGATCACGTCACCTTCCACGCGGCCGGTGACGGCGACGATCTCGCGCACCCGCCGCGCGCCGGCCGCATCCATCGCCAGATGCACGACGAGGTCGATGCTCGTCGCCACTGTCGGCACCGTCCACGACGCGGCGATGTTCTCGCCCGCGAGCAACGGCAGCGTGCACATCTTGACCAGGGCCTCGCGGGCCGAGTTGGCGTGCAGCGTGCACATGCCGGGCAGACCGCTGTTCAACGCGATCAGCAGATCCAGGCACTCCTCCTGCCGCACCTCACCGACGATCAACCGGGACGGCCGCATGCGCAGCGCTTCTTTGACCAGCCGGCGCAGCGGGATCTCGCCCGTGCCCTCGAGGTTGGGTTGCCTGGTCTGCATGGCGACCACGTCCGGCGCGTGCAACGAGAGCTCGAAGACCTCCTCGACCGTGATCACCCGTTCGCGCGCCGGGATGGTGCCGCACAGCGCGTTAAGAAGCGTTGTCTTGCCTGCCTGCGTGCCGCCCGCGACGAGGATGTTCAGCCCGGCCGCCACCGAGGCCTCGAGGAAGCGCGCCGCGTGCGCGGGAAGCGTGCCGATGGTGATCAGTTCATCCATCGCGCGCAGACTCGCTGCGAACTTGCGGATGTTCACCGCCATGTGCTGACGCGTGATGTTCGGGATCACCACGTGCAGCCGGGAACCGTCCGGCAGCATCGCGTCGACGAACGGCGCCGACAGGTCGATGCGGCGACCGGTCGGGCGCAGCATCCGCTCCACGAGTTCCGCGACCTGATCGGCGGACAGGATCAGCGTGGTGAGCTCGGAGCGGCCGCGGCGGGCGACGAACACGCGGCCCGGCTCATTGATCCAAATCTCCTCGATCGCCGGGTCGTCAAGCAGTGGTTGCAGCGGACCGAACCCGGCAACCGCGTCGACGACGGCCCGGGTGGTGCCGACGATGTCGGTCAGCGGCGGCAGCGGGGAGGTGATCGTGCGGTCGCGGTAGTCGGCGATCACCTCGTCGACCAGCCGGGCGACGAGTTCCGGCTCGGCGATCGGGTCGATGCCCCGCCGGCGCACCAATTCGCGGACCTCGGCTTCGACGATCGCCTGCGCCGAGGACGCCACCACACCCCTCCCAGCACCGCCGGATCGATCAAGTAAGGACAGAGCGTATGGGGCGATACCGACAAAAGCCATTCGTCGGACAAATCTGTGGACAACACACCGGCGCGACTACGGTTACCGGGTGACGGGTGCGCCGGGGCGGAACTGGGCCGGGAATCACACCTACCGCGCCCGCCGGCTGCACGAACCGTCGTCGCTCGACGAGGCGCGCGAGATCGTGTCTGGCAGCACTCGGCTACACGTGCTCGGCAGCCGGCACTCGTTCAATGACATCGCCGACACCGACGGCGAGCTGATCACGCTCGACGCCGTCGCGCCCGACTTCGCCCTCGCCCCGGATCGGCGCAGCGTGACGGTGAGTGGCGCAGCGCGATACGGCGAGGTGGCCCGCTACCTTGCCGAGCACGACCTGACGCTGCGCAACTTCGCGTCGCTGCCGCACATCTCTATCGCCGGTGCGACCGCGACCGGCACCCACGGCTCGGGTGATCGCAACCCGTGCCTGGCCGCGGATGTGCTGGCCTTCGACGTCATCACGCCGGACGGCGGGACTCGGCATTGCTCGCCGGAAACGCTGGGCGCTGATTTTGCCGGCGCGGTCGTCGGCCTGGGCGCGCTGGGCGTCGTGAGCCGGGTGACACTCGCGGTCGTCCCGGCCTTCGATGTCCGTCAGGACGTGTACGAGTCGCTGCCGTGGCCAACCTTCGAGCAGCACCTCGACGAGATCACCGCGCTCGCCTACAGCGTCAGCCTGTTCACCGAGTTCGGCGCATCCGGCATCGGCCATGTGTGGCTCAAGAGCAGGGTCGGCGTGGACGGGCCGCCACCGCCCGAGCTGTTCGACGCCCGGCGGGCAACCACCCCGGTGCATCCCGTCCCGGGCATGGACCCGGCTTTCGCGACCGAACAGCTCGGCGTGCCAGGGCCGGCGCACGAGCGGCTGCCACACTTCCGGCTCGGCTTCACGCCGAGCAACGGCGACGAGCTGCAGAGCGAGTTCCTCGTCGCGCGCCGCGACGCCGTGCCCGCCGTCCGCGCCGTGCGCAGCTTCGCCGACGCGCTCGCGCCGCTGCTGCAGATCGCGGAGATCAGGACGATCGCCGGCGACGAACTCTGGCTGAGCCCGAGTCATGGCCGGCCGTCGGTCGGGCTGCACTTCACGTGGGTGCCGCGCCAGTCCGAGGTCGAGGCGCTGCTGATCGACCTCGAAGCCGCGTTGGCGCCGTTCGACGCGCGTCCGCACTGGGGGAAGCTGTTCGCCGCCGACGCGGACCGGCTGCGGCAGGCCTACCCGCTGCTCCCCCGCTTCACCGAACTCGCCTGCAGCTTCGACCCGCAGGGCCGGTTCCGCAACGCGTTCCTCGACCGCGTGCTCAGTTGATCTGAGCCGCCTTGAGCTTGTCCGGGTCGAGGATGAGGTCGATCTCGGAGATCTGCCCGTTCGAAACCGTCATGGCGGCGACCCCGAACACCCGCTCCGGTCCGCGCAGGACAAGGCCGGCGGCGCCGTTGACCAACGCGAGCTCGCAGAACTGCGCGAACCGCGGGCCGCCGCTGACCGCCCGCGCGGCCACGGCGTCCGCACCGGTGAGCAGCGGCGGCAGTTCGCGCGCCCGGCCGCCGGTGTCGACGCGGAAGACGACGTCCGGGTTCAGCACCTCGATCAGCGCCTCGAAGTCGCCGGACCGGGCGGCCGCGAGGAACGCATTGACGACCCGGCGTTGCGTGGCGATGTCCGAGTCGGGCACGGTCGGTGTGCCGCGCACCCGGCGCCGGGCGCGGCTCGCGAGCTGCCGCGCCGCCTCCGGCGTCTTGTCGAGCATCGTGGCGATCTCGTCGAACGGCACCGCGAACATGTCGTGCAGGACGAACGCCAGCCGCTCGTCCGGGCCGAGCGTGTCGAGCACGACGAGCAGCGCCATGCCGACCGATTCGGCGAGCAGCGACTGCTCCTCCGGCCCGACGGGCTCTCCGGTGCTGACGACCGGCTCCGGCAGCCAGCTGCTGATGTAGGTCTCGCGGCGCGCCTGCCGGGCGCGCAGCATGTCAACGCACACCCGGCCCACTACCGTCGTCAGCCAACCGCCGAGGTTGTCTATCGCCGAGTCGTCCGATCGGTTGAGCCGGAGCCACGCCTCCTGAACGGCGTCCTCGGCCTCGCTCACCGAGCCGAGCATGCGGTACGCCACCGCACGCAGGTGATCGCGGTATCCCTCAAATTGGTCCGTCACGTTCATATGCACACCACTTTGACGGATCCGACCGGCCCGATGTGACTACCGGGCATGATGCTCGACGTGTCCGAGCTGATCCGACCGCCGATCGCCTGGCGCCGTCTCGGGCTGATTTGCGCGGCTTTCGCGCTGCTGGAGCTGGTGACGAGCGACTGGTACGGCTACCACCGCGACGAGTTGTATTTCATCGCGATCGGCGGGCATCCGGCGTTCGGGTACGTCGACGAGCCGCCCCTCGTTCCGCTGTTGGCGCACGGAATGGACGCCGCGTCCGGACATTCGCTGGTGTGGCTGCGGGTGCCCGCTGCGCTCGCCGGCGCGCTCGCCGTGCTGGTGACGGGGTTGATTGCGCGCGAGTTCGGCGGCGGCGCTGCCGAGCAGCCGCTCGCGGCGGGGGCGATGGCCGCGTCCGGGTTGACGCTCGGCACGAGCCACCTGATGTCGACGACGACGTTCGACCTACTGGCCTGGACGGTGCTGCTCTGGCTCGTCGTGCGCGCGCTGCGCGACGGTGGCCCGATCTGGCTGCTCGTCGGGCTGGTCGCCGGCGTCGCGCTCGAGATCAAGACGCTGCCGATCTTCCTGCTCTTCGCGCTGCTCGTCGCCGTGCTGCTCATCGGCCCGCGCGACACGTTGACGTCGAGCTGGCTCTGGATCGGTGCGCTGATCGCCGCCGCGCTCTGGGCGCCGAACCTCATCTGGCAGGCCACGCACGACTGGCCGCAGTTCGAGCTCGCGAAATCCGTCGCCGCGGGGAACTCCGGATCCAGCGAGCCGCGCTCACTGTTCATACCGTTCCAGTTCCTGCTGATGGGCCCGCCGCTGGCGCCGATCTGGCTGGCCGGGCTCTGGCGGCTGACGCGGGATCGCGCTCTGGCGCTGTGGCGGTGCCTGCCGCTCGCCTACGGAATCCTGATCGGAATCTTCCTGGGAACAGGCGGCAAGCCGTACTACCTGGCCGGGATGTACCCCGTCCTGTTCGCGGCCGGCGCCGGGCCGACGCTGAACTGGGCGCGCACCGCCGCCCGCCGCGTCGTGCTGATCACCGTCGTCGCGGTTTCGGCCGTGATCTCCGCGGTGGTGGCCCTGCCGATCGTCCCGGCAAGCACGCTGCACGACACCCCGATCGTGGCGATGAACTACGACGCCGGCGAGCAGGTGGGCTGGCCCGCCTTCGCGCGCACGATCGCCGACGTCTATGCCTCGCTGCCCGCACCCGATCGTGCGCGCACGATCGTCCTCACCGGCAACTACGGAGAGGCCGGTGCCGTGCTGCACTTCGCACCGCACGTGCGACCCGTCTACAGCGGGCACAACAGCTTCTGGGATCTCGGCCCGCCGCCGGAATCGGCGAACGCCGCGGTCGCCATCGGCTACGACGAGTCCGACCTGCGCGACTGGTTCGCGTCCGTCGAGCCGGTGGTGACCATCCACAACGGCGATCAGCTCGACAACGACGAACAGGGCGAGACGGTCTGGCTGTGTCGCGACCCGACCGCCTCGTGGCGCACGCTCTGGCCCGACATGCGCAACCTGGGCTGAACGGCGGCGGGGCGCCGAGATCGATCTCGGCGCCCCGCACTGACCTCCCTTCGATCACGCCTTCTTGAGCGCGAAGTTCGCGGTCGACGTCCCTCCTGCGGCGATGTTCACGCTCTTCACCTGCGGCTGGTAGCCGTCCTTCGCAACGATCACCTGCAGCGGGCTGTACGCGGCGTCCAGCCACAGCTGGTAGTAGCCGCTGGCGTCGCTCTTCAGCGTGTACGTGACCACACCGGTGCCGCCGAGGGTGCCGATCTGGACGGTCGCGCCCGCGAGCGGCGAGCCGTCCACCGCCGAGCTGACCGTGCCGCGGATCTTGCCCCACGATGCAGGCGGGTTCACCTGCATGCTGACGCCGACCGGCGTGAACGAGTACGGCGTGTCCGTGCCGATCGCGACCTTCGCGGTGTACGCGCCCGGCTGCGGCACGACGGACGAGTCCATTGTCACCGTCACCGTGACGGACGCACCTGGCCCGAGGTCGAACTCGGTGGTGTCGAGCGACATCCAAGGCACGTCACTGGCGCCGCACTGGTCGTAGCCGGGCAGCACCTCGGCGAACGGGGCCGGCGCGAACCCGCCGGTCGAGCCGCCGATCTTGTACATGCCGCAGCTGCCACCGCCGCGGTATTCGGTGTCGTTGGCATTCGGCAGCGCCGACCAGGAGTTGCTCGCCGGGTCGTACTCGGCGGCCTGGTTGGTCAGCGCAGCGCCGTTGTTGATCGCGCCACCGGCGATCTGCAACCGGTCGTTCGCACCGCTGTAGGACATCGCCCAGTCGTCGTAGGGCATGTCCGCGCCCTGCGACCACGAGTTCGAGCCGGGATCGTAGATGTAGGTCGCCTTCGAACCGTGGTTGTTGTCCGCGTTGATGCCGCCGGCGCAGACCAACTCGCCCACGATGCCCGCGCAGGCCGGGAAGGCCGCCGGGGCCGGGATCTGGGCGAGCGTGCTCCAGCTGTCACTGCCCGGGTCGTAGCTGAACGTCGCCGTGGACGTCGGCGCGCAGAATCCCGTCGTGCAACCGCCGACCACGTACAGCTTGCCGTCGAGCGAGGCGACACCGGGTGCGCTCACTGCCGCCGGCAGATTCGCGACCTGTGCCCAGCTGTCCGCCGCCGGGTCGTACGCGTAGACGTGGGTGCTCGCGTTACCCGCCGCGTTCCAGCCGCCGACGACGTACATCTTGCCGTCGACGAACGAGCCACCGGGCGATTCGAGCGCCTCGGGCAGGTCTGCGATCGCGCTCCAGTTGCCCGCACTCGGGTCGTAGACGAACCCGTCACCGACGTTCGCCGTGCCGTTGAAGCCGGCGACGGAGTACACCTTCCCGTCGTTGTATCCGACCGCGTTGTCCATGACCGGATTCGGGTAGTCGGCGATGTCGGCCCACGGCGGGGCGGCCGGCGACGCGGTGCGCAGCTGCGTCGCGGACGAGGCCTGCGCGCCGGACTTCGACTCCAGCACCGCCGCCTCCGGCGTGAAGGTGCCCTTGATCAGGGTCTTCGGCGCCCCGGAGCCGGCCAGGCCCGCCATCGGCGTGAACCCGCCGCCCTGCTCGCCGAGCTTCACGTGCACCGGCTCGGTGCCGTCGTCGGTGAGCGTGAACGTCTTGCTCTTCGCCACGCCCAGCCGCTCCGTCACCGACAGACCTCCCGGCGCGACGCTCAGGTGACCGGCCTTGAGGGTCCAGTCCTGGTGCGTCACATAGTTGGCCGCGACGTTCACCGACGCCGACGCCGGCACGTACTTGCCGTCCGTGACGGTGAACTGCTGTGCCCCGGTCAGCGAGCTGAACATCGAGTAGAACCCGTCGGAGAGGTTCGGGTCGTCCGGCGTGGCCGCCGAGATTCCGAAGTCGCCGCCGGTGTTGGCCACCTTCGCCCCGTTGATCGGGTTGCCGGTGTTGTTGTCGTGGACGATGCCCGCGACGAGACCGCCGTGCTGTGCGGCGACGCAGGCGCGGTTGCCGATGAACACGTTGTCGATCTCCCACCACCACGCGAACGTGCCGGAGTAGTGGAAGCGCACCTGCACGTTCGACTGACCGGCGGCCTGCGGGATCTGGACGTCGACATGGCCCGTCGGCGACGCCGTGGTCTGGTGCCAGACGTTCGACCAGGTCTGGCCGCCGTCCAAGCTCAGGTCCACGTCCGCAGTCGAGTTGGAGAAGCCGCGGTAGGTCGAGTCGAAACCGATCTCCGGCGTGGTCTGGCCAGATAGGTCGATCACCGGTGACACCAGCGACGCGTTCTGGCTGTGCCCGACGCCGTAGTGGTCGGAGTCGAGGATGGCGAAGTCGGCGTCCCCGCCGGGCGGGACGGCCCGGTTGCCGGGGTTGTCGAACTGCCACACCTCGCCGCTGCCGTTGTTGTCGACGTTGGTCCACGAGTCCTGCGTCGTCGTGTCGGTCCAACCGGCGAACGCCTCGCTGCTGCCGTCGTACCGGTAGGCGTACCCCGGCGTGACGCAGGTTGATTGGTCGACGACCGCCCTGAGGTTGACGACCCGGTCGGCGGTGCCGATCCGCACCGACTTGTCGAGCGCGACGTAGCCGGGCAGAACCGGCTCGACGTGCATGTTGGCGGTGAAGCCCTGCGGCAGGTCGACGCTGTAGTGCCCGGTGTACGGGTCCGTGTACACGGCGCCGTTCGGGTAGCCGGCGATCGTGATCTTCGCGTACAGCGGCCAAGCATGCCCGGAGCCGTCGGTCAGGGTGCCGGACAGGTTGTGCGACGGCACTGCGGCCAGCGCGAAGTTCGCTGTGGTGCTCTGCCCGTCGTCCACCTGGACACCGGTCGCCGTCTTGGATCGGTAACCGAACGCGGCCGCGGTCACGTCGTAGCTGCCGACCGGGACCGCCAGGTCGTAGCTGCCGTCCGCCTCGGTGGTGGCCGAGTAGCCGTCCGCCGTCGACACCGAGGCGCCGGAGACGCCGTCGCCCGTCACGTTGTTCGTGACCCGGCCGACGATGTCGCCGTGCGGGCCGGTCGTGAGCGCGCTGACGCCGTTCGGCGTGCCGAGACCGGTCGGGCCGTCCCAGCCGGGGCCGGCGTTGCACAGCACGTTGCCGCACCCGCCGTTGCTGCCCGCGGTGATGTCGTAGAGGCCGCCCGTCGGCGCCTGGTACGGGTAGGTCACCGGGAACGTGCCCGGCACCGGGGTACCGGCCAGCGCGTACATCGACGCGACCAGCGGCGACGAGAGACTGGTGCCGCCGACCTGCAGCCAGCCGCTGTAGCCGAGCGTGTCGTAGACGGCCAGGCCGGTGGCCGGGTCGGCGTCGGCGGAGATGTCGGCGATGGCTCGCTTGCCGCACTGCGTGTTGATGCCGGTCTGGTAATCCGGATGCGGTTCGTAGGGCGAGCATCCTGACCCGCCGTCCGCCCACGCCGTTTCGTTCCAGCCACGCGAGCTGCTGTCCTGCGTCAGCGTCGTGCCGCCGACCCCGACCACGTTCGGGTTGGTCGCCGGCCAGTTGGTCACGTCGCCGGTGTCGCCGGTCGACGCGGTGACCGCGACCCCGGCGTGCGTGTAGTACTGGTCGAAGCTCAGCTCGTCCGGTGCCTCGCCGGGCACGCCGTACGAGTTGGAGACGTACTTCGCGCCCATCGCGACCGCGGTGTTCACCGCGATGCCAAGGCTGTCGAGGCTGTTGTCAGTCCCCTCGACGAGCAGGATCTTGCAGTTCGGGCAGGCCGCCGAGACGGCGTCGAGGTCGAGCGAGGTCTCCAGACCCCAGCCCGGGTCGTCGGTCGGGTAGTTCGTCCCGCCGTTCTGGTCGACCTTGGTGAAGCAGCCGTTCGCGCTCGTGCACGGCGTCAGCCCGAAGAACGAGCGGAACTGCCCCAGGTCGGTCTCGGCGTGCGAGTCGCCGAACGCGTCGACGATCGCCACCGTTTGGCCCTGTCCGGTCGCCGGCAGGTTGTAGGCGTCCTGGATCTGCGCCGGCCCCAATGCCGTCGGCGGCGGATCGTTCGGGTCGGCGGTGATGTCGTGGTTCAGCGCGGTGCGCACCATCGCGAAGCAGCGTGCGAAATCGGTGCGCAGGTAGTTCTTCTCCGCGCTGTTGCACGGTGCCGCGGTGTAGTGCGCGTCGGCCTGCTTGGCACTCTGCGTGCTGGGCGAGGCCGACGGTGCCGCCCGCGCTGGTGATTGCGCCACGGCTGCCATGAGCAGCGTGGTGGCCGCGACGGTCAGCAGGGTCAGGACCCTGCGCCGCCATCGGGTTGATTCGGACATGCGCTCCCCTTCCGACGGGCCAGACCCCCGCGGCGTGGCCCACGAGTCAATGCCCGAAGCGTTGGGGTTGCGCAGATTGCCCACAAGATGACATATGCGCCGATGGCGCACATACGCCTTACGGCACGGCGCGGAGTGGCGCGGGCGCGCTGCCCGAGACCTCTATCCAGCCGAGCTGCGCGGCGCGCAGGATGAGCTGCAGTCGGTTGGTCGCCTTCGCCCGTGACATCAGATGGTGGACGCGGCGCACCACGGTGCGCCGGGCGAGACCGAGCTGGCGACCGATCGCGTCGTCGGTCATGCCGGCCAGCAGCAGCGCGAGCAACCGTGACTCCTGCGCGGTGATGCTGTGCCGGTGCGTGGCGCGTCCGACCGTCGTCTCGGACAGCAACGGATCGAGCGGCACGGCGGACAACCACAGCCGCTCGAACAGCTCGATGAGCGCGTCAAGCAACGAACAGGGGTGCACGAGCAGGCTGTCCGACAGACCGCCCGTTCCCGGCCCACCGACGATCGGCACCAGCGCGATCTCGCGGTCGAACACCGCCATCTTCAGCGACAGGCTGGGCTGCATCCGCGCCTGCTCGCCGGCTTCGACGTACTGCCGGATCGTCTCCAGCGCGCCCGGCTCTTCCAGCGCGGCTTGCGTGTAGAGACCGAGGTACGAGACGCCGGACGCGAGCCGCTCGAGCTCGACCGAGTTCATGTCGGACGGCACCGCGTACGGCGGCGTGGTGATCGTCCACACCTCCGAGCGGGCTCGCCGCTGCAACTGCTCGAACAGCGTCGGCACGGCG
The DNA here is from genome assembly GCA_035642535.1 of Jatrophihabitans sp. GTDB lineage: Bacteria > Actinomycetota > Actinomycetes > Mycobacteriales > Jatrophihabitantaceae > Jatrophihabitans. Next base: position 63,087 of record DASQSE010000088.1, on the reverse strand, counting down.
TCCGAGGGCGCGATCTCGATCATCTCGTCGACCGACGCCCGCCCGGCGGCCGAGCGATACTCCTCGGCGATGCGCCCGAACTCCAGCCGGGCGGCTTGCAGCTCCTCGAGCCGGCGCAGCAGCAGCGCCTCCCCCGCAACATCTACCGGGGCCGCGATCAGCCGCTTCGCCGGGCCGGTCGTCGAGGTGACGAGGCCTTTCGCAGCCAGGCCGCCGAACACGGCATCGGCCTGCTCGACGGAAAGGCCCAACTGCTCTCGAAGATCGGCGGGCGCCATCGATCTCGCCCGGACGAGTTTGCGGTACGTCCGCTCCTCGAGCGCAGTTAGGCCCACCGCCTCCAGCACCGGGCTGCCCCCCCACGGTTCTGCAAGATCGCACACAGATCAAACCGCAGTGCACAAAGTGGCGCAATCAGGAAAACTGACGTTTTCGTGCAGACGGCGCAAAGGTGTCACGCAAGCACGCCACCATGGGCGCCATGCCGTCGCAGCGATCGGCAGGACCGCCCGACTGGGTGCGCGTGTACCTGCTGCTGACCGCGCTCGAGAGTGCGGTCGAGGACGCCGTCGTCGATCCCGGCGCCGAGTTGCACACCCTGCACAGCGAACACGCGCGCATGGTCGGGTCGGCGCGCGTCGGCTCCGCCGACGAGTTGTTGCGCCGGGAGTTGCGCTACGCCCGCCGGCTGCTGGACGCGCTGTGCGGCGGTAGCGCCGTGGACGATCGGGTGCTGAGCCGGCCGGAGCGGTCCTGCGCCAGCCTGGGCTGTGGCAACGACGCGATCGGGCGGTACTGCCTCAGCTGCGACGCCCACCGCGCGCGCTGACCGCCCGCATCGAGTGGGCCGGTGCCTCGTTTTCTCGCCGCATTTGGCGCAACTGTGCGATGTAACGCCTCCGCCCAAGATCGGAGACTGGCGTCCATACCAGCTCCACGGGGGAGGGAATCCATGCGCACTCCACGCCATTTCGTGCTGCCGGTCGCGGCCGCACTCGTGTCGTTCTTCGCGGTGGCGACACCCGCGCACGCGGCGACGGCCTATACCTGGATCGGCAGCTCAGGAAACTCCGGCGGCGACAACCACTCTTGGACCGATCCGAACAACTGGTCGCCGACAGGTGTCCCGGGCACCGGCGACTCGGCCAGCATCGCTCCGCCGGACGCGTCGCACTGCGTCGCGCACGTCGACAACGTTCCGACGGTGTCGCTCGCCGGCTTCTCGCTGGCGCAGCCGCCCGCGTTCTGCGGCGCGAGCGTCAACGGCGGACAGCTCACCGTGACCGGGGTCTTCGCCTGGAACGGTGGCACGTTGAGCACGCCCACCAGCATTGCGGCCGGCGCATCGGGCACGATCTCCGGCTCGGACGGCCGGCTGAACACCCTCGCCGCCGACCTCGACCTCGGCGGGTCGTTGACGCTTTCCGGCATCGTGGACAACGGATCGTCGAACGCGGGCGGGTTCCGCATCATCACCGACAGCGACGGCGCCCGGGTGCTGCACGTGCTCGCCGGCGGCACCCTGATCTCCGACGGCGCCAACGCCGTCCAACCGCTCGCCTGCTGCGTCAACCCGGCCAAGATCGTCAACGACGGCACGCTCGAGGTCGACTCGGGCGATCTAGTCGTGCACGGCGTGCAGGTCGACCAGAACGGGACGCTCGCGGCGACGTCTGGTGGCCGGCTGGTCTCGGACGCCGCGCCGCTCACCGCAGCCAACGGCGCCACCTACTCGGGTAGCGGCGGCTGGCTGATCGAGGACGGCGCGACGGCGCACATCAGCGGCACCCAGACCCTCGGCAGCGGCTTCCATCTCGAACTCGGCGGCCTGAACGTGAACGCGGGGGCCCGCCTGGGCGGCACCGCCACGCTCACCGGCGCGGGGGAGTTCGACTGGACCGGCGGCACCGTCGAGGGCAGCATCACGATCGCGCACGGCATGACGATGAACGCGTCCGGTGCACACACCGACAACGGCCACCGGTTCCTCTCCGGTTCGGACGGCACGGCCTCGGGCCCCGCTGTCCCGTCGACGTTCACCAACCACGGCACGATCACCTTCGACCAGGGCGCGGGCGTGCTCACCGGGTCTCAGGCGACTCTCGTCAACGCGCAGGACGGCACCCTGAACCTCGCACCGGGAACGCAGGTGACGACGGTCGGCTGCTGCGTGAACCCGAACAAGATCGTCAACCACGGTCACGTCAGCGTGCCCACCGACTCGTCCGCCGATCCGGTGGTGCTCGACGGCGTCGCCTATCAGTCCGACGGCGTTACCTCGATCGCTGCCGGACGCACGCTCGAGATGAGCGTGGCACCCAGTTCGCTGACCTCGACGATCGTGAGCGGCGGCGGCACGCTCGCCGTCGCCGCGCCGACTGCGGTGAGCGGGACGATCACGGTCGGCGGCGGAACCACGCTCGCCCTGCAGCCGACGCACGGCAGCCTCGACGGCACGGCAACGATCGCCGGGGCCGGTTCGATGGACTGGACGGGCGGCAGGGTCACCGGCAACGTGACGGTCAGCGTCGGCGGCGGCATGGCGATCGGCGGGCCGGACGGCAAGTACGTGTCGAACGTCGGGGGCGGGTCGACACCCAGCAAGCTGACGCTGACGACGCCGGTCTCCATCGCCGCAGGCACCAGCGCGCTGCACGACTACGTCAGCATCGAGGGCAACTCGACCCTGACGCTGGGCAAGCACACCACCGTCGGCAACTACACCGAGATCTACTCCGGCAAGCTCGTCAACGCCGGCTCCCTGGAGATTCAGCCCGGCGCCTCAGGCACCGTGCTGCGCTCCGGGCCGCTTACCAACCGCGGCACCGTGACCATCGACAGCGGGACGTTCAAGGTCAACGACGACTACACGCAGACCGCCGGCGCCACGCACGTCGATGCGGGTACGCACCTCGACCTGTTCTCGGTCAGCCGGACGCTGACGCTGGGCGGCGGCGTCCTCGACGGCGCCGGGACGGTCGGCGCGAGCGTCTCGAACACCGGCGGATCGGTCGAGCCCGCGGGCACCGGCACCGGCACGTTGCACATCAGCGGCGCGTATTCGCAGGGCAAGCAGGGCGTGCTCGCCCTCACGCTCGGAGCGCACGGCCACGACCTGCTCGCCGTCGCCGGGGCGGTGACGCTGCACGGCAAGCTGACCGCGCACGACGCCGGCAGCTACCACCCGCACGCAGGCACGAAGGTCAAGGTGCTCTCGGCCCCGGCCGTGACCTACTTGCTCACCTGCGCGACGACGTCCGGCACCGGGTCGACGAGCGGGCACTGGGCGCCGACCCACACCTCGACGGGCGTGTCCTTGACCTGGCGCGAGGGCGCACACACCCACTGCTGAGCCGGCCGCGTCTTCCCCTCCGCTGTGGGCAGATTTGCGCACCAGGATTGCCCGCACCGGAGGGGAAGACGCTCAGGTCGGGTCCATGTGCCGGACTGCATGCACTGCGGCGCCGATCAACGGGGCCTGCTCCGAATCGGCGGCGAGGACGACGCGCGGCAGCCCGTTGCCGAGCGCGCCGGTGCGGAACGCCGGCTCGAACAGGTCCCAGGACGCCGACATCGAGCCGCCGATGACGAGCAGTTCGGCGCGAAAACCGGCGCAGCAGCGCCCGACGACCCGGCCGAGGGAGGTCATCGCCTGGTCGAGGACGCGGCGCGCCGCCGTCGAGCCCGACCGGGCCGCCGCGGCGATCTCCCGTACGTCGGCGTCGGGGTCGCCGCCCGCACCCGCATACGCCCGGCGGATCGCGCGCCGCGACACGACGTCCTCGAGCGGCTGACCGCCGATCGTCATGCGGTGGATGCGCCCGCCGGGCGGTGTCCCGGGATCGACGATCGCGCCGTCCACCAGCCAGGCCGAGCCGATCCCGGTGCCGAGCGTGATGCCCGCGCAGCGCCGTGCGCCACGCGCCGCGCCCGCCGCCCACTCGCCGAGCAGGAATGCGTCCGCGTCGTTCAGGAAGGCCATCGAGCCACGCAGGCGCGAGCGCAGTGCGTCGCCGACATCGACCCCGCGCAGCCCGGTGAACTTGCCGACGCCCTCGAACTGCCCGATGCCGCGCTCGTAGTCGAACGGGTCGGGCATCGCGACGCCCCACACCGCGCGGGCCGGCGCGCGCAGCGCATTACCGGCCCGCCAGAAGCGGTCGATCAGCGCGTCGGCCGACGCGTCCGCGTCCAGCGAGTACCGGGTGGTCTGCTTGACCTCCCACCCGTCCGGGTCGACGAGCGCCGCGCTGACATGGGTGCCACCGATGTCGAGCACCGGAACCAGCGAAGTCACCCGACGTTTCTACCGGACGATCAAGTCGTCCACGCAGCTACGCCTTGTACTCACGCAGCAGGCCGCGGCTGATGATGGTCTTCTGGATCTCGGAGGTGCCCTCGCCGATGAGCAGGAACGGCGCCTCGCGCATCAGCCGCTCGATCTCGTATTCCTTCGAATAGCCGTAGCCGCCGTGGATGCGGAACGACTCCTGCGTCACCTCGGCGCAGTACTCGGACGCGAGGTACTTCGCCATCCCGGCCTCGACGTCGTTGCGCTCACCGGCGTCCTTGAGCCGTGCCGCGTTGACCATCAGCAGATGCGCCGCCTCGACCTTGGTGGCCATCTCGGCGAGCTTGAACGCGATCGCCTGATGATCGGCGATCTGCTTGCCGAACGTCTTGCGCTGCTGCGCGTAGGCGACCGCCAGCTCGAACGCGCGGATCATGATGCCGCACCCGCGCGCCGCCACGTTGACCCGGCCGACCTCGATGCCGTCCATCATCTGATAGAACCCGCGGCCGCGGCCCTCCGTACCTCCGAGTATGGAATCGATGGGAACGTGCACCCCGTCGAGCACCATCTCGGTGGTCTCGACACCCTTGTAGCCCATCTTCTCGATCTTGCCCGGGATGGTCAGCCCAGGCCGCGTCTCGCCGAAGCCCGGCTCCTTCTCGACGAGGAACGTCGTCATGTTCTTGTAGACGGAGTCGGCGCCCAGATCGTCCTTGACGAGCGTGGCGACGACGCCGGCCCGGGCGCCGTTCGTCAGCCACATCTTCTGCCCGTCGAGCACGAATTCGTCGCCTTCGGCCTTCGCCCGGGACTTGATGGCCGCGACGTCCGAGCCGCACTCGGGCTCGGACATCGAGAAGGCGCCGCGCAGTTCGCCGGACGCCATCTTCGGCAGCAGTCGCTGCTTCTGCTCGTCGGTGCCGTGTTGGGCGACCATGTAGGCGACGATGAAGTGCGTGTTGATCACGCCGGAGATCGACATCCACCCGCGGGCGATCTGCTCGACGACCAACGCGTAGGTGAGCAGCGACTCACCGAGCCCGCCGTACTCCTCGGCGATCGTCAGGCCGAACAGGCCCATCTCCTTCATGCCGTCGACGATCGCGTCCGGGAACTCGTCCTTGTGCTCGAGCTCGGTTGCGAACGGCAGGATCTCCTTGTCGACGAAGTCCTTGACGGTCCGCAGGATCTCCTGCTGCACGTCGGTGAGCCCGGCGGTTTGGGCGAGGCGAGCCATGGCCGAAGTATCCCCCGGCTATCGCGCGGACACCCAACGAGCGCCGCGTGACATCACTCTCAGCAACCTGCGCCAATGGGTCAGCGCAGGTCGAACCGGTCGAGGTTCATCACCTTGTCCCACGCGGAGACGTAGTCGCGCACGAACTTCTCCCGTGCGTCGTCAGTTGCGTAGACCTCGGCGATGGCACGCAGCTGCGAGTTCGCGCCGAATACCAGGTCGACGTCGGTCGCCGTCCACTTCACCTCGCCGGAGTTCCGATCCCGTCCCTCGTAGACGTGCTCCGTCGTAGCGGACGCCTTCCACTCGGTGCCCATGTCGAGCAGGTTCACGAAGAAGTCGTTGCTCAGCGTCTCCGGACGGTCGGTGAACACACCGTGGTTGCTCTGCCCTGCGTTCGCGTTAAGCGCGCGCAGCCCGCCGATCAGCACCGTCATCTCCGGCGCGGTCAGCGTCAGCAGATTGGCGCGGTCGAGCAGCAGCGTCTCGGCAGGGAGCTTCTCCCCCGGCTGGACGTAGTTGCGGAACCCGTCGGCACGCGGTTCGAGCACGGCGAACGACTCGACGTCCGTCTGTTCCTGGGCAGCGTCGGTGCGCCCCGGCGCGAACGGCACCGTGACGTCGTGCCCGGCCTGCTTCGCGGCCTGCTCGACAGCCGCGCAGCCGCCCAGCACGATGAGGTCGGCGAGCGAGACCCGCGTGCCGCCGGTCTGGGACGCGTTGAAGTCCTGCTGAATCTGCTCCAGGACGGGCAGCGCCTTGGCCAGCTCGGTCGGCTCGTTCACGGCCCAGTTCCGCTGCGGCTCGAGGCGCAGCCGCGCACCGTTCGCGCCGCCGCGCTTGTCGGTGCCGCGATGGCTGGCCGCTGCCGCCCACGCGGTGCGGACGAGTTGCGAGATCGACAACCCGGAGGAGAGCAGCTGCTGCTTGAGCGCCGCAATGTCGGCGTCGCTGACGAGGTCGTGATCAACGGCTGGGACCGGGTCCTGCCACAGCTGCGGCTCGGGGACCCACGGGCCGAGGTAGCGCGAGACCGGCCCCATGTCGCGGTGCAGCAGCTTGTACCAGGCCCTGGCGAACGCATCCGCGAACTCGTCCGGGTGCTCGAGGAAGCGGCGCGCGATCGGCTCGTAGACCGGGTCCACCCGCAGCGAGACATCGGTCACCAGCATCGTCGGCGGACGCCTGTCCGACGCGTCCTGCGGCCCAGGGATCGTGCCCGCTCCGGCGCCGTCCTTCGCCTGGTACTGCCACGCACCGGCGGGGCTCTTCACCAGCTCCCACTCGTACGCGAACAGCGTCTCCAAGAAGCTGTTGTCCCACTTGGTCGGTGTCGGCGTCCACACGACCTCGAGCCCGCTCGTGATCGCATCGGCACCCACGCCAGTGCCGAACGTGTTCCGCCAGCCGAGCCCCTGCTCCTCTATCGGCGCCCCCTCGGGTTCGGGACCGACGTACTCGGGGCCGGCGGCGGCCCCGTGCGTCTTGCCGAACGTGTGCCCACCGGCGATGAGTGCGAACGTCTCCACGTCGTCCATCGCCATCCGGCGGAACGTCTCGCGAATATCGCGGGCCGCCTTGAGCGGATCCGGCTCGCCGTTCGGTCCTTCCGGGTTCACGTAGATGAGGCCCATCTGCACGGCGCCGAACGGGCCGGTGAGTTGCCGGTCGCCGCTGTAGCGCTCGTCGCCGAGCCAGGTGTCCTCCGGGCCCCAGAAGATCTCCTCCGGCTCCCAGATGTCCTCCCGGCCGAATGCGAAACCGAAGGTCTTGAAGCCCATCGATTCCAAGGCACAGTTGCCGGCGAAGACCAGCAGGTCGGCCCAGGAGATCTTCCGTCCGTACTTCTGCTTGACCGGCCAGAGCAGCCGGCGTGCCTTATCGAGGCTCGCGTTGTCGGGCCAGCTGTTGAGGGGGGCAAAGCGCTGCGCTCCTTGGCCACCGCCGCCCCGGCCATCGGCAATGCGGTAGGTGCCTGCAGCGTGCCAGCTCATCCGGATGAACAGCGGTCCGTAGTGCCCGTAGTCGGCCGGCCACCAATCCTGGGAGGTGGTCATGACCTCGAAGACGTCACGCTTCAGCGCGTCGAGGTCGAGGGTCTTGAACTCCTCGGCGTAGTCGAAGTCCTCGCCCATCGGATCGGACCGCGGCGAGTGCTGATGCAGGACCTGCAGGTTCAGCTGGTTCGGCCACCAGTCCCGGTTCGTCAGCGGCCGCTGCGATGTGCTGGTCGGGGACGGGATTGTCGGGTTTTCGCTCTCGCTGCCGTGCTCGGTCACGTCGGTCCTTCCGTGTTTCGCTGTTTCGATTGGCAGTTGGGGCACCGGCCCCAATAGATGACCTCGGCCTCGTCGATCTCGTAGCCGGAGTCGTCGGCGGCCGTCAGGCACGGGGTGTCGCCGATCGCGCAGTCGACGTCGGCGATCGCGCCGCACGACCGGCAGACGACGTGGTGGTGGTTGTCGTCGATGCGCGCTTCGTAGCGGGCGACGGAGCCCATCGGCTGGATACGCCGCAGCAGCTGCGCGTCGGTCAGCGCGCGCAGCACGTCGTAGACGGCCTGATGCGAGACATCGCCGAGATCGGCACGGACGAAGCCGATGATCGAGTCCGTGTCGGCGTGCGAATGCGTGTGCACTGCGCTCAGCACGGCCAGCCGGGGACGCGTCACCCGAAGCCCGGCCGCGCGCAGCATCCGCTCGAATTCCGCCGCCGTGGCCACGGGCCGAGTCTTGTCCGCTTTCTGGAACGAGTCAAGATTGTGCTTCGCCGGCCGGCGCGCGCGGCACATGGCGCGCCTCCGTCCATCGGCTGGTGGCCTGCGTCACGATGCGTCCGGGACCGACCGAGGAGCTGCCATGGACGCATCACTCGTACGCCGATTGGGAGCCGAGTTCCTTGGCACCTTCGTTCTCGTATTCGTGGGTTGCGGCACCGCGATTCTCGACGCCGGCAACAAGGGCGTCGACTACCTCGGCGTCGCCATGGCGTTCGGCGTCGCGGTGATGGTGATGGTGTACGCGGTCGGCGCGATCTCAGGCGGCCACTTCAACCCGGCGGTGACGGTCGGCCTGGCGATGGCCCGCCGCTTCCCGTGGGCGGACGTCATCTCGTACGTCATCACGCAGGTCGTCGCGGCGACCGTGGCCGCGCTCGTGCTGCTCGGCGTCGCGCACGGTCAGTCGGGGTTCTCGGCCCATGGCACCGGCTTCGCGTCCAACGGCTACGGCGACCACTCGCCGGCCGGTTACAACCTGGGCGCGGTCATCCTCGTCGAGATCGTGCTGACCGCGATCTTCCTGTACGTGATCATCGGCTCCACCGACGTGCGCGCCCCGGCCGGCTTCGCGGGCGTCGCGATCGGCTTCACGCTGGTGATCATCCACCTGGTGTCGATACCGGTGTCTAACACGTCGGTGAACCCGGCCCGCTCGACCGGCCCGGCGATCATGCAGCACGGCTGGGCGCTCGGCCAGCTGTGGGTGTTCTGGCTCTTCCCGCTCATCGGCGGGCTGCTCGCCGGCGCGTCCTACCGATTGATCGTCGGCGAGCGGATGGAGTCGCCCGGCGAGCCGCTCGCGGCCACACCGCCCGAGCCCGCCTGACCCAACGCGAGACGCCCCAGCTGGCGAACGCCGACCCACCGCGAGTTGTCCGCCCTTCAGTACGTGCACGCGTATCGAAGGGCGGACAACTTCCATTGGTGTTTCGAGTTGTGCGCCCTCTAGCACGCGTACACGTAACGAAAGGCGGACAACTCGGGTTGAGTCAGCCTTCCGGCGGTTCGAACTTCGAGGTGCGGACGAGGCCGGCGGCGCGGCCCTTCGCGGCGACGACGAGCGCCATCTTGCGAGACGCCTCGTCGATCATCTCGTCGCCGAGCATCGCCGAACCCTTCGCGCCGCCCGCCTCGGAGGTGCAGTACTCGTACGCGTCCAGGATCAGCTCGGCGTGGTCGTAATCCTCCTGCGACGGCGCGTAGACCTCGTTCGCGATGCCGATCTGATCAGGATGCAGCACCCACTTGCCATCAAATCCAAGAGCAGCCGAGCGTCCTGCCACCCGACGAAACCCATCGGAATCCCGGATCTGCAGGTACGGGCCGTCGATGGCCTGCTTCTCGTTCGCGCGCGCGGCCATCAGGATCGACATGAGGATGTGGTGGTACGCGTCGCCGACGTCGTAGCCGGGCGGCTGCTCGCCGACGACCAGCGACTTCATGTTGATCGACGCCATGAAGTCGGCGGGCCCGAAGATGATGGTCTCGACGCGCGGCGAGGCCTTGGCGATCGCGTCGACCGCGATGAGTCCCGCCGCGTTCTCGATCTGCGCCTCGATGCCGATGCGTCCGACCTCGTAACCCATCGTCTTCTCGATCTGGGTGAGCAGCGTGTCGAGGGTGACGACCTGCTCGGCGTTCTGCACCTTCGGCAGCATCAGGCAGTCGAGGTTCGAGCCGGCGCCTTCGACCACTTCCACGACGTCGCGATACGTCCAGTGCGTCGTCCAATCGTTGATCCGCACGACGCGAATCTTCTCGCCCCACCCGCCCTCGTTCAGCGCGGCGACGATGTTCTTGCGCGCACCAGGCTTCGCCAGCGGCGCGCAGGCGTCCTCGAGGTCGAGGAAGACCTGGTCGGCGGGCAGCCCCTTCGCCTTCTCGAGGAAACGCGGGTTGCTGCCGGGAACGGCGAGGCATGAACGGCGCGGACGCAGGGTTTCGCTCACCCCGGCAGGCTAATCCAGATCCGTGGTCAGTTACCGCGTGTGTGGTCAGGTATACGTGACCACACGGCGCGTAAGTGACCACGCGGGGCTGTTGTGCCTCGCGTCCCCAGCGATAGCGGCGCACTAACCTGCTGGTGTGGCGTTCGTGCGGAGTCAGCGATGACGAGCGCGGGGCGCGTCTTCCTCGCGCGGCTCGCCGGCATCTCCGTCTTCGACCCGGGCGGCGACCAGATCGGCAAGGTCCGGGACGCCGTCACCATGCTGCGCATCGATCGGCAGCCGCCGCGGCTGCTCGGTCTGGTGATCGAACTCGCGCAGCGGCACCGCATCTTCGTCCCGATGGGGCGGGTTACCCGGATCGAGCCCGGTCAGGTCGTCCTCTCGTCGGGCACCGTCAACATGAAGCGCTTCGAGCGGCGCTCGAACGAGGTGCTCGTGCTGTCCGAGTTGCTCGACCGCACCGTCGCGGTTCGAGAAAGCTCGCACCCCGCGACCGTCGTCGACGCCGCCATCGAGCAGAACCGGGCGCGCGACTGGGTCATCACGCGGCTCGCCCTCCGGACGCCGACCGGCCGGATCCGGCGCCGCGGCCAACTGTTCCAGGTCGAGTGGAACGAAGTCGACGGGCTCGGACTGTCGGAGTCGCACCAGGGCACGGACGCGCTGCTCGCGATGCTGGCCGACCTGCGCGCGGCCGACGTCGCGGCTGCCCTGCAGGACATGACGCCCAAGCGCCGGCTCGAGGTGGCCGCGGCGCTGGATGACGAGCGGCTCGCCGACGTGCTGCAGGAGATGGAGGAGGACGACCAGGTCGACCTGCTGGGCTCACTGGCCGACGAGCGTGCCGCCGACGTCCTGGAGGCGATGGACGACGACGACGCCGCCGACCTGCTGGGCGAGATGTCGGCCGCCGACCAGGAGCGGCTGCTCGAACTCATGGAGCCGGAGGAAGCTGCGCCGGTGCGCCGGTTGATGACCTACGCCGACCACACCGCAGGCGGCATGATGACGTCCGAGCCGGTGATCATGCTGCCCGACGCGACGGTCGCGGAGGCGCTGGCCCGGGTGCGCAACCCGGAACTCTCCCCCGCGCTCGCCGCGCAGGTGTACGTCGTCCGTCCGCCGCAGGCCACGCCCACCGGCCGCTTCCTCGGCACGGCGCACATCCAGCGGCTGCTGCGCGAAGCACCGTCCGCGCTGGTCAGCGGGCTGTGCGAGAAGGACACCGGGACGCTGCGTCCGGAGACGCCGCTCGACGACGTCACCCGCCACCTCGCGACGTACAACCTCGTCTCCGCACCGGTGGTGGACGACCACGACCGGCTGCTCGGCGCGGTGTCGGTCGATGACGTGCTCGACCATCTGCTGCCGGAGGGCTGGCGCGACGCGGATCGGTCCGAGACCAATGGCTGAAAACCGCATGCGCCTGGACGTGCCGCGCGCCGAGCGTCGTGCGCTGTGGCTGCGCGTCGACCCGGAAGCGTTCGGCCAGTGGACGGAGAAGTTCGCCCGATTCCTCGGCACCGGGCGGTTCCTGGTCGTCCAAACGGCCATCATCCTCATCTGGGTCATCGGCAACGCCGTCCCCGGCATCCCGCACCCGGACGAGTACCCGTTCCTGTTTCTCACGCTTGCGCTGTCGTTGCAGGCGTCCTACGCCGCGCCGCTGATCCTGCTCGCCCAGAACCGGCAGGACGACCGCGACCGCGTCAACCTAGAGGCTGACCGCGACGAGGCCCGCCAGGCCAAAGCCGACCTGGAGTACCTCGCGCGCGAGCTGGCCGCGGTGCGGATGGCGCTCGGCGAGGTGGCCACTCGCGACTTCCTGCGCGCCGAGCTCGCCCGCGCCGAAGCTGCCAGAGAGAACCGCGACGACTCCGCTTCGGGGCCCAGCTGACCAGTTCGGCACCGCGAATTTGGTCATCTCGGCCCCGAAGCGGATTTCAGACGAGCGGCAGCACGCGGTGCCGGACGGGGTTGGAGAGCGCGATCACCGTCGACGTCCGGACGATCTCCGGGTACTGCGTCACGCGATCCAGCACCCGCTGCAGGTCGGCGTTCGAGCGCGCGACGACCCGGCACAGCATGTCGCCCGGTCCGGTGATCGTGTGCACTTCGAGCACCTCCGGGATCTCCTGCAGGTGCCACAGCACTGCCTGCCCCTGGCCCTGCCGGATCTCCAGGGTCGCGAACGCCGTGACGCCGAAGCCGAGCGCAACCGGGTCGAGCGTGGGGGCGAAGGAAGCGATCACACCACGCTCAACGAGCCGGTCGAGGCGGGCCTGCGCGGTGCCGCGCGCGACGCCGAGCCGGCGCGAGAGCTCGAGCACCCCGACCCGCGGCGATTCGTCCAGTTCGCGCAGCAGCTGGGCATCGAGTTCGTCGACCCGACGGTCGCGCTCCGCGCCGCGCATTCGCTCAGCCTGGCATGCTGGCGCCCGTGAAATCGCATCGGGGCGTCGTGCTCGTCGCCGGTCTGATCGCGGCGGGCACGCTGTTCGCAGGCTGCGCGAGCACCGTCAACGGCACGGGCTCCGCGATCTCTCGCAAGGCGCCCAGCAGTTCGACGCCCGACTTCCCCAGTGGCACGCCGACCACCGCCGTACCCAGCACCAGCGCGGCGCCGAGCACGCCGGACGAGGTCGTTCACCCCGCTCCGTCGCAGCCGCTGCGAACCGCGGTCGTGCATGCGCCGGACGGGAACAGCTACGTCGTGAAGATCTGGTGGGACGTCAAGGACGACACCTGCTTCGACCACGCCTACGGCGCCCCGATCATCACGTTCCTCACCCGGCATCCGTGCACCGGCCTCGAGCGCTACCTCGCGACCACGACGGTCGACGGGCGGCCGGTCGGCTTCGCCGAGTCGGCGACCGGGTTCCCCGGCACCGCGAAGGATCCGTATCACTGGGCGAGCAGGTTCATCGCACTGGAGCAGGCCAACGGGACGGGCAGCCTGAACGACCTGCTGCGCGAGGGCGACCGACTGCCCAGCGGGCCGACCGCGATCCCGACCGGCGAGGCGTTCAACGTCATCGGCCAGGACGCGGGCGTCACCGTCTGGGATGCCTGGTACCTCGACGGGACGACGCCGACCAACGACCCGCCCTTGATGAAGATGACCGAGGACATCTTCCTGCAATTCTGAGCCGATGGTCGCTCGGGGACCTCGCTCCTCGCAACGGATGCGGCGCCCTAGGACGATGTCTTCCCTCGTCGCTCGGCACCTCCTCCGTCGGCACCTCGACTCCTCAGTCCAGACATCGCCGCGCCACATCCGGGCCATGGTCGCTCGGGAGCTTCGCTCCTCGCGCCGTTCACACCTGGCGAGCACTTGCCGCGGACACGTAGCGTCGAGAGGGTGACAGCTCCCGCGATCGCCACCCTGGGCGAACTGCGCGCGTCCGGGCACGTGCACCGCTCCGTCAAGACCGAGATCCGGCAGAACCTGATCAACCGGCTCGCCGCCGGCGAGCCCTCGCTGCCCGGCATCGTCGGCTTCGACGACACCGTGGTGCCTGAGGTCGAGCGCGCCCTGCTCGCCGGTCACGACATGGTGCTGCTCGGCGAGCGCGGGCAGGGCAAGACCCGGGTGATCCGCACGCTGCTCGGCCTGCTCGACGAGTGGACGCCGATCGTGGCCGGCTGCGAGATCAACGACCACCCGTACGCGCCGACCTGCGGCCGGTGTCAGCAACTCGTCGACGCCGACGGCGAGCTGACCCCGATCGCGTGGAAGCACCGCACCGAGCGGTACGGCGAGAAGCTGGCGACGCCGGACACCAGCGTCGGCGACCTGATCGGCGACATCGACCCGATCAAGGTGGCCGAGGGCCGCACGCTCGGCGACCCGGAGACCGTCCACTACGGCCTCGTGCCGCGCACCAACCGCGGCATCTTCGCGATCAACGAGCTGCCCGACCTCGCCGAGCGCATCCAGGTCGCGCTGCTCAACGTGCTGGAGGAGCGGGACATCCAGGTGCGCGGCTACCAGCTGCGGCTGCCGCTCGACCTGCTCGTCATCGCCAGCGCGAACCCCGAGGACTACACCAATCGCGGCCGCATCATCACGCCGCTGAAGGACCGGTTCGGCGCCGAGGTGCGCACGCACTACCCGCTCGAGCTGGCCGACGAGCTCGCGCTCATCGCGCAGGAGTCGGCGGTGCTCTGGGCGGACACCGATCACGCGGCGCCGCTCGTCCCGCAGCACCTGCTCGAGGTGCTGGGCCGGTTCGCCCGCGCGGTGCGCGACGCGCCGCAGGTCGACCAGCGCTCCGGCGTCTCGGCGCGCTTCGCGATCGCGGCGGTCGAGACGGTCGCGGCCGCGGCGGTGCGCCGCGCCGCGCTCGTGCACGAAGACGCCGCGGTGGCCCGCGTCTGCGATCTGCCGGCGGTCATCCCGGCCTCACGCGGCAAGGTCGAGTTCGACGACGCCGACGAGGGCCGCGAATTCGAGGTACTCGAACACCTGCTGCGCCGCGCAGTCGTCGAGACCTACCGCTCCCGGCTGGCCGGCATGGATCTGCGCCCGCTGCAGGATCGCTTCGACGGCGGGCTGACCGTCACCACCGGCGACGCGGTCGCCGCGCAGGAGGTGCTGACCCAGCTCGGCCCGGTGCCGGTGCTCTCCGGGCTGCTCGACCGGCTCGAGCCGGACGGCGTCGGCGAGGGGCCGACCGCGATCGGGGTGGCCGCCTCCGTCATCGAATTCGCGATGGAAGGGCTGTACCTCAACCGCCGCCTCGCCAAGGACAGCGACGGTGCCCGCACCGTCTACGGCGCCTGATGCCGACGAGTTGTCCGCCCTTCCGCGCACGTGGACGCAGCTAAGGGCGGACAACTCGCGATGGTTATGGGTTACGGCGTGATCTTGACGACCGCCCCGTTGCCGAACACGTCGGTCGACGCATACAGCGCGCCGCGGGCGTATTCGACGGACGCGGGCGAGAGCAGCGGAATCGTGTCGACCGTCGTCCCGCCCTGCACGACCGCAATGTCGTCGGCGAACAGCTCCGAAACGTAGATCGTGCCGTTCGGGCCGAGCGCCAGGTTGCTCGCGCCGGCGAAGCCGCCCGCGATCTTGGTGGCGGACCCGGTGTGCGGGTTGACGCGGTACACCGCGCCGCGCGCGCCGAAGCTCGGATCCTCGGGGCCGCCCGGCAGCAGGCTCACGTAGAGCATCCCGTTCGCGCCGACCTCGACGTCGGTGGGCACCGGCTCGAAGTTGTAGGTCAGGCCGACGACGCAGTCCGGCAGGCCGTTCGCCGCGGCGGCGTCCGCGGTGATCACGGTCGGCTGCGGCGGCAGGACCGCGACCGTGTGGATCGCCCCGTTCGGCGTGACGCGCAGGATGTCGTTGCCCGCCGCCTCGCCGACGTACACCCCACCCGGCGCCAGCGCCACGGAGTACGGGTGCGAGTCGAGGATTCCGGTGTACGACACCGGGCCGGCCTCGGCGGGCCACTGATCCGCGCACGATTGGCTGATGTCGGTGATGCCGTACGTGTTGATCTGGTCCGGGTTCACCGTGTCCTCGTAGGACTTGAGATCGGCGAGCGTCGACACGTGTCCGTTCGGCAGCACCCGGCGCAGTTCGGTCGCGGTGGCCGGCGTGTCCTCGGTGCCGCCGATGCTCGTCGTGTAGAAGACGGTGCCTTCGCCGAGTGCGGCGACACCGGCCACCTCGGTGCCCGGCGCCGTCACGAGATCGGACACGACGCCGTTCTTGTTGATCTTGCTCAGGACGCCGGCGAAGTCCTGGGCGACATACACCCGCCCGGTTGCCCCGACGGCGATCTGCAGCGGACCGGCGAACCCGTCCGCGACCGGCGTCGGCGTCGCGGCACCCGCGATCCCCGGTGCGAGCCAAGCCGAACAGACGACCGCAGCAGCGATCATGACTCTGGATTTGCGCATCGTGTGACTCCCCGTTTCCGTCGCGCACGACGCCCCCGTCCCGCGTGCGATCACCATAAGGTCCGCACCCCGGAAAGGCGAGGTGGGAGGCTGCCGTCCGAACTGTGGTGCTACCAACCTGGCGGCGCTACTGCTCCAGTGAGCTCGGGTCGGCCGGGACGTCGACGGCGAACTCGCGCAGCACGTCGATCGGCATGATCTCGAGGACGGCGGCGTTGGTGGCCGAGAGCACGACCGGTGCGGCGACTCCGTCCTGATACGCACGCGCCCAGTTCAACGCGGTTACGCACCACCGGTCGCCCGGCACGAGGCCGGGGAACTGGTACTCCGGCCGCGGCGTGGACAGGTCGTTTCCGATGCCGAGCTGGTGTTCGAGGAACTCGGCCGTGACGACCGCGCAGATCGTGTGGCTGCCCAGATCCTCCGGTCCGGTGTTGCAGCAGCCGTCCCGGAAGAAGCCGGTGACCGGATCGGTGCCGCAGGGCTCCAGTTCGTCGCCGAGCACGTTGCGTTGCGTCACCTGCCCAGCATTGCGTGTCGCCGGGGCGGACGCGATAAGCGGGATGCAGAGATCACCGCGGCGTAGGTAGGTTGGCCGCGTGGTCGAGGCAAACGGCGATAGCGCGATCGTGGCGGAAGGCCTGACGAAATCGTTCGGCGAGGTGAACGCACTGCGTGGCGTCGACCTGACCGTCCGGCGCGGCAGCGTGCTCGGCGTGCTGGGCCCGAACGGCGCTGGGAAGACGACCGCCGTCCGGATCCTCACCACGCTGCTGCGCCCCGATGGCGGACGTGCGCTGGTCGACGGCCGCGACGTCGTGCACCAGGCGAGCGCGGTGCGCCGCTCGATCGGGCTGGCCGGCCAGTCGGCCGCGATCCAGGAGGAGCTGACCGGACGCGAGAACCTGGAGCTGATCGGGCGGCTGTATCACCTCAGCCGCGCCGACGCGCGCCGGCGGGCGGGCGAGCTGCTCGAGCAGTTCGACATCGCCGATGCCGCAGACCGGCCGGCCAAAGGCTTCTCCGGCGGCATGCAGCGCCGCCTCGATCTGGCCGCGAGCCTGGTCGGCGACCCGAAGGTGCTCTTCCTCGACGAGCCGACGACCGGCCTCGATCCGCGCTCGCGCCTGGGCATGTGGGACGTCATCCGCTCGCTGGTCGCCCGCGGCACCACGCTGCTGCTCACCACCCAGTACCTCGAAGAGGCGGACGAGCTCGCCGACGAGATCGCGGTCATCGATTATGGGAAGGTGATCGCGACCGGGACGTCGGAACAGCTCAAGAGCCGCATCGGCGGCGACGTGCTCGAGTTCAGCGTCCCGGAGAGCAACCAGGCGGCGGCCGCGCTGCAGGCGGTCGCCGGGATCGCCGAGGGCGAGCCGCATCACGACGCCGAGACGGGTCGTGTCACGGTCGGCGTCGGCGACCGTGGCTCGGACGCGCTGGTGGACGGTGTACGCGCGCTCGATGCCGCCCAGGTCGCAGCCGTCGGGTTGACGCTGCGTCGGCCGTCGCTCGACGACGTGTTCCTGGCGCTGACCGGGCACGCCGCCGCAGACGAAGCGCAGCAGCGCCCGAAGCGCGGCCGCGGGCGCGCGAGCCGAGACGGAAAGGCTTCGTGATGGCGACTGCCGTCCTCACCTCTGACCAGCTGCACGTCGACGAGCCGCCGCTGGGTCTGCGGCTGCGGTGGGCCGTCAGCGACACGCTCACGATCACCCGCCGCAACCTGCTTGTCTGGATGCGGGTGCCCGCGTACATCGCGTTCACGGTCATCCAGCCGGTGATGTTCGTCCTGATATTCCGCTACGTGTTCGGCGGCGCGATCCCGGTCGGCGTCGAGGGCGGGTACGTCAACTTCCTGATGCCGGGCATCATCGCCCAGACCGCCGCCTTCGCGACCTTCGGCACCGCGATCGCGCTCGCGATCGAGCTTCAGAAGGGCGTCATCGACCGGTTCCGGTCGATGCCGATGGCGCGCTCGGCGGTCCTGGCCGGGCGGCTCGTCGCCGACACGTCGCGAATGCTGGTGACGATCCTGATCATCGTCGGCGTCGGCTATGCGGTGGGCTTCCGGTTCGAGAACGGTTTCCTGCCGGCGGTGGCGATGATCGCGTTCGCGACGCTGTTCGGGTTGGCGATCTGCTGCATCGCCGCGTTCACCGGCCTGGCGATCAAGGACGAGGAGTCGGTGCAGGCGTTCGGGATGATCTGGCTGTTCCCCTTGACGTTCTTGAGTTCGGCGTTCGTGCCGATCGACACCATGCCCGGGTGGCTGCAAGCGTTCGCGAACAACCAGCCTGTCACGTACGTGGTCGACACGATGCGCGCACTCGCGCTCGGCGGCCCGATCGCCGACAACCTGTGGAAGAGCATCGTCTGGCTGGTCGGCATCTTCGTAGTGTTCGCGCCGCTCGCGGTGCGCGCCTACAAACGCGCCAGCTGACCCGTCCGCGTCATGCGAAGTGGCACATCGCGGCGTGCCGACGCTCGGGATGACCATCGGACGGATCGCGCGCCACGCAGATCTCCCGCTCGGCGAAAACCCGCGGCCCCATCGGGCAGCGTGGGTGGAAGTGGCAGCCGGACGGCGGATGGTGCGGGTCCGGTGGCTCGCTGTCGACGTCGGGCGGTGCCGGGTCGAGCGGGACGTCGAGGCGCGGGACGGCCTCGAGGAGCACCCGCGTGTACGGATGCGCCGGCTCCTGCACAACATGCTCGACGGGCGCGTTCTCCACGACCCGGCCGAGGTACATCACCGCGACCCGGTCGCTGATGTAGCGGACCACCGACAGGTTGTGCGAGATGAACAGCACGCCGAGCGAGAGCTGTTCACGCAGCGACGACAGCAGGTTCAGGATCGCGCCCTGCACCGAAACGTCGAGCGCGGACGTGATCTCGTCCGCGATCAGCACGTCCGGCCGGGCGGCCAGCGCGCGCGCAATCGCGACCCGTTGCCGCTGACCTCCCGACAGGTCGCGAGGCAGCATGCTCGCGTAGCGCGCCGGCAGCCCTACTAGGTCGAGCAGTTCTCCGACCTCGGCGGTCTGCGCCTTGCGCGCGAGCCGCTCACGCGACGCGACCGCCTCACCGATCGTCGCGCCGACCGACAGACGCGGGTCCAACGAGGCGTACGGGTTCTGGAACACGAGCTGAGCGCGGCTCGGACGCCGGCGCAGCCAACGCTTCGGCTCGACCGCGCCGTCCCACATGATGCGGCCGCCATGCAAAGGGGCAAGTCCGACGATCGCGCGGGCGAGCGTGGATTTGCCCGAGCCGGACTCGCCCACCACACCGACCACGCCGCCCGCGGGCACTGTGAGGCTCACTTGGTCGACGGCCAGCACCGCCGTCGGCCCGGCGCCGTACCGGACGCTGACGTCCTCGATGTGCAGCGTCGTCACCGCGGCGCCCCCTGAGACGCGCCCAGCAGGTCGCCGTTGTCCGCGTCGGCGTGCTGCGGGAACCAGCAGGCGGCGCGCCGCCGCCCGTTCGTGCCGAGCGGACGCAGGTCCGGACGCATGTCGCGGCACAGCTGCGTCGCGTGCCCGCAGCGTGGGGCGAATGCGCAGCCGCTGCCCACTTCGGCCGGATCGGGCGGCCGTCCTTCGATCGTCACCATCTGCTTGGTGCGGCTCGTGGTCATGTCCGGGATCGAGCCGATCAGCGCGCGCGTGTAAGGGTGCGCCGGGTCCGTCCGCAGCGCGGCCACGTCGAGGTCCTCCACGATGCGGCCCGCGTACATCACCAGCACCCGCTCGCACAGCTGCCCCACGACCGCGATGTCGTGACTGATGAAGATCACCGCCGCGCCGGTGTCGTCGCTGACGGTGCGCAGCAGCCGCACGATCTGCTCCTGCACCGTCACGTCCAGGGCGCTCGTCGGCTCGTCCGCGATGATCAACTGCGGCTCGGCCATCAGGCCCATCGCGAGCGTCGCGCGCTGCCGCATACCTCCGGAGAGCTGCACCGGATACTGCCGCAGTCGGTAGCCGGGATTCGACAACCGCACCCGCGCCAGCTGGGCGACGGCGCGCTCCCGGGCGGCCCGGCGGCCGAGGCCGCTGTGCACCTCAGCCACCTCGGTCAGTTGCCGGCCGACGCGCAGCGCGGGATTGAGCGAGGTGGCCGGGTCCTGGAAGACCATGGCGAGCGAGCGGCCGAGCAGCCGCGTCAACGCGCGTTTGGGCATGCGCGGCAGGTCGTTGCCGGCCAGGTCGATCGCGGCGGCGGTGACCTGACCGGGGTAGGGCACGAGCTGCGCGATGGCGAGCGCAGTCAGGCTCTTGCCGCTGGCCGACTCGCCGACGATCCCGAGCCGCTCCCCCGGCGCCACGTCGAAACTCACTTCGCGGACCGGTGTGATGGACCCGGACCGGGTCGGGAACGTGACGGACAGGTCGCGCACCCGCAGCACGTGCGCGGCGCCGTCGTCGAGGACGTCGGCGGCTGCACCGGCCGCCGACATGCGGGGTGCCGGCTTGCCGCGAATCCGCTTGCTCGCCGCCTCGGCCAGCGCCTCGCCGAATCCGTTGAACGCGAGACCGGCCACCACGATCGCGATCGCCGGCCCGAGCGCGGCCCCGGCTGGCCGGGGTAGCGGGCCAGCGCCCAGCCCAGTCCCTGATGCGTCTCGTCGTCGTGCGGGTTCGGCAGCGTCACCTGCGGCGAAGTCATCGCTCGCATACTCGCCGCGGACAGCAGTCCGGCGTTGCCTGATGACATGAAGGCCGCGGCGAAGTCGAGCAACTGCCGCGCCGAGGAGACGACGCCGCCCGCCGGGCCGTGCGCGCGCTCGGCCTCCCACACCGGCAGCAGTTCGGGGCGGCCGTCGTCGCCGCGCTGATGCCCCGCGGCCAGTCGACGCCAGATGACGTGTTCCGGCAACGTGCCGCTGTGCTGCATGCCGAGCGGTTCGAACACCCGCTCGCCGATCGCGTCATCCCACGTCTGGTTCCGCAACACGGCTACCAGATGCCCGAGGATGTTGAAGCCGCTGTTGCAGTACGAGAACGTCGCGCCCGGCGGATGTGTCTGGCCGAGCGTTGCGCAGTCGGCGACATAGCGGGCCAGCGCATCGTCGCCGCGGCCGAACGCGTCTTCCTTGTCACCGTCGATGCCCGAGGTGTGGGTGAGCAGCTGCCGGATCGTCACGGTGCGGGTCGCCGCCTCGTCGGCCACCCGGAAGTCCGGCAGGTAGTCGCGCACCGGACGGTCGAGGTCGACGCGGCCCTCGTCGACGAGTTGCATGACGAGCGTCGCGGTGAACACCTTGGTGATCGACGCGATCGGGAACAGCGTGTCCGGCGTCATCTCCACGCCCGTGTCGATGTTCGCGATGCCCGCCGCGAACTCGCGCACCTCTCCTTCGGCGGCGATGGCCAGTGCTGCTCCAGGCGCGTCGATCTCCTGCACGACCCCCGTCAGCAATCCGCCGATATCTCGCATGCGTTCTCCTTCGGGGGTCGTCAGTGCGTGTTCCGATCGGTGCGTAGCCAGTCCCGCGACGCGGCGAGCGCGTCGAGGCGATCGGCGATGGGCTGCACGCCGATGCCGGGCGCGTCGGGCACCGGGAGGTAGCCGTCCTCGAGCACGAACGGCGCGGTGAGGTCCTCTGCCCAGTAGCGGCTGGAGGCCGAGGTGTCGCCGGGCAGGCTGCAGCCGGGCAGCGCGGCGAAGGCGACGTTGGCGGCGCGGCCGATGCCGCTTTCGAGCATGCCGCCGCACCAGACGGGGACGTCATGCGCGCGGCACAGGTCGTGGATGCGCCGTGCTTCGAGATAGCCGCCCACCCGGCCCGGCTTGATGTTGACGATCGAGCA
The DNA here is from genome assembly GCA_035642535.1 of Jatrophihabitans sp. Taxonomy (GTDB): domain Bacteria; phylum Actinomycetota; class Actinomycetes; order Mycobacteriales; family Jatrophihabitantaceae; genus Jatrophihabitans. The sequence goes on along the minus strand of DASQSE010000088.1, from coordinate 41,090 downwards.
GGCGCCGAGCGCGATGGCGTCGGCGGCGTCGGCGACCGATTCGATCGACTCGTCGAGGCACAGCGGCGTACGCAGCTTGCCGGCCAGGCTCGCGTGCCGGTACAGATCGCCGGCCGCTAGCGGCTGCTCGATGAGCAGCAGGTCGAACGCGTCCAGCTTCGCGAGATGCGCCGCGTCGGCCAGCGTGTACGCCGCGTTCGCGTCGACCTGCAGGAGCAGGTTGTCGCCGAACCGTTCGCGTACCGCGCGAACCGGCTCGACGTCCCAACCCGGCTCGATCTTCAGCTTGATCCGCCGGTAGCCGTCGGCGAGGTAGCCGGCCACCGCGTCGAGCAGCGCCGGCACCGCGTCCATGATTCCGACGGACACCCCGCACGGCACGCGCTGCTGGGTCGCGCCGAGGTAGCCGGCCAACGACTGCCCGCGGCCGCGCAACTCGGCGTCGAGCACCGCGGTCTCGAGCGCGGCCTTCGCCATCCGGTGACCGCGGTACGCGGCGAGCGCCGGCGCCACTCGCTCGGCAGTGACGTCCTCCAGCTCGGCCAGCGCCGGCACGAGGAAGCGGCGCAACACGTCGGCGCAGCCGTCGACGTACTCGGAGCTGTACAGCGGGGCGGTGTCGGCGACGCACTCGCCCCAGCCCTCGGCCGCGTCGCCGACGACGTGCACGAGCAGGATCTCGCGATCGTGCATCGTCCCGAACGAGGTACGGAACGGTGCAACGAGCGGCATGCGGACCCGCACGAGTTCGACGCCGATCAGCTTCATACCGCACCTCGCTGCATCACGTACGTGCCGCGCTTGCTGAAGCCGACGACTTGCCAGCCGGCGGCCAACCGGCCGCCTAGCACGTCGCGCAGCGCGAGACGCCAGGCAAGTGCGGCGCGCGGATCGGTGTGCCGGAGCGCCTCGATGTCGCGCGGGATGGAGATCAGCACGGTGTCCGCGTCACTCGATTGCCCCGCCGGCCGGTCGTCGTCGTCGGCCCACAACGCGTCCACCGCTCCGCCGGCGCGCCAGGCGGCGAGGTCCGGCTCGTCCGGGTGGCCGCTGCATGCGCGCGCCACGGCGTCGGCGGGGAGCGACCAGTTGGCCATCACCCGGTCGGTGAGATCCCCTCCGTTGATCGCGTCGTTCATCGAGCCGTAGAACTCCGGCAGGTACGCACCCACCGCGGCGCCCAGCTTCGTCGCGTTGAAATACACGTTGCGGGCGACGAGCGGGTCGAACGTCCAGCTGATGCGCTGCACGTCGCGACCCAGCGCCCACGCGCGTTGATGAGTCTTCAGGGCGAAGCCGACGTTGGAGCCGCGGGCGCGCGGGATGACGCCGGCGATGTGTGAATGCAGCTCCCAGTCGTCGTCCCTGCGGCCGAAGAATGCAACGCACGCGCCGACGAGTTCGCGGCCGCGCCATGCACCGGCGACGTAACTGCCGCACGCGGCGAGTGCACGGAGTACGGCGCTCGACATCGCCGGGTCGTCGGGATCCTCCTGCCATACCCCGATGAACAGGTCGCGTACCCGGAGCAGTTCGTCCGGTTCGCGCACCTCGCGCACGTCGACGGCCGCGGTCAGTGCCGCGGCGCGCGCGTCGGCGGCGGCCGCGCGCGTCGCATCGGTGGTCGTCGCGCGGTGCGCGGCGTCCACCGGTGCGGATCGCAGGTGCGGCATGGGCGTCATCTTGCTGCGCCGCCCGGTGTTCCCGATTCGTCTGCGCGCCCGATTCCGACGGCCGATACTTGTGCACCCGCACTACGCGGACAATCGTTGACCGGTTTCGTCGCGGCGGCGGATACTGAGCCCGACCCGGGGGAGGTCACCATGGCATGGAGCCTGAAGGGCAGCTACGTCGAGACGTGCTCGTGCGAGCTGATGTGCCCGTGCAACCTGTCGTTCGACCATGGCGCGACCTACGACTATTGCCGGGTCACGCTCGCGTTCAACATCAAAGAAGGCGACGTCGAAGGCACGGACATCGGCGGGCGCAAGGTGGTGATGATCGCCGACACGCCCAAGGTGATGACCGAGGGGAACTGGAAGCTCGGCGTCTTCATCGACGATGGGGCGAGCGACGAGCAGTTCGACAAGCTGGTGCAGGTGTTCAGTGGCGCGCTCGGCGGGCCGATGGGCGCCCTCGCGCCGCTCGTCGGCGAGATCCGCGGTGCGGAGCGCGCGACCATCGAGATCGGCGATGACGGGCTCACGCACCGGGTGCGGGTCGGCGACTCGATCGACTTCGAGATCCAGGACATCGTGCCGTTCGGCATCGAGACCGGCGAGCCAATCCGCTTCAACGGCATGTTCCACCCGGTGGGCTCGGACCTGACGATGGCGGAGGCGAAACGAACCCGGATCGACGCCTTCGGCATCACCTACGAGGGCAAGACCGGCCTGTCGAAGTCCGAGTTCTCCTGGGTCGCGTGACCCGATGACCGCTCTCGGCCAGCCGACTCAGGCGGTGAGCAGCGACGGGTTGACCCCGCTCTACGCGGCGGTGCGCGCGCGGCTGGTGCTCGTCGTGCTGCTGTTCGCGGCGGCCGCGCTGGGGTGGGTGTGGACCGCTCACGAGATGCGCGGGATGGACAACGGGCCGTGGAGCGACCTCGGCGGCTTCGGCTGGTTCGTCGGCGTGTGGGTGGTCATGATGGCCGCGATGATGTTCCCGTCGGTGGCGCCGACAGTCGCGCTGTACTCGCGGATGACCAGGCAGCGCTCCCCGCTCTCGCCGTTCGCTTTCGTCGCCGGCTATCTGCTGACCTGGGCGGCCGCGGGTGTGCTCGCGTACGGCGTCGGCATCACTGCGACGCGGCTCGGCAGTGACCACTTGTCCTGGTCGAACGCGGGCCGGTCGATCGCCGGCGCGACCCTGCTCGTCGCCGCCGGATACGAGCTCACGCCGTTGAAGGACGTCTGCTTGGGCAAGTGCCGCAGCCCGCTCGGCGCGCTGCTCGGCTGGTGGCGCGACGGGCTCGGCGGCGCGGTCCGAATGGGCGCGAAGAACGGCGCGTGGTGCGTCGGTTGCTGTTGGGCGCTGATGGCCTCGCTGTTCGCACTCGGCGTCATGAGCGTGTCCTGGATGGCGGTGGTCGCCGGGCTGATCGCGGTCGAGAAGACCTTGCCGTGGCGACGCGTCGCGACCTATGCCACGGTCGGAATGCTGCTCCTGCTGGGGATCCTCGTACTCGCTGCACCGGATGCGTTGCCGGCGCTGACGATCCCCACGGCGGGCATGTCGATGTCGATGTGATGACGGGGTTGGCGCCCCGCGTCGCGTGGTCAGTTCGGACGCACGTGGTCACCTATAGCTGACCACGCGGCGCGGAAGTGACCACTCACGGGGAGAGTTCGCCGATCAGGCCGGCCAGCAGCGCCGCGCGGTCGGCGAGCCGGTCGATGCGGACGTGTTCGCTCGCCGCGTGCGCGCCGCCGCCGACCGCGCCCAGCCCGTCGAGGGTCGGTATGCCGTTGGCCGCAGTCCGGTTGCCGTCGGATGCGCCGCGCACTGCGGTGCCACCCACCGGCGGCAGTCCGAGGCGGCCGGCCACCTCGCCCGCGAGAGCGGCGAGCGCCGCGGAGCGCTCGGCTTCGAGCGGCGGCAGGTAGACGACGCGATCGACGTCGACGCTCGCCTCCGGGTGGGTCGGCCGCAGCGTGCGGAGCGCGTCGTCGATCCGCTCCATCGCGGCGCTGGTCGTGGCCCGCACGTCCACCGCGAGACGCGCCGCGGCAGGCACCGTGTTCACGGTGGTGCCCGCGGCGAGGACGGTCGGGGTGACCGTGGCGTCACCGCCGCCGAGCGCCGCGACGGCGAGCACCTGCCCGGCCAGCTCGACTGCGGCGTTCACGCCGCGCTCCGGCTCGAGGCCGGCGTGCGCGGCGCGCCCGGTGATCGTGACCTCGTACTGCGCCAACCCGGCGCGGGCCGTCTTCAACTGCCCGCCGTCCGCGCTGGGCTCGGTGACCAGGACGGCCCGGCAGCCACGGCTCTCCTCGTCGATGAGCGCCGCCGCCGTCGGCGAGCCGATCTCCTCGTCGCCGACGACGAGCAGGCAGACTCCGGTCAGGTCGGGCTGCGCGGCCATGGCGTGCCAGGCGAGGACGAGCCCGGCCTTCATGTCGAAGCAGCCGGGCCCGCGCGCCACGTAATCGTCGAGCTGCCAAGGCATCGAGCGCAGCGTGCCCAGCGGCCAGACCGTGTCGTGGTGGGCCAGGATCAGCAGTTGGGACGGCGCGGCGCCGAACCGCCAGCGCAGATGCGGGGTGTCGCCGACGACGAGCCGCTCGGGGGCGCTGCCGAGCACGTCCGCGCCGAGCGCGGCGACGAGGTCGGCGCTGCGCTCCAGCGCGGCCGGATCCCGGCTCGGCGATTCGCAGCCGACCAGCTCGCCGAGCTCGTCCACCATCGCCGCCGTCTGCGACCGGAACAGATCCAGCACGCCGCCCGATTCTCGGCGGGCCGCGCTGCATCCGATCCGTACGTACGCACAAAATCCGGTGCCGATGCTTGAACAAATCGACTATCGGGGGCATCGCAGCTGCGCGATGATGAGGGAGTCGCACCCGAGGGAGGTGCATGAACGACGCGCCCGTCCCCACGCTCGCCGATCTCGTCGAGGCGCTCGGCGGGCTGCTCGAGGTCGTCATAGCCCCGCGCGGTCTCGATCGGCCGGCGGGCGAGGCGCTGCTCTACGACCGGTTCGGCGGCCCGCTGCCAGCCGCCGACGACATCGTCCTCATGGTCGGCGTCGATGCGGCACAGGCGGCCGCGGTCGATGCGCTGGACGAGGTGGCCCGGGTCGGGGCCGCCGCGGCGGTGGTGAAGCTCGGCGAAGCCGCGCCGGACCGGCTCGTCGACGCCGCGCGCGGCAACCGGCTCGCGGTGCTCGGCGTGCCGCCGGCGACGAGTTGGGGACAGCTGCTGAGCCTGCTGCGCACCGCGCGGGCGGCGCGGATGCCGAGCCATCGGAGCGGCTCCGGCAGTTCCGGCCAGGGGGTGAGCGTCGGTGACCTGTTCGGGCTCGCCAACGCGATCGCCGCCACGGTCGGCGGCGCGACCACGATCGAGGACATGCAGTCCAACGTGCTGGCGTATTCGAGCCTCGGGCACCCGATCGACAAAGCGCGGCAGGACACGATTCTCGGACGCGCCGTGCCGGCCAGCTGGTCGCGGGCGATGACCGATCAGGGCGTCTTCCAAGAGCTCTACCGCAGCCGCGACGTCGTGCACCTCGACCATCTGTGGCGCCCGCCCGACGATCCGGGCGGCGAGCGCGCGATTGCGCGACGCCGGTTGGCCATCGCGATGCGTGCCGGCGACGAGCCGCTCGGCTCGATCTGGGTCGTCGAGGGCGAGCGGCCGCTCGCCGCCGAGGCGGAGGAGTCGCTGCGTTCGGCCGCGCAGATCGCGGCCATGCACGTGCTGCACCACCGCAGCGCGACCGATCTCGACCGCGAGCGCCGCGCCGAGCAGCTGCGCACCGTGCTCGAGGGCAAGCGCGCGCCGTCCGGTCGTACCGGGCTGCGCCTGCCGGCCGGCGTCCCGCTCGCGGTGCTCGCGTTCGCGCCCGAGTTCGAGGACGAGAGCCACGTCGAGCGCGCGGTCGACAGCCTCGAGGCGGTGCTCACGCTGCACCTGGAGGTGTTTCGGCGCAACGCCTACGTCGTCTCGATCGGCGAGCTGGTGTACGTCCTGCTCTCCACAGCGGAGACGCGCGAGCCGGCGAAGATGACCGCGCTCGCCAACGACCTGCGGGAGCGGGCCGAGCGGCACCTCATGCGACCGGTGCTCGCCGGCATCGGCGCCGCGGTCGACGACGCTGCATCGGTGCGGCGCTCGCGCGACGAGGCCGAGCACGTGCTCGCCGTGCTGCGTCAGCGGGGGGAGCGGATCGGGCACGTCGAGCCGCTGCGCAGCGCCATCGCGCTGCATCGGCTGCAGGCGCTGGCCGCGGGCGATCCGACCGTGCAGTCGGAGAAGGTCGCCGCGCTCGCGGCCCACGATGCCGCGAAGGGCACCAACTACGTCGCCACGCTGCGCGCCTATCTCGACCACTTCGGCGACGTCGTCGCTGCCGCGGACGCGCTGTACGTCCACCGCAACACGTTCCGCTACCGGCTCGCGCGGTTGCTCCAGATCGCGCAGCTCGACCTCGACGACCCGGCCGAGCGCCTGGTCACACACCTCCAGCTCCGCTTCCTCGGCGACGGCTAAGTCGCGCCGGCGCGGCGTGGCCGTGTCTGGACCGAGGAGTCGAGTCGCCGACGAAGGAGGCTGCGAGCGACGAGGAAGACATGGCCCAAAGAGCCGCGCCGAGGCGCGATGTAGTTGTACCGGCTGCCGAAGAACGCGCGGGCAAACGGTGTGCACAGACAACGACGGCAGCTCACGGTCGCGCGCAGGATGAGACGACCCCACGTGCGGCACGGCAGGAGCTGACCCATGACAGTCACCGCAGCGAGCGAGGCGATGCTCGCGCAACGCCTCGAGGACGCGCTCGCCCGGCACGGCGTGCCTGGTGCAGTCGTCGGCGTGCTCGTCGACGGAGAGGTCACGGTGCGCGCCGCGGGTGTGACCCGGCTGCCCGCGGGCGCGCCCGTCACCCCGGACACGCTGTTCCTCATCGCCTCGATCACCAAGGTGTAGACCGCGACGCTGCTGATGCAGCTCGTCGACGAAGGCCGGGTCGAGCTGGACGCGCCGGCCAACCGCTATCTCGATCCGCCGCTGCGGCTCGCCGACCAGCACGTCGCGGACACAGTGACCGTGCGGCAACTGCTCAGCCACACCGGCGGCTTCTTCGGCGACGCAGAGGACGTCCCCGGCGAGAACGACGACGCGGTGCAGCACACGGTCGCCACCTACGACACGCTTCCCCAACTGCACGCGCCGGGCCGGCTGTTCTCCTATTCCAACGCCGGGTTCAACGTCCTGGGCCGCGTCGTCGAGTGCGTGACGGGGCAGACCTGGGACGACGCGCTGACGAGCCGCCTGCTCCGGCCGCTCGGGCTCGACGACACGTTCAGCCGCCTGACGAACGCGGCCACCCATCCGCTCGCGGTGGGACACGAGCCGCGCAGCGCGGAGGATCTCGCCCTGGAGCCGGTGAGCGCGTGGTACGACACCCGCGGCTCCGGGCCCTGTGGTGGCACGTTGGCGACGACGGCCGCCGACCTGCTCGGCTTCGCGCAGCTGCACATGCGCGACGGCGCCGCGCCGGACGGTCGGCAGCTGCTCAGCCCCGAGACGGCCCGGCTGATGCGGCAACCGCAGATCGTCCAGCCCGATCCGATCGACGCGCCCGCCTGGGGGCTCGGCTGGGCGGTGGCCCGGCCGGCGGATCCGCAGGTGGTCGAGCATGGCGGCAACACGTGCGGTCAGGAGAGCATCCTCGTCGTCGCGCCCGAGCGCGGCGTCGCGGTGTGCGTGCTCACCAACGGCGACTACGCCGAGCGGCTGCGCAAGGAGATCAGCGGGCAGCTGCTGCACGAACTCGTCGGCGTGCAACTGCCGAACATTCCGCCGCCCGGCCCGGCCGATGCGGCCCCGGACCCGGAGCCGATCGTCGGCAGCTACCGGCGCAGCCCCGAAGTGATCTTCCACGTCGAGCGGGGCGATGCGGGGCTCACGATCACCTGCGAGACCTCGGGCAAGACCGGCGAACGGGTGGCGACGTTCTCCGCACCGCTCCTGCACGCGACCGGCCCGACCTATCTGTTCACCATGCCGCTCGTCGGTGAGCCGTGGCCCGCGACCTTCCTGTACGACGACGGCGCGCAGCGGGCCAGCCATCTCACGTTCGGTCTGCGCGTCGCGCCACGCGTCGACGGCGGGTGACGACCATGCACGGCGACATCGCGGGCGACTTTCCGGTCGTCGACACGCACAACGACCTGCTGATGGCGGTGGCCGCTCGCGCGCCGGCGCGGTGGTCGGCGTTCTTCCGGATGCGCTGGCTGCCGCAGCTGCGCAGCGGCGGGGTGGATGTTCAGGTGCTGCCGGTCTGGGTGGACGCGGCGACCCGCCCCGAGACTGCACTGCGCGACACACTGCGCATGATCGAGTGCGCGCACCGCATCGCGACCGGCGATAGCGACGACGTCGCGCTCTGCCTCGACGGCGCCGCCGTCCGCGCGACCGTGGCGAGCGGCCGGATCGCGCTCGTCCTGGCGATCGAGGGATGTGGCGCGTTCGGTGAGGACGTCGAACTGATCGAGACGATGCATCGCCTCGGCGTCCGGGTGATGTCGCTGGCGCACTTCGGTCGCACCGCGCTCGCGGACGGCAGCGCGGAGGACTCGGCGGGTTCCAGGCTCACCCGCGCGGGCGTCGCGGCCGTCGAGTTGATGGATCGGCTCGGCGTGCTGCTCGACATCTCGCATCTCGGTGCCGCGGGCGTCGAGCACGTCCTCGAGATCTCCCGCCGCCCGGTCATCGCCACGCACTCGAACGCGCGGGCGCTCTGCGACCACCACCGCAACCTGACCGACGACCAACTGCGCGCGATCGCGGCCGGCGGCGGGGTGGTGTGCGTGAACGTCGTCGCGAGCTACGTCCACCCCGCAGACCACACGCTCGACAGGCTGCTCGACCAGTTCTGCCATGTCATCGCGGTGGCCGGCACGGACCACGTCGGAGTCGGCCCGGATTTCATGTTCGAGCTCGATGACGAGCTGACTCCGCCGTGGGCGCGACACGGCCGCGACAACCAAGGCGTCGACATGGACGCGTACCTGCCCGGGCTGACCCATCCGGCCGGTCTGCCGCTCATCACCAAGGGCCTGCTCGGCCGCGGGCTGGACCACGCCGACGTCGCGAAGATCATGGGCGGCAACGTGCTGCGCCTCTTCGACGTCGAACTCGGCCGGCCGCGGGCGGTCGGCTAATTGGCCTGCGCCGCCAACTGATTCATGCTGATCCTGAACGTCGCGAGCAGCCGCTCCTGACCCTCGCGCGTGACCTGAACCCCACGCGCGGTGTCGGCCGTGCGGAACCAGTCCCGATCGCACATGGCGTACGCGATGCCGGCACCGAGGGCGCCGGCGAGGTGGGGCCGGCGGGCAGACCAGTCGAGGCAGGCGAGGGCAAAGTGTCGCCGCGCCTGTCGGCATGATTCGAGGTCGACGCCGATCTCGGCCAGCTGGCTCGCACCGAGCGAGGTCACCTCGAAGTCCGCGTAGTCCGGAGCGTTCGCGCCCGCGCCGTCGCGTCTCGTCAACCAGCCGATGGCGAGCAGCCGGTCAAGCAGCGCCACGCCGAGCGCCCCGGCGAGATGGTCGTAACAGAGCCTGGCCACCCGCATCGACCGATGCGCGGCCGACTGTCGCAGCGAGCGCACCGGCGTGTCCGGGCAGATCCGGGAGAACGCCGCCAGCGCTTCGGCAACGTCCGCACTCGCCATGCGGTAGTAGCGGTGCCGTCCGGCCGAGACGACGGCGAGCAATCCGCCGTCGACCATCTCGGCCAGCTGCTCGCTGACGGTGGACGCCGGCACCCCAGCGGCGCGGGCGAGTTCGCCGGCCGCCATCGGCCGCCCGGCCATCAACACATCGACGACCGCCGAGCGCGCCGGACTGGCCAGCAGCCGGGCCACCGCCGCATAGTCGATCCCCACGCTGCCGACCTTACGACCGCGACGCTTCGGCGATGACCGAAATGTTCTCTGGTCACGGCCGGGGCAGGTTACCGGTCACGGCTTAGTCTCGGAAGGAGAGACGGCGACTGTTCGGAGGCCCGGTGGCGAAGTTCCACTACGGATCGTGGCACGGCGGGCCCGACCCGCTGGAGCCGCCCTACGACGTCCGCGAGGCGCTGGACGAGATGGGCGACGATGTCCTCTCGGGCATGTCGCCGCGCGCCGCGCTGAACCGATTGCTGCGCCGCGGCACAGACGGCCGCGACGGTCTGGACGCGCTGCGCCGGCGCGCCCGGGATCGCGCGCGCGAACTGCGCCGCGGCGGTCGCCTGGACGGCACGCTCGAGCAGGTCCGCCAGCTGCTCGATCAGGCGCTGGAGGAGGAGCGGCGCGCGCTGTTCCCCGACCCGCACGACGCCGCGCGGATGGCCGAGGCCGAGCTCGACGCACTACCCCACGACACCGCGCGCGCGGTGCGTCAACTGGCCGATTATCAGTGGCGTTCACCGGAGGCCAGGCAGACCTACGAGCAGATCCAGGAACTGTTGCGCAGCGAAGTCCTCGACGCGCAGTTCCAAGGCATGCGCAGCGCGCTGCAGAACGCGACGCCGGAAGATCTCGAGCGCATCCGGCAGATGATGAGCGCGCTCAACGACATGCTCGATGCCGACGCGCGCGGCGAGCACACGCAAGAGCAGTTCGACCAGTTCATGCAGCAGTACGGGGATTTCTTCCCGGAAAACCCAGCGAACCTGGACGAGTTGATCGACTCGCTCGCCCGGCGCGCCGCCGCCGCGCAGCAGCTGATGGATTCGCTCACCCCCGAGCAGCGCGAGGAGCTCGGCAACCTGATGGCCAACGCGCTCGGCCAGGCCGGCCTCGCCGACGAGATGGCCCGCTTGCAGGCCGGCCTGCGCTCGGCCCGTCCCGACCTCCAGTGGGGTGGCCGGCAGCGGATGGACGGCGAGCAGGGTCTCGGCTACTCGGACGCGACCGGGGCGCTCGCCGAGCTCGCCGATCTCGATCAGCTCGACGAACTGCTCGGCCAGGACTACCCGGGCGCGAGCCTCGACGACATCGATGAGGAGCTGATCGAGCGCGCGCTCGGCCGCGCCGCCGTCGAGGACACTGCGCAGCTGCGCCGTATCGAGCGGGAACTGCGCGAGCAGGGCTACCTCCAGCGCTCGGGCAGCGGGATGCGCCTCACGCCGCGTGCGCTGCGCCGGCTCGGCAACACCGCGCTGCGCCGGGTGTTCGAACTCGTCGAATCGCGCGGGCGGGGCAGCCACGACGTGCGCGACGCGGGCGCGGCCGGTGAGGTCACCGGCGCCAGCCGACAATGGAACTTCGGCGACGAGCAACCGCTCGACGCCGTCCGCACGGTCCGCAACGCGGTGCTGCGATCCGGCGGGCGGGAGCTGACGCTTGCGGCCGAGGACTTCGAGGTCATCGAGACCGAGCGTCGTGCGTCCGCTGCCGTGGCGCTGCTCGTGGACATGTCGTACTCGATGGAACTGCGCGGCACCTGGGGCGAGGCGAAGACGACCGCGCTCGCGCTGCACGCGCTCGTCACCACGAAGTACCCGCAGGACACGATCGAGATCATCGGGTTCAGCGACTACGCGCGCGTGATGTCGCCGGGTGCGCTCGTCGACCACGACTGGGATCGCGTGCAGGGCACGAACCTGCAGCACGGGCTGATGCTGGCCCGTCGGCATCTCGACAAGCATCGCGGCGCCGAGCCGGTGATCATGGTGATCACCGACGGTGAGCCGACCGCCCACCTCGCCGCGGACGGGTTCGCCGACTTCGCCTGGCCGCCGACGCGGGAGACGATCGCCGCCACGCTGGCCGAGGTGGAGCGCTGCACGCGCCGCGGCGCCACGATCAACGTCTTCATGCTCGACGACGACCCGCGACTGGTGGCGTTCATGCAGGAGGTTGGGCGGCGCAACAACGGCCGCGTCTTCCAGCCTCGACGCGGCGCGCTGGGCGAGTTCGTGGTGGCCGACTACCTCAAGAGCCGCCGGGGCCGCCGCCGTGCGGCCAGCTGAGGTACGTCCTTCGCCAATCGCCGGACGCGGCCTGTTCACCACCGCAGCGATCGACGCCGGCGCGGTCGTGCTGGAGCAGCGCGGCGTGGGGACGCTCAACCACAGTTGCGACCCGAACCTCGGCTGGCGGAGCGACGACTCGCTGGTCGCGCTGCGCGACATCAACGCCGGCGACGAACTGACGATCGACTACGCAACCACCGTCGCCAATCCGGACTTCGTGATGATGTGCCACTGCGAGACCTACCGGTGCCGGCAGGTCATCGAAGGAACGGACTGGCAGATTCCGCAACTGCAGAAGCGGTACGCCGGATGCTGGGCACCGCCCGTCCAACGCCTGATCGACAACGCGCAGGGCTGACCGACATCGTGCGGCGCCGGCCGGATGGTGCCTGCTGGAACCTTTGCTCTGCTCACCCACATTGAGCATTTGCACGATCACAGCGAGCAGAGCAAACGGTCGCGGAACGACTGTCCAACCGTGCCCGATAGCCTCCGATGCATGCTGAAGTTCTGGATGGCTGCGCACTTGGTCTTCGTCGTGTTCGCAATCGGCCCGCTGGTGCACGCGGCGACAACGGCCCGCCGCGGGGTGCGGCGCGGCGACGGCGCGGCCACCAGCGCCTCGGCCCGCACACTGCGCATCTACGGCTACGCCTCGGTGCTGGTCGTGATCGCCGGGATGGCGCTGGCGTCGCAGAAGGAGGACGGCAAGCAGCTCGGCGAGTTCAGCGACACGTGGATCTGGCTTGCCCTGGTGCTGTGGGCAGTCGCGGTCGCGATCACCCAGGCCGTGCTCGTCCCGACGTTGAACAAGGCGACGAAACTGATCGAGGCGCAGGATTCCGTCGTCGCGCTCACCGCCCGGGTCGCCGCGTCCGGCGGCCTCGTCGCGTTGATCTTTCTGGTTATCGTCGTGCTGATGGCCTACCGACCGGGAAGTTGAGAATCGAAGTCGTCCCGGGCGCGACCACGCGGGAGCTGCGCCGTGCTGTGCTGCGCCCGAGCTGGCCCGTCGGCTCGACGATGCACGGGGACGACAACCCGGATGCCGTCCATTTGGCCGCGCTGGACGACGACGGTCGGGTGGTCGGGGCGGTCCTCGTCCTGCCGCGCGACTACCCGCCCCGGCCCGCCGTCAACGGCGCGTGGCAACTGCGCGGAATGGCGACGACCCCGCAGCGGCGCGGACAGGGCATCGGCGCGGCGATGGTCGCCGCGGCGGTCGAGCAGGTGCGCCTGCAGGGTGGCGTCTTCTTATGGTGCGATGCTCGCACCAATGCCGTGCGCTTCTACGCGCGGCACGGGTTCACCGCCGAGGGAGACGAATTCATCCACGAGGAGACCGGTATCCCGCATTACCGAATGTGGCGGATCCTGGAACCTATCGTGGCGTCCACCTCGTGACATGAGGTACGAGCCGAGCGACTGGAGCGGCGGTGCGTGACGAGGAGGGTTTCCGCGCGTTCGTCGAGGCGAATGGCGCGACGCTGCTGCATGCTGCCCGGCTGCTGACCGGAGACCACCACCGCGGAGAGGATCTGGTGCAGACGGCACTGATCAAGGTGTACATGAAGTGGGGACGCATCGACACCCCACTGCCGTATGCACGCCGCGCGCTCGTCAACGCGCACATCGACCAGACGCGGCGCCGCTGGTGGGGTGAACGGCCGACCGAGACGCTGCCGGAGCGTCCGGAGCCGGAGGACGTGAGCGAGACCAACGCGTCCGAATCGCGGGACGAGCTCCGCCGGCTGCTCGCCGGACTGGCGCCGAAGGAGCGGGCCGTGATCGTGCTGCGCTATTACTGCGACCTGTCCGAGCAGGACACGGCCGCGACGCTCGGCATGCCGGTCGGCACCGTGAAGAGCACCTGCTCCCGCGCATTGGCGCGACTGCGGGTGGAAGCAACGACGGGAGCCAACTGATGTCCCCGAGTGAAGACGATCTGAGATCCGCCCTCCACGAGGGCGACAGCAAGAGCCTCGATGTCGACCGGTTGGTACTGCACGCCCGCGCCCGCGTGGCGCAGCGCCGCATGCACCTGCTCTCCGGCGCGGCGATCACCGTTCTGGTCGCCGCAGTCGGGGTCGGCGGCGCGTTTCTTGTCAACAGCGGCGGCAGCGAGTCGGGCAGCGCGTCGGGCGGCCTTGCCGACCGAGCGGGCGGGGCGGCTTCATTGCAGCACAGCGCCGGTAAGTCTGACGTCCGCAACGCACCCGGCGTGCCCGCGGCCAGCACACCGGTGGCCGGTGCGAATGCTGATCGACCGCTGGTGGGCGCGGTCGCCTGCCCGCAGACGCTGCCGAACTCGCTGGTGCCGCGCGGCGGCGGCCCGGGGAAGGCCGGAGCGCGCGGACCGCTGTTCAAGAAGCCCGTCGCTGCCGTCGTCGTGTGCGCGTACGGGAGCACGCTCGAGTCCGTCACCCAGTCCGGGCACTATCCCGTCCGGCTGGTACTGACCGGCAAACCAGCGCAGCAGCTCGCAGCCAGCCTGGAGAACGCGCCCAGCATCCGCCCTGAGGGACTGTGTCCCGACTACCGGCTCGCCGCCGAGCAACGCATTGCGATCATCGGCGTCGACGCGAACGGCAAGCAGGTCGGCACTGTCACCACCACAGTCGGTCGACCGCCGTGCGACTCCGAGGTCACCAACGGCACCGTGGTCCGCTACGCGTGGACGCCGCCGGCCTGGCTCGAGCGGCGCCTGCTCGCGCTGACTCCGACCGCTGCGCCGAAGAGCACGGCGGCACCGAGCCCTACGAACTGACGCCCTTGCCGCCGAGCACGGCCAGGACGGTCTGTTCGGGAGCGCCCGCGATCGACGGCATCGCTGCCTGGATGAGGCTACGTATCTCGGCGCGCTCGAGAGACACCGCGTGTGCACGCTCGTCCGTCCAGGTCTCGTAGACGTACACGACGTCCGCCTCGGACGACGTTGCGACGAGGTAATGGACGCAGTCCGGGTCCGTTTCGAGGAGTCCCGCCGCGCGCAGGAGGTAGCCCGCGAGATCGTCCCGCCGCCCGGGCCGGGCGGTCAGCCGGCTGAACATTGCGTAGGCCATGCGGGCCACGCTAGGCGCCGCATGCGACGACGCGGCCGACTCCGACCTACAGCCCGCGCAGTCGGCGCGGGCCGGTGTCGGCGCGCGAAGTCGCCGGCGCGACGCGTACCGAAACCGCAACGACGTGCGCACCGATCGGGGCGGCCTGCACGGTCAGCCGGCAGGCGGCGATCTCGGGCAGCGTGTCCCCGAGCACGGACAGCCGCAGCGCCAGGTCGGACAGCGCGTCGAGGTCGCACGGCTCCGTCCCGCCGTAACCGGTCAGCAGCGGCGCGGCGCGCGGCGTGTGGATCAGCTCCTCGGCGTCCTGCACGGTGAGCGGCGTGACGGCGTAGGCGGTGTCGCCGAGCAACTCGGTCGCGACGCCGGCCACCCCGAACGAGACGAGCGCGCCGAACGACCGCTCGTCGAACACCGCCAGTTCCACCTCGACGGTCTGCGCCGGCCGTTCGAGGGAGCGCACGACGCCGACGTGGGATAGCAGCCGGGCCGCCTCGTCCTCGGTCAGCTCGCGCCCGGCCGGGGTCACCGCCAGCACCTCGTGCACGAGTTCTCGCGCCGCGTCGAGGTCGAGGTCGCCGAACTCGGGCGCGGTGCCGGGCGGCGTCGAGCGCCAGACGGAGTAGCGCACCGCCCGCGCGAGCGCGCGCACGGCCCGTTCCGGCGACGGATAGGACGGCACCGAGCCGCGTCCGGGCGCACGCCCGTCCCCCGCGGACAGCGCCTCCGGCACGCCCTCGAAGCCCAGGAACGTCGAGAGCACCGGCTTGCTGCTCGCCGCGGCGACCTCGCGCACGGCGCGCGCCACGTCCTCGCCCGCGCCGCGCTGCAGCGGCGGGACGAAGACGACGCACACCGCGTCGACGTCCGGGTCCTCGATCGCGCCGCGCAGCGCGACCTCGAAGTCCGCGCCACCGGCCACGACGCCGATGTCGTCGAGCCGCGTCAGATGCAGCCGCTCCGCCGCGCAGGCGTTCGCCACCAACAAACCGATCGCCGTCGAGTTGCCGACCACCGCGACCCGGTCGCCGGTCGGCAGCGGCTGCGTCGCGAGCAGCAGCCCGGCATCGAACATCCCGCTGACCGTCTCGACCCGGATCACCCCAGACGCCTCGAACAGTGCCCGCGCGCTCACGTCCGGCACCTCCGCCGACGTCTGCTGCAGACCTGCCACCACGCCCGTCCCGGTGCCGCTCTTCACCGCGATGATCGGCTTGCGCCGGCCGAGCCGCCGGGAGAGCCGGGCGAACTTGCGCGGGTTGCCGAGGCTCTCGAGGTACATCAGGACGACGTCGGTGCCGTCGTCGGTCTCCCAGAACTGCAGCAGGTCGTTGCCGGAGACATCGGCGCGATTGCCTGCCGACACGAAGGTCGCAACGCCAAGGCCGCGCTGCGCCGCCGCGCCGAGGATCGTCACGCCCAGCGCACCGGATTGCGAGAAGAACCCGACCCGGCCGGATAGCGGCGGACTCGGCGCGAGCGACGCGTTCAGCCGCACTTCCGACTCGGTGTTGACGATGCCGAGGCAGTTCGGGCCGACCACCCGCATCCCGTGCGTACGCGCGGCCGCTACGAGCTCGCGCTGCGCGGCCCGCCCGGCCGCCCGCTCCGTCTCGTCGCCGCGCTCGCCGAAGCCGCCGGAGATCACGACCAACCCGTGCACGCCGCGCCGCGCGCACTGCTCGACCACGTCCGGAACAGACGCCGCGGGCACCGCGATCACGACGAGGTCGATGTCGTCGGGCACGTCGAGCACCGACGGGTAGGCACGCACGCCGCGGACATGCCTCGCCTCCGGGTTGACCGGATAGAGCGGGCCGTCGAAGCCCATCCGCAGCAGGTTCTCGAACACCGCGTTGCCGAGCTTGCCCGCGTCGTTGCTCGCGCCGACGACGGCCACCGATTTCGGGCGAAGCAGCCGGGCGATCGAGCGCGCTTCGGCATGCTGCTCACGCTCGTGCATCACCGCCTCGGTGGTCGCGGTCTCGGCCACGGCGAACTCCAAGGTGACCTCGCCGTAGTCGACGTGCCGCGTCGTCTCGTAGCCGGCGTCGCGGAACACCCTGATCATCTGCACGTTCTCGGTGAGCACGATCGCGAGGAAGCGCTTGATGTCGCACTCACGCGCCGCCGCTGCGAGGTGCTCGAGCAGCACGGATCCGATGCCGCGGCCCTGATGCGCGTCCGCGACGACGAAAGCGACCTCCGCCTCATCCGTCTCGCCGACCCGCTCGTACCGGCCGACCGCGATGATCTGGCCGGCGAGTTCGGCGACGAATGCGACGCGGTTGTGGTGGTCGACGTGCGTGAAGCGGTGCAGGTCGCGCTCCGGGATGCGCGGGTAGGCCGAGAAGTAGCGCAGGTAGCGGGTGCGCTGCGAGAGCGTGGTGTGGAACGCGACCAACGCATCGGCGTCGGCGGGCCGGATCGGGCGCAGATGCACGATGCCGCCGTCGGCCACCACCACGTCCGCCTCCCAGTGGGCAGGCGCGACGGGCTCGTCTCCGTCAGTCACGAGGGTCGTACGGATCGAGGCCGAGCAGCGGGAACACCGCGCGCCGCGTCGCGCCGATCGCCGCGTCCAGCCAACCCTCGCCGCCCGGCTCCCAGGGCCGCACGTCGGGCACCACCCGCTCGCCCATCGTCGCGGGCGGCTCGCCGCGCATCCTGTCGCGCAGATGCGCAACCCAACCCGGCGGGATCGCGGTGCTCGGGTCGAGCGGCGCGCCGGAGGCCTCGGCAAGCAGATGCGTCCAGGTACGCGGCACGCAGCGGACCACTCCGTATCCGCCACCGCCGAACGCCACCCATTTGCCGCCCGCGACGCGGTGCGCGAGCGCGTGCAGTTCGGCGATCGCGATGCGTTGCCCGTCGACGGTGAGCTCCATGTTCGCCAGCGGATCCTCGTGGTGTGTGTCGCAGCCACATTGGGTAACGAGGACGTCCGGTGCGAAGGCACGCACCACGCCGGGCACGATCGCGCGGAACGCACGCAGCCATCCGCTGTCACCGGTGCCGGGCGGCAGCGCGACGTTGACCGCGGTGCCTTCCGCGTCCCCGACGCCGATCTCGCTCGGCATCCCGGTGCCGGGGAACAGCGTGCGCGGATCCTGGTGCAGGCTGATCGTCAGCACCCGCGGATCGTCGTAGAACGCGGCCTGCACGCCGTCGCCGTGGTGGACGTCGATGTCGACGTAGGCGACCTTCTTCGCGCCCTCGGCGAGCAGCGTCCGGATCGCGAGGACTACGTCGTTGAAGATGCAGAAGCCGGAGGCGTAGCCGCGCATCGCGTGATGCAGCCCGCCTGCGATGTTGACCGCATGCTCCACCTCGCCGCGCCACATCTGCAGCGCGGCCTGCGCCGAGCCGCCCGCCACGAGGGCGGAGGCGTCGTACATGCCTGGAAACACCGGATCGTCGCTGGTGCCGAGCCCGAACCCTTCGAAGGACGGGTCGTCGCTGGCGGTACGCACTGCGTCCAGATAGGCGGCATCGTGGACGGTGAGCAACTGCTGCTCGTCGGCCGAGGCCGGCGCGGTGATCTCGAGCCGGTCCAGCACGCCGAGCTCGCGCGCCAACCGGATCGTCAGGTCGAGGCGCACCGGGTTGAGCGGATGGTCGCCGAAGTCGTAGTGCAAGTAACGCTCGTCCCAAATCGCCCCGGCCCGGCACTCCATTCCATGACGGTACTTACGTCGAGTGGCGGCCGCCCATCTCGCGTGGCGTCAGGCCAACGCGGACGCGAGGTCGTCCAGCAGATCCTCGACGTCCTCGATGCCCACCGAGAGCCGGACGAGATCGGCCGGCACCTCCAGCGGCGAGCCGGCGGCGCTGGCGTGCGTCATCCGCGCCGGATGCTCGATCAGCGACTCGACGCCACCCAGTGACTCGCCGAGCGTGAACACCGAGGTCAGCCCGCACACCTTCAGGGCCTGCTCCTCACCGCCGCGCAGCCGGAACGAGACCATGCCGCCGAAGCCGCGCATCTGCCGCGCCGCGATCTCGTGGCCGGGATGCTCCGGCATGCCCGGGTACAGGACTTCGCTCACTGCGGGATGCGTCGTCAGGAACTCGACGATGCGTTCGGCGTTCGCGCAGTGCCGGTCCATCCGCACACCAAGCGTCTTGATACCGCGCAGCACCAGCCACGCGTCGAACGGGCCGGACACCGCGCCCATCGCGTTCTGGTGGAAGGCCAGTTGCTCGCCCAGTTCGGCGTCGCTGCACACCAGCGCGCCGCCGACGACGTCGGAGTGGCCACCCAGGTACTTCGTGGTGGAGTGGACGACGACGTCCGCGCCGAGGGTGAGCGGTTGCTGCAAGTAGGGCGAGGCGAAGGTGTTGTCGACGACGAACTTCGCCCCCGAGTCGTGCGCGATCGTGGCGAGCTCGGCGATGTCGGCGATGCCCAGCAACGGGTTCGTCGGTGTCTCGCACCACAGGACTGCGGTGTTCGGCCGGACGGCCGCCCGCACCGCGTCGAGGTCGCCGATCGCGACGGGCGTGTACTCCAGCCCCCAGTTCGCCAGCACGCGCGCGATCAGCCGGTACGTCCCGCCATAGGCGTCGTCCGGGAGGATCAGGTGGTCGCCGGGCCGGCACACCGTCCGCAGCAGGGTGTCCTCGGCGGCCATGCCACTGGCGAAGGCCAGTCCGCGGGCTCCGCTCTCGAGCGCGGCCAGCGCGTCCTCCAGCGCGGTGCGGGTCGGATTGGCGCTGCGGCTGTATTCGTAACCGTGGCGCAGGCCACCGACGCCATCCTGCTTGTAAGTGGACGTCGCATAGATCGGTACGCTGACCGCGCCGGTAGTCGGATCGGGTTCCTGCCCTGCGTGAATCGCCCGCGTGTTGAAGCCCTGTGCGTGCTGCATGGTGCGACCGTACCGAGTGGCGCGTCGTTTGAAGCAGTGCAACGGAATGATCACGAAAGGCGTCTGATCAGATATGACGAGGGGTGTGTCGCGCGGGCTCGCAGCAGCGCTGGCCCTGGCGACGCTGACGGCCGCATGTGAAGCCGCTGCACCCACCGCCACGCCGACACAGACCCCACTGCAGTCGAGTTCGATCGCCACGACGCAGGTCGCGGTGCCGTCCGCGACCACCACGCGGCCACCGCCGAACCCACGCCACGTGGCTACCCACAAGCTCAGGGCAATCGCGCGACGGCTGCCGAAACACGCGATCTCGGTCGAGGTCGTCAACCTCCACAATGACGCGACCTACCGCTGGGGGGCGCGGCGCGGCATGTGGACCGGCAGTGTCTACAAGCTGTTCGTCCTCGAGGCGATGCTGCTCGAGCGGCAGCGCACAGCATCCTGGTTCAGCTCGTACGAGCTGGCCGACATCACCGCGATGATCGAGCAGAGCGACAACGCGGCCGGCTACCGGATGTACCTCGATGCCGGCGGCAGCCCCGGGCTCGCGGCCGCCGCCAACCGGCTCGGGCTGCGGCACACGCGAATCGGGGTCGCCGATCCCGCGCTCACGACGATGGACGCGCGCGACGGCATCACGTTGCTGCGACACCTCGTCGCAGGTGGACTGCTCAACGCGCACTCCAAGTCCTTCGTCCTGCGGCTCATGCGCAGCGTGCAGGACGACCAGCGATGGGGCGTCGGCGTTGTTGCCGATCGCGGCACCACGTTCGCGAACAAGAACGGCTGGATGGAGGTCACCAACAACGGGCCGGGCGAAGATGACGACGGCCGCTGGCTCGTCAACAGCCTCGGCATCGTGCGGGTACACGGACAACGGCTGCTGATGGCGATCTTCACCCGCCACGATCCGGACTACGACACGGGTGCCGATCTCGTCCAGCGATTGGCCCGGATAATAACCCCCGTCGTCACCCCGACCTGAGGCGCGGCCGGAACTTACCGCGCGCTCAGGCCCCGATTCGGCAGGATAGAAGCTCCACCGCGGGCGGCGGCCGGTCAACTCTGCGGTAGGTAGGGTCGGTGTGAGACCGATGCCCGCAATCTAGACGTGAGGAGTTGCCAGTGGCGGGGGCCGATGCGCGCGTCGGCGGGCGGTACCGGCTGGACAGGAAAATCGCGTCTGGTGGCATGGGCAGCGTCTGGCAGGCGTGGGACGAGCGGCTGCAACGCCGGGTGGCAGTCAAGCAGCTGCATCTGCAACCGTGGCTGCCGAAGGCCGAACGCGATGTAGGCGTGCAGCGCATGATGCGCGAGGCGCGGATCGCGGCGCGCCTGCACCATCCGAACGCGGTGCAGGTCTTCGACGTCGTCGATGACGGCGACAGCCCGTGCCTGGTGATGGAGTACGTCCCGTCGCGCAGCCTGCAGGAAATTGTGGCCGAGCGCGGTCCGCTCCCGCCGGCGGAGGTCGCACGGATCGGCACCCAGGTGGCCGCGGCGCTGGCGGCGGCGCACCGCGCCGGCATCGTGCATCGCGACGTCAAGCCGGGCAACGTCCTGATCGCCGACGACGGCTCGGCGAAGATCACCGACTTCGGAATCTCGCACGCGTTCGACGACGCCACGTTGACGTCGACCGGAATGGTGACGGGCACGCCTGCCTACCTCGCGCCCGAGGTTGCGCGCGGCGCCGGCTCGAACTTCGACAGCGACGTGTATTCGCTCGGCGCGACGCTGTACATGGCCGTCGAGGGCAAGCCGCCGTTCGGCACCGACGAGAATCCGATGGCCATCTTGCACCGCGTCACATCCGGCCAGTGGGAGCCGCCCACCCGCGGCGGCCCGCTCACGCCGACGCTGACGAACATGATGGCCGCCGATCCACACACCCGGCCCACCATGGTCGACGTCGCGACCACACTGCCGGCACTGCATCCGCTCATGCCCGAAGGCGAAGCAAGTGCGACGACGCAGATCATCACGCAGCAACCCAGCCCGCCGGTTACACCGGCCGGCGGAACGCGCGTGCTCGCCGCGCCGCCGCTCACGGGCGGCCCGGTGGCGCCGCCGGCCGAAGGCGGCCCGCGGCGGCGGCGATCCTGGCTGCCGATCCTGGCCGCACTGCTCGTCGTCGCGCTGGGTGCCGTGGTGGCTGTGATTCTGCTCAGCGGGAACGGCGGCAGTCCCAAGCAGGCAACCGGGCCGACGCAAGCCAGGCAGTCACGGGCATCGTCACCGTCGGCCCCGCCTTCCCATCCGCCGTCGACGCACGAGCAGTCGTCGTCCAGTCCGGCTCCGCCATCGACCACGGCCCAGACTCCGACGACTCCCCCGAAACACACGCCGAAGCCGCATGGCGCAGCGACCAGCGCGGAGCTCGCGCAGGCGATCGTCAACTACTTCAATGTGGTGCCCAGCAACCTCGACGCCGGTTGGAACCTGCTGACGCCGCACTTCCAGCAGACCACGGCGCAGGGCCGGCAGACCTACGACAGTTACTGGAGCAGCGTCGAACGCGTCGACGTCAGCAATGCCTCGGGCCAGCCGCCGCACAGCGCCTCGGCGACGCTGACCTATCACTACAAGGACGGCCGGGTCGTCCCGCAGTTCACCCGCTTCCGCTTGGTCCGCCAGGGCGGCGTGCTCAAGATCGCCGCGGAGAGCTGACTAGCTGAGCGCCAGGTGGCCGAGCAGGTCCTGGCGGGTGATGACGCCGGCCGGCTTGCCGTCGACGTGCACGAGTAGGGCGTCGGCCTTGCTCAGCGCGGCGACTGCCGCCGACACGGGTTCGCCGGAGCCGATGATCGGCAGCGCGTCGGACATGTGCCGCTCGACCGCGTCGGCCAGCGCTGCCGAACCGGCGAACAGCGCGTCGAGCAGCGCGCGCTCCGACACCGAGCCGACCACCTCACCCGCCGTGATGGGCGGCTCGGCCTTGACGATCGGCATCTGCGAGACCCCGTATTCGCGCAGGATGTTGATCGCCTCGCGCACGGTCTCGTTCGGGTGACCGTGGACGAGCGCCGGCGTGGCGCCCGACTTCTCGCGCAGTACGTCGCCCACGGTCGCGTCCGTCGAGCTGACCAGGAAGCCGTAGTCGGCCATCCACGCGTCGTTGAAGATCTTC
Source organism: Jatrophihabitans sp. (assembly GCA_035642535.1). GTDB lineage: Bacteria > Actinomycetota > Actinomycetes > Mycobacteriales > Jatrophihabitantaceae > Jatrophihabitans. Next base: position 18,333 of record DASQSE010000088.1, on the reverse strand, counting down.
GAGAGATAGCCGCGGCCGCCGTCGGGCAGCAGCACCACGACGACATCGTCCGGACCGCCGCAGCGGGCGACCTCGAGCGCCGCCACGACGACCATGCCGCACGACCCGCCGACGAGCAGGCCCTCCTCGCGCGCGAGCCGGCGCGTCATGGCGAACGAGTCCGCGTCCGACACCGCGATGATCTCGTCGCAGACGTTGCGGTCGTAGGCGGTCGGCCAGAAGTCCTCGCCGACACCCTCGACGAGGTAGGGACGGCCCGTCCCGCCGGAGTAGACCGAGCCCTCCGGATCGGCGCCGACGATGCGCACCGGCCCCTGCTCCTTCAGGTACCGGCCGACGCCGCTGATCGTTCCGCCGGTGCCCACGCCGGCGACGAAGTGGGTGACCCGCCCCTCTGTCTGTTCCCAGATCTCCGGACCCGTCGTCTCGTAATGCGAGATCGGGTTGTTCACGTTCGAGTACTGGTCGGGCTTCCAGGCGCCGGACCGCTCTCGCGCCAACCGATCCGACACCGAGTAGTACGAGCGCGGATCCTCGGGCGCGACCGCGGTCGGGCAGACGAGCACCTCGGCGCCGTACGCACGCAGCGTGTCGATCTTGTCCTGGCTCACTTTGTCCGGGCAGACGAAGACACAGTGGTAGCCGCGCTGCTGGGCGACGATGGCCAGCCCGATGCCGGTGTTGCCGGATGTCGGTTCGACGATCGTCCCGCCCGGCCGGAGCTCGCCCGATTGCTCCGCGGCATCGATCATCCGGACCGCGATGCGATCCTTCACCGAGCCGCCCGGATTGAAGTATTCGATCTTGGCCAGCACCATCGGCGCCTGGGCGGGCGGGAGATGGCTTGTCACGCGTCGCAGCCGGACCAGCGGGGTGTTCCCGATCAGCTCGACGACCGAATTGCTGTAGCGCATGCCGACAGGTTGCCACCTACCGGCCCGCCTCGGCACGAGCCCCCGCCCATTACCCTGCAAAGAGTGAAGCTGCGCCGGGGGCACCGCATCGCCCTGTTCGCCGGCGGCGGGCTGGGTGGGCTCGCTGCGACCAGCGCTGCTGCCCTCGTAGGGCTCATCTGGGGCGAGATCAAGCTGGCCCACCGCCGTATCCCGAAGGCCCAGGAGGATCCGCCGGCGCACGACGACACGATCTGGACGGCGGCCGGCGTCAGCGGCGCGCGGCCGCCCATCCGGATCGCGATGCTCGGCGACTCGACCGCCGCCGGCTACGGCGTCTTCCGCGACCGGGACACCCCGGGCGCCCAGCTGGCGATCGGCATCTCGGAGGCTGCGCGCCGGCCCGTGCACATCACGAACGTCGCAGTCGTGGGCGCGGAGTCGAACGAGGTCCCGCAGCAACTCGAGCAGCTGCGCGGCAAGCGGCTCGACCTCGCGGTGATCATCGTCGGCGCGAACGACGTCACGTCGCGGACAAAGCCTCCTGTCGCGGTCGCGTATCTCGAGGACGTGGTGCGCAGGCTGCACGCGATGGGTGCCGAAGTGGTGGTCGGCACCTGCCCCGATCTCGGCACCATCCGTCCACTCGCCCAACCGCTGCGCGCCTACGCCCGCCGGCTCTCGCGCGGGATGGCACGCGAGCAGACGGTCGCCGTGGTGCGCGCCGGAGGGCGGACGGTGTCGCTCGGCGACTTGTGCGGGCCGATGTTCATGAGCCGCCTCGATCTGTTCTCCGACGATCGGTTCCACCCGTCTGCGGCGGGCTACGCCGAGGCCGCACGCGCGATGCTGCCGTCATGCCTGCATGCGCTCGGGCTGCGGACCCGCGCGCGTTCGGCGAGCGCGTTCACGACCCGCCGGGTCAAGACCGCCAAGCGGGCCGCCGCACAGGCCGTCGCGCACCCGGGCTCGGAGGTCGTCGGCGCGGAGCGATTCGGCCGCGCCGAGGGGCGGCACGGCCCGTTCGCCAGGCTGCGCCGCCGGCTGCCGCGCCGCCCGCAAGCTCGCTCACCGGAAGAAGCGGTCCCCGTCAGCACCTCGTCGTAGGGAGAAGGAGCAGTCCATGCCCGAAGCAGTGATCGTCGCCACCGCGCGCTCGCCCATCGGCCGTGCGGGCAAGGGGTCGCTGGTCAGCATCCGGCCGGACGACCTCGCGGGCCAGATGGTGCGCGCCGCGCTGGACAAGGTGCCCGCGCTCGACCCGCACGACCTCGACGACCTGATGATGGGTTGCGGGCAGCCGGCCGCCGAGTCCGGCAACAACATCGCCCGGGTGGTGGCCGTCGAACTCGGCTACGACTTCCTGCCCGGCACGACCGTCAACCGCTACTGCTCGTCCTCGCTGCAGACGACCCGCATGGCGTTTCATGCGATCAAGGCCGGCGAGGGCTCGGCATTCGTCTCGGCCGGCGTCGAGACCGTCTCCCGGTTCGGCAACGGCAGCGCGGACAGTTGGCCGAACACGCACAATCAGGCGTTCGCCGAGGCCGAGGCGCGGACGGCGAAGGCTGCGGAGTCCGGCGCAGCCGAGTGGCACGACCCGCGCCAGGACGGGCTGCTGCCCGACATGTACATCGCGATGGGGCAGACCGCGGAGAACCTTGCACTGCACAAGGGCATCACGCGCGAGGACATGGACCACTTCGGGGTGCGCTCGCAGAACCTCGCCGAAGCGGCACTGGCGAACGGGTTCTGGGCGAAGGACATCACGCCGGTGACGCTGCCGGACGGCACGGTGGTCGCGAAGGACGACGGGCCGCGGCCGGGCGTCACGTACGAGGCGGTCGCCGCATTGAAGCCTGTCTTCCGTCCGGACGGGCGGGTCACCGCCGGCAACTGCTGCCCGCTGAACGACGGAGCGGCGGCGGTGGTTGTGATGAGCGACGAGAAGGCCGCGGCGCTGGGCACTACCCCGCTGGCGCGAGTCGTGGCTACCGGCGTGAGCGCGCTGTCGCCGGAGACCATGGGCTACGGGCCGGTCGAGGCGACGCGTCGCGCGCTGGCCAACGCGGGCATGTCGATCGGCGACATCGACCTGGTCGAGATCAACGAGGCGTTCGCCGCGCAGGTCATCCCGTCCTACCGCGACCTCGGCATCGACCTCGACCGGCTCAACGTCAACGGCGGCGCGATCGCCGTCGGACACCCGTTCGGGATGACGGGCGCGCGCATCACCTCCACGCTGCTCAACTCGCTGCAGTTCCACGACAAGCAGATCGGGCTGGAGACGATGTGCGTCGGCGGCGGCCAGGGCATGGCCATGATCGTCGAGCGGCTGAGCTGACGTTTCGATCATCCGACAAAAAGCCCGTATCCGTGCGAAACCTTCTGGATCGGGCGTCGTTGGGTGGTTATCAGCGGCCGCGGAGACCGTCGTTGGGGAATCGCCGCGGGGCCGCGCGGGACCGTTGGGCGGATGAGGTGGCAAGGACCTTCATCCGCCCAACTATTTAACGAAAATTGTCCGCCCTTCAGCGCGCCATGGCGTCGCGAAGGGCGGACAACTTCCGCGCGGCGGGGTGATCAGTTCCGCGCGTAGCCCAGCAGGCGCAGGATCTCGATGTAGAGCCAGATCAGCGTGACGGTGATCCCGAACGACGCGTACCACGCGAACTTCTGCGGTGCGCCCTGCCGGATGCCGCGCTCGACCATGTCGAAGTCGTAGACGAGGTTGAGCGCCGCGATCACGATGCAGACCAGGCTGAAGATCACGGCCAGCGGCCCGCCGGAGCGCAGCCCGAGCCCGTCCGGGGTGAACAGGTAGGCGACCAGGTTCACGACCATCAGCCCGAACACGCCGATGGTGGCGCCGACGAGGATCCGGGTGAAGCGTGGCGTCACCCGGATCGCGCCGATCCGGTAGACGAACAGCATGCCGGCAGCGACCATGATCGTGCCCGCCACGGCCTGGATCACGATGCCGGGCCAGCGACTCTCGAACGCGTGGCTGATCGCGCCGAGCAGCACACCCTCGGCGGCTGAGTAGATGAGCGCGGTGGCCGCGTTCACGCGCATCGTGAACGCCATGAACAGGCCGAGGCCAAGACCGGCCATCGCCGAGATGACCAGCACCGGCGTGTAGAGGTGCTCCGGCAGCGCGAACCAGGTGATCGCGCCCGCGACCAGGATCGTGCCGAGCATCGCGCCGGTGCGCTGCACGACGTCGTCGAGCGTCATGTAGCGGGCGGGCGCGCGCGGGCCGGTGTAGGCCGGCTTCGCGAACATGTCCTCCAGGACTGCCGGCGACGGGGTGTTGTTGCCGCCACCGCCTGCGGCGCGACCGAACTGGTTGATCACGGGGTTGGGCACGGCTGCCTACCTCCTGCATCTCGGCCGCTCAGCAATGAGCGGCTCCTCCTGGGAACGAACACTAGACAATGGCGGTTCCCGGTCACACGCCGCGGGACGTCGGTCACTTCTGGTTGTCTCGACGCTACCGGCGGGTAGATTTATCCGGAACTGCGTGTACCACTGACTTTGCCGAGGAGTTCAGATGTCTGGCCGCAACACGCGCGGGCGCGATGCGATGGGTGTCGGGCTGGCCGCGCTGAATCGGCTCGCGGGTGTCGCCGCCATCGACCGGCTCAAGCTCCGCAGACCGATCGAGCGGGCGGTCTACCGCGGCAGCAGGGCCGGCTTCCGCGGCGTCGGCGCCGCCAACCGCACGTTCGCGGCCGTCCAGCAGCGCGGCAAGCCGGAGCGTCCCGGCACCGCGGCAGGCCGCGACTTGTTCGACCTCACGCCTACTGACGAGCAGCAGATGATCGTCGACGCGACTCGCGAGTTCGCGGCTGAGCAACTGCGCCCGTCCGCCGCGTCGGCCGATTCGGAAAGCAGTGCACCACCCGACGTGCTCAAACGCGCCAACGCCGAATTGGGCGTCACGCTGGTCGGCATCCCCGAGGCGCTCGGCGGCATGGGCCACGAGCGCTCGGCCACCACTGGTGCGCTCGTCGCCGAGGCGCTGGCGCACGGCGACATGGGCCTCGCAGTGGCCTGCCTCGCCCCCGCCGCGGTCAGCAACGCGCTCGTCCTGTGGGGGGACGAGAGCCAGCAGGCGACGTATCTGCCGGCCTTCGTCGGGGACGACGTCCCCGCTGCCGCGCTGGCCGTGCTGGAGCCGCGGCCGCTGTTCGACCCGTTCCGCCTCGAGACGACTGCGCGTCGCACACCCGGCGGCTACACGCTCTCGGGCGTCAAGTCGCTGGTGCCGCGCGGGGCCAGTGCCGAACTGTTCGTCGTCGCCGCCGCGCTCGACGGTTCGCCCGCGATGTTCATCGTCGAGTCCGGCACGAAGGGCGTGTTCGTCGAGGCCGATCCGGCGATGGGCCTGCGCGCGGCGTCCACCGCGCGCCTCGTCCTCGAGAACGTCTCTCTGCCGGACACCGCGCTGCTGGGCGACGGCGCCGCGCGTGTGTACGCGGACTGCATCCGGCTTTCGCGCATCGGCTGGGCAGCTCTCGCCTGCGGCACCGGCAAGGCCGTCCTCGACTACGTCATCCCCTATGTCAACGAGCGGCAGGCATTCGGCGAGCCGATCAGTCACCGCCAGGCGGTCGCGTTCATGGTTGCCAACATCGGCATCGAACTCGAAGGAGCACGACTGGTCACGCTGCGCGCCGCGGCACGTGCCGAGCAGGGCAAGCCGTTCGCGCGTGAGTCCGCGCTGGCCCGACGGCTCGTCGCCGAGTACGGGATGCAGATCGGCAGCAACGGCGTGCAGCTGCTGGGCGGGCACGGCTACATCAAGGAGCACCCCGTCGAGCGGTGGTACCGCGACCTGCGCGCAGCTGCGGTCATGGAGGGGGTCGTCCTCGTATGAGCATCAATCTCGAGATGCCTAAGAAGTTCGGCATGCTGATCAACCAGGCGCATCAGGTCGCCACCGAGGTCTTCCGGCCGATCTCGCGCAAGTACGACGCTGCCAACACAGCCGGCCACGCATACCCGAAGGAACTCGACATGCTCGCGTCGGTGATCGACGGCATGAACGCCTCCGGCGAGGCCAGTACCGGCGCGCGCACCGTCCGGCGCAAGAACGGCAACGGCGGCAACGTCAACGGCGGCAACATGTCCGGCGTGCTGTCCGTCATGGAGGCATGTTGGGGCGACGTCGCGATGGTGCTGTCGATGCCTCGGCAGGGGCTGGGCAACGCGGCGATCGCGTCCGTCGCCAACGACGAGCAGTTGGCGCGCTTCGACAAGCGCTGGGCCTCGATGGCGATCACCGAGCCGGGCTTCGGCTCCGACTCGGCCGCGGTGACCACCACCGCCGTGCCCGACGGCGACGACTACGTCATCAACGGCGAGAAGATCTTCGTCACCGCAGGCGGCCGGTGCGACGCGGTGGTGGTGTGGGCGTCGCTCGATCGCTCACTCGGCCGCGCCGCGATCAAGCCGATCGTGGTCGAGCAGGGCACGCCCGGCATGGTCGTCGAGCGGCTCGAGCACAAACTGGGCATCCGCGCTTCCGACACCGCCACGATCCGCTTCACCGACTGCCGGGTGCCCAAGGAGAACCTGCTCGGCTCGCCCGAGATCGAGGTCGAGCAGGGCTTCGCCGGCGTCATGCAGACCTTCGACAACACCCGGCCGCTCGTCGCCGGCATGGCGGTCGGCTGCGCGCGCGCCGCGTTGGACGAGATCGAGGACCTGCTCCAGGAGGCCGGCGTCGAGATCGACTACGACCGGCCGGCGTACAGCCAGCAAGCCGCGGCCGCCGCGTACCTGCAGATGGAGGCGGACTGGGAAGCGGCGTACCTGCTGACCATGGAGGCCACCTGGATGGCCGACAACAACAAGCCGAATTCACTGCAGGCGTCGATGGCCAAGGCCAAGGCAGGGCGCGCCGGCGTCGACATCACGCTGCGCTGCGTCGAACTCGCGGGCTCGCTCGGCTACAGCGAGGATTCACTGCTCGAGAAGTGGGCGCGCGACTCGAAGATCCTCGACATCTTCGAGGGCACGCAGCAGATCCAGCAGCTGATTGTCGCGCGCCGGCTGCTGAACAAGACCTCCGCCGACCTGAAGTAGCGGCTGGGTTTCCCGCGCTTCGTCCGGCAAGGGATGGGCGCGCGCACCCTTTGCTCTGCTCACCGACACTGAGCATTTGCACGCTCCGACTGAGCAGAGCAAAGGTGCGCAGGCAGGCACCTAGCCGCCGAGGCCGAAGCGCTCCCACTCGGGTTCGGGAACCAGGTCGCGGTACTCGTCGCGATGTTTCTCGATGAAGGCGCGGACGAACCGGCAGAACGGCTCCACCCGTAACGCGCGAGCGCGGGCATCGTCCAGGGCGCCCTTGATCAGCTCGCTCGCGACACCCTGACCTTGGTGGGCGTCGTCGACCTCGGTATGCGTGAACGCGGCGAGGTCGCGATGCAGGTGGTATTCGGCGAAGCCGGCGAGCGCGCCGTCGACGTAGATCTCATACCGGTTCGCCGCTGGGTTGTCTCGGACGTCGGTGGTCACAGCACCATCCTCGCTCAGCGCACCGTACGGAATTGCCGTACCTGCTAGGTATGTTTGTGGCATACCCACTGGAGGCAGGATGACAACCTGGGCCGAACCGTCGCCGTTCGTGTTCGACGCACCGGTCGCGCCCGGCATGCTGATCGGCCGCGACAAGGAGGCCGCGACACTGCGGTCCTGGGCGCGGGCCGGCCGCGCCACGGTGCTCGTCGCGCCGCGTCGCTACGGCAAGACCAGCCTGTTGACCAAGGTGCAGGCCGACGCCGAGCGCATCGACCGGATGCCGGTGATTCTCGTCGACCTCTACGAGTTGGCGTCCATGAGCGATCTGGTCATTCGCCTCGAACGGGCTTGGGCGCGGCACGTGCCCGGGCGGCTGCGCAGCACGCTCGCAAGCGTGCTCGCCGGCACCGAACTCGGCCTGAACGTACTCGGCACCGGCTTTCAGATGCGGCTCGCCGACCGGCCGCAGACCGATCCGCTCCCTGCCCTGCACGCGCTGCTCGGGCTGCCCGATCACCTCGCCACGCGCGGCGTGCGGACGCTGATCGTCTTCGACGAGTTCCAGTCGATCGGCGCCGTGGACGGCGCGGAGGGACTGATCCGCACCTTCGTCCAGGCGCAGCGCGAGACCGCGGCCTACGTTTTCTGCGGATCGCAGCCGTCGATGATGGCGCGCATCTTCGGCGACCAGGCCCGGCCGTTCTACGCGCAGGCGCAGCGCTTCGAGCTGGGCCGGCTCGAGATCGGCGTCCTGACCGACGCGGTCACCGACGTCTTCGACAATGCCGGGCGGCCGGGCTGCGCGCCGGTGGTCGCGGCGCTCATGCAGCGCGCCGAGGGCCACCCGCAGCGCTCCATGCTGCTCGCCCACCTGCTTTGGCAGCGGGTCTTGCCGGGCCAGGCGCCGGAGGACGAGGTAGTCAGCGTCGTCGTCGGCGACGCTCTCGCCGCGGTCAGCGCGGAGATCGTCGCCATGCTCGACGTGCTGCCGACGACGGAGAAGAAGACGTTGCGCGCGATCGCCGAGTACAGCACGCCGCTGTCGAGCCGGGCGCTGCGCGACCTGAATCTCGCGAAGACGTCCGCGCAGTCGGCGTCGGCGTCGCTGCTCGACCGCGCGCTCGTCGAGCGGACGGCCGACGGCTGGCGAATCGTCGACCCATTGACGGCCCGCTGGCTGCGCTTCCGCTACCCCACGCGTCCGGCATAGCGTCCACTGGGTGAGCAACCTCGATCAGACTCCGACACTCACCCGGTGCGGCGGACTTGCGGACGTCGCGCCGCGGCCCGTGCACGAGGTGTTCGCCGGCAAGAAGGTCGCGCTGGGCGAGTCGAACGAGGTGTGGCGGCTGCTGCCGAACCTCGGCCGACGGTTGGTCGGCGCGTGGTGTTTCGTCGACCACTACGGACCGGACGACGTCGCGACCACGCCCGGCATGCAGGTACCGCCGCATCCGCACATCGGGCTCCAGACGGTGAGCTGGCTGCTGTCCGGCGAGGTGCACCACCGTGACAGCCTCGGCAGCGACGAGGTCATCCGGCCGGGCGCGCTCGGCCTGATGACGGCCGGCGCCGGCGTCACGCACGCCGAGCAGTCGCCCGTGCCACATCCGGCGCTGCTGCACGGCGTGCAGCTCTGGGTGGCGCTGCCGGATGCAGCGCGGGCAGTCATGCCGGCGTGGGAGCATCACGCCGCGCTGCCGATCGTCCGAGATCGCGGGGCCGCCGCAACCGTGATCATGGGCACGCTCGCCGGCGCGGAGTCGCCAGGGCAGAGCTACGCACCGCTCGTCGGGGCGGACGTCGCCCTCGATGCGGGCAGCGACGTACTGCTCCCGATCGAGTCGGAGTCCGAGCACGCCGTGCTCGTGATGGCCGGCTCGATCGAGGTGGACGGCACCGCGCTGACGCCCGGCGCGATGATCTATCTCGGCTGCGCCCGCCGCGATCTTCGACTCGCATCGCCCGACGGCGCGCGCGTGCTGATTCTCGGCGGCGCGCCGTTCGAGGAGCAGATCGTCATGTGGTGGAACTTCGTGGCGCGCAGCAACGACGAGATTGTCAGCGCACGCGAGGCGTGGACGTCCGGCGCCGCCTTCCCGGACGTCGCCGGCTACGACGGTTACCGCCTGCCCGCGCCCGAGCTGCCGCCCGGTCGGCTCAAGCCCGGTGGCGCCGCCCGCTAACACAAGTTGTCCGCCCTTCGGTACGTGATGACGTACGGAAAGGCGGACAACTCGTCAAGGGTTAGGCGGCTGCGGCGTCCGCCTTCGAGATGTCGACGGCCGGCTCCAACGCGTAGGCCAGGATCTCGCCCACATCGCCGACCGGACGCACGTCCAGCTCGGCGAGCACGTCGACCGGCACGTCGTCCAGATCCGGCTCGTTGCGCTGCGGGATGAAGACCGTCTTGAGCCCGGCGCGTTGTGCGGCGAGCAGCTTCTGCTTCACGCCACCGATCGGCAGCACCCGACCGTTCAGCGTCACCTCGCCGGTCATCCCGACTTCTGAGCGGACCGGCCGACCCGATGCGAGCGACGCCAACGCGGTCACCATGGTGACGCCTGCGGACGGACCGTCCTTCGGCACTGCGCCGGCCGGCACGTGCAGGTGCACTGCGCGGTCGAGGCCGCCGTCCAGTTCCGGACGGTGTGCGCGCAGGTAGCTGAGCGCGATGTGCGCGGACTCCTTCATCACGTCGCCGAGCTGTCCGGTGAGCGTCAGGCGCGGCTCGCCGGGCATCGCGGTTGCCTCGATGAACAGCACGTCGCCGCCGGTGCCCGTGACGGCCAGCCCGGTCGCCACGCCCGGGACGGACGTCCGCTCTGCCGACTCGGGCAGGAAGCGCGGCCGGCCGAGGAAGTCGCGCAGGTTGGTGTCGTCCACCGCGATCCGGTCGGACTCGGTGGCGAGCCGGGTCGCGACCTTGCGCAGCACCCGAGCGAGCGCGCGCTCCAACTGTCGCACACCCGCCTCGCGCGTGTACTCCGCAGCGATGCGGCGCAGCGCCTCGTCGCTGATCGACACCTCGTCGTCATTCAGCGCCGCGCGCGAGAGCTGACGCGGCAGCAAGTGCGTCCGCGCGATCGAGACCTTGTCGTCCTCCGTATAGCCGTCCAGGTTCACGACCTCCATCCGGTCGTAGAGCGCCGCCGGGATCGTTTCTGCGACGTTCGCGGTCGCCAGGAACAACACGTCGGAAAGGTCGAGGTCGACCTCGAGGTAGTGGTCGCGGAACGTGTGGTTCTGCGCGGGGTCGAGCACCTCGAGCAGCGCCGCGGCCGGGTCGCCGCTGTAGACAGCGCCGACACCGGAGATTTTGTCGATCTCGTCGAGCAGCACGACCGGGTTCATCGAGCCGGCCTCGGAGATGGCGCGCACGATGCGGCCGGGCAGCGCGCCGACGTAGGTACGCCGGTGGCCGCGGATCTCCGCCTCGTCCCGGACACCGCCGAGCGCGACGCGCACGAACTTGCGGCCGAGCGAGCGCGCGACCGACTCGCCGAGCGACGTCTTGCCGACGCCGGGCGGGCCGACGAGCGCGAGCACCGCGCCGGAACCGCGTCCGCCGACGACCTCCATGCCGCGCTCGGCGCGCCGGGCGCGGACAGCGAGGTATTCGACGATGCGGTCCTTGACGTCCTCGAGCCCGTGGTGGTCGGCGTCCAGCACCTCGCGGGCGCCGCCGATGTCCGTGGCGTCGGTTGTCTTCACCGACCAGGGCAGGTCGAGGACCGTGTCGAGCCAGGTGCGGATCCACCCGGCCTCCGGGTTCTGGTCGCTGGAGCGCTCCAGCTTGCCGACCTCGCGCAGTGCGGCCTCGCGGACCTTGTCCGGCAGGTCGGCCGCCTCGACGCGGGATCGATAGTCCTCGGCGCCATCCGGCTCGTCCTCGCCGAGCTCCTTGCGGATCGCGGCGAGCTGCTCGCGTAGCAGGAACTCGCGCTGCCGCTTGTCCATCCCCTCGCGCACGTCGTCGCGGATCTTCTCGGTGACCTCGAGTTCCGCGAGGTGCTCGCGCGCCCAGGCGAGCACGCGGGTCAACCGCTCGTGCACGTCCGCGGTCTCGAGCAGCTCACGCTTCTGCTCGTCGGAGAGGTACGGGGCGTAGCCGGCCATGTCCGCAAGCTCGGACGGGTCGGTGATCTTCTGCACGGTGTCGATGACCTGCCACGCGTTACGGCGCTGCAGGATCGCGACGACCACGCCTTTGTATTCGGTGGCCAGCTCGCGGACGGCGTCGGTGACGGGCTCGTCCTCGACCGGCTCGGCCTCGACCCAGAGCGCGGCGCCGGGGCCAGGAACGCCGGAGCCGAGCTTGGCGCGCCGGCCCGCACGCAGCACCGCGGCCGGCGCACCGCCGGGCAGCCGGCCGACCTGCTCGATCTCGGCGAGCACGCCATAGGTCGGGTAGCGGTCGGCCAGGCGTGGCGCGAGCAGCAGCTTGCCGTCTGAACCGGCGCGCGCGGCGTCAATGACGGCCCGGGCATCGCTGTCCAGCTCGATCGGCACGACCATGCCGGGCAGCACAACGGCAGCAGGCAGGGACAGGATCGGAAGGGTCAACACGTCAGGCACGGATGTTCCTCGATTCTTGAGCGTTACCGGCTCAAGTCCCGGCCTGCCGCGAATGTTCCCGCAACCGGAGGCACCCTCCGTCCGCTGAGAGCGAACGCTGCCGCGCGGATTACCGGCCGGCCCGGCGCGGGTACGACCCCGGTGGCCGGTCAACTCGCGATCAGGAGGCGGTGCCCGCAATGACGCAGGTCGCTCTGTCTGCACGGCAGGCTGCACGCAGCTCGACGATGGACCGGCTGGCCCGCTTCGGGTGCACGGCGCGGGCGATCGTGTACCTCGTCATCGGCTGGCTCGGGTTGCAGATCGCGCTCGGCAACCATCCGCATCAGGCGAACCAGCGGGGCGCGCTCGCCGAGATCGCCCAGGGCGACCTCGGCCTCGCGCTGCTCTGGATCCTCGGGTTCGGCCTGGGGGCGTACGCGGTGTGGCGGCTCAGCGAGGCGGCGGTCGGCAGCCGCGCCGACGGCGCCGGCAAGGGTGCGCGCGCCAAGTCGGCAGCACGCGGGCTCATCTATGCCGGGGCGTGCGTTTCGACGTTCGCGTTCATCGCCGGCGCGTCACGCACCAGCCAGTCGCATGAGCAGGTCGCGTTCACCGCACGGGTCATGCGCGACAGCGGTGGGCGCTGGCTGGTCGGCGCCGTGGGTTTCGTGATCGTCATCGTCGGCGTGTACCTGTGTGCCGAAGGAATCACCCGCCGGTTCGAGAGGCAGTTGCGGATGGCCGAGATGGCGCCCCGCACCCGACTCGTCGTGTCCCGACTCGGCATGGTGGGCACGATCGCCCGCGGCGTCGTCTTCGCCATCGCCGGGATTCTCGTCATCGCGGCCGCGGTGACCTTCGATCCGCGCAAGTCGAGTGGTCTCGACGGTGCGATGCGCACGCTGGCCCATCAGCCTTACGGACCATGGCTGCTGGCCGCGCTCGCCATCGGGCTGATCGCCTTCGGCGCGTTCGGGTTCGCCCAAGCCCGGTGGGTCAAGACCTGACGACTACCCGCGCGGGTCGCGTTGCCTGGTGCCGCCGCTGTATACGTGCGGCATGATCGCCCCGGGCGGGATCACGCCGAGCCGGCCGGCCTGGTAGTCCTCAACCGCGTGCACCAGCTCCTCGCGGGTGTTCATGACGAACGGCCCGTAGTGCACCATCGGCTCGTTGATCGACTCGCCACCGAGCAGGATCACCTCGAGCGAGCTCGTCCGGCTGTCCTGCTTGACGTCGGCCGCGATCGTGAGCCGGTCGCCGGGGCCGAAGACCGCGAGCTGCCCGGCGGAGATCGCCTCGCCGGCCGGACCCACTGTGCCGGATCCGGCGTAGACGTAGGCGAGCGCGTTGTAGGTCGGCTGCCACGGCAGCGACAGCTGGGCGCCCGGCGCCACCGACGCATGCAGCAGCGTGATCGGGGTGTGCGTCGAGCCCGGCCCCCTGTGCTTGGTTCCTTGGGGTCCGTCGACCTCGCCTGCGATGACGCGCAGCAGCGCGCCGCCGTCCTCGCTCGCGAGCAGCAACAGGTCGGAGGCCTCGACGGGCTGATACGCGGGCTTGTGGAACTTGTCCTTCGCGGGCAGGTTCACCCACAGCTGGAAGCCGTTGAACAGCCCGCCCTGCTCGACGAGCTGCTCGGGCGGCGTCTCGATGTGCAGCAGGCCGGCGCCGGCGGTCATCCACTGCGTGGCGCCGTCGGTGATGACGCCGCCGCCGCCATGCGTGTCCTGGTGCACGAACTGCCCGTCGATCAGATAGGTGACGGTCTCGAAACCGCGGTGCGGGTGCCAGTTGGTCCCGCGGGGCTCGCCGGCGGCGTACTCCACCTCGCCCATGTGATCCATCATGATGAACGGGTCGGTGTATCGGTACGGGATGCCGGCCATCGTCCGGCGTACCGGGAAGCCCTCGCCCTCGTAGCCGGTCGGCCCGGTCGAGATGGCCAGGACGGGACGTTCGGTGTCGCCCAGCGCCGCGCCCTTCACGCGCGGCAGTACCAAGGTGTCAGCGGTTACCGCTGCCATGATCGGTCACTCTCCTCAAGGTGGTTGCATATGCAACTGCTTGGGGAACACGGCTACTGAGAACGCTATTCCAGTCGAAAACAGGTAAGCAGCGAGGGAGCGAGAACGGATGCTGTTTGGCAAGGAACACGTCGAGCGATACCAGGCCACCGACGGCGCAGAGGGCTACCGCTGGCGGAACGGGACGACGATCCTGCTACTGCATACGAAGGGCCGGCGCACCGGCAAGGACATCACGAGCCCGCTCATCTTCCGCGAGGCGGACGGCAAGTATCTGGTCGTGGCGTCGAAGGGCGGCGCCCCGCAGGCGCCTGACTGGTACCGCAACCTGAGTGCCGATCCACACGTCACCGTCCAGATCAAAGACGAGCAATTCTCCGCCACCGCCCGCACCGCCGACCCGCAGGAAAAACCGGCGATGTGGAAGCTGATGACCGAGGTCTGGCCGGACTACGACGAGTACCAAAAACGCACCGCGCGCGAGATTCCGGTCGTCGTTCTCGATCCGGCATGACACGCTAAAGGCATGACCGACGAAGGCGGAGCCTCGAAAGAGGCGAAGGACAAGTTCCGCGAAGCCCTCGAACGCAAACGGAACAAGCAGCACCTGCACGAGGGCGCATCGCAGAACGACTCGAAAGTGCACGAGCCGCACAACGCCGCCGGGGGCAAGCGGCAGTTCCGCCGCAAAGCCGGACCGTAAACGGCGTCAGCCGATCAACGGCCAGGCCTCCCAGTGCTCGCTGGGGGCGTAGCGGCCGCGGTAATAGATCAACGGATGGCGCTTCGGATCGGCCGACAGCGCGCGCACCGCGCCGAGCACAATCGTGTGATCACCGCCGTCGTATTCGTTGACGAATTCGCAGTCGATCCACGCCGACACGTCGTCGACGATCGGCGCGCCGAGCGTGCTGGACCGCCATCTCACGTGCGCGAACCGGTCGACGCCCTGTCGTGCGAACAGCTCGCTGAGCTCGTGCTGGTCGTGCGCGAGCACGTTGACGCAGAATCGACCGACCGCGCGGATACGCGGCCAGGTCGTTGAACTACGCGCCGGATTGAAGCTCACCAGTGGCGGGTCGAGCGAGAGCGAGACGAACGACTGGCAGGTGAAGCCGAGCGGGCGCTCGCTGATCGCGGTGACGACAACCACGCCCGTCGTGAATGTTCCGAGAACATCGCGCATCAGGTCGGGCGTGACTTCGCCCGCGTGGTCCGGCTCCATCGCGCCCGACACTACCGAGTCGCTAAACTAGAACACGTTCTCATTCCCGACGGTGGGGAGCTGACGTGGCGGGGGTCTGCGCGGGCCGGGTCGTCATCATCACCGGAGCGGGCCGCGGCATCGGCGCCGAGCACGCAATTGAGTTCGCCCGCCAAGGCGCTCGGGTCGTCGTGAACGACATCGGGGGCGCGCTGGACGGCACCGGCAGCGATGCGTCACCGGCGCAGCAGACCGTCGACCGGATCCGGGCCGACGGCGGCGAGGCGGTCGCGAGCTATGACGACGTCACCGACTGGGCCGCATCCGCACGCCTGATGCAGACCACGATCGACACGTTCGGCCGGTTGGACACGCTCGTCAACAACGCCGGGACCGTCCGCGACCGGATGTTCGTGAACATGTCTCCGGACGAGTGGGACGCCGCGATCCGGATCAACCTGCGCGGCCACTTCTGCCCGGCCCGGCACGCCGCCGCGTATTGGCGAGATCGAGCCAAGGCGGGCGAGCCGGTCGACGCACGCATCGTCAACACGAGTTCGGGCGCCGGGCTGATGGGCAGCGTCGGGCAGGCGAACTACGGCGCGGCCAAGGCCGCCATCGCCGCGCTGACTTTGATGCAGGCGGCCGAACTGGCGCGCTACGGCGTGACGGCCAACGCGATTGCACCAGCCGCTCGGACCCGGATGACCGAGACGGTCTTCGCCGACACGATGGCGCAGGCCGACGCCGGCTTCGACGCGATGGCGCCGGCGAACATCGCGCCGCTCGTCGCGTGGCTGGGCAGTAACGAATCCGCCGACGTGACCGGGCGGGTGTTCGAGGTCGAGGGCGGCAAGATCTCGGTGGCCGACGGCTGGCAGCACGGATCGGCGATCGACCGGGGCCGGCGCTGGGAAGCCGCCGAGATAGGGTCTGCGGTACGCGAAATCCTCGCTAAGGCACCGCCACCCGCGCCGGTCTACGGTGCCGTTTGACCGCGATTCCCGCTGGGGAGGCTCAACGGCGTGTTGGTGGCGGGCCGCTACGAGCTGCGCGACGTGCTGGGTCGCGGCAGTGTCGGGACCGTCTACAGCGGGCGCGACGTCGTCCTCGACCGCCCCGTTGCACTCAAGCTCTTCCCGCCTGAGCTGGCCGATCCGCAGGATGTCGCACGGTACGAGCAGGAAGCCCGCGTCCTCGCCCGGCTGAACCACCCGAGCCTCGTCACGGTGTTCGACGCAGGAGTGGACTCTTCGGCTGCGGACGCGCCGAAGCCGTTCCTCGTCATGCAATTGGTCGAGGGCCCGACGTTGCTCGATCGCTTGCGCGACGGGCCGCTGCCGGCGGCAGACGTCGAGCTGCTCACCCGGCGGCTGGCTTCTGCGTTGGCGCACATCCATGCGCAAGGCGTCGTACACCGCGACATCAAGCCGGCGAACATCATCCTGGATGCGGCCGGCGCGACGCTCACCGATTTCGGCATCGCCCGACTGATCGACGGCACTCGGATGACGGCCACGGGTTTCACGCTCGGCACGGCGAACTATCTGAGTCCTGAGCAGGTGAGCGGCGGAGACGTACGCGCGCCGAGCGACGTCTACTCGCTCGGCCTCGTTCTACTCGAGTGCCTGACGGGCGACGTGGAATACCCCGGCGTCGGCTTCGAGGCGGCGCTGCCGCGGCTGCACCGCCCGCCCGCGATACCCGACTGGTTGCCGCAGGGTTGGATGTCGCTGCTGAGCGCGATGACCGACACCGATCCGGACGCGCGGCCCAGCGCGAGCGAGGTCGCCGCCCGCGCCGCGCGCATCGACGCCATGCCGGCGTCCGGCATCGACGCGACCCGCATCCTGCCGACCGCACAAGCGGCGCGCACGACCCGCCGACGTGCGGTGCCGCCGTGGATGATCGGCGCGCTGATCGCCGGCGTGCTTCTCGCGATCCTGATCGCTGTCGTGGCAAGTGCCGGCAGCGGCAGCTCGCTCACCGGTCCGGCCTATCCGACGGCGGGTGGACAGCTCGGCACCGATCTGCGGCAGCTGGAGCTCGAGGTCGCCGATGACGGCGTGACATTGCAGGGCGACGTCCTTGCTCTCAGCCGGGCCGCCGCCGGGCAGTACTGGGCCGCCGCGGAGCGCACGATCCGCCAGTCGCGCGCCGATCTGGCTGCCGCGTCCACGACGGGCGAAGTGACGACGCAGCAGGCGAATGCGATCGGCGCCAGCCTCACGGCCGTGCAGCGGGACATCGTCGCGGCACGTCCGTCAGCACCGACGCGACCAGCAGCGAGCCACTCGAGCAAGCAGCCCGCGCCTCCCCCGCCGCCGCACGGCAAGCCCGGAAAGGGCAAGGGCAAAGGCCACGGCGAAGAGGACTGACTGTTACCTCTGTCGCGCGCGCTCCGTCATGTCTGTGTATCCGACGAACATGAAGGAGCAATCATGGAAACGCGATTGAAAGGTTCCGCCGCAATTTCGCCCGACGTGGCGACCGCCGTCCGACACCTGTACAAGGCGATGTACGCGGGCGGCGTCGCACACGAGACGCTCGAACTCGTGCATCTGCGCGCGAGCCAGATCAACGGCTGCAGCGCGTGCGTCGACGCGGGCGTCGAGAGCGCGCGGAAGTCCGGCGTCTCGGACGAGAAGCTGCACGTGCTGGTTGCGTGGCGCGAGGCGCCGTACTTCACCGACGCCGAGCGGGCCGCGCTCGAGCTGACCGAAGCGGCGACCCGGCTCGCCGACCAGCCCGATCCGGTGCCGGATGCGATCTGGGACGCCGCGACCGAGTACTACGACGAGAAGCAGCTGTCCGCGATCGTCCTGATGATCGCGACGACGAACTTCTTCAACCGGATCAACCGCACGCTTAAGGTGCCGGCCGGCACTCGCTGGGGCTGACTCACACATCCGTCTTCCCCTCCGGTGTGGGCAGCTTCGGTACCTAAATGCTGCCCACACCGGAGGGGAAGACGTGCGCTAGAGCGGCAGGTCGAGGGTCGCGAGGCGGGCCGGGTCGCTGATCGCGTCGATGGCAGCGACCCGCCCGTCCACGACCGTGAAGCCCATGACCGAGACAGGCCTGCCGTCGACGGTGATGAGTACGCCCGCGGCACCGT
>DASQSE010000087.1:0-10193 GCA_035642535.1 Jatrophihabitans sp. | reverse complement strand
TGTGACGCCGGCGGCCGGGGCGACGGGGGTCGCGGTGTCGGTGGCGCCGACGGCGACGTTCTCGCAGGCGGTCGTGCCCAGCACGGTCTCGTTCACGCTGAAGAACGCAGCCGGAACGACGATCGCGGGTGCGGTGAGCTTCAACGCCGGCAACACGGTGGCGACGTTCACGCCGACGAGTTCGCTGGCGGCGAGCACCACGTACACGGCAACCGTGGCCGGGGCGCAGAACGCCTCCGGGCAGGCGATGGCAAACCCGTTCGTGTGGAACTTCACGACCGGCGCGGTCTCCCAATGCCCGTGCAGCGTGTGGCAGAACGGGACGCCCACCGGTGCGGCGGATGCGGCTGATACGAGTCCGGTGAACCTGGGCGTGCAGTTCCGAGCCACCAGTGGTGGATTCGTCACGGGCGTGCGGTTCTACAAGGAGATCGACAACACCGGTACGCACGTCGGCAGTCTGTGGAGTTCGACCGGCGGGTTGCTGGCGTCGGGCACGTTCAGCGCGGAGTCCGCGTCCGGCTGGCAGGAGCTAACCTTCTCCAGCCCGGTGGCGATCACGGCGAACACAACTTACGTCGTCTCGTACCACACCGACGCGGGTCACTACGCGATCACGTCGAACGGGCTCGCCTCGGCGGTGACCAACGGGCCGTTGACCGCGCTGGCCGGCGGCGGGGTCTACGCCTACGGCGGCACCAACGCGTTCCCGTCGAACAGCTTCAACGCATCGAACTACTGGGTCGACGTCGTGTACTCGTCCTGATAACTGAACGCCGCGAACAGATGACGAACGGAGTGTGAGATGAAGGCCTTAGCCCTCGTTGCCGCGAGTGCTGCCGTCATCGGTCTTGCCGCGTGCAGCAGCCATAGCTCGGATCCAAATGCGCCGGCAGGCCAACGCAGCGGCACGGCAATCGCGCCCGTCAGCTGCGGCGAGCAGTACCGCAGCTGGACGGGCGGCGCGGGCAAGCACCTGATGGGCGCGCTCAGCGACGTCACTTCGGCAGCACGGGCCGGGAACGACCACGCGTTGAAGCGAGCACTGAAGCACGCCAAGCCGGCTGTCGCCAAGGCCGCCCGACACCCGATCCCGGCATGCGCCGACCCGATGGGGTATTGGAGCGTGCTGCTGATGCACGTGAATGCCGCGGCGGCCGGCACGGGTACGGCGTCGAGTGTGCGGGCAGCGTTACAGGAGGTACCGAAGATCCATTCCAAACTGCTAGCCGAGGTAAAGCAAGTCGCCTAGTAAGGCGGCCCGCCACCGAACCGACAAGGCTCGGTGCCGGGATGCATTCGGATGAATCGGGGGACAAATGAAGATCGCGATCTTCGGCCTGGGATACGTCGGCGCCGTGACTGCCGCGGGCCTGGCCGCACGGGGCCACGAGGTCTGCGGAGTCGACGTCGACTCGGTGAAGGTCGACCACCTCAGATCCGGTCGGAGTCCGGTTGTCGAGCCGGGCATCGACGAGCTCATCGCGACCGCGGTCGCGCGCGGCAGCCTGAGCGCAACTACAGATCCGGTTGCCGCGCTCGACCAAGCCGACGTGTCCTTGATCTGCGTCGGGACACCGTCATCGCCGCACGGCAGCTCCGACCTGTCGTACATGCGACGCGCGCTCGAGGACATTCGGCAAGGGCTCGCAATCGCGCGGCCGCCGGCTTCGGGCTTCCACGCGGTGGTCATCAGGAGCACGGTTCCGCCCGGCACAGGGGACACTCTCGTCCAACCGACCTTCGCCGGGTCGCTGCCGGACGGCTGGTCAGTGGGGACGGCGATGTGCCCGGAGTTCCTTCGCGAGGGCTCGGGCATCGCCGACTTCTTCAACCCGCCATTCGTCGTCCTCGGCACCGGCGATGACCGCGTGGCGGCGCAGCTGACCGACATGTTCGCGTTCCTGGACCGGGAGATCAGCATCGTCGACGTCCGCAGCGCGGAGTCGCTGAAGTACGCGTGCAACGCCTTCCATGCGGTGAAGGTCTCGTTCGCGAACGAGCTGTCGCGGATCTTCCGGTCCTTCGGCGTCGATTCCCGGGAAGTCATGCGGGTCTTCAGCCAGGACACGGTCCTCAACATCTCGCCGGCCTACCTGATGCCCGGCTTCGCCTTCGGTGGCTCGTGCCTACCCAAGGATCTGCGCGCGCTGCTCGACATGGCTCGGGTGAACGTGGTGGACGTCCCGCTGCTCGCGGGCACCTTGTTGACGAACGAACTCGTCATCACCGACGTGGTGGATCGGCTGATCGCCAGCCCGTTCCGGACCATCGCGATGCTGGGGCTCAGCTTCAAGATGGACACCGACGACCTGCGGGAGAGCCCGAACGTCGAACTGGCGGAGCGGCTGATCGGCAAGGGCTTCGACGTCCGGATCTACGACCCGATCGTCAACCCGGAACGACTCCTCGGCGCCAACCTTCGATATGTGGAGAGCCGGCTGCCGCACCTGCGTCGGCTGCTGTGCGCCACGCCTCGCGAGGCACTGGCGGGAGCCGAAGCCGCGCTGGTGGCCACGTCGCACGGCGCGGTCGTCGACGAACTGCGGACCTCGCCGCCGAGCCGGGTCTTCGATCTGCACGGCCGGCTCGGCGCGGAGATCGAAAAGCTGCCCGGCTACGAGGGCATCGGGTGGGCGGTATGACCTCGCTGCGCGATGTGCGTGCCCGACCGCGGGTCCTGATCATCGTCCAGAACCTGCCGGTGCCCTTCGACCGGCGGGTCTGGCTCGAGTGCAAGGCGCTGACCGCCGCCGGGTACGACGTCACCGTCATCTGCCCGAAGGGCAAGAACGATCCGAGCGCCGAGATCCTCGACGGAGTCACGCTGCTGAAGTACCGGCCCTACGCGCCGGGTGGCAGTGCGCTCGGGTTCGTCCTGGAGTACGTCTACTCGTTCCTCGCGACGGCCAGGCTCGTGCGCCGCGCTCGCCGGCGGGGGCGCTTCGACGTGCTCCAGGCCTGCAACCCACCCGACATCTTCTGGCCCATCGCCCGCTGGCTGCGCCGCCGCGACGGCACCCGGTTCGTGTTCGATCACCACGACCTGTGCCCGGAGCTCTACGACTCGCGCTTCCCGGACGGGCGACGGCTGCCGCGTCGCGGATTGATCGCGTTGGAACGGGCGACCTTCCGGACGGCAGATCACGTCGTGTCCACCAACGCGTCTTACGCCGAGATCGCGATGCGCCGCGGCGCAAAGAGCCCGGCCGATGTCACCGTGGTGCGCACCGGCCCCGATCCCGAACGCCTGCGCCGCCGCGCGGCCGTCCCGGCGCTGCGGCGCGGGCGGCGACACCTCGTCGCCTACATCGGTGTCATGGGGCCGCAGGACGGCGTCGACCTGGCGCTGCGGGCGGCGGCACACGTCGTCCACGTGCTCGAGCGCGACGACGTCGCCTTCACGTTCATGGGGGCGGGCGACTGCTATCAGGAGCTCGTGGCGCTGCGCGACGAGCTGCAACTGCGCGACTACCTCGAGCTGCCGGGCCGGGTTCCGGACGAGACGGTCATCGACGTGCTGTCGACCGCTGCCGTCGGACTTTCGCCCGACCCGAAGAATCCGCTCAACGACCTCTCCACGATGAACAAGACCATGGAGTACATGGCCTTCGGGCTGCCGGTCGTCGCATTCGATCTCAAGGAAACGCGGGTGTCGGCGGACGTCGCCGGGTCCTACGTTCCGAGCGGGGACGTCGAGGCTTATGCCCGAGCGATCGTCGAGCTTCTCGACGCCGATGCGAAGCGGGCGGACATGGGCCGCACGGGTCGCCGGCGGATCGAGAACGAGCTCGGTTGGCCGCACCAGCGCGACGCGTACGTCTTCGTGTACGACCGGCTGGTCGGCCGCACTCGCGCGGCCGCGCGGCCGACCGAACGCCGAGTGCGGGGCTGATCATGTGCGGCGTTGCCGGGGCATTTTGCCAGCCCGACGGAGCACAGCTGGTGCGTGCGATGACCGATCGCATCGGCCACCGCGGCCCGGACGCGGACGGCCTTACGGACCTGTCGCTGACCGCGCCGCTCCAGCTGGCTCATCGGCGGCTGTCGATCATCGACCTGTCGACCGCCGCTGACCAGCCGTTCGTCAAGGACGGCCTGCATCTGAGCTACAACGGGGAGCTGTACAACTACCGGGAGCTGCGCGCCGACCTGCGGAGCAGGGGAGTCCGCTTCGTCACGGAGTCGGACACGGAGGTCGTGCTCGAAAGCTGGCGGCAATGGGGTCCGGCCGCGCTCTCGCGGTTCCGCGGCATGTTTGCGTTCGCGATCTACGACGAGCGCGCCGGCGCTCTCGCACTGGCCCGGGATCCGCTCGGCATCAAGCCGATGTACGTCATGCCGCGCGGCGACGGCGTGCTGTTCGCCTCCGAGCTGAAGGCGCTGGTGGCGGCCGTCGGGCCGGAGCTCGCCATCAACCCCGAGGCGCTCGTGGCGTCCACCATGTTCTACTTCCTGCCGGAGGAGCAGTGCGCCCTCAAGGGCGTCTACAAGCTCCCGCCCGGGTCGTGGGCGGAATGGCGACTCGACGGCACAAGCCGCGCCGGTCGCTACTGGGAGCCGGCCGAGGTAGCGCTGGCTGCCGCGTCCGGTCCGCCTGCGGACCTGACGGCAGTCCTCGAGGAGTCGGTGGCCGCGCATCTCGTGGCAGACGTCCCCGTCGCGTCGTTCCTCAGCGGCGGACTGGACTCGAGCCTCATCACCGCGATGGCCGCGAGCCGGAATCCCTCCATCGAGGCGTACACCATCACCTTCCGTCCGGAGGATCAGCGTCTCGAGGCAATGCCGGACGACGCGGTCTTCGCGCGCAAGATGGCCGCGCATCTCGGGATCCGGCTGCACGAGATCGAGATCAGCCCGGACGTGGTCGACATGCTCCCGCGGATCGTGGACGTGCTCGACGAGCCGATCGGCGACCCGGCCGCCATCAACACGGTGCTGATGTGTCAGGCCGCCCGCGACGTGGGCGTCAAGGTGCTGCTGTCGGGAATGGGTGCGGACGAGTTGTTCGGCGGCTATCGCAAGCATCTGGCCTGCGTGCTGGGGGCGAGATACGCGGCGCTGCCGAAGACGCTGCGGTCCCGGGTGGTCGCGCCGAGCGTGCACCGACTCCCCGTGGCGGCAGGTGGCCGCGGGCTGCGGTACAGCCGGTGGGCCAAGCGCTTCCTGACCTTTGCCGAGTTGCCGGAGGAGGCGGCGTTCCGCCGCAGCTACACGCTCTACGACCCGGACGAGCTCCAGGACCTGCTGGCTCCCGAGCTGTCCTCCGATGTCGGCGCGGTTGTGGCAGGGCATCAGCGCCTCTACACGGACGGCGGGCTGGCCGACCATGTCAACCGGATGTGCCTGACGGACAGCCGGCTGTTCCTACCCGGGCTCAACCTGACGTATACGGACCGGTCGAGCATGTCGGTGTCGACGGAGGTGCGCGTGCCCTTCGTCGATCCGTACGTCTTCCGGGCGGCGTTCAGCTTCACCGGCGCCCAGAAGATCCGCGGACGTACGCAGAAGGTTCCGCTTCGCAACGCCGCGGAGGACCTGGTGCCGCGCGACGTGCTCGATCGCCCGAAGGCGTCGTTCGGTGCCCCGCTGCGGGCCTGGGTGACCAACGATCTCGGACCGCTGATCGACGACGTCCTGCTCGACGGACGGCTGGTGTCCTCGGGGTTCCTGCGCCTGCCGTCGCTGCGCCGGATGGTTGCCGACCAGCGCAGCGGGCGCCGAGATCAGTCGAAGCAGCTGTGGCAGCTGCTGTCGATGGAGCTGTGGTACCGCAACGTGACGGCTGCTGGGGTCACGGCGGGGTGATCGAAATGCAAATGCATGAATGTGGGAGGGGCTTATGAAGCAAGTGGCTCAGAACTACAAGTCCGGTGAGCTTGCCGTCCTGGACGTACCTGCGCCTGCGTGCAAGCCCGGCGGCGTTCTGGTCCGCTCGCTGTACTCGCTGATCTCGACCGGCACCGAGATGATGAAGGTCAGCGAGGCGCGGATGTCGCTGCTCGGCAAGGCGCGGGCGCGGCCGGACCAGGTGAAGAAGCTGCTCGACTCGGTGGCCCAGCAAGGCGCCGTCGCCACCTACAAGAAGGCGATGAACCGGCTGGACAGCTACACCCCGCTCGGCTATTCGCTGTGCGGCGTGGTGGTCGAGGTCGGCGCCGGCGCCGAGCAGTTCTCCGTGGGCCAGGTGGTCGCCGCTGCGGGCAACGAGTTCGCCCTGCACGCGGAAGTGAACTGGGTGCCGACGAACCTGTGCGTCCCGTTGCCCGACGGTGTCGCCGCCGAGCATGCCGCCTTCGCCACCGTCGGCGCGATCGCGATGCAGGGCGTCCGCCGCGCCGAGGTCGCGCTCGGTGAGACTGCCTGCGTCATCGGGCTCGGGCTGATCGGGCAACTCGTGGTGCGCCTGCTCGTCGCGTCCGGCGTGCAGGTCGTGGGGCTGGACTTCGTGCCGGCGCGCTGCCGAGCCGCGGAGAAGGCCGGCGCGCTCGCCTGCGCAGCTCCGGACGAGGCGGGCCTGAACGCCGTCGAGCAGGTGTTGCTCGCCCGCACCGGCGGCCTGGGCGCGGATCACATCCTGCTGGCCGCAGGCGGCGACTCGAACGGACCGGTCGAGGTTGCGGCACGGCTGGCGCGAGATCGCGCGCGCGTCGTGGACATCGGCAAGACGCGCCTCGATCTGCCGTGGAACGCCTACTACGACAAGGAGCTGGACGTTCGCTTCTCCCGCTCGTACGGGCCCGGCCGGTACGACGACCGCTACGAACTCGAGGGCGTGGACTACCCCGCGGGCTACGTTCGCTGGACCGAGCGCCGCAACCTGGGGTGCTTCCTCGATCTGCTCGCCGACGGGTCGGTGGACGTCTCGTCGTTGATCTCCGGGGTCTACCCGATCGAAGAGGCTGCTGACGTCTACGGCCGGCTAGGCGCAGGTTCGTTGGAGGGCGTCGGCTTCCTGCTTTCCTACAGCCAGGCGGTGGAGGAGACAGCGCCCGCACGGACCATGCACGTGAGTGCCCGGACGGAGCCTGCGCGCGCCGCGCGCCGGTCGAATCGCGTCCGGGTGGGGTTCATCGGGGCAGGTAACTACGCCACGTCGATGCTGCTGCCCCATCTGCGCGACAACGCCGAGGTGCAGCTCGTCTCGGTCGCCACGACGAAGTCGCTGTCCGGGCTCAACGCGCAGCGCAAATTCGGGTTCGAGACGATCACGACGAACGCCGACACCGTGCTGGACGACAAAACGCTCGACGCGGTGTTCATCGTCACGCGGCATCACTCGCACGCCGGCTTGGTGTGCGAGGCGTTGCAGCGCGGTCTCGCCGTGTTCGTGGAGAAGCCGCTTGCCCTCACCGACGAGCAGGTGGCCGAGATCTTGGCCGCGGTGGCCGAGAGCGGCAACGACCGGGTGATGGTCGGCTTCAATCGGCGGTTCGCACCGCTGTTCACCGAGCTGACCGAACGCTTCGGCCCGGTTCGCGGGCCGGTGTCGGCTAGGTATCTCGTCAACGCCGGTCGCCTGGACTCGGGCAGTTGGTATCTCAACGAGGAGCTGGAAGGTTCCCGGTTCGCGGGGGAGGGCGGTCACTTCATCGACACGCTCACCGCCCTGGTCGGTCATGACCCGGTCGAGGTGCAGGCGATGGGGACGGGCGGGAATGTCCACGCCACCCTGAGCTTCGCCGACGGGTCGGTGGGGACGATCTCCTACGTCTCCGACGGGAGTCCGCGTTTCCCGAAGGAGACGCTGGACGTGATGGGTGACGGCCGCACCGGACGGCTCGACAACTTCCAGCAGATCACCGTGTGGTCGGGCAAGGGCAAGAGCGGCCGAAAGTCGCGCAGCGGGCAGGACAAGGGTCAGCGCGCGCAGCTCGAGCAGTTCCTCGGCGCGGTCCGCACCGGGTCGGACATGCCGATCCCGCTGTCGTCCCTCGTCGCGACGACGCACGCAACGCTGGCGGTGGATCGCAGTCTGGCGCTACGCAGCCCGGTGCAGCTGTGAGCGGAGGGCGGCCGCGATGACGGGTGGACTGACGAGCAGCGCAGGCGTGAGGAACGAGCGCCGAGCAGCGCAGGAGGGAAGCCGTCATCTCCAGCGGTCGGCCGGAGCGACCGAGGTGACGGTATGAGCGGTCCCCAGTTCAGCTGGTACGTCCGTCGGCTGCGGCGCATGTCGGCGACCGAGGTGCTCCATCGAGCAGGGGACGCGGGTCGTCGGCGTGCGTGGGCGCGCCGCCAGGTCGAGCCCGGGGCGAGTCCACCGCTGCCGCGCGGGGTTGCCGCGGAGCGGACGTTCGGGTCGCCGCTGCCGGCGACCGCCCGTGCGCAGGTGCCGCCGATGGCCGCAGCGACCCTGGTGCGCGCTGCGGAACGAGTCCTGGACGGGACGTGGACGGTGTTCGGAACCGCGCGGCCGGACAGTGCCGACCCGGACTGGTTCTACGACCCGCTGACCGGGCGCCGGGCGCCGGAGCGCGAACTCGCCTTCCGCATCCACCATCGTGACGAGGCGGAGACGGGCAACATCAAGCAGGTCTGGGAGATGTCCCGGCACCACCACGTCACCGTGCTTGCGGCGGCGTGGTGGCTGACGCAGGACGAGCGTTATGCCGAGGCGGCCGCATCCCAGCTTCGTTCCTGGTGGCGGGCCAACCCGTACCTGACCGGCGTCCACTGGACGAGCGGCATCGAGGTCGGCATCCGGCTGATCTCGTGGGTGTGGATCCGGCGATTGCTCGACGACTGGCCGAAGGCGGCCGACCTGTTCGAGCACAACGACGACGCGGTGCGGCAGATCGCGTGGCACCAGGAGTTCCTGGCCGCCTTCCCGAGCCGCGGCTCCTCGGCCAACAACCACGTGGTGGCCGAGGCGGCGGGGCAGCTCGCGGCGGCGTGCGCCTTCCCCTGGTACGGGCGGACGCGCAAATGGCGGCGCAGCGCTGCCGTGCTCCTGGAGCGCGAGCTTGCGGCGAACACCTTCGACGACGGGCTGAACCGGGAGCTCGCGACCGACTATCACCGATTCGTCCTCGAACTCGGGTTGCTGGCCGCCGTCGAAGCCGACGTCGCCGGCTACGAGCTCTCCGACGCGACCTGGCAGTGCCTGACGCGGATGCTCGATGCGGGCGCCGCCATCCTCGACACGACCGGCCGCGCGCCGCGGCAGGGTGACGGCGACGAAGGACGAGCGCTCATCGTCGATCACCCGGACGACGACCCGTGGGCCCTGGCGTTGGCGACGGGATCGGCGCTACTGGGTGCGCCGGCGTGGTGGCCGGGCTTCGACGGCGGCGTCCAGGCGTGCCTGGTCGGTGCGCTCGGGCGCACCCGTCAGCTCGACCGACCGGCGGACCGGCCACGTCGCTTTCCCGACGCCGGACAGGTGTTCCTGCGTTCGCGCGCGGAGGACGGCCCCGAGATCTGGTGTCGCTGCGACGGCGGTCCGCACGGCTTCCTGTCGATCGCGGCGCATGCCCATGCCGATGCGCTGTCGGTGGAGTTGCGGCACGACGGCGTCGACATCCTCGCCGACCCCGGCACCTACTGCTATCACGGCGAGCCGGAGTGGCGGGAGTGGTTCCGCTCGACCGCGGCCCACAACACCGTCGAGATCGCGGGTGTCAGCCAGGCCGAGTCGGGCGGCCCCTTCCTGTGGACCACGCAGCCGCGGACGCGGACGACGACCTGCGACGTCGGCGAGCAGGCCGTGCAGGTCTGGACCGCGGAGCACGACGGCTACCGGCGGCTGAAGAACCGAACCGTGCACCGCCGCTCCGTGACGCTGGACTCGCCCAACCGAATCCTCACCGTCGTCGACACGTTCGACACGGCGGGCAAGGTCGCGTTGCTGCTCTCGTGGCACCTCGGCCCGGGCGTCCTCGTCGAGTTGGACGGCGCGGTTGCGACGCTCACTTGGCAGGTCGGTCGGCAGCGCCGGCAGGCGACGCTCGAGCTGCCGGCCGGCCTCGTGTGGAGCGCGCACACGGGGGAGACCGATCCGGCACTGGGCTGGTACTCGCCGCGGTTCGGCCGCCGCGTCCCGGCGACGACCCTGGTAGGGCGGGGAACCGGCTCGTCCGCGACCAGGCTCGAGACGACCCTGACGCTGCCATGAGCTCGATCCATGGGGGATACACCGCGCCGGCCCGAGAAGAACACCGATCTTCGTTCGAGCGCGCCGATGCGGCAGC
>DASQSE010000086.1:0-16551 GCA_035642535.1 Jatrophihabitans sp. | reverse complement strand
CCCGAGGTCGAACACGAGGATCGTCTGGTCCTTCTCACCCTTGTCGAGCCCGTACGCGAGCGCCGCCGCGGTGGGCTCGTTGATGATGCGCAGGACGTTCAGCCCGGCGATCTGACCGGCGTCCTTGGTGGCCTGACGCTGGGCGTCGTTGAAGTACGCCGGGGTGGTGATCACCGCGTCCGTGACCTGCTCGCCGAGATATGCCTCGGCGTCTCGCTTAAGCTTCTGCAGAACCCGCGCGCTGATCTCCGGCGCGGCGTATTTCTTGCCGTCGATGTCGACGTTCCAGTTCTGGTCGCCCATGTATCGCTTCACGGACCGGATCGTCCGGTCGACGTTGGTGACGGCCTGGCGCTTCGCGACCTCGCCGACCAGCACCTCGCCGTTCTTGGCGAAGGCGACGACGCTGGGCGTGGTGCGCGAGCCCTCCGAGTTGGCGATTACCTCCGGCTCGCCGCCGGACAGGACAGAAACAACGGAGTTGGTGGTACCGAGGTCGATGCCGACCGCTCGTGCCATGGATTGTGCTCCTTCTGGGTTGAAATGTGCACACGTACCGGAAAAGGTCCAGGCCGCGATAGTGCGCCGCGGCGAGAGCCTCTGTCAAAAGAACTGAGCCGACTCCGCTCAAGTTCCCGATGTCGGTGTGGCCGCCGTCACGTCCACCCATCAGGCTGGATAAGCCGGCCACGCGAGGTCGTCGATCGCCGCGAGGCTTCGGCGCGCGCTCGGCTTGTCTCATATAGCCTGCCCCGGGTGCGCTACCTGATCGCCCTGCTCGGTTACGTCGCGATCGGCATGCTGTCCAAGCAGTACCTCTCGTTCACCTGGGGCCTGCTCTACTTCGTCACCACGGTCGAAGTCCTGCCCACCTTCTTGCGCCAGATCTGGCCCGCACACGGGCGCCCGGATTCGTCCAGTGCAGATTCGGTGATCGAACGGTGAGTTGGGCCGCGCACGAGTTCGAGAACTACTTCTTCCAGAAGCATTTCGGCACCAAGGCTTCGTTCCTGGCCATCTGCACCGGGACTTACCTGCCCGACGTGTTCACGAAGCACTTCGTGTACCAGCACCAGGCGGACGCCGCCCAGTTCCACCGCGGCTGGCCCGGCCTCGGGTTCACCCACTCGCTCACCTATGGTTTCGTCGTCGCGGTCCTCATCCTCGCGGTTACGAAGAGCCGGGCGTGGGCGCTGGGCATCCTCATCGGGCAGTGGGCGCACGTCATCACCGACATCTCGGACACCGCCGGGGTCATGGCGTTCTTCCCGTTCTCGACGGACAACCTGACGATCGGCATGTGGAAGCATGCGGCCGCCGAAGGCCGTGGCGGCGACGGGGCCGCGTACTACTCCGGGCTCGGCGGCATCTGGGATTTCTTCTGGATGCTGATGGTGCTCGTCTTCGCCCGCGAGGCGCTGCGCGCGGACTACTTCCGGCGCGTCGTCGTGCCGACCGATCCGAAGGTGTGGGCGTTCCTCGGCCGGCGCCTGTACCTGAACGACAACGCGCTACTCGTTTTCTACCGCGGCCTGTTCCTCTACGGCGTGGGCCGGATGATCGTGTGGTTCATCTACGCGCGCTTCCAGGTCCGGACGCCGTGGCAGCCGGTGTGGGGCGGCCCGCTGTACGTGCCGGGCAACCACCTAAACCACGGCTCGGCCTGGTCCATCGCAGGCAGCCTGGCCATCGGCGCGGTCGCGTTCGCGCTGTTCGTGTACCTCTCGTGGGTGCTCGTCGTCCGCCGGCTCTGGGAGCGTGCCGGCGCTTGCGAGGCGGCGAGCCCGAATGACACGTCGCGTGAGGCACTCGAAACCGTAGACAACGCCCCACGCACCGAATATCACGAGCTCGCGTAGCGGGTAGCCGACGCTGAACAGCGCCGCGACGAACACCACGCCGCTCAGCCCAGCCGTGAGCGGAACCTCGTTTCCGCGCGGCAGCCGCATGTTCGGAGGATAACCAGGCGCCACTACCGCAGCAGACCGCGCAGACTGCCGCGCAGCACGTAGACGCCGGGCTTTCGGACCTTGAGCACCGTCCAGCCCGTCCCGTCGTCGGAGACCTCTGCCCGCACCAACGGATGCTTGTCGACCGTGCCGATGCCGGACGGCGCAGGCTCCTGAAGTACCGCCGAGAGGAACTTCGACCACCGCACGCGCACCGGCACGTTGCCGGCCCGGCGCACCCGAATCGTCAGCGACTTCTGGTCGTGTGCGACGACCGAGGCGGGCACCCCCACGATCGGCGTCGGGTCCTCGACGCGGAACAGCCGCCAGTCGGCGTCGTGCCACATCAGCTTCAGGTAGGTGGGCGCGCCGGAATTCACCAGGTCGTACTCGGGGTAGCCGCCGACCGATGAGGACGGCAGTGCGACGTACCCAACGGCGTTGTTGTCGAGCCAGACCTTGTACGTGACCGGATCCAGCGGATCCTCCTCGAGCGCCTTGTTCAGCGCGAGGTCCTCCTGCGTCTCCCATCCGCGGGCCAGCCACGCGTGTTGGAGCAGCGCGTCATCGCCGGCCCGCGCCCCGTGGTTGACGACCTCGACGCGGTAGTCGCGCAGATCGGCCCAGGCGTCGAGCCGTTCGACGAGCGTGTCGTAGTACGCGACGGACGACACCGGCCGGGCGGCGTTGGCCAGGTCGACGACCGTCGAGATCCCGCCGATGAGCACGGGGATCACCGCGAACGCTGCGATGCGCGGGGCACGGACGCTCAATGCGACCACCGCCACCGCCAGGCCGAACCAGATGAAGCGGGCAAGGTTCGCGCCCAGCCCGTTCGGGATCGCCCACAGGACGATGATCGCGAGGACGGTCACGCCCATCGTCGTGCGCACGTGGTCGGGCGGGCCGGCGATCCAGAGCGCGAGCAGGCCGCCGGCCATCTGGAGCAGCAGCCACAGCGAAATGGGTTCGGGCCCCGGCGTCCCGAACGCCAAGGCCGACGCGACCAAGGCAACCGCGGCAGTCCCGATCGCATAGGTGATGATCGGCCGGTAGGCCTTCGTTCGAGTCGTGAGGAAGGTGCCCGACAGCCCGAGCGCGACGAACGCGCCGACGACCGGCGAGGCCAGCACGGCGAGCAGGGTCAGCACGAGAGTCGCGGCGCGCTTGCCGTGCCGCACGGCGATCAGCGCACCGACGCCGGGCACTGCGCCGAGCAGGAACGGCACCCGGCCGCTCCACAGGTTGAAGACGACCGCGAGCGCGCCGACGGCCGCCGCGGCCTCCGCACGTGGGGTGCCGCGGACGAGCACGCTGACCAGGCCGCAGACCGCCACCGCCGACAGCGCCGCGACCAGTTCGGTGCTGATCGCCGCGCAGAGGTAGGGCGTCAGGACGGAGTAGTTGCCAGGCGTGGTGCCGCCGGCGAACCAGCCGAACCAGTAGCTCAGCCCCACACCGTGCTCGGCCGCCGACGCACGCGCTCGGGCCGCCCAGAGGTCGTTGACCCCGGGGCGGATCACGAAGAACGCGATCGCGTTGGCGAACCCGAACAACGTCGGGCCTGCTACCCGCAGGTCGGCCCAGCCGCGCGGCCTGCTCGTCGGCAGGACACGCTTCAGAGACGACGCGGCGGCACTGGCTGTCATCGCGACCGATCGTCCCACAGCAGTCACATCGGACGCCCCCGTAATTCAGCCGTCCGGCAGCTTGCAGCCCAATTATCTTCCGGCGCCTGGCGGGTAGGCGGCCGCCAGGCGCAGGAAGTTCCGGTTCGTCAGCCGGTCAGCTCAGGCCCTCGTGCGCCAGCCAACCCTTGGCCACCGCGTCCGGGTCCTGGCCGCTCGCGACGTGCGCGACCAGTTGCGCCAAGGTGGCGGTGTCGAGCTTCGCCGACACGGCGTCACACGCGTCCTTCATCGGCTGGGTCAGGACGTTCTGGTCGAAGAGCGGCACGATGTTCTGCGCGGCGAACATGCTCTCCGGGTCCTCCAGCGAAACGAAGTGGTTCTGCACGATCGACGGGTCGGTGGAGAAGATGTCGGCCGCGTCGATGCTGCCGTTCTTCAGCGCGTTGACGGTTACCGTGCCGCCGGCCTGGGTGACGGTGAAGTTGCCGAACTCCACCCCGTAGACACTCTTCAGCGCCGGGACGCCATCGGCGCGGGTGCGGAACTGCGCCGGCGCACCGAGCGTGAGCTGGCCGGCCACGCTCTTGAGGTCACCGATCGTCTTCAAGTGGTACTTGCTCGCCGTGTCCTGCGTGACCGTGATGGTGTCGCTGTCCTGAGCCGCGGCGAACTGCGTGGGAACGAAGCCCTTCGCGGCCGCCTGCTCCTGCAATGCCGAATACACGTCATCGGGCGTCTTCTCGGATGCGCCGGTGTTCAGGTAATAGAGGATCGAGCCGGTGTACTCGGGCACCGCGCCGATCGAGCCGTCCTGCAAGGCCTGGATGTAGACCGACCGCTCGCCGATGTTCAGCTTCTTCTTGACGGTGACGCCCTTGGCCGCCATCGCGTCGCCGTAGATGTCGGCAAGCAAGACGTTCTCCGGGAACGCCGCCGAGCCGATGGTGACCGAGCCCGGAGCACTCGGCAGTTCAGTCGAGGGCGGGCTCGACGCCTGGGCCGGGTTGCTCGTCGCAGGCGGCGGGTTGGACTGGGCCGAGCTGCCGCTGCTGCCGCACGCCGCGAGCGCGAGACTGAGCGCCGCGATCGGTGCGAGGTAGATCGCCTTCATGACTCTCCTATGAGTTGGTTGTCGATCAGGACGGATCACACATCGGCCAACTGCGCCTCCATGGAGAACTTGTTCCGGCGCGCAGGCCGTGTCGAGATGCGACCGGAAACGCCGGGGGAAACCACCAGCCGCTGCAACAAACCCAGCACTCCATCAGTCAGTACGGCGAGCACAGCCACGACAATTCCCGCCGAGAACATTGCGGGATAGCCGAACTGCGGATCGTTGGCCTCTGCGACGCCGTCTCGGATAAAAGCACCGAGCCCGCCGAGGAAGGGCACGAATGCGGCAACCGTTACGGTGGCGATCACTTGGAGGGTCGCGCTGCGGATGCCAGACATGATCAACGGCAGCGCGCACGGGAACTCGACCTTGCGGATGACCTCCCAACCGGTCATACCCATACCGCGCGCCGCGTCGCGGACCGCAGGGTCGACGTTCTGCACGCCGGCGTAGGAGTTGGTGAGTATGGGCGGAAGTGCGAGCACGATCAACCCGATGACTACGGGCAAGAAGTAGGGCAACGCGCCTCGGCCGATCAGCCCAGGAACTTCCGCTGTACTGTGGATCTTCGGCGACAGCCAAACGACCAGCAGGATGACAAGACCGAGCGTAGGCACGGCGCGCAGCCCGTTCGCGAGTCCCACGACGGCGAATACGCCGCGTCCGGTGTGGCCGATGAGCAGTCCGATCGGCAGTCCGATTAGCACCGCGATTATGACGATGATGGCCGTGTACAACAGGTGCTCACGGATCCGCACGAGAAGCCCGTCTGGCCCCCACCAATTCTGCGGGTCGTTGAACCAGATCGGGACGCGATCCAGCCCGGGCAGCCCACTGCCGTCAGCGAGAATCGTGCGCATCACGCCGGCGCCGCCCGCCGCCACGGCGTCAGCAGCCGCATAGCGATCAGAATGACACTGTCGAAGATCAGGGCCAGTAGGACGAACAGGATCAGCCCAAGCACGGTCGGCGGGATGGAATTCGTCGTCTGGCCTTGGATAAACAACTGTCCGAGTTGGCTGACACCGATGATCGACGCCACGGACACCAGGCTGACATTCGATACCGCGGCGACCCGTAACCCCGCGCCGATAATCGGGACCGCGATCGGCAGCTGCACCTTGAGCAGTCGCTGCAACGAGGTGTACCCCATCGCCGCCGCCGCAGACATGGTTTCCGCAGAGACGGAAGACAACGCGTCGGCGACCACACGCACCAGAAGCGCGATGGTGTAGACGGTCAGCGCAATCGCGACATTCACGGGGTCGAGGATCTTGGTGCCGATCAGGCCGGGCAGCAGGACGAACAGCACGATCGAGGGGATCGTGTAAAGGAGCCCCGCTCCCGAGACGATCGGCGGGTAGCTCCAGCGATACCGGCTCGCAACCCAGCCGGTCGGCAGTGCAATCGCGAGGCCGATGATCAGCGGCAGTGCAGCGAGCCAGACGGTCGTCCATGTCCAGCTCTGAATCTCGTCGCGGTGGTCGACGAAGTACTGCCAGACGTCGTTCACGCGCCGCCTCCGCCGTGCTCGGCGGCCGCTGCCTCGACGGCGTCCTCGCGGATCCCGGCCGCGCGCTGCTCGATGCGGGCCAGCACGCGCGATGCGGTGACCGTGCCGGCGAACGTCCCGTCCTCGTGCACGATCACGCCGCGGCCACTCGGCGACGACAACGCGGCGTCGAGCGCTGCGCGCAGCGTCCCGGACTCGCTCGCGAGCGTGCCGCCGAGGTTGAGCAGGTCAGGGGTTATCTCGCTGGCCAGCGCATCGTCGGGCAGCCGGCCGACCGCTAGCCAGCCGAGCGGCTTGTCGTCGGCGTCGACGACCAGCGCCCAGTCGTCGTGCGCGCGATCGCGGGCGTCGCGGACCTGCTCACCCAGCCGGGCCGGCTTCTCCTCGCCGAGCGGCAGTGCACCCGCCTCGGCGAAGCCGAGCGCGCGGTAGCCGCGATCGCGTCCGACGAAGCCGGCGACGAACGCGTCGGCAGGGCGGGCGAGCAGCTCGGCGGGCGGCGCGAACTGCGCGAGCTTGCCGCCGGCGCGCATGACCGCGACCCGGTCGCCGAGCTTGATGGCCTCGTCGATGTCGTGCGTGACGAACGCGATCGTCTTGCCCAGCTCGGCCTGCAGGCGGAGGAACTCGTCCTGCAACTGCTCGCGCACCACGGGGTCGACCGCGCTGAACGGCTCGTCCATCAGCATCACCGGCGGGTCGGCGGCGAGCGCCCGGGCGACGCCGACGCGCTGCTGCTGCCCGCCCGACAGCTGCGCCGGATAGCGCTTGGCGAACGCGAGATCGAGCCCGACCCGCTCCATCAGCTCCATCGCGCGGGCCCGGGCCTGCTTCTTCGGTTGCCCGACCAGGAACGGGACGGTCGCGATGTTGTCGACGATCGTGCGGTGCGGGAACAGCCCGGCGTGCTGGATGACGTAGCCCATCCCGCGGCGCAGCTCGGACGGCTTGACGGTTGCGGTGTCACGGTCGTCGAGCAGGATGCGTCCGGCCGTCGGCTCGATCATCCGGTTGATCATCCGCAGCGAGGTCGTCTTGCCGCAGCCGGACGGACCGACGAACACCGTGATCTTGCCGGACGGCGCCTCGAGATCGAGCCCGTCAACGGCGACCGTCCCGTCGGGGTACTGCTTGGTGACCGTTTCGAAGCGAATCATCGAACCTCCACCAGGGGTATGCCTGCGCCCAACCGTTCACTGATCACCTCGGCCTCGGCGGAGACGATCTGTCCATAGGCGCGCGTCGTCTCGTCGTCGAGGCGGTAGCTCGGCCCGAGCAGGTTGATCGCCGCGGCGATGCCGCCCGGTCGGCGCACCGGCGCGGCGATGGCGGTGATGTCCGGCTCGCGGCGATCGCGCTGCGCGACGTAGCCGACGTCCGGGACGCGTCCCGCGAGCGCGGCGCCGACCGCGAGATCGGCAAGCTC
The DNA here is from genome assembly GCA_035642535.1 of Jatrophihabitans sp. Taxonomy (GTDB): domain Bacteria; phylum Actinomycetota; class Actinomycetes; order Mycobacteriales; family Jatrophihabitantaceae; genus Jatrophihabitans. The sequence continues at coordinate 8,918 of DASQSE010000086.1, read as the reverse complement.
GATGGCGCGCCCGACCCAGCTCGTGTGCCGTACCGGATGCGTGCCCTCGGCCATCGCCAGATACAGCGCGGTGTCGCTGGGCCCGCGCACTACCAAGTACGTCGACTCGCCGGTTTGCTCGACGATCCGGGCCAGGCTCGGCTGGGCGAGTTCGACGAGCGATTGCCGGCCCAGCGCCGCCGCGCCGATCTGCATGATGCGCATGCCCGGATGGAACGCGCCGCGCGAATCGCGGGCGACGAAGTTGGTGGCCTCGAGCGTGCGGAGCAGTCGCAGCGCGGTGCTGGCCGGCAGGCCCGCCCGGCGGGCGCAATCCGTGAGCGAGATCGGCGGGCTCTCGCACACCGCACCGAGCAGTCCCAGCGCGCGCTCGACCGTCCGGGTCGAGGCCACGCTGACGTCGGCCACGCGTTCCCCCTACGGGTTTCCGGCGAGTGGCAGCCCGCTGCCATTCCTCGCAACGCAACCACAAGGCGCTGACAACGGCGAGAGGTTTCCAGCCACCGACACCGGATCGTCACAACGCACTTCGACCCTCCCATGCACGCTGACAAGACCGTCCAGCGTGCATGAGAAGGTCAAAGTGCCGGATTGGTCGCAACTTGTCGGGCGCGAGGTTACTGGCGGGTAACAACGCGTAGTCTGTGCGAATTCGGAAGTTGGGAGAAGCAGGGTGCAGCACACGGTCGCGTACGGGGTCGTCATCGACTGGAACTGGACCTTTCCCGGAGCACTCCGGCTGACTCTGGCGCTGGCGATGCTCGTCGTTACGGTCGCGATCGCCGGCCGCCGCGTTGCCTGGTTGGTCAAGCTGGTCCGCTCCGGCAAACCGGCCGCGGGGCGCACCGACCGGATCGAGCAGCGGTTGCGCGACGAAGCGCTTGAGGTGCTCGGGCAACGGCGGCTGCTCAAGTGGAACGGGCCGGGGATCGCGCACTTCTTCACGTTCTGGGGATTCGTCGTCCTCGGCCTCACGATCGTCGAGGCGTTCGGCGCCCTGGTGCTCAGCAAGGACTTCGCGTTCCCGTTCTTCGGGCACGCGCAGTGGCTCGGCTTCCTCGAGGACTTCTTCGCCGTCGCAGTGCTGCTCGCGGTCGTCTGGTTCGCCGTCAACCGGCTGCTCAACGGGCCGGACCGCAAGTCGCGCGAGAGCCGTTTCTACGGATCGCACACCGGACCGGCATGGGTGATCCTCGGCATGATCGCGCTTGTCGCCATCACACTGCTGCTCTACCGCGGCGCGCAGTACAACACCGGGCACTTCCCATTCGGCGACTCGAAGTGGGCGTTCGCGTCCTATGCCGTCGCGCAGTTGCTCGGCGACGGCGCCTACAACCAGGGCCTCGAGACGTTCTTCCTGCTCGGGCAGATGGCCGTGATCTTCGGCTTCACGATCATCGTCACGTACTCGAAGCACCTGCACATCGCGACCGCACCGATCAACGTCCTGACCAAGCGGGAGCCGACCGGCCTCGGTCCGCTGCTGCCGGTCACGGACGACGCGGGCAAGCCGATCGACTTCGCCGACGTCGAGAACCTGTCCGAAGACACACTGTTCGGCAAGGGCAAGATCGAGGACTTCACGTGGAAGGGCTACCTCGACTTCGCCACGTGCACCGAGTGCGGACGCTGCCAGTCGCAGTGCCCGGCGTGGAACACCGGCAAGCCGCTCTCGCCGAAGCTCATCATCATGGACCTGCGCGATCACCTGTTCGCGAAGGCGCCGTACATCATCGGCGGCAAGGAGATCCCTGCCGAAGCCCCGATCGAAGCGAAGCTGGACGAGCATTACGTCCCGGAATCAGGGTTCCCGCGGGTGCTCGGCTCCGGCCCTGACCAGGCCGCGCGCCCACTCGTCGGCGATCTCGCGTCGGGCGGGGTCATCGACCCGGACGTGCTCTGGTCGTGCACCACGTGCGGCGCGTGCGTCGAGCAGTGCCCGGTCGACATCGAGCACATCGACCACATCGTCGACATGCGCCGCTACCAGGTGCTCATCGAATCCGCGTTCCCGTCCGAGGCCGGCGTCATGCTGCGCAACATCGAGAACAAGGGCAATCCGTGGGGGATGGCCGACAAGGGCCGCGACGAATGGATGGCCGACCTGTCCTTCGAGGTGCGGCGCGCAGTCCCGGGGACCAAGCTGGACGCCGACGTCGACTACCTGTTCTGGGTTGGCTGCGCGGGCGCGCTCGAGGACACGTCGCGCAAGGTGACGCTCGCGTTCTGCGAACTGCTGCACACCGCGGGGGTCGAGTTCGCAGTCCTCGGCTCGGCCGAGACATGCACGGGCGACCCAGCGCGGCGGCTGGGCAACGAGTTCCTGTTCCAGATGCAGGGCATGCAGAACGTCGAGACGCTGAACGCGATCACCCGCGCCGAGCCGCTGAAGATCGTCGCGACCTGCCCGCACTGCTTCAACACGATCGCGAACGAGTACCCGCAACTCGGCGGCAACTACGAGGTCGTGCACCACACGCAACTGCTCGGTCGGCTGGTCGCGGAGGGCAAGCTCGTCCCGGTCGAGCCGATCGACAAGAACATCACCTACCACGACCCCTGCTACCTCGGCCGGCACAACAAGGTCTACACGCCGCCGCGCGAGGTGCTCGGCGCAATTCCTGCGCTCAAGTCACACGAGATGCACCGCTGCAAGGACCGCGGCTTCTGCTGCGGCGCCGGCGGCGCGCGCTTCTGGATGGAGGAGAAGATCGGCAAGCGGGTCAACGTCGAGCGCACCGACGAGGCGCTCAGCCTCGACCCGGATCTGATCTCGACGGCGTGCCCGTTCTGCATGGTGATGCTCAATGACGCGGTGACGCAGCGCGTCTCCGAGGGCGCCGCGCGGGAGGACGTCAAGGTGCTCGACGTCGCGCAGATCCTCCAGCAATCGCTCGGCACGCCCGCCAATTCGTCCAATTCGTCGATGATCAAGCAATAACTGGATTCATAACCCATATTGCTGCTTGATCATCAGCGAACGCGCGTTTACCTGGACCTGAGATCGAGTGGGGGGCGGCCGCATCCGTGGGTACCGTCCCCCACGTGACGGACGACGGCGAGCGGCTCCACCTGGGCCGCGAACGGGCAGGTGGCCCGTCGCCACCTCGCCCCGCCGCCGACTTCGACGGCCGCCCCGGTTTCTGGGAGCGCCGCAGACGGCGTCGGCGCGCGAAGAAGGCGCGCCTCGCCGCCATGACTGCCGGCCGCCGCTGGGCGCGCCGCGCGATGATCCTCGGCACCTGGCTGCTCGGCTTCGTCGCCGCCGGCATGGTTGCGGTGATCGTCATGTATTACGCATTCACGGACGTCCCGAGCCCGGACCAACTCCCGTTGCCGCAGGTGGCGACGATCCAGTACGCGGATGGATCGACGATGGCGCGCATCGGCTCCGAGGACCGGACGATCGTGCATTTGGCGCAGGTTCCGAAGTCGGCGCAGTGGGCGGTGCTCGCCGCCGAGGACCGGAACTTCTACCACGAGCCGGGCGTGTCGATCAAAGGCACGATCCGAGCTGCGCTCAACGACCTCACCGGCGGCGACACGCAGGGCGGTTCCGGTATCACCCAGCAGTACGTGCGCAACGCCTACAAGAGCGTCGGCACCGAACGCACGCTCACCCGCAAGCTCAAAGAGCTGATGATCGCCGTCAAGCTGTCGCGCGAGTACAGCAAGGACCAGATCCTCGAGTACTACCTCAACACGGTGTACTTCGGTCGCGGCACGTACGGCATCCAAGCCGCTGCGCACGCGTACTTCGGCGAGGACGTCCGGCAGCTGACGGTCGCACAAGGTGCCATGCTCGCCGGGCTGCTGCGCGCGCCGTCCTACTACGACCCGGCGGTCAACCCGCAGCAGGCACGGGATCGGTGGCACTACGTCCTCGCCGGGATGGTCGATACGGGCCACCTCACCGCGGCGCAGGAAGCGAACCTCACGTTCCCGAAGACGAAGCAGCCGAACAACAGCCAACTCGGCGCGAGCGGCTGGCGGTACCTGCTCGTGCACGCCGTGCTCGCCGACCTCGCCGCGCACGGCATCTCGGAGAAGGAGATCTACGAGCAGGGCCTCACGATCCGCACCACGATCGACAAGAAGGCTCAGCGTGCTGCGGTCTCGGCGATCCACCAGACGTTCGCGCACCTGACCAAGAAACAGCGCAACCTCAAGAATGCGCTGGTCGCGATAGACCCGTCGAGTGGCGGCGTGCTCGCCTACTACGGCGGCTCGGGGCCGGGCGTGAAGGGCTACAACGGCAAGGTCGACTTCAACGACTACGCCAGCCACGGCGGTCGCCCGCCAGGCTCGTCGTTCAAGCCCTACACGCTCGCGACCGTCCTCAGCCAGACGCTGAACAAGACGGACAGCAGCGACCACCTCGCGATCAACAGCTACGTTCCCGGCAATTACTGCCGGGTGATCGACGGCACGAAGATCTGCAACGACCCCGGCGACTACAGCGTGAGCGCGTCGCGCATCCTGCTCTCGCTGGCGATGAAGTACTCGCTCAACACCACGTTCGACCTGCTCGCTCTCGACGCCGGCCCGAACAACGTCGCGGACACCGCACACGCGATGGGCATCGCCGCGACGAATTCGCGCGGCGAGAAGACACTGGTCAACCAGCACGGACGCACCAGCTTCGGCATCGGCATCGGCGACTATCCAGTGACCCCGCTCGACCAGGCGTCCGGCTTCGCGACGCTGGCCAACAAGGGGATCGCCAACCAGCCGTACCTCGTCGAGAAGGCGACCAACTCCGACGGCGCCGTCGTCTACTCGCACAAGGCGGACCCGAAGCAGGCCGTCGACGCGAAGGTGGCCAACGACGTGACGCTCACCCTCGAGCCGGTGGCCGCGTGGTCTGGCGACGCGCTCGCCAGCGGGCGGACGTCCGGGGCGAAGACCGGCACCGAAGGCGTCGCGCCGAAGTCGCCGAACAACAGCGACGCATGGATGGTCGGCTACACACCGCAGGTCAGCGCGGCCGTCTGGGTGGGGACGGGCTACACGAAGCCGATCTTCAACGCGGCCGGCCAACCGCTCTACGGCTCCGATCTGCCCGGCAAGACGTGGAAGGTGTTCATGGACACCTACCTCGCCGGCAAGCCGAACCTGCCGATGGCCACGCACCAGATGATCGCCGCGAATGGCGAGGCGCCCGTGCCGACGCCCACCTACACGCCACCTCCCACCACGTCCACGCCGGCGCCGTCCAAGACGCCCAAGCCGACATTCTCGGTCACCAGCGGCTTCCCCTCGCCAACGAAGACGAGCACGCCGACACCGACGAGTTCGCCGACGACGACCACGCCCACGCTGCCCACGCCGACGCCACCCACCTCGACCTGCACCCGCGTCATCTGCCCGTAGCACTGCACGTCGCCTGCCTGGACGAGCCGGGTCAATGCTTGGATGACTCGGGTGACCACCGAGGCGCCCGCGACACTGCTGCCCTCGCGGACGGACCCGACCGCGTGGCGGGCCAGCCGCCCGCTCGGCGGCGCGTGGGGCCGGCATGCGGGCCTGCCGCGCGGCACCTGGTGGAGCCCGATCCGCTGGCTGCTCGTGATGACGGCCGCCACCCTGCTGCTCGGCTATGCGCAGAAGTCACCGTGCGCGAACGGCGAATGGGTCGGGCACAAGCAGTACACGCACTACTGCTATTCCGACGTCGTGCCGCTGTGGGCGGACGAACGCCTCTCCGTGGGCGCCGTCCCGTACCGGGACACGGCCGTCGAGTACCCGGTGCTCACCGGCGCGTTCATGTGGCTGACCGCCGATCTCACGCGCGGCGTGCACGCCATCGTCTCGAGCTGGTCGGAGCTGATCGTCTTCGGCGTGCTCACTGCGCTGCTGCTGTCGCTGTGCGCGTTCGTCGTGACGGCTGCGACCGCGAAGACGGCACGGCTAAGACCGTACGACGCGGCAATCTTCGCGTTGTCGCCGCTGCTGATCTTTCATGCGTTCTCGAACTGGGATCTGCTCGCGATGGCGTTCACCGCGTCGGCGATGTGGGCGTGGTCGCGGGAGAAACCGGTGCTCGCCGGAACTCTGATCGGCCTCGGTACGGCGGCCAAGCTCTACCCGGTGTTCCTGCTCGTCGCCATCGGCATTCTCGCGATCCGGACCCGGAAGTACGCCGATCCGGTTTGGGCCGCGACCGCTGCAGTGTTCGCCTGGTGTGCCGTGAACATCCCCGTCGCCCTCGCGTATCACCACGGCTGGTGGGCCTTCTACGACTTCAGCATCCATCGAGCAGCCGAGCGTTCCACGGTCTGGGCGATGGTCAAGACGCTCGTCGACAGCTCGGTGGGCGCGACCGACGCCCCGTATTGGGTGCCGTCCGGCATCGCCGTCGCGCTCGCACTCGGTGCGGCACTGATACTCGTCGCGGCGTTGGGGCTCGCCGCCCCGACCCGTCCCCGGTTGGCGCAACTCGCGTTCCTGTGCGTGCTGGCGTTCCTGATGACGACGAAGGTGTGGAGTCCGCAGTACTCGCTGTGGCTGGTTCCGCTGATCGCGCTGGCCCGGCCACGTTGGCGGCTATCGTTGATCTGGCAGTTCACCGAGATACTCGTCTGGATGCTGACGTTGACGGTGCTGCTCAACCCCGAGGTGCCGGAGCACGGCATCGCCTACGGCTGGCTGATGCTCATCCTGGTGATCCGGGACGGGCTGCTGATCACGCTCGCAGTGCTTGTCGTGCGCGAGATGTGGTACCCGTGGCTGGACGTGGTGCGCCTCGACGGAGTGGACGACCCGAGCGGCGGCGTGTTCGACGGTGCGCCGGATTACTGGGCGCGTGAGCCGGGCGACGAGCTGGACGCGACGGCGTGGCGAGGCCGTGTCTGGACTGAGGAGTCGACCGACGAAGGAGGGAGCGACGAGGGAAGACACGGCCCGAAGAGCCGCGCCGGCGCGCAGTGAGGCTGACCGGCTACGACGATCAGATCGCGTTGCGCAGGTAGCTGATGTCCTCCGGCTGGCCGTCGCCGGGCGTCTCGACGACGACGTCGCTGCCCGCCGCGCGGCAGACCTCGGCGATCACGGCCGGGTCGATCTCGCCCGCATCGAAGTTCGCGTGCCGGTCCGCGCCGGAGTCGAACAGGTCGCGGCTGTTGTTCGCGTGCACGAGGTCGATGCGCCCGGTGATCGCCTTGACCCGCTCGACGATGCCGGCCAACTCCTCGCCGCCGGCGTGCGCGTGACACGTGTCGAGGCAGAACCCGGCGCCGTAGTTCCCGATCGCGTCCCACAGCCGCGCGAGACGGTCGAAGCGGCGCGCCATCGCGTTGTCGCCGCCGGCGGTGTTCTCGATGAGCACCGGCAGCGCGAAGCCGCCGTCCTTCTCGGCGTAGGCGAAGGTCTTGCGCCAGTTGTCGAACCCGATCGCCGCGTCGTCGCCGGCGTTGAGATGCCCACCGTGGACGATGATCGCCTTGGCGCCGAGCTCGGCGGCGCCTGCGGCGTGCTGGGCGAGCAGCTTGCGGCTCGGGATCCGGATGCGGTTGTTCGTCGTTGCGACGTTGATGCGATACGGGGCGTGGATGTAGATCGTCAGCCCGCTCGCTCGGATCGCGTCCGCCTGCGGGTGCTCATCCGGTGCCTTCCACGCCTGCGGGTCGGTGAGGAAGAACTGGATCGCCTCCGCGCCGGTTTCCCTTGCCCATTCGAGCGGATCGTCCGATTTGACGTGCGCACCAACCGCAACCATGCGCTCAACCCTACGAGCCAGGTCTGACGGGCGCGCCGGCCTGGCGTGTCGCGCTGCCCGTATCCCAGACTGAGGAAAGGTCGTTGATTGCGTTAAGCTCTGGTTTTGTCCGTACGGTCCGTTTTCGCGGGCGCGCGCACAGGTCAGGAGAGTCGATGCCGGGTCGTCATCAAGCTGCGAAGCCGATTCGGCGACGCCGCCCGCGGCTCCGCTGGCTCACCGCTGTGGGTAGCGGTGCCGCCATCGCCGCCGCGGTGATGGGCCTCTCCGGCGCGACCGCCGGTGCGACGAGCGACCCGGTGAAGGCGACGTTCGGGGCCACCGGCGTGGCGACGTCGAACTGCTCGGTGTCGATCGGTGGCACGGACATCTACGTGAAGCCGCATCAGGAGCTGGACGTCAAGACCTCGCTGGTGGGGCTGTACGTCCTCGAAGGCCTGCTCGGGAACACGAAGGTCGACCTCAATGACGTCGTCGGCAAGATCGCGTCCTTCGACGGCTCGCTGGTCATCGACCCCGGCTCGGCCAACCCGACCAAGCTCGCCATCGAGAACACGACACAGAAGGTCACCGGGCTTTCGGCCGGCAATCACAGCTGGAAGTGGACGGTCGACACAGTCAAGCTGTTGAACCTGGTGCCGCTCCCGGTGCACATCGACAACAGCCTGTTGAAGGCCGGCGCGAAGCTGACCTGGACCGGCACCATCCACGTCACCTCGGACGCTGCGCACTGCGGCGTCGCTGTCCAGCTACCGAGCATCTCGGCCTCGGCCAGCGTGTCCGGTCTGCCTCCGGTCGCAGTCGGCATCCCCGGCGTCAAGGCATCGGTGCCGGTCGACATCCCGTCGCTGCCCGGCGTGCCCGGCGACGGCGGTGGCGGCAACAACAACGGCGGAGGCGGCAGCCACCATGGCGGCGGTTCCCCGTCCATTCCCGGTCTCGGCAACCCGATCCCGGTCCCGGCACAGGTCGTCCCCGGCGGCAACGGCGGCGCCCTGCCGGGCGGCGGCGGAGGCGGCGGATTCAACCTCGGCAACCTGGGATCCGGCTCGTCCCAGCACGGCGTCGGGCAGGCTGCGCCGGCCGGCGATGCGAAACAGGGCGCCACCCAGAACAGCACCGGGCCGCACAAGTCGATCGACCTCGCGGCCGGCGAGCCGGCCTCGAGCGGCGAGGTCTGGGTCGTGCTGGCGATCATCGC
>DASQSE010000085.1:0-66470 GCA_035642535.1 Jatrophihabitans sp. | reverse complement strand
CCCAGTCCAGGCTGTTGACGCTCTTCGGGTCGAAACCGGCCGAGCCTCCTCCGCCACCCGGCGGCGGGCCCCACTGCCCCGGCGGCGGGGGCGGCGGGGGTGAACTGTCGCCCGGAGGCGGCGGTTGGAAGGTCATTTCCTCTCCTCGATATCCACGGTCGGAGCCGTGACACACGAAAGCTAGTCCTCCGAGCGGTCCAGCGGAACGACCGGGGGCGCTCAAGGCACGGCGAGTCGCGAAACAGGAGAAGCGCGCAGATCCGGTGATACGCGACTGCGACGGCTACGCGAGGATTTCGCGAATGAGGCGGGCGGTCTCGCTGGGCGTCTTGCCGACCTGCACACCGGCTGCCTCGAGCGCTTCCTTCTTCGCCTGCGCGGTCCCGGACGAGCCGGAGACGATCGCGCCGGCGTGCCCCATCGTCTTGCCCTCGGGAGCGGTGAAGCCGGCGACGTAGCCGACCACCGGTTTCGTCACGTTCTGCTCGATGTAGGCGGCGGCGCGCTCCTCGGCGTCGCCGCCGATTTCGCCGATCATCACGACCGCGTCCGTCTCAGCGTCATTCTGGAACGCCTCGAGGCAGTCGATGTGCGTCGTGCCGATGATCGGGTCGCCGCCGATGCCGACGCAAGTCGAGAAGCCGAGGTCGCGCAACTCGAACATCATCTGGTAGGTCAGCGTGCCGGATTTCGAGACGAGCCCGATGCGCCCGGCCTTGGTGATGTCGGCCGGGATGATGCCGGCGTTCGACTTGCCGGGACTGATAACCCCTGGGCAGTTCGGCCCGACGACGCGCGTCCGGCTGCCCTGCGCGTGCGCCCAGAATGCGGCGGTGTCGTGCACCGCGATCCCCTCGGTGATCACGACCGCGAGTGGGATCTCGGCGTCGACGGCCTCGATCACCGAGTCCTTCGTGAAGGCCGGTGGCACGAAGCCGACCGTCACGTTCGCGCCCGTCTCGGCCATCGCCTCGGCGACGGTGCCGAACACCGGCAGCGCGCCCGACGGGAACTCGGCCTTGGTGCCTGCCTTGCGGGCGTTCACGCCACCGACCACGTTCGCGCCGGAGGCCAGCATCCGCGCAGTGTGCTTCATGCCTTCCGAGCCGGTCATGCCCTGCACGATGATCTTCGACTTGTCGTCCAGCCAGATCGCCATCAGGCACCCGCCCCAGCCAGCTCGGCGGCGCGATCGGCCGCTTCGTCCATCGTGTCGACCATCGTCACGCCGGGCAGCGCGGCATCGGTGAGGATCTTGCGGCCCAGCTCTGCGTTGTTGCCGTCGAGTCGGACGACGAGCGGGTGCGTGATCTCGTCGCCACGCGACTGCAGCAACTCGAACGCAGCGACGATGCCGTTCGCGACGGCGTCACACGCGGTGATGCCGCCGAAGACATTCACGAAGACGCTCTTCACCGCCGGGTCGGACAGGATGATCTCGAGGCCGTTCGCCATGACCTCGGCCGACGCCCCGCCGCCGATGTCGAGGAAGTTCGCCGGCTTGGTGCCGCCGTGCGCCTCGCCGGCGTAGGCGACGACGTCCAAGGTCGACATCACAAGGCCCGCGCCGTTGCCGATGACGCCGACGCAGGCGAGTGGGCCGTCGAGCTTGACGTAGTTGAGGTCCTTCTCCTTCGCGCGCTGCTCGAGCGGATCGGTGGCGTGCTTGTCCGCGAAAGCCGCATGCTCGGGCTGCCGGAACGAAGCGTTGTCATCGAGCGTGACCTTGCCGTCCAGCGCCACCACGCGTCCGTCGCCGAGCCGGGCAAGCGGATTGACCTCGACCAGCGTCGCGTCCTCGCCGACGAACGCTTCCCAGAGCTGCACGAGTACGTCCGCGACCTGGTCGACGAGCTCGGCGGGGAACTTCGCCGCGGTCGCGATCTCGCGGGCCTTCGCGGCGTCGACGCCCTCGATCGCGCTCACCGGCACCTTCGCCAGCGCCTCCGGACGCTCGGCGGCCAGCTGCTCGATCTCCATGCCGCCCTCGTAGGACGCCATCGCGAGGAACGTCCGGTTGGCGCGATCGAGCAGGTAGGAGACGTAGTACTCCTCCTTGATGTCCGCGCCCGGATCGACGAGCACCCGGTGGACGGTGTGCCCCTTGATGTCCATGCCGAGGATCTGCTCGGCGTGCGACTTGGCCTCGTCGGGTGTCTTCGCGACCTTGACGCCGCCTGCCTTGCCGCGCCCGCCGGTCTTGACCTGCGCCTTGACGACGGTGATGCCACCAATACGGTCGGCGATCGCGCGCGCCTCGTCCGGCGTCGTCGCGACCTCGCCGAGGCTGACCGGCACGCCGTGCTTCCGGAAAAGTTGCTTGGCTTGGAACTCGAACAGATCCACGGACGAACCTTAGCCGCCCTGGCCGCCCGCTCCGGCCGGGCTCCCGACGTGTGAGCGGACCCACTCGACGATCTCGTCCATCGGCGCGCCGGGCGTGAAGATCTTCGCGACACCGACCTGTTCGAGCGCGGGAATGTCCTCGTCCGGGATGATGCCGCCGCCGAACAGCACAACGTCCTCGGCGGACTGCTCGCGGAGCAGTTCGATGGTGCGCTTGAACAGCGTCATGTGCGCGCCGGACAGCACCGACAGCCCCACCGCGTCGGCGTCCTCCTGGATGACGGTCTGGACGATCTGCTCCGGCGTCTGGTGCAGGCCGGTGTAGACGACCTCCATGCCGGCATCGCGCAGCGCACGCGCGACGAGCTTGACGCCGCGGTCGTGGCCGTCGAGGCCCGGCTTGGCGATGACGACTCGGATGCGGTCAGCCACGACGGAAAGCCTACTTCCGCCCGACGTTGACTGCCCATGTGCGCGCTCAGCGGCACTCAGAGCTTCTCGAGCGGCGCGTAGCGCAACATCAGCCACTTGACGCCCACATCCGCACCGAAGTCGATCTGCGCCTGCAGACCGTCACCGGAACCGCGCAGGTCGACCACCGTCCCGAGTCCCCAGCCGTCGTGGGTCACCCGGTCGCCCTTCGACAGCGCCGGGATCGCGCGGTTGCCGACCCCGCCGCGCATGCCCCGTCCGCCGGCCAGCCGGGACGTGGCGAGCTGCTCCTGCGCCGAGCGTGATCGCGCCCGGTAGCCGTGGTCGGAGGAGCGGCCCGGCGAATCATCTTCGTATCGATTGACGAACGGCACGCGGTCGACGGCGCCGCTCCAGGTCACCAACTCGGCCGGCATCTCGTCGAGGAACCGGGACGGCGGATTCCACACCGGCGCACCCCACGCCGCACGCGAGAGCGCTCGCGACACGCACAGCCGCGCCTGCGCACGGGTGATGCCGACGTAGGCGAGTCGCCGCTCCTCGGCCATCTCGTCCGGCTCGCTCAACGCGCGGGAGTGCGGGAAGACGCCCTCTTCCATCCCGGTCAGGAACACGACCGGGAACTCGAGACCCTTCGCGGTGTGCAGCGTCATCAGCGTCACGACACCGCCGGACGAGTCGGGCACCGTGTCGGCGTCGGCGATGAGCGACACCTGCTCGAGGAAGGCGTCGAGGTCGGCCGCCTCCCCCTGCGCCCTCCGCTGCTCCTCGAACTCGCTCGCCACGCTGACGAGTTCGCGCAGGTTGTCCACTCGTGACTCGTCCTGCGGATCGGAGGACGCCTGCAACTCGCGCAGATACCCGGTCTGGTCGAGCACCGCCTCGAGGATCGCGGCGGGCGTGGCGTCCGGTCCGGCGGCCACCCCGCGCAGGCCTGTCATCATCGAGGTGAACTCCTGGATCGCGTTCAGCGAGCGCGCCGCCAGCCCGGGCACCACGTCGGCGCGCTCGAGCGCCGCGCCGAACGAGATGCGCTCCTCCCGCGCGAACACCTCGACGCACGCCTCGGCGCGCTCGCCGATCCCGCGTCGCGGCGTGTTCACGATGCGACGCAGTGACACGACGTCATCGGCGTTCGCGATCACCCGCAGATAGGCCAGGGCATCGCGGATCTCGCGGCGCTCGTAGAAGCGCACCGCGCCGACCACCTTGTACGGCAGCCCGACGCGGATGAACACCTCCTCAAAGACACGCGACTGCGCGTTCGTCCGGTAGAAGACCGCGACATCCGCCGGCGAGGTCCCGGACTCCTCGATCTGCTGCGCGACCCACGCTGCCTCGTCGTGCTCGTTCTCCGCGACGTAGCCGCTGACCTGCTCGCCGTGGCCGGCGTCGGACCACAGGTTTTTCGGCTTGCGGTCCGAGTTGCGGGCGATGACCGCATTGGCCGCGGACAGGATCGTCTGCGTCGAGCGGTAGTTCTGCTCGAGCATGATCGTCGTGGCGTCGGGGAAGTCGCGCTCGAACTCGAGGATGTTGCGGATGGACGCGCCGCGGAACGCGTAGATGGACTGGTCGGCGTCGCCCACCACAGCGAGCTGTGCCGGATCGTCGCCGCTCGTCAGCTCCCGCACCAGCATGTACTGCGCGTGGTTCGTGTCCTGGTACTCGTCGACGAGGACGTGCCGGAACCGACGCCGGTACGCCGCGGCGACATCCGGGTGCTCCTGAAGCAGCCGGACGGTCGTCATGATCAGGTCGTCGAAGTCCAGCGCGTGCGCGTCGTGCAGCCGGGTCTGGTAGCGGTCGTAGACCTCGGCGAGCACCTTCTCCGGTGCGGTGCTCGCCTTGTCCGCCCACGCCTCGGGGGTGACGAGCTCGTTCTTGAGGTTGCTGATCTGGGCGGTCAGCGAGCGCGCGGGGTAGCGCTTGGGGTCGAGGTCGAGCTCGCGGCCGACCATCGTCATCAGCCGCTTCGAGTCGTCGGCGTCGTAGATGGAGAACGACGACTTGAGCCCGAGCGCCTTCGCCTCGTAGCGCAGCAGCCGCACGCACATCGAGTGGAACGTCGACACCCACATGGTGCGGGCGCGCGGGCCGACCAGCGCGGCGACCCGCTCCTTCATCTCGCCGGCCGCCTTGTTCGTGAACGTGATCGCGAGGATCTGCCCGGGCGAGGCGTCGCCCTCGGCGAGCAGGTGGGCGATGCGGTGGGTGAGCACGCGGGTCTTGCCCGAGCCCGCACCGGCGACGATCAGCAGCGGCCCGCCGCGGTGCACGACCGCGGCCCGCTGCTGGGGATTGAGCCCGTCGAGCAGGGTCGCGGGTTCGACCGCGAGGCGGGTGCGACGGCGTTCCGGAGCGGCGTCCGCGGGCGCGAAGAGGGCGTCGGTCATCTCGCGGTCAACAGTACGTCGGGGGACTGTCACCAACTCCGGGTTTGCCGTCGGCGCAGCGGCATGCCACCATCTATCTCGTGCGCAGCAGCCGATTCTTTTATGGGTACCGGTTCCCGGTGCCTGTTGCCTGCTGACGCTGACCAGCCAACTGACGCCCCGGGCCGAGACCCGGGGCGTTTCGCGTTCCAGGGCCGCCGACCGGAGGCAGACCGAAGGGAAGACCGATGACCACCGCCACTCCCGCGGCCGAGCAGACGGACGGTTCCGCCGCCGACGACGTCCCGGTGCTGCGTGCCCAGATCGACGCCCTGGACGCAGCGATCGTCCTCCTCGTCGCCGAACGCGCCAAGCTCTCCACCCGAATCCAGACGGCCCGCATGAACGCCGGAGGCACCCGCGTCGAACTGGGCCGCGAACGGGTGATCCTCGAGAGCTACCGCGCCGCGCTCGGCCCGCACGGCCCGGCGCTGGCCGACGCGGTGCTCCAAGTCTGCCGTGGAGTCTGCCGCGGCGCCCGCTGACTTCACCTACAGCATGCGGCGGTCGGCCGCCCATCGGGTGAGCTGATGCCGGTTCGACAGCTGCAGCTTGCGCAGCACGTTCGACGCGTGCGTTTCCACCGTCTTGATCGAGATGAACAGCTCCGACGCGATCTCCTTGTACGCATAGCCACGCGCCAGCAGACGCAGCACCTCACGCTCGCGGGGCGTCAGCAGGTCGATCTCCGGATCGATCGACGGCACCGACGGCGCATCGCGGAACGCATCCAGGACGAAGCCGGCGAGCCGCGGGCTGAACACTGGGTCGCCGCCCGCGACCTGGGTGATCGCGGCCGCGAGATCGTCGGCGGAGATGGTCTTGGTGACATAGCCGGAGGCACCTGCGCGGATGATCGCGATGACATCCTCGGCGGCGTCCGAAACGGACAGCGCCAGGAACCGCGTGTCGGGCAGCTCCTTCGACACGGCTTCGAGGACGGCCAGGCCGCCGCCGTCGGGCATGTGCACGTCGAGGAGCACGACGTCCGGACGAGTGCCGGTGATCACCGCGATTGCGTCGGCGACGCTGCCCGCCTCGCCGACGACGTCGACGCGGCTGCCCAGCTCAGTACGCACGCCGCTGCGGAACATCGCGTGGTCGTCTACCAAAACCACCCGCGTCACGTCCACCACCCCACCCACCACCCGAAAGCGGAGCCGACTCCGTCGGCGCGCCTCATCTCTTGATCCTCAATTCGACTTCGGTGCCGGCGCCCTCGCCGGTCGTAATGCGCGCCGTGCCGCCGTGCCGCTCGATCCGCCCGATGATCGAGCCGCGGACGCCTTGCCGGTCGTCGGCGACCGCGTCGATGTCGAAGCCCGTGCCGCGGTCCTTGACGAACACGCTCACCTCGTGGGGCTCCAACTCGGCGTAGACGCTCACCGAATCCACGCCGGAGTGCTTCGCCGCATTGACCAGCGCCTCGCGCGCGGCGGCCGCCAGCGCTGCCAGATCGGCATCCAGCGGGGCATCGCCGACGAGCACGAGATCGACGGTCACGGCATACGCGTCCTCGACCTCCGCGGCGGCATTGCGCAGTTCCTGGCCGAACAGCCCGGACGCGGTGCGCTCGCCGTAGAGAAGGGTCCGCAGCGTCCGCTCCTGGCCACGCGCGAGCCGGGCCACCTCGCGCGGTGAGCCCGCGTTGCGCTGGATGAGCGCGAGCGTCTGCAGGACGGAGTCGTGCAGGTGCGCAGCGATGTCGGCCCGCTCCTGCGAACGGATCCGTTCGGCGCGCTCGTCGGACAGCTGCGACATCATCCGCATCCACCACGGCCCGGTCAGCAGCGCGAGTCCGACGATGGTGACGAACACGGCCAGCAAGCCGTCGCGGAAGGCCGAGAAGCCAGTCCGGGACAGCGCCCACACCGCGCCGGCCACGACGAACGCAGCGCCGGACGCGAGCCGCACGCGGCCGAGCCGCCCGCTGCCCGCCGCCTCGAGCGAGGTGCGCGAGAGGCTGCGCAGCCGGGCCCGGTCCGGTTCGGTGGCCTGTCGCCAGATCAGCGCGCCGCCGAGGCATGCCAGCAGGATCGGCGCGAACAGCCCGCCCTGCGGCAGCGACGTCGCGGCCACGCCGACCGCCGCGATCGCGGCAACGGCGGCGAGCAGATATTCCAGCCAGGTCGGCAGCCGGCCGCGTCCGGCAGCCGGGGCCGGAGGCAGCACGATGAGGTATGCGCCGTAGAGCGCGACGCCGAGCCCGGCGCCGGCGACGGCGAGAACGAGGAAGGCGATCCGCACGGACCGCCTCGAGACCCCGAGATGCTCGGCGATGCCGGTGGCGACGCCGCCAAGGATGCCGAGGTCCGGGCGCCGATAAAGGCGGCGCACAGGCTCGACAGCGGTCGTCATGAGTCCATGATTGCGGGCATGACCACCGGATCGCATCAGGTGCCGCCCCGAGTTCTCTGCGGCCCGGAGTTCAGGGTGACACTCGGGGCGCCACCCGATACCGCGGGGGCCCGCCCGGCGGCACGCTGAAACCATGACAACGAGTGACACCATGAGCCACCCCACCCCGCCCCCGGCCTCCGGCCAGCGGTTGCTGCGCCGCAACCGCACCAACCGCGTCGCGGCCGGCGTGTGCAGCGGGCTGGGCGACTACTTCGGCGTGGACCCCGTCCTGTTCCGCGTGCTGTTCGCCACTGCGGCGTTCTTCGGCGGTGCCGGGATCCTCGCCTATCTACTCGCCTGGGCGGCCATCCCGGACGCGGGCACCGAGCACGCGCCGGTCGACGGCTTCATCGGCTGGGTGCGGCGCCGCCGCGTCCCGTTGTGGCTGGCCGCGGTCATCGCCGGGGTGCTGCTCTGGGCGGTCGCCTTCAGTTGGTGGTCGCCGCACCACTTCTTCCCGGTGTTCCCGGTGCTCGTGATCGCGGTCCTACTCGTTGTCCTCTACGGCCGACGCGAGATGCAGGCGACTCGCACCGCCCCGCCCGGTAGCGGCCCCGTCGACCTCACCAAGGGTGAGGACGTACAGGACGAATCGACGCAGCCGGCCTGGCCGCACGAAGCACGCAGCTGGTTCGACGAGGCGCGTGAGGCGTCCCGGTTCCGGCGCCGCCGCGCTGCGCCGATCCGCATCGCGATGCTCGTCACGCTCGTGGTCACACTGACCGTCCTGGGCATCATCGACGCGGTCACCGGCATCCAGCTGCAGGTCTACTTCTGGACGACGCTCGGCATCGTGGTCGTCGGGCTGCTGGCCGGACTGGTGACGCGCCGCACCCCGTGGAGCATGACTGCGCTGCTCATCCCCGCCGTCGTCGGCACGATCGCGTTCGCGGGCAGCCACGCCAGCCTGCACGACGGCATCGGCCAGCGGGAGTGGAAGCCGACGGACGCGCCGGCCGAGTCGTACAAGCTTGCGTTCGGACAGGGCACCCTCGATCTGCGGCAGCTGCCCACGCAGTCGGTCGAGCGGCACGTCGACATTACGATGGCTGCCGGCCAGGTCAAGATCATCGCTCCGCGGACGATGAATCTGACCGTGCACGCCAACATCCACCTCGGTCAGTTGCAGGTCGACGGCAACGACTTCGATGAGCACGACCACAGCGGCGTCGGCATCAGCCGCACGGTCAGCCCGCCCGCCGGCGCGACCGGAACGCCGATCACCGTCGACGTGCACCTTGCCGACGGCAACATCGCCGTCAACCGGCGCTGACCTAAGAGTCTCATCAGCTGGGAACCATGATCCACTGCCGGCCGTTGCCGGAATGACCCGTGCCAGCCGGGTGTCAGCCGCGTGCCAGGGCACCCGCTCAACCTCGTGACGAGCCCGTACGACCACCTGGAGTGTCCGCATGCAGTCCCTTGCACGTTTCGCAATACGCCACCGCTGGTGGGTGATCGGCGCCTGGCTGGTGCTCATCGTGCTGGCGCAGGGTCTCTCCTCTGCGCTCGGCGGCGCGCATTACAAGGACACCTTCAGCCTGCCGGGTACCGAGACCGAGACGGTCATGAACCTGCTGAAGAGCTCCGGGCAAGAGAGCCAGAACGGCCTGTCGGGCCAGGTCGTCCTGCACGCGGAGTCCGGCAACCTGAAGACGCCGCCGCCGAAGGTCCTGGACGCGGTGCAGCAGCTGTGCGGCGACCAGCTCGACGTCACGAGCGTCACCACCCCGTGGGCGTCCTTCCGATGCGGAGCGGACGGCACGGCCACCCCCACGGCAGGCGAGCCGACCCAGCTGTCCAAGGACAAGTCGATCGCGATCGTCAACGTCACCTGGTACTCCAGCAACTACGACCAGAAGCTCTTCGACGGCGTCTACGACCACCTCACGACGCTGCGTAGTCAGACACTCCAGGTGGAGTTCACCGGTGACGGCTTCCAGGGGCAGGGCCAGACGGAGAGCGGCATCTCGCCGGCCGTGCTCGGCTTCATTGCCGCATTCGTCATCCTGGCGATCGTCTTCCGTACCTTCGGCGCGACGGCACTCCCGCTCGCCAGCGCGCTCGCCGCGCTCGGCGCCGGCCTCGGGCTGATCGGCATGCTCACGCACGCGATGAACGTGTCGAACGTGACCCCGCAACTCAGCGAACTGATGGTGATCGGTGTCGGCATCGACTACGCGCTGTTCATAGTCACGCGACATCGGCGCAACTTGCGTCGCGGCATGGGCGTGCACGAGTCGATCGAGGCCGCGATCAATACGTCCGGGCGTGCGGTGCTGTTCGCGGGCTCCACAGTGTGCATCGCGATGCTCGGCCTGACCGCGCTCGGCGTCAGCTTCTTCTACGGAATCGCGATCGGGACAGCGATCGCGGTGAGCCTGACCATGCTCGCGTCGGTGACACTGCTGCCGTCGCTGCTGTCCCTGCTCGGGCTGAAGGTGCTGCCGCGCCGGCAGCGCCGCGCGGTGCGCGCCGGCGAGTTCATCGACGTCCACCCGACCGGTTTCTGGGCCCGCTGGTCCGACATCGTCGCGAACCGAAAGGTGCTCACCGGTGTGGTCGGTGCCGTCGTGATGGTCGCGCTGGCTCTCCCGTTCTTCTCCATGCGGATGGGGCACGCCGACCAGGGCAACGACCGGGCCAGCACGACGACCCGGAAGGGCTACGACCTGATCGCGCAGGGCTTCGGCGTCGGGTACAACTCCACGCTGACGCTCGTCGTGAACGGCCCGAACGCCCAGCAGTTCGCGCAGCGAGTCGCTGGCGAAGTGCGTACGGTCCGCGACGTCGACCGGTCCAGCGTCTACGTGCCCGCAAAGCCGCTCACTCCCGAGATCGCCCTGGTGTCGTTGAAGTCGACGACCTCGCCTCAGGACATCAAGACCACCGATCTCGTCAGCCACCTGCGCGACGACGTACTGCCGAACCTGTACCGCGGCAGCCCCGACCACGTGTACGTCTACGGGCAGACGGCCATCTATGTCGACTTCTCCCGGGTACTCGCCGACAAGCTGCCGCTGTTCATCGCGGCGGTCGTCGGGCTGTCGTTCCTGCTGCTGCTCGTCGCATTCCGCAGCCTGGTCGTCCCGCTCACTGCCGCGGCCATGAACATGCTCGCCGCCGGCGCGTCGTTCGGCCTGGTGGTGGCGATCTTCCAATGGGGCTGGGGCTCGGAAGCGCTCGGCATCGGCAAGGGCGGGCCGATCGAGGCGTGGGCACCAGTGATGTTCTTCGCGATCTTGTTCGGTCTGTCGATGGACTACCAGGTCTTCCTGGTCAGCCGGATGCACGAGGAGTGGGTGCACTCCCGCGACAACCGGCGCGCCATCAGGACCGGACAGGCCGAGACGGGCGGCATCATCACCGCGGCGGCGTTCATCATGATCACGGTGTTCCTGGGCTTCGCGATCGACCCGAACCGGGTGGTGAAGTTGCTCGGCATCGGGCTGGCGAGCGCCGTCTTCCTCGACGCCTTCGTGCTGCGGACGGTGCTGGTCCCTTCGCTCATGCACCTGCTGGGCCGGACGAACTGGTTCTTCCCGAAGTGGCTGGACCGGGTCACCCCGCAGGTCTCCGTCGAGCCGCCCGACGAGGTTCTGGAGGCCATCGAGCGCTTCGAGCCCGAGGAGCCGGTCGGCGCCCGCTGAGACCATTAGGGCGGTGCCCTAGGGTGCCGGGATGAGCTTCGCCGTCCCGCCGGACGCGTACGCCCGGTTCATGGGCCGGTTCTCGGTTCCGCTGGCGGTCGAGTTCATCGAGCTGGTCGATCCTCCGGCCCGCGCCCACGTCCTCGATGTGGGCTGCGGGCCGGGGGCGCTCACTGCGCTGCTCGTCGAGCGGCTCGGCGTCGGGGCGATCTCGGCGATCGACCCGTCCGAGCCGTTCGTCGCCGCGGTGCGCGAACGGTTCCCGGACCTTGACGTGCGCCAGAGCGTCGCTGAGCGGTTGCCGTACCCGGACGCGGCATTCGACATGACGCTCGCGCAGTTGGTCGTCCATTTCATGGCCGATCCGGTCGCCGCGCTGCGGGAGATGGGTCGGGTCACGCGACCGGGTGGGCTGGTCGCGGCGTCCGTGTGGGACTACGGCAACGACCGCGCGCCGATCTCCTTGTTCTGGCGCGCGGTGCGCGACCTGGAGCCGTCCTCGACGGGCGAGGCGCACCTCGCCGGCACGCGCGACGGGCACCTCGTCGAGCTGTTTGCAGCGGCCGGTCTGGAGGCCGCACAAGGCGTGCTGACGATCCGGACGTCGTTCGCGAGCTTCGACGAGTGGTGGGAGCCGTTCACGCTGGGCGTCGGGCCGGCAGGTGTGTATGTGGCCGGATTGGACGCGGAGCAGCGCGCGGAATTGCGGCGGCGGTGCGCGGCGCTGCTGCCCGACGTCCCGTTCGAGCTCGAGGCCTGCGCCTGGGTTGCCACCGCGCGAATTCCCTAACCGCACGTTGCATGATCGGTAGGGATGGCAGCCGGCCAGGAGGGAGTCCGATGCGCAGCGAGGCACTCGATCTCGACCACACAGTGCATGTGTCGGTGAGCAAGGGCATGACGATCGAGAACCAGCACTGCCTCCGATACGCCCTGGACGGGCGGCTTGTCGCGCGGCAGGGGGCGATGGTGGCGTTTCGCGGCGACCCGGAGATCAGAACGCTGGGGCAGGGCATCAAGAAGCTGATCAAGCGAGCCGCCAGCCGCGAAGGCGTCGCGCTGATGGAGATCGAGGGTCGCGGCGAGGTGTGGCTGGCCGACCTCGCGAAGAACGTCGTGACGCTGACGTTGCAGCCGGGTGATCGGCTCTCGGTCACCGGCAAGAGCGTTCTGTGCTTCGACGCGTCGCTGCGCTACGAGATCCGCACGGTCAAAGGTGCGGGCATGTCCGGCGGCGGCCTGTTCAACTGCGAGTTCGAGGGCGAGGGCTCACTGGCGCTGACGAGCCACGGCGAGCTGCTCGTCATCCCGGTTACCGCGGACGCGCCGCTGCGCGCGGACACCGACGCGACCATCGGCTGGTCCACGGACCTGGACGCGAGCATTCACCGCTCCGAGGGCGTCAAGTCGCTGCTCAAGGGCGGTTCGGGCGAGGCGTTCCAGGTCGAGCTGCGCGGCGACGGGCTGGCCGTTGTGCAGCCGAGCGAAGGCCCGATCGCGCCGAAGGCAGGCGGCGGGATCGGCGACGCGGTGGGCGAGCTGCTGGGCTGAGCTACTCCCACTCGATCGTCGCGGGCGGCTTGGACGTGAGGTCGAGGACGACCCGGTTCACCTCGCGAACCTCGTTGGTGATGCGGGTCGAGATCCGCTCCAGTACGTCGTAGGGCACCCGGGTCCAGTCGGCGGTCATCGCGTCCTCGGACGAAACCGGCCGCAGCACCACCGGGTGCCCGTACGTCCGCCCATCGCCCTGCACGCCGACGGAGCGGATGTCGGCGAGCAGCACGACCGGACACTGCCAGATGTCGCGGTCCATGCCGGCCGCGCTCAACTCGGCCCGCGCGATCGCGTCGGCGCGGCGCAGCACGTCGAGCCGCTCGGCCGTCACCTCGCCGACGATGCGGATGCCCAGCCCCGGCCCGGGGAACGGCTGCCGCCACACCATTGCCGCGGGCAGGCCGAGCTGCTCGCCCACCCGGCGCACCTCGTCCTTGAACAGCGTGCGCAGCGGCTCGACGAGCGCGAACTGGAGATCGTCCGGCAGCCCGCCGACGTTGTGGTGGCTCTTGATGTTCGCGGTGCCGGTGCCGCCGCCGGACTCGACGACGTCCGGGTACAGCGTGCCCTGCACGAGAAACTCGACCGACTCCCCGGCGGCGACGATCTCGCGCGCCGCCGCTTCGAAGACGCGGATGAACTCGCGTCCGATGATCTTGCGTTTCTCCTC
Organism: Jatrophihabitans sp.; assembly: GCA_035642535.1. Lineage (GTDB taxonomy): Bacteria > Actinomycetota > Actinomycetes > Mycobacteriales > Jatrophihabitantaceae > Jatrophihabitans. The sequence continues at coordinate 52,980 of DASQSE010000085.1, read as the reverse complement.
TGGGTCGCTGACGCCGGCGAGCGCGCTCAGAAACTGGTCCTGCGCTTCGACGACCTTGAGCCGCACGCCGGTGACGGCGACGAAGTCACGCTCCACCTGCTCGGGCTCGCCGGCGCGCAATAGGCCGTGGTCGACGAACACGCACGTGAGCTGGGTGCCGATCGCCCGCTGCACGAGCGCAGCGGCGACCGCTGAGTCGACGCCGCCGGAGAGCGCGCAGATCACCTGCTTGCCGCCGACCTGGGCGCGGATGGCCTCGACCTGGTCGTCGATGATGTTTGCTTCCGTCCAGGACGGGCGCGCGCCGGCGATGTCGTAGAGGAAGTGGCGCAGCATCTCCTGGCCGTGCTCGGTGTGCAGCACCTCCGGATGGAACTGCACGCCGGCCAGCCTGCGCTCGACATCCTCGAACGCCGCGATCGGCGCACCGGTCGTCGCCGCGGTGACGGTGAAGCCCGGCGGCGCGACCGTCACCGCGTCGCCGTGGCTCATCCACACCTGCTGCGCGGCGGGCAACCCGCGCAGCAGCACGCCGGGCTCAACCACGTTCAGCGTGGTACGGCCGAACTCCGAACCTCCGGTGCGCGCCACCTCGCCGGACAGTGCCTGCGTCATGGCCTGGAAGCCGTAGCAGATGCCGAAGACCGGGACGCCGGCCAGGAACAGGGCGGGATCGGTTTGCGGCGCGCCCTCGGCATAGACCGATGACGGGCCGCCGGACAGGATGATCGCCTTTGGCCGGCGGGCCAGCAGCTCGCCGACCGACGTCGAGCTGGGGACGATCTCGGAGTAGACGTGCGCCTCACGAACCCGCCGGGCGATCAGCTGCGCGTACTGCGCCCCGTAGTCGACGACGAGGACGAGATCCGTCTCCACGACGCGAGTTTACGGAGCCGCACCCCAGTCGTAGCGCAGGCCCGTCATCTCCTCGCTGACCTGCCACAGCCGGCGCGCGAGTTTCTCGTCCTGCGCGAAGGACGAAAGCCGGGCCGGCCCGATCGGTCCTCGCGACTCGCCGAGCCACTGCGGCCCGGTGTACGAGCCGGGCGCCGCCTCGGTGGCCGCGTACAGCACCGCCCGGGCCCCGGCCGCCGCCGACTGCAGGACGATCTTCAAAACGGCCGGGGCGACCGCGCGGATGACCGGGCGGGCGCCCATCCCCTCCCGATCGGGGACGAGCCCGGTCGCCGAGACCCCCGGATGCGCGGCGACGGAGGTCACCGGCACCTCGTGAGCGATGAGCTCGCGATGCAGTTCGAGAGCGAAGAGCAGGTTGGCGAGCTTGGAGTTGGAGTAGGTCTTCTGCGCGTCGTAGCCCGATCCGAGGTTGCCGTCGAGCACGGCCTCGGTGCCGCCGTGGTGCGCGACGGACGCGACGGTGACGACTCGCCCATCGCCGGACGCGATGAGGGCGGGCAGCAGGAGCCCGGTGAGGATGAAGTGCCCTAGATGGTTCGTCCCGAACTGCTTCTCGAAGCCGTCGGCGGTGAGCGACAGCTTGGGCGGCGCCATCACGCCGGCGTTGTTGACGAGCAGGTGCAGCGGGCCGTCCCATCCCTCGGTGAACTCACGGACGGATGCCGACGAGGCGAGGTCGAGCGCGGCCACCCGGACGCGGTCGCCGACCTGCATCGCGGCCGCCGCGGCGTGGGCGGCGTCGAGGTTGCGACATGCCATCACGACGGTGGCGCCACGGGCGGCGAGCTGCTTGGTGGTGTGGAATCCGATGCCGGAGTTGGCCCCCGTCACGATCGCAGTTTGGCCGGTCAGATCCGGCAGCTGCGACGCATTCCATCCCACAGGTGAGAAAGTACGTGCCTACCGCCGATAAGACGAGAGCCGCGCAACACTGGGCGTCATGCCTGAACCGCTCATCCGGACCCGCGTGTGGCGCAACGGGACGATCGAGGCCGAGGATTTCCCGTTCGACGAGGTCTCCGACTACCTCGAGCAGCCGGACTGCCTCGTTTGGGCGGATCTGGTCCGACCGGACGCCGGCACATTGCGCCAGTTGGCCGAGGAGTTGAGCCTCGACCAGCACGCCATCGAGGACGCGCTCGCTAGTCAGGAGCGGCCCAAAGCGATCCGATACGCGTCGCACCTGTTCATGACCGCGTACGCCGTGGCGTACAACTCCGGTGACCTCCGGCTGGGCCGGGTCTCCGCGTTCAGCACCAAGCGTGGCTTCGTCACCGTCCGGCTCGACGACACGCTCGACATCGACGCCGTCGTCGCGAACTGGGACGACAACGCCGACCTCATCAAGTACGGCCCGCGCACCCTCATCCACGGGCTGCTCGACGAGATTGTCGACCGGTACTTCGACGCGGTGCAGGCGCTCGACGACCAGACCGAGGCGATCGAGGACATCCTGTTCGAGGAGAACACCAAGGCGGCCCGCGAGGTGTCGCGCTCGGCCTTCGTGCTGCGCCGCTCGCTCGTCGACCTGCGCCGCGCCGTGCTGCCCATTCGCGAGGTGATCAACACGATCATGCGGCGCGCCACCGACGAAGACCGGGCACCGGAACTCGTGCCCTACTACGAGGACCTCTACGACCACGCGCTGCGCGCGGCCGAGTGGACCGAGTCGGTGCGCGATCTCATCACGTCGATCTTCGAGACGAACATGTCGCTGTCGGACACCCGGATGAACGCGATCATGAAGAAGCTCACCTCATGGGCCGCGATCATCGCAGTCCCGACGGCGGTGACCGGCTACTTCGGCCAGAACGTGCCCTACCCCGGCTACAACGAGCGGCTCGGGTTCTGGGCGAGCGTCGTCGTCATAGTCGTGATCGCGACCACGCTGTACGTCACGTTCCGCCGCAAGGACTGGCTGTAGGTTCCCCGCTAGCCGGCAAGCGACGGCAGCACGCCCGTGAACCGGTGCGCCGCGGCGAGCCGCTCGGCGGAGACCTCGCCGTAGTCGGTGAGCCGTTGCCGCGGGGTGCGGCCGGGTAGCCCGCCGACGATCTCGTGCAGTTGCGCGACCGTCTTCGCCGAGCCGTGCTGGCTGCCGGCCATCCGGCTGATGGTCTCCTCCATCAGCGTCCCGCCGAGGTCGTTGACGCCGCCGCCAAGGAGCAGCCGCGAGCCTTCCGTGCCCAGCTTCACCCACGAACACTGGATGTTGTCGATGCGGCCGTGCAGCAGAATGCGCGCCATCGCGTGGACGGCCCGATTTTCACGCAGAGTCGGGCCGGGCCGCGCGACGCCCGCGAGGTAGATCGGCGCGTTGGTGTGGATGAACGGGAGGGCGACGAACTCGGTGAAGCCGCCCGTCTGGTCCTGGATGCGGGCCAGCGTGCGCAGGTGGCCGAGCCAGTGCGCGGGGTTGTCGACGTGGCCGTACATCATCGTCGAGGACGACCGGATGCCGAGCGAGTGTGCGGTCGTTATGACCTCGATCCACTCGCGCGCGGGCAGCTTGCCCTTCGTGAGCAGCCACCGCACGTCGTCGTCGAGAATCTCTGCGGCCGTGCCCGGTATCGAGTCCACGCCGGCGTTCTTGGCCTCGGTCAGCCATTCGCGGATCGACAGCCCGGTGCGGGACGCGCCGTTGACGACCTCCATCGGGCTGAACGCGTGGACGTGCATTTCGGGGACGCGGCTCTTGACCGCCCGCGCGATGTCGAAGTAAGCGGTGCCGGGTAAATCCGGGTGGATACCGCCCTGCATGCACACCTCGGTGGCGCCGAGCTCCCACGCCTCCTGGGCCCGCCCGGCGACCTCGTCCATCGACAGCGTGTACGAGTCGGTGTCGGTCCGCCGCTGCGCGAAGGCGCAGAACCGGCAGCCGGTGTAGCAGACGTTGGTGAAGTTGATGTTCCGGTTGACGACGTATGTGACATCGCCACCGACCACGTCGGCGCGGATCTGGTCGGCGAGCGCAGCGAGCGCGTCGAGCTCGGCGCCGTCAGCGTGCAGCAACGCGAGCGCCTCCTGATCGGAGATGCCGGCCGGGTCGCGCTCGGCTGAATGCAGCGCGGCGAGCACGTCGCCGGCCAACCGCAGCGGGGCCGAGGTGCGCTTCGCCTCGGCAGCCACGGCCGCCCAGTCGCCGTACACCGAGTCGAAGTCGGTGCGCCGATCCGACGTCCGGCCGGACGCGTCGATCGCGGTGTGCAGATCGGTGCGGCCGGTCGACGCCCAGGCGTCGTCGGGCTCCTGCCACGGGCGCCCGACGACCGGCGCGTCGGCCCGCGCCAGTCCGTCCGCGGCAGCCAGCGCCGCGACGTGCGGCATCACGCGCGGGTCGAGCCACGGCTCGCCGGTCTGCACGTACTGCGGGTAGACGGTCAGCCGCTCCACCAACGCGAAGCCGGAGTCGGCGGTGCGCGCGGTGAGCTCGTCGATCTGCGGCCAGGGCCGTTCCGGGTTGACGTGATCGGGCGTCAGCGGCGACACCCCACCCCAGTCGTCGATGCCGGCCTCGAGCAGCAGCCGATACTCCTCGCCGATCAGGTTCGGCGGCGCCTGGATGCGTACCCGCGGTCCCAGGATCAGCCGCGCGACCGCCACCGTGGCAGCCAGATCGCCGAGCTGGGCGTCCGGCATCCGCGCCATCGCGGTGTCCGGCTTGGCGCGGAAGTTCTGGACGATGACTTCCTGGATGCCGCCGTAGGCGCGCGCGATGCGCCGGATCGCGAACAGCGAGTCGACCCGCTCGGCAAGCGTTTCGCCGATCCCGACCAGGATGCCGGTGGTGAACGGGATGGACGAGCGGCCCGCGTCCTCGAGCACGCGCAGCCGGACGTCCGGGTCCTTGTCCGGCGAGCCGAAGTGTGCCCCGTGCGGTTCCTCGAAGAGCCGCCGCGAGGTCGTCTCGAGCATCATGCCCATCGACGGCGCGACCGGCTTGAGCCGCTGCAGTTCCGCCCACGACATGACGCCCGGGTTCAGGTGCGGCAGCAGCCCGGTCTCCTCCAACACCCGGATCGCCATCGCGCGGACGTAGGCCAGCGTCGAGTCGTAGCCGTGTGCGTCCAGCCACTCGCGTGCGGCCGGCCAACGCTCCTCCGGCCGGTCGCCCAGCGTGAACAACGCCTCCTTGCAGCCCAGCGCGGCGCCCTGCCTAGCGATCTCGAGCACCTCGTCCGGCGAAAGGAACGCGGCTGGCAGCCGGTGCGGCACGGTCGCGAACGTGCAGTAGTGGCAGCGATCCCGGCACAGCCTGGTGAGCGGGATGAACACCTTCTTCGAGTACGTGATGACACCCGCCCGGCCGGCGTCGAGCAGCCCCTGGTCGCGCACCCGGGCCGCCGAACCGCACAGGTCGGCGAGCGCGTCGCCACGTGCCGCCAGCAGCGTCTCGGCCTCGGTCGCATCCAGGGCGACGCCGTCACGTGCCCTTCTGAGGGCGCGCCGCAGCGCGCTCGAAGACTCAGGCATAACCGTCACAAGTTGCGGAGTCTCGGGAGTATTTCTTCCCCGTAGAGCTTCAGGAACTTGGCCTGGTCCGGTCCAGGTGCGTGGAACACCAAGTGGTTGAAGCCGAGGTCGACGTAGGTCTTGATCCGCTCGACGTGCTCGTCCGGATCGGTGGAGACGATGAATCGGCGCGCGGTCTGCTCGACGGACAACTCGTCTGCGAGGCGCTGCATCTCGACGGGATCCTCGACGCCGGCCTTCTGCTCAGGCGTCAGCCCGAGCGCGCCCCAGAAGTGCGTCGCGTTCATCGCGTCCTCACGCGAGTGGTCGAAGGAGACCTTCACCTCGATCGCCATGTCGATGTCGGACACCGTCCGGCCCGCCTTCTCGGCACCCTCTCGGACGGCCGGGATGAGCGTGTCGGTGTAGAGCGCCGGATCCTTGCCGGACGTCGTGATGTAGCCGTCGCCCTGCCGCCCCGCGAACCGGGTCGCGGCCGGCCCGGAGCCCGCCAGGTAGATCGGCACCGGCTGCTCGGGACGGTCGTAGATCGTCGCCTTCTCGGTGCGGTAGTAGTCGCCCTCGAACGTGACGCGCTCCTCGGCCCACAGCTGGCGGATCAGCTTCACCGCCTCCCGGAAGCGCGCGAACCGCTCCTTCGCCTCGGGCCACTCCACGCCCAGTGGCACCTCGTTCATCGACTCGCCGGTGCCCAGGCCGAGGACCACCCGCCCTGGATACAGACAGCCGAGTGTCGCGAAGGCCTGCGCGACGATCGCCGGGTGGTAGCGGAAGGTCGGGGTGAGGACGGACGTGCCCATCGTGATCCGCTCGGTGCGCGCGCCGAGCGCGCCGAGCCAGGACATCGCGAACGGCGCGTGCCCGCCGTCGTGCCGCCACGGCTGGAGGTGGTCGGAGACGAACACCGAGTCGAAGCCGCACTCCTCGGCGAGCACGGCGTAGTCCAGCAGTTTCTGCGGCGCGAACTGCTCGTTCGAAGCCTTGTATCCGAGCTGCAGTGCCACGTCAGCGACCTCCGGTCACGATCAGCTCAACCTTCTGGAACTCCTTCACCGAGGAGTACCCGCACTTGCCCATCACCCTGCGTACCGCACCGAAGAGGTTGCGTTCCCCACCGGGGTCGGCGGTCGGGCCGACCAGCAGCTCTTCGAGCGACGGACGGTCGGCGTCGCCGAACGCCACGTCGACGATCGCCGATCGCGGAATTCGCGGATGGGATGCCGTCGCGTCCCAGTAGAGACCGCGGCCGGGCGCCTCCACCGCGGCGGCCAGCGCGTCGCCCAGCATCACCGCGTCCGCGCCGCACGCCAGCGCCTTCGCGATGTCGCCGCCGGTGGCCATGTCGCCGTACGCGATGAGGTGGACGTAGCGCCCGCCCGTCTCGTCCAGGTAGTCGCGCCGCGCGGCCGCCGCGTCGATCAGCGCCGTCGCCATCGGCACCTCGATCCCGAGAACCGCGTGGGTCGTAGAGCCGACGTGCGCGCCGTAGCCGATGATCACCCCGGCTGCGCCGGTACGCATCAGGTGCAGCGCCGTTTGGTAGTTCGTCACGCCGCCGACGACGACCGGCACGTCCAGGTCGGCGATGAAGGTCTTGAGATTGAGGCCTGGCTGGTTCTCGCGCTGCACGTGCTCTGCCGAGATCACCGTGCCCTGGATGACGAGCAGGTCGACGCCCTCGGCCAGCGCGTGCGGGGCGAGCTCCGCGGTGTGCTGCGGCGAGAGCCGCACCGCCACGAGCACCCCGGCCGCGCGCAGCTCGGCGATCCGCGCCCTGAGCAGCTCCGGAGCAACCGGCTTGGCATATGCCTGCTGCAGCTGCGCGATGTCGCCGGTCACCGTGGCCAGCTCGGCGGCGGCGTCCTCGTAGCGGCACCAGACGCCCTCGCCGTCTAGGACTGCCAGGCCGCCGAGGCGCCCGACCTCGACCGCGGTCGCGGGCGAGACGACGGCATCGGACGGGGCGGCGACCAACGGCAGTTCGAAGGCGTGCGCGTCGATCTGCCAGGCGGTCGAGACGGCTGCCTGCCCGCGGGTCCGGCGAGTCGGCACCACCGCGATCTCGTCGAGGTAGTAGCCGCGGCGCCCACTGCGGCCCGGCCCGATCTCCACGGTTTCCGGCACAGGTCGAGTCTGCCGCACGCCGCGCCAACCTTGCCGCGCGGGACCAAAGACCCGGTACTCCGGGCCATCGTGTCCTATGCATCGCCGGCTGGGCACGGGATCGTGAAGTAACGGGCGCGACCGGGAGAACAGCCCCCCGGACGCGCCCGAGCTATTTCGGCCGCCGGTCACGCGCGCGCATGCGCCCCTTATGACCGGTTCGGCCAGTCACTTCCGTAGGCCCGCCTCGTTGGTCCGAAATGACAGAACCCGCGTTACAGGTATCCAATACGCCCCTGATGTGGTGTCCTGTCACCGGACGTCTACTTGATCACGAGGAGCGGCTATGGCGGAAGCCGAGGCTTTGTCGTCCGTCACGCGCATCTTCCTGCTCGACGACCACGAGATCGTCCGGCGCGGCGTCGCCGATTTGCTGAACAGCGTGCCGGACTTCCAGGTCGTCGGCGAGGCCGGGACCGTCGCCGAGGCGCTGCGCAGGCTGCCCGCCGCAGTGCCGGACGTCGCGATCCTGGACGGCCGGCTGCCCGACGGCAGCGGCATCGAGGTGTGCCGCGTCATCCGCGAGCAGCAGCCGGCCGTGAAGTGCCTGATACTCACGTCCTACGACGACGACGAGGCGATCTTCGCAGCCGTCCTCGCCGGCGCCGCGGGCTACGTGCTCAAGCAGATCCGCGGCTCCAACCTCATCGACGCGGTGCGCCAGGTCGCCGCCGGCCAGTCGCTGCTCGACCCGACCGTCACTGCTCGCGTGCTGCAGCGCATCCGCGAGGGCAAGCAGGAGGATGCCCGGCTCGCGTCGCTCAACGCCCAGGAGCGACGGATCCTCGTCCTGATCGCCGAGGGACTCACGAACCGGCAGATCGGCGAGCGGCTGTTCCTCGCCGAGAAGACCGTGAAGAACAACGTCTCCAGCCTGCTCGCCAAGCTGGGCATGCAGCGCCGTACCCAGGCCGCCGTCTTCGGCGCCACCTTGAAGGAGCAGGGCGGGCTGGCCGACAAGCCCTGACGCCTACTCAGCGGTGTAGTTCGGGGCCTCCGCGGTCATTTGGATGTCGTGCGGGTGCGACTCCTTGAGGCTGGCCTGCGTGATGCGGATGAACCGGCCGCGCTCCTGGAGTTCGGAGATGTTGCGCGCGCCGACGTAGAACATCGACTGCCGCAGCCCGCCGACCAGCTGGTGCGCCACGGCCGAGAGCGGCCCGCGATACGCCACCCGCCCCTCGATGCCCTCCGGGATGATCTGGTCGTCGCTTGCGACCTCGGCCTGGAAGTAGCGGTCCTTGGAGTAGGACTTCTTGCCGCGCGAGCTCATCGCGCCGAGCGAACCCATGCCGCGGTAGCTCTTGTACTGCTTCCCGTTGATGAAGATCAGCTCGCCCGGCGACTCGTCGCAGCCGGCCAGCAGCGAGCCGACCATGACCGAGTCGGCACCGGCGACGATGGCCTTGGCGATATCGCCTGAATACTGCAGCCCGCCGTCGGCGATCACCGGCACGCCCGCCGGCTTGCATGCCTGGGCTGCGTCGTACACGGCAGTGATCTGTGGCGCCCCCACCCCGGTGACGATCCTGGTGGTGCAGATCGAGCCCGGCCCGACGCCCACCTTGACCGCATCGGCGCCCGCATCGATGAATGCCTGCGCGCCGGCGCGCGTCGCGACGTTGCCCCCGATGACCTGCACCTGACGGGTCGCGCTATCCGATTTCAACCGGCGAACCATGTCGAGCAGCAGTCGGACGTGCCCGTGCGCGGTGTCGGCCACCAGCACGTCCACGCCGGCGTCGACCAGGCGGGTGGCCCGCTCCCAGGCGTCGCCGAAATAGCCGATGGCAGCGCCGACGAGCAGCCGGCCGTGGCTGTCGTTGGACGCGTTCGGGAACTGCTCGGACTTCACGAAGTCCTTGACGGTGATCAGCCCGGCGAGCCGGCCCTGCGGGTCGACGATCGGCAGCCGCTCCCGCTTGTGCTGGCGCAACAGCGCCGTGGCCCGCTCGCGGGTGATGCCGACCGGCGCCGTGATCAGCGGCATCGGCGTCATGACCTCGTCGACCTTGGTGCTGGCCCAGTCCGCGACCGGGACGAAGCGCAGGTCGCGGTTGGTGATGATGCCGATCAGGCGCTGGTCGGCGTCCACGACGGGCAGCCCGGAGATCCGGTACTGGCCGCAGACCTCGTCGAGTTGCTCGAGCGTGGCGTCCGGGCCGATCGTCACCGGGTTCGGGATAAGCCCCGTCTGGGTCCGCTTGACGAGGTCGACCTGGTAGGCCTGGTCGTCGATCGACAGGTTGCGGTGCAGCACCCCGATGCCGCCCTGCCTGGCCATCGCGATGGCCATCCGAGACTCGGTGACGGTGTCCATCGCGGCGGACAGCAGCGGTACGGCCACCGAGATCTCACGGGTGAGCCGCGACCTGGTGTCGACCTCGGCCGGCACGACATCCGTCTCGCCGGGCAGCAGAAGCACGTCGTCGTAGGTGAGGCCGAGGGCCGCAAACTTGTCGGGAAAGGCGTCGGGCAACGGATGCGCTCCTTGTGATCGCCGGTAACTCATCCTACGCGGACGGTCACCGATCACCGTGCTAACCCCACCTCCGTACTGGGGCAAATGTCAGGGTCGATTCGGGGGCAATCCCAATGGTTCGCGACCCGCCGGAACGCAAGGCTCGGGGTATGACGCGATCAAGCACCATGACCTCCGTTCAACCTTCCGTTTCCGCCGCGCGCGCGGTCGATCTGGTGAAGAGCTACGGCAGCGGCCCAACCGCGGTCCGGGCGCTTGACCACGTCGACGTCGAACTTCGGCGCGGTGAGTTCACCGCGATCATGGGGCCGTCCGGCTCCGGCAAATCGACGCTCATGCACTGCCTGGCCGGCCTCGACAGCGTGACGTCCGGCTCCGTCTGGATCGGCGCCCTCGAGCTGCGCGGTCTCTCGGACAAGAAGATGACGGCGCTGCGCCGCGACCGGATCGGCTTCGTTTTCCAGTCGTTCAACCTCGTCCCCACTTTGACCGCGCTCGAGAACATCACGTTGCCGATCGCGATCGCCGGCCGCCGGCCCGATCAGCAGTGGCTGAACACGGTCATCGACACGCTTGGGCTGCGCGACCGGCTGCATCACCGGCCCAGCGAGCTGTCCGGCGGGCAGCAGCAGCGCGTCGCCGTCGGCCGCGCCCTCGCCAGCCGTCCGGAGATCGTGTTCGGCGACGAGCCCACCGGCAACCTCGACTCGCGCTCCAGCAACGAGGTACTGGGCATCCTGCGGCATTCGGTCGATCGGCTCGGCCAGACCGTCGTCGTCGTGACGCACGACCCGCACGCCGCGAGCTACGCCGACCGGGTGCTGTTCCTCAACGACGGCCGCATTGTCGACGAGCTGCGCTCGCCCACCGCCGAGTCCGTCCTCGACCGCATGAAGGGCCTCGAGTCATGACGACGACTCCCACCCAAGCTGACCGCCCCTCGCGGCGCCATAGCGTGCCGACGGGCGGACAACTCTCGAAGCACCCGATGCGCACCGTCTCGCTGCGCAACCTGCGGGCCCACAAGGTCCGGCTGGCACTGACCCTGATCTCGGTGCTGCTCGGCACCGCGTTCGTCGCCGGCTCGTTCGTGTTCACCGACACGCTCAAGAAGAGCTTCAACGCGATCTTCGAGACGAGCGACAAGGGCATCGACGCGCGGGTGCAGCCCACCCACGGATATGTGGCCGGCGTGCCGATCGGCCTCCTGCCCACCATCGAGCACGTCAACGGAGTCCGCGCCGTGGAGCCGGTCATCGGCGCGAGCATGATCCTGGTCGACGATCACGGCAAGCGGGTCGACACCGGCGGGGCGCCCAGCCACGGAGCCGCATGGCAACCGAACAACCGGATCGGCGAGACGCCTCAGATGATCTCCGGGCACGCGCCGACGAAGGCCGGCGAAGTAGTCATCAACGACGGCGCCGCGAAGAAGTACAACCTGACGGCCGGCGAGCACGTCAAACTCGTCACGCAGAACGCACCGATCACGAACGCGACCATCGTCGGCATCTACCACGTCTCGTACGACACCGGCGGCTACCTCGGCGCGCTGCTCAGCCGGGACCAGGCGATGTCGCTGTTCACGGACGGCAAGCACTACGACGCGGTCAACGTCGCGGCGCAGGCGGGCGTCTCCGAAGACACCATCACCGCGCGCATCGCGAAGGTGCTGCCCGCCGGGCTGGAAGCGAAGACCGGCACTCAGGTGCGTGACGACGACACGGGGGGCGTGACGACAGCCCTGTCGTTCATCACCTACATCCTGCTGGGCTTCGGCATCGTCGCGCTGCTCGTCGGCACGTTCATCATCTACAACACGTTCTCGATGATCGTCGCGCAGCGGCAGCGCGAGCTGGCCCTGCTGCGCGCGGTCGGCGCCGACCGGCGTCAGGTGCGCCGCTCGGTGACCCGCGAGGCGCTCATCGTGGGCGTCCTCGGCAGCGCGCTCGGGCTCGCCGGTGGATTGGGGTTGGCCTACGGGCTGCACGCGCTGCTCGACGCACTCGACCTGGGGCTGCCGTCCGGCGGGCTCGTCATGTCGACGCGCACCGTGCTCATCTCGATCATTCTCGGCACCGTCGTCACTGTGTTCGCCGCGTCCGCCCCGGCACGGCGCGCCGGGCGGATCGCTCCGGTCGCGGCGATGCGCGAGGAGTTCGCGTCACCGTCGGCCGCCGGCCTGCGCCGCCGCACCGCGATCGGTGTCGTGGTCGCGGTCGCCGGCGCCGCAGCCACCGTCGCGGGCGTCGCCAACGACAGTGCCGGACCTGCGGCGCTGTTCATCGCGGCCGGGCTCGTCGCGGTCTGCGCGGCCACGATGCTGCTCTCGCCGGTGTTCGCACGCTGGGTGATCGCACCGCTCGGTCGCGTCGTCGGCCGTCCGTTCGGCATCGTCGGCCGGCTGGCCCGGACGAATGCTGTGCGCAACCCGCGACGCACCGCGGCTACCGCGTTCGCACTGACCCTCGGCCTCGTCCTGGTCGCCGGCATCGCCGTCATCGGTGCCTCGTGGAAGGCGAGCCTCGACAAGCTGTTCGAGAACAACGTCACGGCCGACTACATCCTCACGACGGACTACAACGTCAACGTTCCGGTGGCTGCGGCGCAGGCGGCTCGGAAGGTGCCCGGCGTGGCGTCGGTGACGGAGTTGCAGGACATGATGGCCAGCGTCGACGGCTCGGTCAAGGAGAGCACCGCGATCACGGGGCCGATCACCTCGGTCATGAACGTCGACATGGACGCCGGCTCGGTCAGTACGTCCGGCCATCGGATGATCGTGTCCCGGACCTACGCCGACGATCACCAGTGGACGATGGGCACCAAGCACACGCTCGAGGTGCCCGGGGTAAAGCCCATCACGGTGACGGTCACCGGGATCTACGCCGACGACCAGTTGATCGGCCCGTGGGCCGTCGGTGGCGACGTCTACCGCGCGTTGACGCCGACCAACCGATGGGCTGACTTCGTGACACTGGTGCATGCCAAGCCCGGCGCCGACCTCGAGCAGGTTCGAAACGGCCTGAAGAACGTCACGAACGACTTCTACGTCGTGGACGTGCGCGACCGCAGCGAGTTCCAGGGCTACATAGCGAGCCAGATCAACGGCCTGCTCGGGTTGCTCTACGGGCTGCTCGGCCTGGCCATCGTGATCGCGATCCTGGGCATCATCAACACCCAGGCGCTGTCGGTGATCGAGCGTCGTCGCGAGATCGGGATGCTGCGCGCGGTCGCGATGCAGCGCAAACAGGTCCGCCGCACGGTCTACCTCGAGTCGCTGCTGATCGCGGTGTTCGGCGCGTTCCTCGGCGTGAGCATCGGACTCACCTTCGGGTCGCTGTTCGCCCGAACGCTGCGCGACCAGGGGCTGGACACGCTCAGCGTGCCGTGGGGCCAGGCGCTGCTGTTCCTCGGTATGGCGGCCGTCGTGGGCGTCCTGGCCGCGCTGTGGCCGGGCTTCCGGGCGGCGCGGACGCCACCGCTGTCGGCCATCGCGGAGGGCTGATTCCGCGGTCGGCAGGAAACCCATCCCCCTCTCGGTTGGCGCCGAGGTGGGGATGGGTTCTACCGTGGAGGCGTGACGCACACCGAGCGACGCTCAGAAGCTGACTGCGCGGGCGGAGCCCGATGAACATCGACGACGGGCCGGTCGATCCATTCCTCGGCGACCCGGACGACCCAGCGGCGTTGCTCGACGAAGCAGAGCCGGCGCAACCACTCAGCGACGAGGAGCGGGCCGACGTGCTCGCCGATCTGGCCGAGCTGACCGAGTTCCGCCAGACGCTGGCCCCGCACGGCATCGAAGGAATCACCGTCGACTGCGCCGACTGCGGCGAGCAGCACTTCTTCGGCTGGGACCTCATGGAGGCCAACCTGCGCGCGCTGCTCGGCGAGGGTCGCACGCACGTCCATGAGCCTGCATTCGCGCCCGATCAGGACGCATACGTCAGTTGGGATTACGCGCGGGGTTACGCCGACGCGGTCCACGCGCTGAGCAAGCGCCGCTAGGAGGCCACCCGCCGAGCACCCGGCAAACGGGGCAAAATCTCCAGATCGGCCGCGCGCCGCCTCTCTGGGCAGTGAATTCTGCCCGAACACACGCGTCACCTTTGCCGGGCTCGCTCTTTGGACTGGGCAGACGATCGCAAGAGAGCGGTCCTGCTCATATCGGAGAACGTGCCGATGGCCGAGATCAGGCGGCTCCCCCCACTGCGGCAGGGCGACTGGGACTGGCAGACGCGTGCCGCGTGCCGCGGGATCGACACCTCGAACTTCTATCACCCCGAGAACGAGCGCGGGCCGTCCCGCATGCGCCGCGAGGTGCGCGCCAAGGCGATCTGCGCGACCTGCCCGGTCGTCCAGCCGTGCCTGCGCTGGGCACTCGAGGCTCGCGAGCCGTACGGCGTCTGGGGCGGCCTGTCAGTCGAAGAGCGCGAGGCCCTGCTCGCCCGTCAGCCTGCGTAACCCAACCCCCGAGAGCTAAACCCACCCCCGAAAGTTGCCCGCCCTTCAGTACGCGTCGACGTACCGGAGGGCGGACAACTCGGTGAGGGGCGGGGGTGGGTCAGAAGCCGGGGCCGTGCGAGTGACCGTGCCCGTGCGAGTGACCGTGGCCGTTGTGCGAGTGCTCCGCAGGCTCCTCGGGCTTCTCGACCACCAGGCTCTGCGTGGTCAGCACCAGCGAGGCCACGGACGCGGCGTTGGCCAAGGCCGCCTTGGTGACCTTCACCGGGTCGACCACGCCGGCCTGCAGCAGGTCGACATACGCGCCGGTCTCGGCGTTCAGGCCGTTGTTGAGCGGCAGCTCGCGGACCTTGGACACGACGACGTAGCCCTCTTTGCCGGCGTTGTTCGCGATCCAGCGCAGCGGCTCGGCGAGACTCGCGCGCACCACGGCGACACCGGTGGCCTCGTCGCCGGTGAGCCCGAGATCGCCGTCCAGCGCCGACACGACGTGCAGCAGCCCGGCGCCGCCGCCGGCGATGATGCCTTCCTCCACCGCGGCACGGGTGGCCGAGATGGCGTCCTCGATGCGGTGCTTGCGCTCCTTCAGCTCGACCTCGGTGGCGGCGCCGACCCTGATGACGCCCACGCCGCCGGCGAGCTTGGCCAGCCGCTCCTGGAGCTTCTCGCGATCCCAGTCGGAGTCGGTCTCGTCGATCTCGCGACGGATCTGTGCGATGCGCGCGTCGATCTCGCTCTGCGCCGCCGCGCCGTGCGTGACGGTGGTCAGGTCCTTCGTGACGACAACCCGGCCCGCACGACCCAGCACGTCCAGCCCCGCCTCGTCGAGCGTCAGCCCGACCTCGGGCGCGATCACCTGGGCGCCTGTGACGACGGCGAGGTCCTGGAGGAAGGCCTTGCGCCGATCGCCGAAGAACGGCGCCTTGACCGCGACCGCCTGGAACGTCTTGCGGATCGCGTTCACGACCAGCGTCGAGAGCGCCTCACCGTCGACGTCCTCGGCGATCACGACGAGCGGCTTGCCGGACTCGGCCACCTTCTCGACGATCGGGAGGAGGTCGGCCAGCGACGACACCTTCTGGGTGGTGAGCAGTAGGTACGGCTCGTCGAACACGGTCTCGCCCGCCTCGGCGTCCGTGACGAAGTACGGGCTGATGTAGCCCTTGTCGAACTGCATGCCCTCGGTGAACTCGAGCTCGGTCGTCATCGTCTGGGCTTCCTCGACGGTGATGACGCCGTCCTTGCCCACCTTGGTGAAGGCCTCGCCGATCAGGGTGCCGATCGCGGCGTCCTGCGCGGAGATCGTCGCCACGTGCGCGATCTCCTGCTCGCCCTGCACCGGTTTGGCGGCCTTGTCCAGCGCGTCGTTGACGGCCGTGACCGCGGCGTCGATGCCACGCTTGAGCGCCATCGGGTTCGCGCCGGCCGCGACGTTGCGCAGGCCCGTCGTCACGAGCGCCTGCGCCAGCACCGTGGCCGTCGTGGTGCCGTCGCCGGCGATGTCGTTGGTCTTCGTCGCCACCGACTTCACGAGCTGGGCGCCGAGATTCTCGTACGGATCGTCGAGCTCGACCTCGCGCGCGATCGTCACACCGTCGTTGGTGATGGTCGGCGCACCGAACTTCTTGTCGAGGACGACGTTGCGGCCCCGCGGACCGAGCGTCACCTTGACGGCGTCGGCCAACTTGTCGACGCCACGCTCGAGCGCGCGGCGGGCGTCCTCATCGAAGCTGAGGATCTTCGCCATTGGTTTCCCTTCGGTATCGACCCGCAACCGAATCCGCCCCGGTCACGCCCCATCGAAATCATGGAGTCGCGCCGGGGCGGAACGGATGCGGATTACTTCTCGATGATGGCGAGGACGTCGCGGGCAGAGAGGACGAGGTACTCCTCGCCGCCGTACTTGACCTCGGTGCCGCCGTACTTGCTGTAGAGGACGATGTCGCCGACGCTCACGTCGAGCGGCACGCGGTTGCCGTTGTCGTCGATGCGGCCGGGGCCGACGGCGAGCACGGTGCCCTCCTGCGGCTTCTCCTTCGCGGTATCCGGAATGACGATGCCGGACGCGGTGGTGGTCTCGGCCTCGTTGGCCTGCACGACGATGCGATCCTCGAGCGGCTTGATGCTGACCTTCGTGGCGGTCACTGTGTGGCTCCCCTTCTCGGGTCTGAGTACGTACACAAACCGGGAGCGGCTGTCGTCGCGGGTGCCAGCTCCTCCCGGTTAGCACTCTAGCTCGCTGAGTGCCAGCGGTTCAATCCGGGTCCTCATGAGAGGCTTCCGGGTGTGGCCGAGGGGGTTGGTGACGAGGTTCCAGGCGTCGAGACCGGCCGGATCGAGGCGTTCAGCGACGGGGTGTTCGCCATCGCCATCACGCTGCTCGTGCTCGAACTGCACGCGCCCGAAACGGACGGCGGCCTGTGGCACGGGCTCGTGCACGAGTGGCCGCAGTTCGCCGCTTATGTCACCAGCTTCTTCATCATCGGGATCATGTGGGTCAACCACCACTCGATCTTCCGCTCGATCGTCCGCGCGGATCGGCTGCTGCTGTTCCTGAACCTGCTGCTCCTGCTCTGGACCACCATGCTGCCGTTCCCCACGCGGCTGGTGGCCGATCACCTGCGCGACAGTGGCCACGACGCCGCGGTTGCCGAGGCGGTCTACAGCGCCAACCTGACGCTGGCGGCGATCGCGTTCAGCCTCATCTGGATGCACGCCGTACGCGGTGGCCGGCTCATCGCGGCGCCGATGGGCAAGCGCGAGGAGCTGCGCTCGATCGCACGGTTCTCGGTCGGCACGTTCCTCTATGCCGCAACGATCGGCATTGCGTTCGCGTCAGCGGGTGCGGCACTCGCGGTGCAGTTCGCGCTTGCGCTTTACTACCTGTTCGAGCAGGTAAGGGACGGCTGACGTGGCACTCGAACTTCGCCCCAACTGCGAATACTGCGACGTCGACCTGCCACCGGATTCGACCGAGGCGCGCATCTGCACGTACGAGTGCACGTTCTGCGCGAACTGTGTCGAGACGCGGTTGTTCAACGTGTGCCCGAACTGCGGAGGCGGCTTCGAAGTGCGGCCGATCCGTCCGCGCCGCGAATGGCGCCCGGGCCTGTCGCTGGCCTCTCGACCGGCGTCGACCGAGCGGCACCAGCTGTCCTACGACCGGGACGAGATCGCGGCGTTTTCCGCTCGGGTGCGCGATGTTCCCGCGCACGGGCGGTGATACTTCCGGCATGGGCCAGTTCGAGGTGGTGGTAGGCGCCGGGTCGCTCCGTTCGCCGGACGGGACGCGGTTTCCGCATCGCTGGACGGCTGACGGCGTCACCGTCGATGCCGAGTTCACCGGAGCCCATCTGCTGCACCTGGCAGCGGCGGGCTGCGTCCTCAACGACATGTACCGCGAGGCGGCCGGGATGGGGATCCGGCTGGACGGCGTGCGGGCGAGCGCGACGGGCGACTTCGACACCGAGGGCTGGACGTCGACCGGGATCAACTACACCGTGGATGTCGACTCATCGGCCACTGCCGAGGACATCGCGCGGCTGCTCGAGGTGGTGGACGCCGTCGCGGAGATCCCCCGAGCTCTCCGCGTCGGCGCCACCGTGGAACGGACGAGTTCCTAGCTGTTGCCGGTCTTGCCGGCGACCGTCGGGTGCACCTCGAGTCGGCACACGCTCACCGAGCGGTTCAAGTGCACGGTGTGCGAGGTGTTGGCCGGGGTGGCGGCCACCGAAGCCGAGAAGGTGCAGCTCTCACCGGTCTTCGGCTTGAAGTTCAGCCACTCGACGTCGGCCGAGGCGTACTTGCCCGGCTTGACCCGGATCGTCTGCAGGCCCTGCGTGCTGCCGCCGGTGAAACCGGTCAGCGTGCGCTTGGCGTGCTTGATGACGTTGCCGTATCCGTTGAGGGCGTCCAGGCCCGGATAGCCGTAGAGCGTGCACGCGCGGTAGGTCTTGTTGCGGAACAGCAGCACGAAGTTGCCGTGTCCGGTTGCGCCCTGCGATGCGGTGGCTGTGACGGCCAGCGAGTGGTTGCCGCATGCGGGCGTTGCCGACGCGGCGGTGGGCACCGCGAGCACGCAGCCGGCGGCTGCGAGCGCAGTAGCGGTGGCGAGCGAAATTGTCTTCATCGGGTTCTCCTTCCGGCTCGCGGGAAAGGAGTGACCCGGACACCGCCTGATACGTCGTCGTCGGCCGCCCGGCCTTATTGGAAGACCACTGGGCTCCAGGTCTTCCCGCCGTCCTCGGTCGTCCAGATGGTCTGGTTGTTCGTCACAGCGCGCGCCTCGGTCGTCGTCTCGAACCCGACCCACGTGACCTGACCGGTCACATCCGCGACGGTGTGCCAGGTTCGGCCGCCGTCCGAACTGCGCTGCAGCCCGTCGATGCCGGCGGCGATGAGCCCGGTTGCCGGATCGCCGGTCAGGAGGTCCGCCGTCTGGGGCAGATCAGGGCGTGCCGTGAAGTGCGCGCCCGCGTCGGCCGACACGGCGAGGAACCTCGCCGAGAACTTCGCCGTAGGTCCGGTGCGGACCGCGCACAGCGCGCTGACCCCGCCGTCGCCGCCCGCCGTCGTGGCGATGGCGGCGACCGACTGGCTGGCCGGCTGACACGGGTCGCTCGACGCGGTCCAGTTGCCGCCGTCGTCGGCGGAGCGGTAGAACGCCGAGTTCACTGCCTCGGCACCGCCCGTCACGTGTGCGGGGAGCAACAGGTACGCGTTCTTACCGCTGCGAGTCAACTGCACGCCCTCGGCAGCGTTGACCGGGGCAGTTCCCAGCGAGGACGACTTCCAGGAGGTCGAGCCGATGCCCGACGTCTCCACCTGTACGTCACACCACGACGGACAGCCGGGGTGCCGCGAGGTCACCCGGATGACGTTGTTGTCGAGCGTCTCGAGTGCGATGGCGCCGCCGCGCTGCGGCTTCCAGTGATCGCCGCCGTCCGTCGTCATCAGGAACGCGTTCGGGCCGTAGACGTATCCGGTCGATTCGGTTGCAAACCTGATCTGGTCGACGCACCGGTCCGTGCAGCCCCCCTTGACTCCAGGCACTCTGAACGGCGTCGTCGACTTGGTCACCCACGTCGTGCCATCGGTCGTGTGGAGCAGTGCAGTGCACTTCCCCCCGGAGCCGTTCGAGCAGTTGGCGGAGGCGAGCGCCCAGCCCTTGCCGTTGGCGAACGAAAGATCGAGGATCTTGACGCCGAACAGGTTGGGCGCGCCGATCGCAATCGCCGGCGACGGGCCCACCGTGGTCGCGGAGCTCGAGAGCGGGCTCGGGGACGGCGCGCTCGTTCTAAGCAACGACGGCGGGCGCGAGCCGGCCGGCGCCGACGCGGTGGGGTGGTAGCTCTGGATGCCGATCACCGTTCCGACAACGGCGGCGACCGCACCGACCGCCGCGAGCGGCAGTGCCCACGTGCGCCAGCTGCGCGTCCGCCGCTCCTGGACGTCGGCCGGCTGCTGCTCGACGGTGCGCAGGATGTGGTCGGCGAGCGCGTCGCCGCGCGGCGCCTCGGCCGCGTGCCGGGACAGGCTGGCGCGCAGCTCGCGCGCGAGCGGATCCCGCTCGAAATCGTCAGTCATGTCTTGGTACCTCGGTCATCCGCGCGCGCAGCGTCGCGAGGCCGCGGCTGATCAGGCTGCGCACGGTGCCGACCCGGCAGCCGAGCGCGGCTGCTGTCTGCTCGTCCGAAAGGTCCTCGAAGAAGCGCAGGACGAGCGCCGCGCGCTGCCGCTGGGACAGCGAGCTCAGCCCGGCCCAGATCTGGTCGCGGTCGGCGAGTTGGGTCGTGTGATCGTAGGGGTCGACGCGCTCCGGGACTTCCTCGTAGGCGAACTCGCGGCGCGCCGCGCGCCGCTGCTGGTTGATGTAGGCGTTGGTCAACGATCGGCGGACGTAGGCAAGCGGGGCATCTGCATTCTCGACTCGTTCCCACTTCGGGTAGAGCCGAACCAGGGTGTCCTGTACCAGTTCCTCAGCCTGCGGGCCATTGCCGGTGAGCAGGTAGGCCGTCCGCAGCAGCGCAGGAGTGTGCTCGCGGACGAAGCCCGCGAAGCCCACTTCGCGCAGCACCAACACCTCCACGGCCTGTAGACAGCGCGGCCGGACGATTCGTTGCGTAGCGGCGCAGTCTTCCACAGGTAGCCGGCAGCATGATCACAAACCGGCCAGGCCGTGCAAAATGGCTGATCCGCACCACTACACCACCTGCTCGTAGTGGGCGGGGTCGGCGCTTTGCCGCCACACCTTGCGCGTCCGGGTCGGCGTCGGAATGCCCTTCGCCTGCAACTCACGCCACTGCGGGCGATGCCACGTGGTGACGGGAATGGCCGGCACCACCTGCACGTAGCGTGGCCGCTGCGCGGCGGGCAGCTTGTCCAGCGCCTTGTCCAGGTCGGCGGTCTCCAGCTCGGCGCCCGGCCGCAGCGTCACGGCGGCGACGAACGCCTCGGCATCGCCGTCGGGCACCCCGTAGGCGACCACGAGATCGGCGTAGGGCAGCGTGCCCAGTGCGAAGCGCGCGCCGGCCGGGATGGCGGGCGCGTCCGGGGTGTAGACCACCTCGGCGGCCGCCCCGGCCAGCCACAGATCGCCGTTCTCGTCGCGCAGGAACAGGTCGCCGGTGGAGCGCCACGCGTCGTCCTTGTCGAACACGCCGCGCAGTGGACCGTCCGTCCCCGCGTCGACGGGGTCGACGCGGGCCAGGAGCAGCCCCACCTCGTCGACCCGGCACTCGCGGCCGAGTCCGTCCGTACCCAACGCCAGCGAGCGCGCCGCGAAGTCGTATGCGGCCACCTTGACCTCGGCGGTGCCCGGCAGCGGCTTGCCCATCGAGCCGACACTGCGGCCGCTGACGTTGGCGAGGATCGCCTCGCCCTCGGCAGAGGCGTAGAACTCCAGCACGCGCACTCTCGGGAAGCGTTCGTTCACCCGGCGCCACAGGTTGCGCGGCATGCCGGAGCCCATGAACATCCGGATCGGGTGGTGCTGCTCGCTGGGGTGCGGCGGCGCGTTGACGACCTCACGCAGCGCCGTCCAGGTGTACGACACGTGCGTGGCGCCGTAGCGGCGCACCTCTTCCCAGAACGTGTCCGGGTCGGCGGCGCTGGCCATCGCGAAGCGCGCGCCGCCAGCGACCGCGCCGCCGATGCTCATCAACAGTGCGGACGAGTGGTGCACCGGCGTCGTGCTGTAGACGGTGTCGCCCGGCTTGAGGGCTGCCGCGCTCGCGGTGCCGAGCGCGGACAGCGCCCACCGCTTGTTCGTGATGTGCAGGGCCTTGATCCCAGCACCCTCGCCGCTGAAGAGCACGAACGCCACGTCGCCCGCGCGGTCGGGATTCGCGGCGTACCACGCAGGGAGCTCGACCTCGTCGGGATCGATGCGCTCCATGTCGATGACGTCCGGGTGCAGCTCGCGCCACTCGCCGCCGCCGCCGAGGACGGCCCATTTCACACCGGCCACGTCGCCGAGTCGCGAGATGTGCTCCGGGTCCGAGATCACCCAGGTGATCCGGCCCAGCTCGGCCTCGCGCACGACGTCGCCGTCCGGGCGCAGCAGCACCGCGGTGCCGCCCAGCCGGCTCAACGCGGCGACGAGCGTGAACGCGCTGGGCCGGGTGTCCATGAGCACGCCGACCCGGTCGCCGTGCCGCACGCCGATGCTCACCAGCCCTTTGACGACGTTGTCGATGCGCCGGCTGACATCAGCCCACCGGTAGCCGCGATCGCCGAACAGGAACGCGATGTCCTTCGGGGCGCGGCGCGCCGCCTCGTCGATGAGCAGCCCGAGTGAGATGCGGGTGGACGGGTCGAGCTGCTCGATGCGGGCCAGCTTCGGCAACTGCGCCGGTGCCTCGTGCGCGACGAGGTTGACTAGGCGCGCCGCCCGCCGGACCGTGGTCAGCGCGACGCGTCCGGCGGCGATGCCGAGCTCGGTGACCTGGGCCGCGGTGTTCGCCGCCGTGCTCGGGCGCAGCGGCTTGCCCGGCTCGACGGTGTCGGCGAGCTTGATCTCTTCCGGCAGCGACGCGTCGCCGTGCCGCCACGCGACCCACGCGGCGACCGCCGGCCACGTCGTCTTGGTCGCGTTCGAGCCGACGACGAGCCCGAAGTGCCCGCCCGGGAGCGTCACCTCGTACACCTGGGCGCGCGGTGCAGCGCGGCGGATCGCACGGACTCCGTCCGGGTGGCCGATCGTGTCATTGGCGCCGACGAAGGTGAGCACCGGCAGGTCGATGTCGGCGAGCGTGACGAGCCGGTCGTCGATGACGAAGCCGCCCTGGAGCATCCGGTTGTGCGTGACGAACTGCTCGAGCAACTCGGCGATCGCCGGCCCCGAGTAGGACGTCCAGCCCGTCCGGTCGAGGAAGCGACGCTGCCGCTCGCGAGGCAGCAACGCTTCGCGGTCGTGCAGCGCGAGCAGGAATTGAATGCGGCCCTGCACCGACTTCGCCGGGCTGAGCATCTTGAAGCCCAGCCGGACCATCCAGCTGGGCAGCGCGACCCGGCTGAGCAGCCCGCTCTCGACGAGCTCGCCGGCGAGCCGGGCCACGACGTCGGGCGCGAGCGGGATCGGCAGCGGCGCGGACGTGTCCGCCGGCGAGCCGAACGTCACCAGTGAGTCGATGCCTTTGCCCCGCCGGTAGGCCGCTGCCTGGTAGGCGAACATGCCGCCCTGCGAATACCCACCCAGTACGACCGCGCGGCCGGTCGCCTCGGTGACCCGCTCGATTGCGTCGCTCACTGCGAGCACGTGGTCGGTGAGGGTGCGTTCGAGACCGCCGGGCTCGCGGTCGGGGTGCCCGAAGTCGACGACCCAGGCGTCGATGCCGGACGCGTGCAGCGCCGCCACGGCCGAGGTCGCGGGCGAGACGTCCCAGACCTCCGTCGCCATCATCAGCGGCGGGACGAGCACGACCGGCATCGCGTCGGGCGGCGCGGCGTCGTGGAAGTAGTGGCGCAGCCGATAGTTCGCGTGTTCAGCGACGACGGCGTACGGCGAATCCTGGTCATCGGTCTCCAGGCCGCCGAAGCGCATCACCTCCGCGACGTTGCGCGCGGTGTGCGAGACACGCCTGGCCAGTTCGACCGCCGCGCCTGGACCGGGAACAGGCTGGCGCTTCGACTTCTCTACAGGGTTCGCCACGCATGCACTGTGCCTGCGCGTTGCGCCGCGGTGCAAGCTCAGCGCGGCACCCTCTCAAAGGGCCACACGTGCGGTGGGCGGGCGAGCAGTTCGGCGGGCGCATCGGGCAGGCCTCGCCCGGTCTCGTCGATGACCACGACCCGGCCGTCCGCTCCGCGGTAGACGTCGGCGGCTGGATCGGCGTGCTCGAGCGCCCAGGCCAGCAACTCGGCGTCGCGCCCGGGTGCGGCCCTGGCCTCCCACATCAGCGTCCGCACGCTCTTCCCCTCTGGTGTGGGCATTTCGTCCGGCACAATCCTGCCCACACGAGAGGGGAAGATGCTCAGGTGAGTTGGGCGCGTTCGAGCTCGACGGTCGGGATGGCCGAGAAGCTAAGTCCGGACGGCGGCCGCCTCTCGCGGACCAGCAGGTCGCCGACCGCGGCAATCATCGCGCCGTTGTCGGTGCACAGCCGCATCGGCGGGATGCGCAGCTCGATGCCGGCAGCGTCGCAGCGCTCCTGTGCGAGCGCCCGGATCCGGCTGTTGGCGGCGACCCCGCCCACCACGACCAGCGTCTCGACATCCTGCTGCCTGCACGCGCGCAGCGCCTTGGCGGAGAGGACGTCCGCAACCGCCTCCTGGAAACTCGCCGCGACGTCCGCGACCGCCATCTCGGGATGCTTCTCGACGTAGCGGGCAACAGCGGTCTTCAGCCCGGAGAACGAGAAGCCGAGCTCCGGGTCGCCAGGTGCGGTGAGCGGCCGCGGGAATGCGATAGCGGCCGGGTCGCCGTGCTGCGCGGCCTTGTCGATGGACGGGCCACCCGGGTACGGCAGCCCGATGAGCCGCGCCACCTTGTCGAACGCCTCGCCGGCCGCGTCGTCGGACGTGTCCGAGAGGTGGACGATCGGCGTACGCACGAGATCGCGCACCAGCAGCAGCGACGTGTGCCCGCCGGACACGATCAGCGCGATCGACCGCTCCGGCAGCGGCCCGTGCTCGAGGGTGTCGGCCGCCGCGTGCCCGGCCAGGTGGTGCACGCCGTAGAGCGGGACGCCGAGCGCGAGCGCGTACGCCTTTGCGGCCGCGACGCCGACGTGCAGCGCGGTGGCGAGCCCAGGTCCGGCAGTGACCGCGATCGCGCCGACGTCGGGCAGCTCCAGCTTCGCGTTGTCGAGCGCGGCCTGCACGGTCGGCACCATCTCCTGAAGGTGGGCGCGCGCGGCAATCTCGGGCACCACCCCGCCGAAGCGGGCGTGCTCGTCCATGCTCGACGCGAGCGCGTCCCCGCGCAGGACGCCGTCCTCGACGAAGCCGACACCGGTCTCGTCGCACGACGTCTCGATGCCCATCACGATCGTCATGCCAGTTCCTTGCGCATCGTGACGGCGTCCACCCGGCCGGCGTCGTAGTAACCGTGCCGGATGCCGACCCGCTCGAACCCTTCCCTCGCGTAGAGGCCGATCGCGGCTGCGTTGTCGACGCGCACCTCGAGTAACGCCTCGCGGGCGCCGCGCCGGATCGCCTCGGCGAGCAGCTCGTCGATCATCCGACGGGCGATTCCGGCGCGCCGGGCCGCGGGCACGACTCCGACGGTGAGGATCTCGGCCGTCTCGGCGACGACCCGAACGCCCGCCCAGCCGAGCAGCTCGCCGTCGGCGTTCTCGGCCGCGACGTAGTAGCGGTAGCGCCGGTCGGCGAGCTCCGCGCGGTATCCCGAGCGGGTCCACGCTTCGGTGCCGAACATCTCCTGCTCGTACGGCATGAGTGCATCGATGTGCTGCGCCGTCATCTCGACGACCATCACCGTGGTCATTGGCTCACCCGCTTCGGAGTGCCGGGAACGACGGCGTCCGGACGCCGCAGATAGCGCGGGGCGAGCGGTTCTGATTCCGCACCGGCGCGGATCCGGTCTGCCGCGAGCGCTACAAGCTGCACCGGCTCCGGGTGGTATTCGGGGCGGCGGGCGAGTCCCGGCCAGGGGTGCAGTTCGGCGGCAGCACCTGCAACAGCGGTGACTCCGTCGAGCACCACCTCCGCGGGTCGGTCGACGTGCGGCCCGTCGAGCCGGACGCCGGCACCGTAGCGCGCCCAGTAGACCTCGCGCCGGCGCGCGTCGGTTGCGACGAGTAAGGCCGGCTCGTCGGCGCAGGCGGCGCCGATCGCGTCCAGCGAGCACACCCCGTAGGTCGGCACGGCGAGAGCCTGGCCGAGTGCCGCCGCCGTTACCAGCCCCACCCGCAGCCCCGTATACGGACCGGGGCCGGTGCCGGCGACGATCGCGGCGAGGTCGGACGCGGCGATGCCGGCGTCACCCAGGCAGTCGGCGACCGCCGGCGTGAGCAGTTCGCCGTGCCCGCGCGGGGCGAGCGGCGCGCGCACCGCGGCGAGGGTAAGCCCGTCCCCGACCGCAACGACACCCGCCGTCACGGCCGGCGACGAGGTGTCGATCGCGAGCACAAGCCGGCTTCGGGGCTGAGTTGACCATTTATCGCGGCTCGATCCGGTCATCTCGGCCCCGAAGCCGAGACGACGGAGGCCAGCCGGGTTGCCCAGTCGGAGCCGTGCGGCGAGCAAGTTGCCGTCCGCTCCTCGGTGTCGTCGGCACGCGCCAGTCCGATCGACAGCCACGCCTCGGCCAACTGCTCGACCAGCCCGGTGCCCCACTCGACGACGACCACCGAGTCGTCCAATTCCACGTCGAGGTCGAGGTCGTCGACCTCGGCCAGCGAGCCCAGCCGGTACGCGTCGACGTGGATCAGCGCCGGCCCGCCGGGCAGCTGCGCGGGATGCACCCGCGCCAGGACGAACGTCGGTGATGCGATCCGGCCGGTGACCCCCATCCCGGCGCCGATGCCCTGCACGAGGGTGGTCTTGCCGGCGCCCAACGCGCCGCTCAGGACGACCAGATCGCCCGCACGCAGCAGCTCGCCGAGCCGCGCCCCGAGCGCGCAGGTGTCCGCGGCGGTCGGCAGCCGGACCACGTGACCGTCGAGCGCGCCGTGCGCGATCGGGCCGGCCGGCCGGCCCGGCCCGCGCAGCGGTCCGAGCGTCATACGTAGACCCGGCGCACCCGCGGCCCGATCCGGGTGACGATCTCGTAGTGGATGGTGCCGACCGCGTCGGCCCAGTCCTGCGCCGTCGGCTCACCGTCCCGGCCCGGCCCGAACAACACGACAGGGTCCTCGGGCGCGACCTGCAGATCGCCGACGTCGACGACGATCTGGTCCATACAGACCCGGCCGGCGAGGGTGAACCGCGCGCCGTTGACCCACACCGGCCCGACGTTGCCGGCGAGTCGCGGCACGCCGTCGGCGTAGCCGAGCGGGACGAGGACGAGCGTGGTCGCGCGGCTGGTCGTGTACTCGTGCCCGTACGAAACGCCCTCGCCGGCGCGCACCCGCTTCACGCTCGCCGCAGCCGCGCGCAGCGTCATCGCCGGCGTGAGCCCGAAGCTGTCGGCGGCGATCGGCGACAGCCCGTACACCGCGATGCCCGGCCGGACGAGGTCGAAGTGCGCCTCGGGCAGCGTCAAGGTCGCCGCCGAATTCGCCAGGTGGCGCAGCTGCGGCTCGACGCCCGCGAGCGCGGCGACGTCCACCGCCGCCCGGAACGCGTCCAGCTGCCGGCCGATCGTCGGATGCCCGGGCGCGTCGGCGTAGGCGAAGTGCGACCAGATGCCGATCACCGCGATCTCGCCCGCGGCCTGCGCCTTTGCCGCGGCAGTCATGAGGTCGGGCCAGTCGTCGACATAGCTGCCGTTGCGCGACAGCCCGGTGTCCACCTTGAGATGGACGCGTGCCTGCTTACCGAGCCCTCGCGCCGCCTCCGTCACCGCGTCCAGCTGCCAGAGGTTGCTCGCCGAGATGTCGATGTCCGCAGCCAGTGCACGGCGCACGGTGTCGCGCTCGCCGGGCGTCCACAGCCAGGCCAGGATCGGCGCCGTGATCCCCGCCGCGCGCAGCGCGAGCGCCTCGTCCACGATCGCGGTGCCGAGCCAGGTAGCGCCGCCGGCCAGCGATGCGCGTGCGGCCGGCACCAGCCCGTGGCCGTAGCCGTCGGCCTTGACGACCGCCATCACCTCGGCGGGAGTGCCCGCCTTCAGAGCGGCGACGTTCTCGCGAATCGCGGCGAGGTCGACGACGGCTTCGGTGCGTAGCACCCCGCCATCCTCCCAAACCCGGAATAGTGATGCGGGTGGTCGAGGTCAGAGCGTCGGCATTGCGGCGCGGCGACAGCGCGAACGAGGTCACCAACATCGAGCTGTTCTTCGATCTCGTCTACGTCTTCGCGGTCACCCAGTTGTCCCACCTGCTCGGCACCGAGCGCAGCCTGGACGGCGCGGTGCAGACGGCCGTGCTGCTCGCCATGGTGTGGCAGGTCTGGGTCTACACGACCTGGGCGGTCAACTACCTGGATCCGAACCGCACGCCGGCGCGGGTGATGCTGATCGCGCTCATGTTCGGCAGCATGGTGCTCTCCGCCGGTCTGCTGTTCGCCTTCCGCGACCGCGGCTGGCTGGTGGCGGCGACCTACGTCGCGATGCAGGCCGGCCGCGCGCTGTTCGCGATCTGGGCACTGCGCGGCGAGCAGTTGCAGATGGTGTTCGTCCGGATCGTGCCGTGGACGACGGGAAGCGCCGCGGTCATGCTGCTCGGCGCCGCGGAGCACGGACACGTCCGCGAGCTGCTGTGGGCCTCGTCGGTCGCGATCGATCTGATCGGCGCCGCGATCGGGTTCTACTTTCCCGGGTTGGGACGTTCCGCGACGACCGACTGGACGATCAGCGGCAGCCATTTCGCCGAGCGCTGCCAGGCGTTCGTGCTGATCGCCCTTGGCGAGTCGATCATCGTGATCGGCGGACTCTTGGACATCGAGGATCCGTCCGGGCACAACATGACCGCGTTCGGTGTCGCGTTCGCCGGCGCAGTCGCGCTGTGGTGGATCTACTTCGACCGCGCGGCTGCCGACAGCGCGCGCGAGATCGAGGCGTCCGACGATCCGGGGCGGCTTGCCCGCAATGCCTTCCACTGGATCCACCCGCTGATCATCGGCGGGATCATCACCACCGCCGCCGCGGACCACCAGGTGCTCGAGCACCCGGACCTGCGCGGCGACGCGACGACGGCGTGGTTCGTGCTCGGTGGCACGGCGCTGTTCCTCGGCGGCCATGCGCTGTTCAAGGCGGTCGTGTGGCGGCTGCCGTCCTGGCCGCGGATCGGCGGCGTGGCGGTGCTCGCCGCGCTGGGCCTGCTGGCGCCGCACGTCAGCGCGCTGACGCTGGGCATCTGCGCGCTCGCGGTGGTGGTATCGGTGGGCATCGCCGACCGGCTGATCCATCCCGTCGCGAACAGACCCGCAGTGGGCCTAGCCGTTCGTGATCAGCCGTAGCGCGCGGCGCAACTCGGCAAGCACGTCAGCCGACGACGGCGGGCCGTCGGTGGCTGCGAGCTGCCCCGCGACGCCGTGCACGAACGCGCCGGCGGCGGCACCCAGCGGCGGCTCGATACCGGCGGCCAGCAGCGAGCCGAGCAGCCCGCTGAGCACGTCCCCGGAACCCGCGGTGGCCAGCCACGGCGTGCCGGTGCGGTTGATCCAGGCCCGGCCGTCGGGCGCGGCCACGATTGTGGCGTCGCCCTTGAGCAGGATGGTCGCACCCAGCGTGGCGGCCGCGGCCCGGGCGCTACCCAGTCGGTCGGCAGCCGGCCCGTCCGCGATGCGCGCGAACTCGCGGTCGTGCGGGGTGAGCACAGTCGGCGCCGACCGATCGCGCAGCAGCTCCGGGTGCGCGCCGAGCACGGTGATGCCGTCCGCGTCGACGATCACCGGCACGTCCGTCGAGAGCACGTCGGCGAGCAGCGCGCGGGCCGCGGCGTCGGTGCCGAGGCCGGGCCCCGTCACCCACGCCTGCACGCGCAACTCGGACGGCCGCGTGTCCTCGTGCACGACGACCTCGGGGTAGCGGGCCCGAATGGCGTCCGTCGCTGCGCCTGCATAGCGGACGTAGCCGGCGCCGCCGCAGATCGCTGCGCCGGTGGTGAGGACACCGGCACCTGCGTACGCGGGCGAGCCGGCGACGACACCGACGACGCCACGGGTGTACTTGTCGTCGGCCGGCCCCGGCTGCGGCAGCAGCGTCGCGACGTCCGCGCCCTCCAGCACGTGCGTGGCGGCCGTCGGCAGCAGCGGCGACAGCCCGATGTCGACGAAGCGCAGTTCGCCGGCGGAGACTGCGCCGGCGCCGACGAGCAATCCGGGCTTGAGCGCGCCGAACGTGACCGTGACGTCGGCGTCGATCGCAGCACCGTCGACCGCACCCGTGTCCGCGTCGACTCCGGACGGGACGTCGACCGCGACGGTGCACACGTCGCGCGCGGCCTCGGCCAGCGCGACCGCCGCACCGCGCAGCCCGCCCTGCCCACCGATGCCGACGATGCCGTCGACGACCAGGTCGGCGCCCGTCAGCTGCGCGGGTTCGGCCGCGACGGCTCGGCCGCCGGCGCGCTGCAGCACCGCGAGGCTGGCCTGATGGGCGCGGTCCGGGTTGAGCAGCAGGGCGCGCACCACCGCACCGCGGCGGGCCAGCGCGGCGCCGGCGTGCAGCGCGTCGCCGCCGTTGCTGCCGGCGCCGACGAGCAACGCGACCCGCGCGCCGTAGACGCGGCCGAGCAATGCGGCGCACTCGACGGCGAGCCCCGTCGCGGCGCGCATCATCAGCGCGCCGTCGGGCAGCCGCGCCATCAGCGCCTCCTCGGCCGCGCGCACCTGCTCGACGGAGTAGACCCCTCGCATCACGCCTCCGCGATGACGGTCGCGGAGGCGATGCCGCCGTCGTGCGACATGGACACGTGCAGCCGCGTGACGCCGAGCGCGTCGGCGCGCTCCTGCACCGACCCCCTGATCGAGAGGGACGGGCGACCCGCCTCGTCGACGAGCACCTCGGCATCCGTCCAGTGCATCCCGCCACCGGCGCCGAGCGACTTCGCCAGCGCTTCTTTCGCCGCGAACCGCGCGGCAAGCGACTCGGCGGCGCGCGGTGTGCCCGATCCGGTAACGCGCTCGGCCGGGGTGAACAGCCGGTCGGCGAGCATCGGTGTTCGGGACAGCGTCGCGGCGAAGCGCTCGACGGGCACGACGTCGATCCCCACACCGACGATCGGCACGACTCAGCCCGCGGCGGTCGGCGACGCCGTCGGCGACCCTTCGCCGGGCGCGGGTGCGTAGTCGGACAGGTGCCCGGGGAACGCGGACTTGCCGGGGTTCAGGTAGGCGTACGCGTTGTTGACCGCAGTCGCCACCTCACCGAACCCCGTGGCGATGAGCTTGACCTTGCCGTCGTAGTCGACGATGTCGCCGGCCGCGAAGATGCCCGGAACGGAGGTGCGCCCGGCGGTGTCGACCATGATCTGCCGCTTCTCGATGTGCAGGCCCCACTCCATCAGCGGCCCGAGGTTGGCGGTGAAGCCGAGCGCCGCGACCAGCGTGTCGCAGGGCAGGGTCAACGGCTCGTCCTGACCCTTGACGGTGACGTCGACCTCGCTGACGTCCGGATCACCGCGCACTGCGCAGATCTGCGCGTCCGTGACGATCCTGACCGACGACGACTTGAGCAGTTCGACCGAGTGCTGGTGCCCGCGGAACTCGTTGCGGCGGTGCACGATCGCCACCGACCTGCCGATGTCCTCGAGCATCAGCGCCCAGTCGAGGGCCGAGTCGCCGCCGCCCACCACGACGATGTCGTTGCCCGCGTAGGCGCTCGGGTCGGGCACGAAGTGCACGAGGCCGTGTCCGAAGTACTCGCCGCCGGCGGGCAGCGGACGGGGCGTGAAAGTCCCGATACCACCGGTGATCACGATCGCGCGTGTCTCGATGCGCAGGCCCGTCGAGGTGCTCACGGCGAAGGCGCCGTCGCCGCGCTCGAGGCCGACGGCCTGCTGGCCGAGCAGGTAGTCGGGTTTGAAGGGAGCGGCCTGCGCGAGCAATTGCTCGACGAGATCGCGTCCCTTGATTGCCGGGAACCCCGCGACGTCGAAGATCGCCTTCTCCGGATACATCGCAGTGATCTGCCCGCCGGGCTCCTCGAGCGAGTCGAGCACGACGGTCGTCAACGTGCGCACGCCCGCGTAGTAAGCGCCGAACAGGCCGACCGGCCCGGCCCCGACTATGAGCAGGTCAACGGACTTGGTATCGCCAGCGGTCACGTCCGCGAGCCTACCGAGCAACGGGAAACAGACCGCGCAGCATCGAGTTGACTGCGTTCTGCCAGACCGCTTCGACGTCGCCGTCCATACCCGCGAGCATGCCGCCGATCTCGAGTGAGCAGAGGCCGTGCAGCAGCGCCCACATCTGGATCGTGGCCCGCGCCGGATCGACGCCCGGCTGGTCTGCACACGCGCGCTCGAACGCCTGCCGGGCGCGCAGGTGCGCCCGCACGGCGTATGCGACGTCCTCGTCGCTCGGACAGAATGTCGGGACGGCCCGCTCGAGGTAGAGGCCGTAGAGGTCGCGCTGGGCGAGCGCGCCCGCGCGGTAGGCGAAGGCAAGCTCGACGATCTCGGCAAGTGGGTCCTCCTGACGTGGGACGGCCTCGTGGTGCTCATTCATGACGTCCGCCGCGCGCCGGTACAGCGCGCCGAGCACGCCGGGCATGCCGCCGAACACGCTGTACACCGCCCGGCTGCTGACCCCGACCTCGCCCGACAGCCGACGCACGGAGAGCGCGCCGAATCCCTCCGTCGCCAAGAGCCGGGTCGCGGCATCCAGCAGCTGATCGCGGGTCTCGGTGCCGTGTTGGCGGGGACGTCCCATGGTTGACAGAGTAATGCAACGTCGTTACGTTACGTCGCAACGAAACTAGCGGGGGAGTCATGGGCTACGACGTCATCGTGGTGGGCGCCCGAGTCGCGGGCTCGGTCACCGGGATGCTGCTCGCCCGGGCCGGATTGCGGGTGCTCGTCATCGACCAGGCCCGCTTCCCCAGCGACACCTTGTCCACGCATCAGTTGCAGCCGCCGGGCGTCGCGCGGCTCGCCGAATGGGGCCTGCTCGACAAGCTGCTGGCCACCGGAGTGCCGCCGACCCGGCGCGTCCGGTTCAACACGGTCGGGGCGGCGCTCGATGGCAGCTATCCCGCGGACGGCTTCATGCTCAGCCCGCGCCGGACCGTCCTGGACGCCATGCTCGTCGACGCGGCACGCGACGCGGGCGCCGAAGTGCGCGAGGCGACAACCGTGGAAGAACTCACCGGTGAAGGCAGCATCGTCACGGGCGTCCGATGCCGCGCCAAGGAGACCGGCCGGCTCACCACTGAGGCCGCCCGGCTGGTCATCGGCGCCGACGGCCGACGTTCCCGCATCGCGCAGTTGGTCGGCGCCCGCGAATACCGCGCGCGGCAGGCCGGCACCACCGGCTGCTACACGTACTGGTCAGGCCTGCCGATCGACGCGGGCGAGATCTACGCGCTGGACGGCGCCGTGGTCGGCGCGTGGCCGACCCACGACGGGCAGGTCATCACGTTCACCGAGTGGCCCGCGGCGCAGTTCGCCGAGTTCCGGCGCGAACCCGAGTCGAGCCTGCTCGACATGCTCGACCGCGCGGGCACGCTCGGTGCGCGGGCGCGCGGCGCGACCCGGGCGGCGCCGATCCGCTTCGCGACCGAGCTGCCGAACGTGTTTCGCAAGCCCTACGGGCCGGGGTGGGCGCTGGTCGGCGACGCGGGGCTGACGATGGATCCGATCACTGGGCTGGGCATGGGGCACGCGTTGCGCGATGCGGAGCTGGTGGCCGAGGCGGTGCGTCTCGGGCTCGACAGCGGCCCTTCACTGCCGAAGCTGCTCGCCCGCTACGCCCGCGCCCGCGACCGCGAGACGACGCCGATGTACGACTTCACCGTCGGGCTCGCCCAGCTGCGGCCCGTCTCATCCGCCGAGCAGCGGATGTTCGCGGCGATCAGCGCGGACCCCATTGCAACCACGGCGTTCCTCGGGACGATCAGCGGCATGCTGCCGATGCAGCGGTTCTTCAGTCCGGCCAACCTGATCCGTCTCGTCGGCGTGCGCGGCTTCCTGCAACTCGCGCGCAACCGGCCAGGCTGACCGTGGCTACTCCACAGTGACGGACTTGGCGAGGTTGCGCGGCTTGTCGACGTCGTAGCCGCGCGCCTGCGCGATCTCGGCGGCCATCACCTGCAACGGCACCGTCGTCACGAACGGCGACAGCAACGTCGGCACGGCAGGCACCTCGATGAAGTGCGCCGCGAGCCCGCGCGCGGCGGAGTCGCCCGGCTCACCGATGACGATCGTGCGGGCTCCGCGGGCCGTGACCTCGGCGACGTTGGACAACATCTTGCGGTGCAGGACGGGACGGCCCACCGCAGAGGGCATCACGACCACGACCGGCACGCCCGGCTCGATCAGCGCGATCGGCCCGTGCTTGAGCTCGCCGGCCGGAAAACCCTCGGCGTGCATGTAGGCGAGCTCCTTGAGCTTCAGCGCGCCTTCCAGCGCCACCGGGTAGCCGACATGCCGGCCCAGGAACAGCACCGTGCCCGAGCCGGCGATGTCCCGCGCGAGCGTGCGCACCGGCTCCATGCTTTCGAGCACTTGGGCGATCGCCTCCGGCACCGCGCACAGCGTCTCGTACTCGCGGATGATCTCGTCGCCGTACTTGGTGCCGCGCGCCTGCGCCAAGGCCAGCCCGACGAGTTCGACGGCGGCGATCTGCGCGAGGAAGGTCTTGGTCGCCGCAACTCCGATCTCCGGCCCGGCGTGCGTGTAGACCACGGCGTCCGACTCGCGCGGGATCTGCGCGCCGTTCGTGTTGCAGATCGCGAGCACACGGGCGCGCTGCTCGCTGGCATGCCGCACCGCCTCGAGCGTGTCGGCGGTCTCGCCCGACTGGCTGATCGCGACGACGAGCGTCTGCCGATCCAGGACAGGTTCGCGGTACCGGAACTCGGAGGCCATCTCGACCTCGACGGAGAGCCGCGTCCAATGCTCGATCGCCTGCCTGCCGATCAGGCCGGCGTGATAGGCCGTCCCGCAGGCGACGATGAACACCTTGTCGATGTCGCGCAGTTCCTGCGGGTCGAGGCGCTGCTCGTCCAGCACGATCTGCCCGTCGAGGAGATGACCCAGCAGCGAGTCGCGCACCGCGGCCGGCTGCTCGCCGATCTCCTTGAGCATGAAGTAGTCGAAGCCGCCCTTCTCGGCGGCGGCGAGATCCCAGTCGATGTGGAACGGCGTGCCCTCCGCCGGCGCGCCGGCGAAGTCGGTGATCGAGTACCCGTCGCGGCGGATCTCGACGACCTGGTTCTGGCCCAACTCGACCGCGTTCCGGGTGTGCTCGATGAACGCGGCCACATCGCTGCCGAGGAACGTCTCGCCGTCGCCGACGCCGAGTACGAGCGGCGAGTTGCGGCGCGCAGCGACCACGACGTCGGGCTCCCGCGTGTCGATCAGGACGAGCGTGAACGCCCCGTGCAGGCGCTGGCACACGGCCCGCACTCCGTCCGCGAGTGAGCCGCCGTGCGCGTCGAGGTGCGCCGCGACGAGATGCGCCACCGCCTCGGTGTCGGTGTCGCTGGCGAAGTCGACCCCGGCGAGTTCGAGTTCGTGCCGCAGTTCTGCGAAGTTCTCGATGATCCCGTTGTGGATGACGGCGATGCGTCCGCTCGCGTCCGTGTGCGGATGGGCGTTGCGGTCGCTCGGCGCCCCGTGCGTGGCCCATCGGGTATGCCCCATGCCCGTCGTGCCGTCGAAGGTGCGCGTCGCGAGCTCTTTGTCGAGGTTCTCGATGCGCCCCGCCTTCTTGGCGATGTGCATCGCTGCGCCGTCGACGACTGCCACCCCGGCGGAGTCGTATCCGCGGTACTCGAGCCGACGCAGACCCTCGACTACGACGTCGAGCGCTGGTCGCGGTCCTACGTAGCCGACGATGCCGCACACGTGGCTCAGCCTAAGGCAGCGGTCGCAGCGGTCGGTGTTGCCGAGGTCGTCGACGGGGTCGGGGTGCTGGACTGCGTATCCGTGACGGTCGGGGTCGCGGTTTTGGTGACCGCCGGCGCCGTTCGGGTGATGGTGGGCGTGGTGACGACGACCGACGGCGTGACGGTCTGCGTCACGGTCGGCGCCGCCGGCGCGGGATCGCCGCCGCCGGCGTGTTTCGAGCCGCCGAAGAAGCTGGTACCGGATCCGGCGTCACCGCGCACGACGGCGCTCACCGGTCGTCCGACAGCCAACTCGATGCCGGTCACGACGGCCAACGCGATGGCGAAGACGGCGACCGTCCCCATTGCGATCGCGGGCCACCGGCCTCGCCGCCGTCCCGTGTCGATCACGTTTTCCTGCGTACGGGACGCTGAATCGGCTGCCGAACGTGCCTCAGGCAGGAAAGCCTGATCGGCGGGGCGGCCGGTGACTGCGGTGCGGACACGCGCCCGCGTCCGATGCAGCGAGTGGCCATAGACCGCGGTGCCGACGGCGGATACGACGCTCGCGAGTGCGGCACCGATCACGGTGCCTGCGACGCCCAGGTAGGACGCGGCGATGGCGGCCGTGACAGCGGCGAGTGCAGAGGCGAGCAGCTGGGTCGAAGAGAGTCCGAAACGCGTCATGACGCGACCTATTCTGCCGACTCCGTAAGCGTTTGCAGGATCCCGGCTTACGGGGCTCTAAGACCGCCGCGCCGATTGTGACCCCGCTCTCGCAACCACCAGCCGCGATGCGCGTGCCATAGCGTGCAAACCATGTCGGATGAGGAGGATCGACACGCCTGGGAGGTGCCGGGTGCGCATGAGGTGGCGCCGGGTGTGCATCGAATCCCGCTCCCACTGCCGGGTGACGCGTTGCAGGCGGTCAACGTCTACGCCATCAGCGACGGGGAGCAAGTCGTCCTGATCGACGGCGGCTGGGCGCTCGACGAGGCCGAGGAGCTGCTCGGCAAGAGCCTCGCCACCATCGGCTACGAGTTGCGCGATGTTCGCGAATTCCTCGTCACGCACCTGCACCGCGATCATTACACGCAGGCCGTCGCGCTGCGCCGACATCACGGCGGCGAGGTGTCGATCGGCGAGGGTGAGCGCGCCTGTCTCGAGCTGATCCGCACCATCGCGGTACATCCCGACATCGCGCGCCTGCACGAGGCGGGCGCGCTGGAGCTGTCCCGCCGACTCGCAGAGTGGCGCGGCGAGCGCGACCTGCTCAACTGGGAGGACCCGGACCGCTGGCTGGCCGACGGCGTCGACATTCCGCTCAAGACCCGCACGCTGCGCGTCATCGCCACCCCGGGTCACACGCGCGGGCACGTGGTCTTCCATGACCCGCAGGCGAACACGCTGTTCGCCGGAGACCACGTGCTGCCGCACATCACGCCTTCGATCGGCGTCGAGCTGAACCGGCCGCACTCGCCACTACGCGACTACCTCGGCTCACTCGAGCTGATCCGGACGCTGCCGGACGCCCGGCTGCTGCCCGCGCACGGGCCGGTCACGGACTCGGTCCACGACCGCGTCGACGAATTGCTTGCCCACCACGAGCAGCGGCTCACCGCGACCGCGGACGCCGTCGACCACGGCGCACACACCGCGTTCGACGCGGCGCATCGGCTCGGGTGGACGCGTCGACATCGCGCGTTCGACGAGCTGGACATGTTCAACCAGATACTCGCGATCTTCGAGACGCTCGCGCACCTGCGGGTGCTCGCCGAACGCGGCTGGCTGACCGAGTCGACCGTCGACGGCGTCGCGCACTTCGCCCGTCGCTAAACCTCGAGTTGTCCGCCCTTCGGCACGTCCACGCGCGCCGAAGGGCGGACAACTGGGGCGGGGTGGGCGTAGGTTGCGGCTGTGCCGGAGCGATTCGACTACGTCGTAGTGGGCGCCGGGTCGGCGGGCTGCGTGCTCGCGAACCGGCTCAGCGCCGATCAGTCCGTGACGGTCGCGCTCGTCGAGGCCGGCCCGCGGGACCGCAGCCTGAACATCCGCATCCCGCCCGCGTTCCCGAAGCTGTTCCACTCGAAGTACGACTGGGAGCTGTCGACGACCGCCCAGCCGGAGCTCAAGGCGCGCGAGCTGTACTGGCCGCGCGGCAAGACCCTGGGCGGCAGTTCGTCGCTGAACGCGATGATGTGGGTGCGCGGCGCGAAGGCGGACTACGACGCCTGGCCCGCGGGCTGGCAATACGACGACGTGCTCCCCTACTTCCAGCGCGCCGAGAACCGGGTCGGCAGCAACCGTGGCGACGTATACGGCACGGGCGGCCCGCTCTACATCGAGGAGCTGCGCGACCCCAACCCGCTGCGCGCCGCGTTCTTCGACGCGTGCGACGAGCAGGGCTTCCGGCGGCTGGACGAGCTCAACGACCCGTCCATCGACGGCTACGCACCCACGCCCGTCACGCAGCGCCGCGGCCGTCGCTGGTCGACCGCGGACGGCTATCTGCGACCCGTCCTGCGCCGCCCGAACCTGACGCTCATCACCGGCGGGCTGGTCGAGAAGGTCGCGCTGACGGGCAATCGAGCAGCCGGCGTCGTGGTGAACTCGCGACGCGGCAGGCGGGCGCTGACCGCCACCCGCGAGGTGATCCTGAGCGCGGGCGCCGTGCACTCCCCGCAGCTGCTGCAGCTGTCCGGGATCGGCGACCCGGAGGTGCTCGGCGTCGCGAGCATCGAGACCCGCGTTGCCAGCAGCGGCGTCGGGAAGGGGCTGCAGGACCATCTCTCGCTGCCGGTGATCATGTTCACGAAGGAGCCGATCACGCTGTTCGGCGCCGACAAGCGGCCGGGCGAGCTGGTGAAGTACCTGACCCAGCGCCGCGGCCAGCTGACCTCGAACGTCGGCGAGGCGGTGCTGTTCGGACGCTCCGACCCGGGCCTCGAGCACCCGGATCTCGAATACATCTTCGCGCCGGTGCCGTTCATCGAGCACGGCCAGGTCGACCCGCCCGGGCACGGCATCACGATCGGCGTCGTGCTCCTGCAACCCGAGTCGACGGGCACCGTGACGATCCGGTCCGCGAACGCGTCCGCAGCCCCCGACATCGACGCGGGCTACCTCACCGGCGCGGCGGACCTGGCTCGGATGGTCGCCGGCGTCGACCAGTGCCGGCAGCTGTTCGAGTCGGACGCATTGCGCGGGCACGTCACCGAGAAGATGATGCCGACGCCGGACGAGACCGACATCGCCGAGTACGTCCGCGCCGCGGCCGAGACGCTCTATCACCCGACCGGCACGTGTCGGATGGGGACGGACGATCGAGCCGTCGTCGATCTCGACCTGCGGGTGCGCGGAGTGGACGGGCTGCGCGTCGCGGACGCGTCGGTCATTCCGCAGATCATCCGCGGCCACACCCACGCGCCGTCGGTGATGATCGGCGAGAAGGCGGCCGACCTGATCCGAAACGGTTAGCCAGCACCCGACTTGTCCGCCCTTCAACACGCGCACGCGTACCGAAGGGCGGACAACTCGCGGGGGTTAGGGGGTCGCGGTGGGCGGCGGCGAGGTGGAGGGCGGTGGCGTCGGGGTGGGGCTCGACGTGGTCGGCGTGGATGTCGGCGACGTCGACGCAACCGTGCTGGAGCTCGCTGCCGAACTCGCGGCCCGCGACGCCGAACTGGACGGAGGAGGCGCCGAACTGCTCGCCGCGCCGCCGGGCCCGCGGACGGGTGTGGATCGCGCCGCGGCCGACGTGCGCGGCGAATCCAGGCCCGTGGACGGGGCGCGGGCAAGCGAGCGATCCACCGCCGTCGCGTTCACCGGCGGCAGCTGATGCGACGTCGAGGCGCTGTGCTGCGCGCTCGGTAACGCGGGCGGCACCTTGGTCGGCGCGTGCCCGTTTCCACCACGGAACAGCAGCGCCACCCCGGCAGCGATGCTGAGCAGCGCGATCGCCGCGAGGGCGAACCATGCGACCCGGCCACGGCGGTGCGTCGCCGCATCGGCCGGTGCCGCTTCCTCGACCGGTGGCAACGCGGCAGCGGCTGACGGCAACGCAGCATCAGCCGGTGGCAACGCAGCGTCGGCCGGCGCCAACGCAACCAGCGGTGGCGCCGTCCCTTCCATCGGCGTCGCTGCGTCAGCCGGGGTCACCGCCCAGCCCGTCGGCGCGATGACCGGCTGCAGACTCGCCGCAACCTCCGCGCCGCTGGGCCGGGCTTCGGGATCGGTGGCGGTCATGGCCGCGAGCAGCACGGGCCACGGGTCGGGCAGGTCGTCCGGTATCTCCGGCGTGCTCGTCGTCCGAACGGACAGGATCTCGTGCACGGTGCCGCCGTCGAAACAACGCCTGCCCGTCAGGGCTTCGAGGAGAACGAGGCCGAGCGCGTAGATGTCGGCAGCCGGGCCGACATCGCTGCCATGCATCTGCTCGGGCGCGAGGTAGGACGCGGTGCCGAGCGTGAGATCGACCGCGGTCATTCGCGCCGCGTCGACGAGCCGGACGGTGCCGAAGTCGGACAGCCGGGCGCGCGGCTCGCCGTCCTGCCCATCCGAACCGAGCAGGACGTTGGCCGGCTTCACATCGCGATGCACCATGCCGTGGCCGTGGGCGTAGAACAGCGCGTCAGCGAGCTGCGCGCCGATGCACCGCACCTCGGCCTCGGGCAGCGGCCCGTCGTGCAGCCGGGTGGCCAGGTCCGCGCCCGGCACGAGCTCGAGCACGAGGTAGGGCGGCCCGTCCGAGCTGACCGAGCCGTCGTAGAGGGTGATCAGATTCGGATGGCTCAGTCGGGCGAGTGCCTGGAGTTCCAGCTTCCGACGCTGCGCCCCGTGCCCGTCCAGGTCGACGACCGCCGTGCGGAAGATCTTGACGGCGACGTCCCGCTGCAACACCTCGTCGTTGGCGCGGAACACGTCAGCCGTGCCGCCCGACCCGAGCCGGGCAAGGATCCGATAGCGTCCGTCGACCAACCACGACGACTCTGCCGACGACTCTGCCGATGAGGCGCTCGCCAGCCGTTGGGTGTCAACGTTGGTGTCGACGTCCGCGTGATCCGCCACTATGTGGAACTACCCCTGCCGCTGAGCTCGGTAAACGGGTACTAAACGTTCCCGATTGGGTTCAGCCGACCGCCGCAACTATCCGTGCCAGCTGGTTCGCGATCGCGTCCGCATGCTCCTGCGTCGCGGCCTCGACCATAACGCGCACCAGCGACTCGGTGCCGGAGGGGCGCAGCAGCACCCGCCCGGCGTCGCCGAGCTCGTCCGCGGCCTGCGATACGGCGGCGGCGACCGACGGCGAGTTCGCCACCGCGGCGCGATCGTCCACCCGGATGTTCACCAACGTCTGCGGAAGCCGTTGCACGATCGATGCCAGCTCCGCGAGCGACGCGCCGCACGCGACCATCCGGGCCATCACCTGCAGGGCGGTCAGCAGCCCGTCCCCCGTGGTCGCGGCGTCACTGAAGATCAGGTGCCCGCTCTGCTCGCCGCCCAGACTGAGATCCTTCGCGCGCAATGCCTCCAGCACGTAGCGGTCGCCGACCGCAGTGGTCAGCACGCCGATTCCCGCGTCACGCATCGCATGGTGGAAGCCGAGGTTGCTCATGACGGTGGCCACCACTGTCTCGTCGCGCAGTACCCCGGCCTCGCGCAGCGCGATCGCGCAGATGGCGAGCAGCTGGTCGCCGTCGACCACCGCGCCGGCGGCGTCGACGGCCAGGCACCGGTCGGCGTCGCCGTCGTGGGCGATGCCGAGGTGCGCGCCCGAACGGCGCACCGCGTGTATGACGTGATCGAGATGCGTGGAGCCGACGCCGTCGTTGATGTTCAGCCCGTCCGGCTCCGCGGCGATGGCCGTGACCTGCGCCCCGGCGCCGCGGTAGACCTCGGGCGCAACGTAGGACGCAGCGCCGTTCGCGCAGTCGACGACCACGTGCAGCCCGTCCAGCCGGGTCGGCTGCGCGCTGAGCAGGTGGGCGCCGTAGCGTTCGAGCGCGTCGTCGGCGGTCCGCACCCGGCCGATGGCGGCGCCGATCGGCCGGGTATCGGCGCCCGCCGCGACGGCCGCCTCGATCTCTCGCTCGATATAGTCGGGCAGCTTCAGGCCGTGGGCTGCGAACAGCTTGACCCCGTTGTCCGGCATCGGATTGTGCGACGCGGAGATGACGACGCCGACGTCGGCACCGTACGACGCGGTCAGGAAGGCGACGGCCGGAGTAGGCAGCACACCGAGCAGCAGCACGTCCGCGCCGGCCGCGGTCAATCCGGCCACCACCGCGGCTTCCAGCATCTCGCCGCTCGCCCGCGGATCGCGGCCGACGACCGCGACCGGTCGGTGTGTCGCGTCGTGCGCGATGAGCACCCGGGCCGCGGCGCTCGCGACCTCCAGGGCCAGCTCCGGCGTCAGCTCGCCGTTCGCGAGCCCGCGAACTCCATCTGTCCCGAACAGGGCCACTGGGTTGCTAGCGCTTCGAGTACTGCGGGGCCTTGCGGGCCTTCTTCAGGCCGTACTTCTTGCGCTCCTTGGCACGCGGGTCGCGGGTGAGGAAGCCTGCCCTCTTCAGCGCGGACCGGTCATCAGGGTCCAGGCCGATGAGTGCACGCGCGATTGCGAGGCGCAGCGCGCCGGCCTGACCCGTCACGCCACCGCCG
This sequence comes from Jatrophihabitans sp., assembly GCA_035642535.1. Classification (GTDB taxonomy): domain Bacteria; phylum Actinomycetota; class Actinomycetes; order Mycobacteriales; family Jatrophihabitantaceae; genus Jatrophihabitans. The sequence goes on along the minus strand of DASQSE010000085.1, from coordinate 10,762 downwards.
GTCAGCGACGCGATGACGTCGTACTGACCGTCCTTCTCCAACGTGACGAACGGCTCCTTGATCAGCTGCTGGTGCACCTTGTTCGGGAAGTAGCTGTCGAGGGATCGACCGTTGAGCTTGAATTCGCCGGTGCCCGGGATGAGCCGGACGCGGACGATGGCCTCCTTGCGGCGGCCGACGACAGGTGATGGGGCGGTCATTTCGTAACCTTGCTTCCCTGGTCCGCGAAGCGGAGGCGAGCGGGTGACGGGCAAGTCTGGTCCGCGAAGCGGAGGTGAGCGTTTACTCCGGTTTTCACTGGGACACCTGCTTGATCTCGAACGGCTGCGGCTTCTGTGCCGCGTGCGGGTGGTCGGGGCCGGCGTAGACCTTGAGCTTCTTGAGCTGGGCGCGGCCGAGCGTGTTCTTCGGGAGCATGCCGCGGACGGCCAACTCGACGACCCGTTCCGGCTTGGTCTCGAGCAGCTCACCGACGGTGCGCTTGGACAGGCCGCCCGGATAGCCGGAGTGGCGATAGCGGAACTCGCCGCGCTTGCGCCCCGCGACGGCAACCTTCGCCGCGTTCACGACGATGACGAAGTCGCCGGTGTCGACGTGCGGCGCGAACTGTGGCTTGTGCTTGCCTCTGAGCAGCCGGGCGGCCTGGCTCGCGAGGCGGCCGAGTACGACGTCGTCGGCGTCGATGACGTGCCAGGAGCGCTCGACTTCGCCCGGCTTAGGGGAGTAGGTGGGCACTGTCGTCCCTTTCGTTCGGTCTTCACGCGGATTCCGCGCCCTCACGGTCACCTTCGTCCGATGTGGACGCGTGTACCCCGAGGCATGGCCGGCGCGTGCGGGCGACGCCGCACGCCGACCGACGACTTTACCCGGCGGCAATACCCGGACCAAATCCCCTGCCCGGGCCGATCGTTTAATGACGTGACAGCCCCTGTGACAGGAGCCTCGTGGCCAACAGAGAGCCGCGTCCGATCCCACGCCGGTCGGCGCATGCGCGTGCCCCGCGCCCCTCGATGCAGGCACGCGCGCTCGCGGTGCTCGATTACGCCGGCTGGATGCCATTCGCGTGCGCGATCGCGGCGCTGATGACGGTCGCGCTGGCCGGCATCACCTGGATCACCTCGCCCTATCTAGGACAAAACGCCCAGGCACCAGCCCGCAACGTCGGCGTCGTGCCGACCCGGAGCAGGCCCAGCGTGGTGGCGGACATCATCTCGCCGAACCGCATCGAGATCCCCAAGATCCACGCCAACGCGCCGATCGTGCCGGTCGGGACGACTTCCGACGGCGAGCTCGAGGTGCCGTTGAACCCGCGCACGGTCGGCTGGTGGCGCTACGGCGCGAAGCCCGGTGCGACGGTCGGGACGGCGATCCTCGCCGGGCACATCAACTACGCCGGCGTCACCGGCTCGATGGCCGAGATCGGCGCGCTCGACCCCGGCGACCAGGTGTTCGTGTTCGGCAAGCAGAACGCGCAGCGCAGGCATGAGGTGCGCTTCACCGTCACCGGCGTGCGGACGTACCACAAGACGCACCTGCCCTATAAGAAGATCTTCGACCAGAAGAGCGCCGGGCGGATCGCGATCGTCACGTGCGGCGGCCCCTTCGACGCGTCGACCGGCAACTATCTCGACAACATCGTCGTGTTCGCCGTCCCCGACACCGGCCTGACCAAGCCCGGCATCCCCGGTCTGAGGTCCAGCCCTACCGACTGACGCGCTCCTCGTCGAAGACCGGGTCGGCCGATTCGTAAACGCGGCCGTCCGAGCCGAACACGAGGTAGCGGTCCATCGAGCGGGCGAACCACCGGTCGTGGGTGACGGCGAGGACGGTGCCGTCATAGGACTCCAGCGCCTCTTCGAGCGCCTCCGCGCTGATGACGTCGAGGTTGTCGGTGGGCTCGTCGAGCAGCAGCAGCGTCGCACCGGAGAGCTCGAGCAACAGGATCTGGAAGCGCGCCTGCTGCCCGCCGGACAGCGTCCCGAACCGCTGGTCGCCCTGCTCGCCGAGACCGTATCTGCGCAGAGCGGACATCGCGCGGCCACGGTCGAAGCTCGGCCGGTCGACGTCGCCCTCCCAGAGCAGTTCGACGAGCGTGCGGCCAGTCCAGGTTGGGTGCGTGTGCGTCTGCGCGAACGATCCGGGGACGACCCGCGCGCCCAGCTTCCATTGGCCCCGGTGCACGACCTGCTCGCCCGCGAGCAGCCGCAGGAAGTGCGACTTGCCGGCGCCGTTCGCGCCCAGCACGCCCACCCGCTCGCCGTAGAAGATCTCCGTGTCGAAGGGCCGCATCAGGCCGGTCAGCTCGAGGCCGGAGCAGGTGATGGCGCGCACGCCGGTGCGCCCCCCGCGCAGCCGCATCCGCACCCGCTCGTCCTCCGGCTTGTCCGGCGGCGGACCGGCCTCCTCGAAACGCTCGAGGCGGCGCGCCATGACGCGGTACTTCGGCGCCATCGACTCGTAGTACTTGGCCTGCTGCTGGAGGGTCCGGACGAGCTCCTTGAGCCGCTTGTGCTCCTCCTCCCAGCGCCTGCGCAGCTCGGCCATCCGCTCGTGCCGGTGTGACCGCGCCTCGTGGTAGGACGCGAAGCCGCCGCCGTGCACCCACGTCGTGTTGCCCTCGACCGTGATGACGCGGTCGGCGACCTTGGCCAGCAGTTCCCGGTCGTGGCTGATGAACAGGATGGTCTTGTTCGACTCGCGCAGCCGCTGCTCGAGCCACCGCTTGCCGGGCACGTCCAGGTAGTTGTCCGGCTCGTCGAGCAGCAGCACCTCGTCCCGACCGCGGAGCAGCAACTCGAGCGCGAGCCGCTTCTGCTCGCCCCCGGACAGCGTGTTCAGCTCGCGGTACTTGCAGCGCTCGTAGGCGGCGCCGACGGCCGCGACCGTGACCGTGTCCCACAGCACCTCGGCGTCGTAGCCGCTGGCGTCGCCCCAGTGCGTGAGCGCGTGGGCGTACGCGAGCTGGGCCGCTTCGTCGTCGTCGCGCTCCATCAGCGCCAGCTCCGCGGCTTGCAGCTCGTCCCACGCCGACCGCAGCTGGGGTGGCGAGAGCTGGACGAGGAACTCCTGCACGGTCGTCTTGTCGCGAACGGAGCCGATGAACTGACGCATCACGCCGACGCCGCCAGTGCGGCTGATGGTCCCGGTCTGGGGTGGTTCGTCACCGGCGATAAGACGCAGCAGCGTCGTCTTGCCGGTGCCGTTGGCGCCCACCAGTGCGGTCTTCGCACCCTCACCGACCCGAAACGTGACGTCGTCGAGCAGCAGGCGGCCGTCCGCGAGCGCGTGCCCCAGCCCGGCAACTTCGACGAAGCCCATGGGATGCAGGATAGGTACATGTCGCTCGACGAGCTGCGTGCTTTATTGCCGGACGGCGCGATGCTCACCGATGCCGACCTGCTCGCTTCGTACCGGCAGTGCTGGTCGAAGGATCCGAATGCCGGGACGCCGCTCGCGGTCGTGCGTGCGACCTCGACCGCCGACGTGCAGGCCGTGCTGCGCTGGGCGAGCGGCCGCCAGGTGCCGGTCGTGCCGCGCGGCGCCGGCTCGAGCCTGTCCGGCGGCTCGACGGCAGTCGACGGCGCCATCACGCTGAGCCTGGAGCGGATGCGCGAGGTGCGCATCGACCCGGTGCTGCGGGTGGCGATCGCCCAGCCGGGCGCGTTCAACGCTGCGGTGAAGGCCGCGGCCGCCGAGCACGGGCTGTGGTACCCGCCCGACCCGTCCTCGTACGAAATCTGCTCGATCGGCGGCAACGCCGCGACCAACGCCGGCGGACTGTGCTGCGTGAAGTACGGCGTCACCACCGACTACGTGCTCGGCATGGAGGTGGTGCTCGCCGACGGCACTGCGCTGCGTCTGGGCGGACCGCGGTTAAAGGACGTTGCCGGGCTGTCGCTGACGAAGCTGTTCGTGGGCTCGGAAGGGACGCTCGGCGTCATCACCGAGCTCACGCTGCGGCTGCTGCCCACGCCACCGGCGGCGTCCACGCTGGTCGCGACCTTCGCCTCGATCGAGGCGGCCGCCGACGCGGTCGTCGCGATCACCGCGGGGCTGCGTCCGTCGATGCTCGAACTCATGGACAACGGCAGCATCAACGCCGTCGAGGACATGGTGAAGATGGGCGTCGACCGCAGCGCGGGTGCGCTGCTGCTGGCCAGGTCCGACGCGCCGGGCGGCGCGGCGGCCGAGGAGATCGCGCGCATGCGCGAAGCGTGCGAGCGGTGCGCCGCCGCCGAGGTCTTCACGACGTCGGACGCCGACGAGGGTGAGTCCTTCGCGGCCTTCCGGCGCGCCGCGTTCCCTGCGATGGAGCGGCTCGGTTCGCTGCTGCTGGAGGACGTCGGCGTTCCGGTGCCGGAGCTGCCCGCCCTCGTGCACGGGGTTCGCGAGATCGCCGCGGCGCGCGACACGCAGATCGTCCTCGTCGCGCACGCCGGCGACGGCAACACCCATCCGATCATCGCCTACCCGCCCGGCGATCTCGACGCCGAGGCGCGCGCCCGGCTGGCGTTCGGCGAGATCATGGATCTCGCCATCGGGCTCGGCGGGACGATCACCGGCGAGCACGGCGTGGGTCGGCTGAAGGCGGCGTGGCTGCCGGCGCAGCTCGGGCCGGACGTCATGATGTTGACGCAGCGCATCAAGGATGCGCTGGACCCGGACGGCATCCTCAACCCCGGCGTGGTTCTCGGCAAGTAAGTCCGGCTTCGGGGCCGAGATGACCAAAATCCGCCGCGAAACCTGGTCATCTTGGCCCCGAAGCGCGTCGGGGGGCGAGCGGTTCGGATCAGGCCAGGCATACTTCGCGCCGTGCCGCTGTCGTTGCTGATTCCCGCCGCGGGAGTCGCGGTTGGCGACTGGGTCGCGGTGCAGTTGCGGCTGTTCCGCGTCGAGTACGTCCTCAAGCCGGCGACGATCGTGTTGCTGGCCATCGCGGTCGCGGCCTCGGACCTCGGCGACCCGAAGCTGTGGGTCATCGGCGCGCTCGCGTTCGGGCTGATCGGCGACGTCGGCTTGATGCTCAGCTCCGGACGGACCGATCCGCCGTTCCTCGCCGGCCTGGGCGCGTTTCTGATCGGACACATCTGGTACGTCGTCGCGTTCGCCGTCTCCGGGCTGCGCGGCCTGCATCTGCTCGCCGGGCTGCTGGTCGTCGCGGGCGTTGCAGGACTGTTGTTGCCGCGCGTCCTGCGCGGTGCCGCGCGCTCGGCCGGGCCCGGCTTCGCGACCCTCGTCGGCGGCTACGCGGCGGTGCTGTCGACGATGACCGTGCTCGCCGTGGGCACCGGGTTCGTCGAGACGGCCGTCGGCGGCGTGCTGTTCCTGGTCTCGGACACGCTCATCGCCCACGACAGGTTCGTCGCTCGCGTTCCGCACGGCCCGCTACTGGTGATCGTGACCTACCACCTGGCGCAGTTCCTCATCGTGATCGGTCTGATCCGCGGCGCGTGACCGGCGAATAGGCTCAACGGGTGCCGCGCCGCCCAGCTCGTAGCGTCCCGACGGTCGTCGTCCCCGGCTGGCAGGGCTCCGGCGACGGGCACTGGCAGACGTGGCTCGAGGAGCAACTGCACGCGGCCGGCCGCGAGACCCGCCGCCCGGCGTTCGGCGACCTCGACAACCCGGAGCTCGACGACTGGCTCAAGGCGCTGCGCACCGCGCTCGCCGAGCTGCCGCCGGACGGCTTCGACATGGTCGCCCATTCACTCGGCGCCGTGCTCTGGCTGCACCACGCCGCCGCGCCACGTGACGCACCGCGGCCCGCGCGCGTCGCGCTCGTGTCACCACCCTCGCCGACGACGTCCATCGAGGAGATCGCCGCGTTCTTCCCGCCGCCGATCGGCGTCGACGCAGTGCGGCACGCCGCGGACGGCACGGTGCTGATCGCCGGCGACGACGACCCGTACATCCCCGAAGGCATCGCGACGGCGTATGCGGCGCCGCTCAAGATCGCTACCACGGTGATCCCCGGCGGCGGGCACGTCAATGTCGAGTCGGGTTTCGGCGAGTGGCCGGCGATGCTCGACTGGTGCAACCGCGAGCACCTGGCGTTCTACTAGGAGAACAACCCGCGCGGGATCAGCCCGCGCTCGTAGGCCTGCCGCTCGAGTGGCTCGCGGAAGTCCGGGTGCGCGATCGAGATGAGCGCCGCGGCCCGCTCGGCGACCGACTTCCCCTTAAGGTTCACCATGCCGTACTCGGTGACGACGTACATGACGTCCGTGCGCGGCGTGCTCACGATGTTGCCCGGCGTCAGGTCGGCGACGATGCGGCTGCAGCGGCAGGCGTCCTTCTCGAACGTCGACGGCAAGCAGATGAACGACTTGCCACCGGTCGACGCGTACGCGCCGCGAACGAACTGCAGCTGACCGCCCGTCCCGCTCAGGTGCCGGTAGCCGGCCGACTCGGATGCCGCCTGACCCTGCAGGTCGATCTGGGTCGTGCTGTTGATCGACACGACGCGGTCGTTGCTGGCGACGGCGTCGGGCAGGTTGGTCACGTCGACCGGCAGGCAGAGCAGATCGTGGTTGTGGTCGATGGCGTCGTAGAGCTCGGCGGAGCCGAGTGCGAAGCTGTAGACGATCTTGCCCGGGTAGAGCCGCTTGCGGCTGCCGGTGACGATGCCCGCGCGATAGAGCTCGATGATGCCGTCGGTGAGCATCTCAGTGTGCACACCCAGATCCTTCGCGCCGGAGGCGAGCAGCAAGGAGCACACCGCGTTCGGCATGCCACCGATGCCGACCTGCAGGCAGGCGCCGTCGTCGATCTCCGCGGCGATCAGCCTTGCGACGGCGCGGTCGACCTCTGAGACGGCCGGGTTGGGCAGTTCGGGTGGCGTCTCGCCGGCGCCATCGATGACGAAGTCGACCTCACTGATGTGGACGCCGTTGTCGATGCCGTGCGCGTACGGCAGCGCGGCGTCCTCTTCCACCACGACGACCTTCGCGCGTTCGACGAGCGCGCGATGCCACATGTTGGCGCCGCTGAAGTTGAAGTAGCCGAGTGCATCGATCGGGCAGGTCTTGAGGACGACGAGGTCGGGCGGCTCGATGAACCGGCGGTAATAGTCCGGGATCTCGCCGAGGTTGACCGGCAGGTAGGTGCACCGTCCCACATCGTGCATCCGCCGGTCGTAGCCGGAGAAGTGCAGGCTGAACCAGAAGAAGTGCTTGCCCGTTGGATCGTCCTCCAGCACCGCGCGCGGACGCATCGTCAGACACGAACGGATCTTGACGCCCTGCAGTTCGGCGGCGCGAGCGGCGAGCGCCTTGTCGAATACATCGGGTTGGCACAACGCCGCTCCATAGTCGAGCCACATACCCGAGCGGACGATGTCGGCCGCAACATCGGCGCTGATGTGCTGCACTGCACCCACACCGCGACGCTAGCGTCGTCGGCGGTTCGCCACATGAGGCGAACGACCCACGCAGATCGGGTCAGGCGACGGCTGTCTCGAGCCCGTCCGGAGCCGCTAGCCTGTCGGGCTTCGGCTGCCAGCCCGGCGGGCCGAAGACGTAGCCGAGTCGATGCCGCCAACTCGTCGCACGGCGCACGTCGCGCCAGATGTCGCCGTACATGTAGTACTGCAACTTGAACGGGTTGAAGCTGTCGATGTTCTTCGTCAACCCGTACGCCGGGCGGTGCCGCTCCTCGACGAATGAGCCGAACATGCGGTCCCAGATAATCAGCATCCCGGCGTAGTTCCTGTCGAGGTACTCGGGATCGCTCGCGTGATGCACGCGGTGGTGCGACGGCGTGTTGAAGACGAACTCGATCGGCCGCCACATCCGCTCGATCCGCTCGGTGTGCACGAAGAACTGATAGATCAAGTTGACCGAGAACGACGTGAAGATCATCCACGGCGGCATGCCCAGCAACGGCAGCGGCACCCAGACGAGCAGCTCCCACCACGGGTTCCACTTCTGCCGGACGGCGGTGGAGAGGTTGAAGCGTTGGCTGCTGTGGTGCGCCTGGTGCGCGGCCCAGAGGATGCGCACCCGATGCGCCGCGCGATGCTCGGTGTAGAAGAGCAGGTCGACGGCCAGGATCGCGAACACCCACGTGTACCAGCGGTGCGGATCGAGGCGTAGCGGAGTCAGGACGTACAGCGCCGCATAGCCGAGCAGCGCGGCCACGCGTGCGCCGCCGTTCACGACGAGCGAGCCGAAGCCCATCAGCACGTTCGTGCGCGTGTCCCGCCGCTCGTACTTGCCGGCGCCGACCTCATCGGCCTCGAGGAAGCGCTGCGACGCGATCTCGAGACTCATGAACAGCACGAAGACGGGGACCGCGTATGTGACCGGATCATGCAGGCTATCGGCGAACGACGCCACCGCTCAGCTCCTCCCGTCGTGGGCTGCTGCCGGAACTGACCCTAGAGTCACTTACCCTAGGGTAAGATCGCCGACGTGTCCAGCTCGGCGACTATCGGGACGAAGGGTGTGCCCCGCGCCGAGCGGGAGGAGCAGATCGTCGCGGTCGCGATCGGCGAGTTCGCCGCTCGCGGTTACGCGGGCGCGTCGATGGTCGACATCGCGCGCCGCGCCGGCATCTCGAAGCCGCTCATCTATCAGTACTTCGGTTCGAAGGACGGGCTCTTTCTCGTCTGCCTGCACTCGGTGTCGGACGAGCTGCTGGCCCGGCTCGAGCAGGCCGAGACGGAGGTCGACGACTCGGTCGCCTCGCGCATCTACCCGTTGCGGGCGATCTTCGAGGCCCTGGAGCCGCAGCGGCACGCCTGGCGGCTGCTGTTCGACCCGTCGATGCCCGCGACCGGCGAGATCGCGGCCGCCGCGCGTGACTACCGCGCCCGCACCACCGAGATCGCGGCCAGCGGATCGGCACGCTTCCTCGCCGCGCGCGGCGATCGCAGCAAGCTCGACGCCGCCGCGCTGACCGCCGTCTGGATGGGCATCGTCAACTCGCTCGTCGAGTGGTGGCTGGCGCACCCCGGCGAGTCGGCCCAGGAGATGATCGACCGCTGCTACCGGTTGCTGAACGCGATCCTCGGCTAGCCGGCCCCGCCCGTCCCTCGCGAGTTGTCCGCCCTTCAGTACGTCATCGCGCGCCGACGGGCGGACAACTCGCGAGGTTATGCGCGGCGGGCGCGGGTCGCGGCGGCGCGGGCGGCGAGTTGGTCCTCAGGTGGGTAGCCGACCTCGACCAGCGTGAGCCCGTGCGCGGGCGCAACGGGCACGTCGTCGGCGCGCCGGTCGCGACCGAGCAGCGACGCCGGCCAATCGACCGGACGGCGGCCCTCCCCCACGGCGATCAGCGCGCCGACCAACGAGCGCACCATCGAATGACAGAACGCATCCGCCTCGACGGTGCAGGCGATCTCGCCGTCATCGCGTTCGACGGTCAACCGGGTCAGGCTGCGCACCGTGGTGGCGCCCGCTCGTCGGCGGCAGAACGCGGCGAAGTCGTGTAGGCCGTGCAGGCCCTCGGCCGCGCCGGCCATGCGTGCGACATCCAGCGGACGCGGCCAGTACAGCACCTCGCGACGGCGCAGTGGATCCACGCCACCGGGCGCGTCGCCGATCACGTAGACGTAGCGCCGCCAAAGTGCGGCGAAGCGCGCGTCGAACTTCCCGGGCACCGCGTGCGCCGCGCGCACTCGCACGTCGGCGGGCAGCACCCCGGCGAGCCGATGCACCAGGTCGGGCGGTAGCTCCGGCACGTCGCAGTGCGCGACCTGCCCGGTCGCGTGCACCCCGGCGTCCGTGCGTCCGGCAACGGTGAGCGGGACGACCGGCAGCCGAAGCACCATGCACAGCGCAGCCTCCAGCACGCCCTGCACGGTGCGCCGTGCCGGCTGGGCGGCCCAGCCGGAGAAGTCGGTGCCGTCGTAGGAAACGTCGAGGCGGACCCGCGTCAGCGGGCCCGCCTCGTTCGTCGCTTCGTGCAGCGTCAGCTCTCCGCGGGCTTCTCGGAGTCCTCATCTTCCGCTGCGGCAGCGCCGGCTTCGTCTGCCTCGGTGTCGTCGGCCAATGCCTCGACGCCTTCAGCGGCGTCCGACGCGTCGGATTCGGACATCTCGGCCACCTCGGCCTCGCCACCCACCTCGTCCGACGCCTCATCGGCCTCCTCGGCCGCGGCCACGGCGGCAGCCGTCTCCGACTCCGCAGCAGCGTCCTCGGCGATCTCCTTCGTCCGGCCGGCCGGCGCCTTCTTCGCAGCGACCCGGGTGCCGCGCGCCCGCTCTGCCTCGGCCACGACCGACTTCAGCTCCTCGACGAGCTCGATGACGGCCATCGGCGCGTTGTCGCCCTTGCGCGGCGCGGTCTTGACGATCCGCGTATACCCGCCGGGCCGCGTCGCGAACTTCGGGCCGATCTCGGCGAACAGCTTGTGCACGACGTCCTTGTCACGGATCACCGTCATCACCTGCCGACGGGCGTGCAGATCACCCCGCTTGGCGAAGGTGATCAGCCGCTCGGCGAGCGGCCGCAGCCGCTTGGCTTTGGCCTCGGTGGTGGTGATCCGCTCGTGCTCGAACAGCGATGTGGCAAGGTTCGCCAGCATCAGCCGCTCGTGCGCCGGCCCGCTCCCAAGACGCGGACCCTTACTGGGCGTCGGCATATCGGTTACTCCCTAGAAGATGATCGTCGCGATGGATGCGGCCCGTCCGCGTCTCGACTGACGAGCAATCGGCCGAAGCCCGGAGCGAGGAGGGAAGACGCGGACCAAAAGGGCCGATTCCCATCGCGACCATGTCAGAGTTGCTCGGTTTCGGCGAAGTCCTGGTCCTCGTTGAAGT
>DASQSE010000084.1:0-4772 GCA_035642535.1 Jatrophihabitans sp. | reverse complement strand
GTCACCAGCGCGCCCGGCCCGCGCTCGCCCGCGAGCCTGCGGAGGAGCAGCTCGGCGGCGGTCCGGCCCAGGGCGCCGACGTCCTGGGCCACGACCGTCACCGCCGGCTGAAGCAGGTCGGCCAGCTCGAAGTCGTCGAAGCCGACGAGGGCGACGGGGCGTTGCTGGGCCGCGATGGCGCGCACGGCGCCGATCGTCAGCCGGTTGTTGCCGGCGAAGATCGCGGTGGCGCAACGCGTGGCGGGGCCGGCGAGCAGCGCGCGGCAGGCACCCTCTGCGGTGGCACTGTCGTGCAGCCCGAGACAGACCAGCGACTCGTCGACGGGCAGCCCCGCCGCCTGCATCGCCTCCCGGTAACCGCGATACCGCTCCCGCGCGGTCGAGATTGCCTGCTCGTCGCCCAGATAGCCGATGCGGCGGTGCCCGTGCGCCAGCAGATGCCGCACGCCCTCGGCCGTGCCCTCGGCGTTCGCCGCGACGACGCAGTCGACCTGCCCGTGGAGCGCGGGCCGGTCGACGAACACCACCGCCGTCCCGGCTTCGATCTCCGGCAGCAGGAAGCTGTGGTCGGTGCCGGTCGGTACCACGATCAGTCCGTCGACGCGGCGATGGCGCAGGGCGCTGAGCACGTCGCGCTCGGTGTCGGCATCCTCGTCCGAGCACGCCACCATGAGCAGGTAGCCGTGTTGCCGCGCCACCGCCTCCACTGCCGCCGCGAGGGACAGGTAGAACGGGTTGCCGAGATCCTCGGTGACCAGGCCGATGAGCCGCGTCGACCGGTCGAGGCGGCGCAGGTGCGCCGCCGCCTCGTTGCGCTCGAAGCCCAGCTGGGTGGCCGCGCGCCGCACCTTCTCGGCGGTGAGCGCGGCCACCCGCGGCTCTTCGTTCAGGACGCGGGAGACGGTCTTCATGCTGACCCCCGCGACCGTCGCGACGTCGCGAATCGTCGGACGAGCTCCCGGCGACACCGCCATCAGCTCAGGTAGGTCAGGATCCGGTGCATCAGATCAGCCTTGTCCGTCGCGCTGCCGTACGCCTCGAACGGGAAGGCCAGGAACACGACCTTGTACGCGCCGGCGGTCACCGTGAGCGCGTCCGGCGTGGACGTGTCGTCGGTGAACGCGGGGGTCGCGGGCGCGATCGGCGTGACCTGATCCTCGTAGGAGTCGCCGAGGACGGCGTGGTCGAGCGCGATCGTGCCGAGCCCGTCGCTCACCGGATTGCCCGACACCCCGTGCACGTTGTTCGTCGGCTTGTCGTTCTGCACATCCGTGCCATCCCAGTTCACATGGAGATAGTCGCGTACGAACGCCGTCGTGCCCGCGGACTGGTCGAGGATGTCCTGCCCGGAGAGGAACAGCCGCCCGCCGCCGTCCAGGAACGCCTTGAGCTGCGGCTCGTACGCCGTGATCGGGCCGGGGTAGGAGTTGCCGGTCAGCCACACGACGTTCTTGTGCGCGGTCAGCATCGAGGTGGGTAGCGCCGAGTCGGCCGCCAGATCCCAGTAACTGAAAGCCACGCCGTTGGCCGTCAACGCGTCCTTGTAGTAGCTCTCCGCATTGGGACCGCCGCCGTCCTCGTCGACCAGGAGGGTGTCGACGGAGACGGCGATCGAGGTGACCTTCGCCGATGCCGCGACGGACGAGTCGGTAGTCGACGTCGCCGTGAGTGTCGTGTCGCTGCTGTCGCCGTTGGCGGCTGCCGCGGGCACACTGACTTTCACACACAGGTCGACGCTGTCACCCGGCTGGACGGTTCCCGTCGTGCCCACCGCCGTCGTGCAGTCCGCGGCGTAGACGTGCGCGGTCCAGGTGCTCGAGACCGCGACGTTGTACGAGTCGGCGTCGAAGCCCGCGTTCGTCAGCGTCTCGGTAAAGGTCGCGTCCGTGCCCACGCGCGCGCCGCCATTCTGCGCGGCGGGCGACAGCGTGTCGGCGTGCGCAGGTGCGGGTGGCAGGGCGATCGCGAAGACGTGCATGTCACCGCCCGTCGCCTCCGGCAGCGTGATGCTGTCCACCGTCTTGGCTACCGACACCGGCGCCTCCATCTCGAAGATGTGCGTGGTGACGTCGTCGCGCTGGTTCCCGCTGAAGTTGCGATACGGCATGGTGATCGGGGTTCTGTTGTACGGCAGCGGTGGGAAGCCGCCCGCCCCGAGCGTCCAGTCACTGAACCGCGCGGTGAACTGCGACGTCGATCCGTCGGTGTAGTGGATCGTCGCCGTGCCTCCGGCGCCGCCGCTGCCGGAGTTGGTCGCGCTGCCCAGCAGACCGATCACCGAGGCGTGATCCGGTGCGGCCAGCGGGATCGTCTGCCCGGCCGCCTCGATGTTGTCGAGGGTGGCCACGGGCACGTCCGGCCAGGTGTAGTCGAGGCCGTTCACCGTCACCGTGCCGCCGGGTGTCGCGCCCTGCGCCGCGAGCGCCTGTGCCGAGTAGCTCCAGCCACCGCCGTCGTAGGTCGCGGCACCGGTGTTGGTGTCGTCGGTGATGCCGGCGTTCGTGTAGTACGGCCACAGCTCGCCGCGCTGCGCCACCGCGACGCTGAGTGCGACCGTGCGCTCCACCCCGCTCGCTGTCTTGATGTGGAAGGTGACGCTGTACCGCCCGTCGGGTGTGTTGGCCCCGGCAGTGACCGTCATCTGCCTGCTTGCGCGTTGCCCGGCCGCGATCGAGACGCTGCCCTGTGTGGGGCTGAGCGTAAGGCCGTTGTCCGCGCTCGCTGTCCAGGAGACCGTCTGCTTGCCGGCGGAGTCGTTGGCCAGCAGCAGCGTGCTGGCGCTCGACGCCCCGGGCTGCAGCACGAGCGCGCTGGGGTCGATCGAAGCGAGCACCGGCTGCTCGCCCCGGTGGTACGAGGGCGGCGCGTCGGTCGGAGCGGTGCCCCAGGTGCTGGGCTTGTTGCCGAGCGTCCAGTCGAGCGTCGCGCCGTCCGCCAATGTCGAGAACGGCACGTACAGCTTGTGGTACGGACTGCCGTTCAGTTTGAGGTTCTGCACGTAGTAGACGTCCGGCGACGCACCCGGCGCGTTCATCGTGATCGTCTTGCCGTTCGGCAGGTCGATCTCGGCGTGCGGGAAGCCGGGGCTGTTGAAGACCAGGTTGTCGCTGCCGGAGTTCTCCGGGTACATGCCCAGCATCTCCCAGATGAACGTCGAGCTGTTGGCGCCCAGGTCGTCGTTGTTGTTCAAGCTCGGCCCCGGCTGGTACATCGTGTTGCGGATCATGTTCACGAGGCGCTGGGTGTCGGCCGGATCCTGCGCGTAGTTGAGCATGTACTGCTCGCCGAAGTCGAACTCGTTCGTCAGCAGCGCATGCGTGCCGAACCCGTCCGGCTGAGAGAGGTATTCGTTGATCGCCGGCACGACCTTCGACTTGCCGCCGAGCAACGAGAACAGCGCGGCGTAGTTGTTCGGGACGTTCCACATGTACTCGTATGCCGTGCCCTCGACGAAGCGCGTCGTGCTCTCCGGCGTGACGCCCGGCACGAACGAGCCGTCCTTGTTGCGCCCGTTCAGCAGGTTGTTCGACAGGTTGAAGACGTTCTGCCAGTTGTTGGCGCGCGCTTCGAGCATGTCGGCGTCGGAGTTGTCACCGACGGCGCGGGCGAAGAAGGAGAGCGCGAGGTCCTGGCTGTTGTACTCGAGCATGGTGGGCACGAAGCCGTGCGGGTTGCAGCATCCGTAGCCGCCGTCCTCGGGCAGGTAGCCGTACTGCTGTTCCAGCGCCTCGCCGGGCCGCACGTCGTTGACCGTCGTCGCCTGCGCAAGCATGTCCTTGAGCGCCTGCGCGGTGTTGAAGTCGTGCGCACCGAATGCGTAGTAGTCGGCGATGATCGACTGCATCGGATCGCCGACCATCACGTAGTTGTTCAGGCTCAGGTAGCCCCACTGCTGCAGGAGCGTGTCCTCGTTGTAGTAGTTCAACTCCGACTGGGCCTGGTCGCTCGCCGCGGACGGGTCGAGCATCGCCTGGAGTTGTGCGAGTGAGTGGAAGGTGTCCCAACCGGAGTACGTGCCGTACTGGTCGTGCTGTCCTGCGACGACGGTGTGCATCTTCATGTCGGCGCCCATGAACTGGCCGTTGACGTCGCTGCTGATGTTGGGCTGGATGAAGTCCTTGTAGAGCAGGCTGTAGAACATCTGCGTCCGGTCGAACGCGCCGCCCGAGACCTGGATCCGGCCGAGCAGGTCGTTCCACGCGTTCTGGTCGGCGCTCTTGACGGCGTCGAAGTCCCAGTTGGGAATTTCCGTCTGCCAGTCGAGCCGGGCGTTGTCTGTGCTGACGTACGAGGTGGCGACCTTCGCCTGAACGACCGAGTTGCTCGTGGTGTCGAAACCCAGGTACACCGCGTTCGGGGTGCCGTCCGCGCGATCGATGATCTGCTCGCTGGTGAACGGCCGGTCGAACGCGATGTCGAAGTGGACGGTGTACTCCTGCTGCTGGCCGTCGTTGTTGGCCTCGCCGCAGAAGTGCCCGCTGGTCTCCGAACCGCTCACCTCGTGGTCGTTGACGATGCTTGCGGTGCTGGCCGCGAACTCGCCGTTCTGGCTGTCGTGCAGCTTGATCAGGAAGCCGGCCTGGGTCGTCGCCGGATAGGTGAAGCGGCCCATCGAACTGTGCGGTGTCGCCGTGAACTCGGACGTGATGGTGTCCGGCTGGTTGCTCTGCGCCGAGTAGTAGCCGGCCTGCGCGATCTCGTTGTCGTTGGTGAACTTCGTCGTGACGGCGTTTGGATCGCCGCCGGGCAGCGCGCCGGTGATCGGCAGCATC
>DASQSE010000083.1:0-42434 GCA_035642535.1 Jatrophihabitans sp. | reverse complement strand
CGGCGATCAATCGGCTCGCCACGCACCTCGAGCAGCACCTCGATCTCGAGGAGACGGCGCTGGCCGGCGCATTGCACGCGGTCTCGGTGGCAATACCTGAGGACGCCGTGCCGCCGCCCCCGCCGGAGCGTTATCGGGGCTAACTCTGGTTGAAGAAGCCGCTCTCGATGCGCGCCTTGTCCTGCGCGGTAACGGTGACGTTGTGCGGGCTGAGCAGGAACACCTTGGCGGTGACGCGCTCGATGCGCCCATGCAGGCCGAAGGTGAGCCCGGCGGCGAAGTCGACCAGTCGCTTGGCGTCGGCGTCGTCCATGTCGGACAGATTCATGATCACCGGCGTGTTCTTGCGGAACTGCTCGCCGATGGTGCGCGCCTCGTTGTACGTGCGCGGATGCAGTGCGGTGATCTGGTAGGTCGGCTGCCGGTAGTCCTCGTAGCTGGTCGCGTGGTGGTTGTCGTCGTCGAACTCGCGGGCGTACCCGGACGACGGCTCCGGCTCGCGCGGGTAGCGCTGCTCGGCGTACTCGTCCCGACGGGCCGGCATGCGTTCGGCGCTCGGCCCGTAGCCGTCGACCTCGCCGTACTCGTCATCCTCGACGAGGCCGAGATAGACGCCCATGCGGTGCATCGCTCCGGGCATTGCTCCTCCAGACAACTGCGGGATGCGAATCTGATCGCGACGCTATCCGAAAACCGGCTCTCGACGGCCGAGCAACGCCGTACCGACACGAACGTGTGTCGAGCCGTGCCGGACGGCTGCTTCGAGGTCCTGGGTCATCCCGGCCGAGATCGCGTCGGCCTCCGGGTACTCGGCACGCAACGCGCGCGACACCTCCGCCAGTCGGGCGAACTCGCGATCCGGGTCGCTGTCGAGGGGCGGTATCGCCATCACGCCGCGCAGCCGCAGCTCCGGTCTGGCGGCGACGGCCGCGGCGATCTCCGGCACACGATCGGGTAGCGCCCCGCCGCGATCCGGATCGTCGTCCATGCTCACCTGCACGAAGATCTCCAACCCGTCCCGGCCCGCCGCCGCCACCCCATCGGCCAGCCGCCCGACGAGCTCGACGCGGTCGACCGAGTGCACGGCGCTGGCGTAGGACGCCACGGAGCGACACTTGCGCGATTGCAGACGGCCGACGAAGTGCCAGCGCGGCGCAGGCACGTCGCCCACCAGGGCGGCGGTCTCTACAACCTTCGCCGCGGCCTCCTGGTCGCGGTTCTCGCCGATGTCGGTCACGCCCAGCCGGACGAGGATGGCGACGTCGGAGGCCGGGAACGTCTTCGTCACCGCGACCAGCGCCACGCTGTGCGGATCGCGGCCGGCGGCCACACACGCGTCGGCGATGCGCGCCCGGACCGCGCCGAGCGTTGTCACCAGCTCGGCGCGGCGGTGCTCGTCGAGCCGAGTCATGTGCCGAACTACTTGAGGAAGTCCGGGACGTCGAGGTCGTCGTCGACCCGCACCGGGGCACGCCCGGCCCCGTTGGTCACGGGCACCGAGTACTCGCCGGCCGGCGCCGGCTCGCTCGGCGACGGCTGGCTGCCCACGGCCGGCGCACCCCGGCTGCCCGCCGCGAGCTCGCGCCGGATGTCGACCTTCTTGTACGGCAACTGCCCGCTGTCGAAGCCGGCCGCGATGACCGTCACCTTCACCTCGTCGCCGAGCGTGTCGTCGATGACGGCACCGAAGATGATGTTCGCCTCGGGGTGCGCGGCCTCGGCGACGAGCGAGGCCGCCTCGTTGATCTCGAACAAGCCCAGGTCGGAGCCGCCGTAGATCGACAGCAGTACGCCGTGCGCGCCTTCCATGCTGGCTTCGAGCAACGGGCTGGCGATCGCGACCTCGGCAGCCTGCCGGGCCCGGTTGTCGCCGCGCGCCGAACCGATGCCCATGAGGGCCGAACCGGCGCCGCTCATGACCGACTTCACGTCGGCGAAGTCGAGGTTGATCAGGCCCGGCGTCGTGATGAGGTCGGTGATGCCCTGGACGCCGGAGAGCAGCACCTGATCGGCCGCACGGAAGGCGTCCATCACCGACACGTTGTGCTCGCTGATCTGCAGCAGCCGGTCGTTGGGGATGACGATCAGCGTGTCGCACTCGGCACGCAGCGCGTCGATACCGTCGTCGGCCTGGGTCGCGCGCTTCTTGCCCTCGAAGCTGAACGGGCGGGTGACGACGCCGATGGTGAGCGCGCCGAGCTTCCGGGAGACGCTCGCGATCACCGGTGCGCCGCCGGTTCCGGTCCCGCCGCCCTCCCCGGCGGTCACGAAGACCATGTCGGCGCCCTTGAGTACTTCCTCGATCTCGTCGCGGTGGTCCTCGGCGGCCTTACGGCCGACGTCCGGGTTGGCGCCGGCGCCGAGACCTCGCGTCAGCTCGCGGCCGACGTCGAGCTTCACGTCGGCGTCGCTCATGAGCAGGGCCTGCGCGTCGGTGTTCACGGCGATGAACTCGACGCCTTTCAGGCCGACTTCGATCATCCGGTTGACGGCGTTGACACCGCCGCCGCCAACCCCGACGACCTTGATGACCGCCAGGTAGTTGTGCGGTGCTGTCATGGTGTTGCTCCTGACGTGCCGGGGACGGACAACTGATCGGCGGCTACGAACCCTCACCCTCAGGTAGACCGTTAATGTTATGTCAACCTAGGATGTTGAACCGACGGTAGGACCGACGCGCCGCCCGACCGCGCAGACACGCCGAAGGACACGCGCAACTTCGCCCGGGTCCGCGCTGCGACAGCCTTCGCCCCTCGGGGCGAGGCGC
Source organism: Jatrophihabitans sp. (assembly GCA_035642535.1). Lineage (GTDB taxonomy): Bacteria > Actinomycetota > Actinomycetes > Mycobacteriales > Jatrophihabitantaceae > Jatrophihabitans. The sequence goes on along the minus strand of DASQSE010000083.1, from coordinate 39,667 downwards.
GGTGCCTGCAAGGTCACCCCGCGACCGGTGTCCGGCTCGCTGCCCAGCCCCGATGCTGCCGTGCTAGGCGGGTCGACCGGATCGCGGAGCACCCAAGAACGGAGCGAGCATGTCCGAATCACAGAATCAGGGTCAGCAAGGGCAGTCCCTCGAGAACTACTCGGGCGACGGCTCCGATCTCACCGAGGAGCAGCGCCAGTACCTGCACACGTACGCCAAGCACGAGGTCAGCGGAGGCGGCGACCAGCAGACCGAGGTCGGCGCGAAGTCCCTCTCGCAGAATGCCGAAGGAGAGTGGGCCTGATGGGCGACTGGACGGACCTCGTCGGCAAGGTGATCGACCACGCGAACATCCTCGACGCCAACGTCGAGAACCCGCAGACGACGCACAACCACGTCTATCCGCGCGCTGCCCAGGGCGGGGTTTCCGACCTGCGCGGCTGGAACGCTGAGCAGGAGCACCTGTGGGACGCGTTCAACAGCGACCCGCCGCAGATCCCGCTCGTGGGCGGCACGCTCGCCACCCCGAACCGGCTCACGTACGGCGTCAGTTGGCGCTATGGCGGGCAGTGGCAGGGCCACGGTCGCTACGTCCGGGACGCGTTCGCCTGGGTGCGGGTGCACGGCATCGGCGCAGCGCAGCGGTTCTCGATCGACGCGCACTGGAACGACCCCGAATACGAGGGGGACGAGCAGGACCCGATCGCGGTGATCACCTGCGACTTCACGGTGAAGTGGGAGCAGTTCTGGATGACCGATCAGCAGTGGAACCTGCACTTCATCATGAAGGGCGACGGATCGGGCCGGATGACGTACGGCGGCGGCTGACCGGGTCGGCGTCAACGAGTGAACGGTTGGTCGGGGTCGGTCACGTTGATCTCGTGGACGCCCCGATGAAGCAGCGCAGGCAGCACGCGCGCCTTGTCCGCCGAGCGCGCGGCGCTCCCCCACCGCACCAGCCGGCCGTGGGTGAGGACGACCATGATCGAGTCGACGTCCAGCGCCTGGATCGACCGGACCTTCCGCCTTAGCGGCCCCGTGAGCGCGGTTGCCACGGTGCCGACCGCGGCCGCGATGGGCCGCTGCTCCTCGCCGGCCGGCACGACGAACCTCGGCAGCCGCGCCGGCGCCTTCGCAACCGTCCGGTACGCCTGCCCGGTGCGGTCGACGAGTTGCACCTGCCCTGCGCGCTGCAGATAACCGACCGGCGTCCGCTCCTCGACCATGATGACGACCGTCGAAGGGAAGGACGTGCTCACCTGCGCCGACTCGACCTCGGCCAGCTGCTCGAGGCGCAGCGTCGCGCCGCTGGTGTCCACCCGGACGAGCGGCGTCCCGTTGCTGATGTCCGCCGCGGTCCGGATCTGATCGGCGCTCAGGGCGTGGTTGCCGTGCACCTCGATCCTGCGCACCCCGAACACCGAGCTGAACGCCACCAGCCAGGTGCCGACCAGCGCGACCACGACCAGGACCGCGACCGCGAACAGCACCCGCCGCCGCGGGTCACCACCCCGCTCTTCCCCTCCGGTGTGGGCAGCTCCGGAGTCCGGAGCTGCCCACACCGGAGGGGAAGACGGGCGCACCCGGGTCACGTGAGCCTCCGGGCGCACGCCTCGCGGATCTCGTCGCAGAGCAGGTAGACGTTGCCGATGCCCATCGTCACGACGAGGTCGCCGCGCTGCGCCAGCGACGCGATGCGCTCGGGCACCGCGTCGTAACGCGGCTCGTAGACCACTCGGTCGGCCGGCAGTCCGATCAGGTCGCTGATCGTCGCGCCGTTCACGCCGGGGATCGGCTCTTCGCGCGCGGGGAAGATGTCCATCACCACCGCGATGTCTGCGATCGCCATCGCGTCGGCGAACTCCTGCGCGAAGGTCTGCGTCCGGCTGTACGTGCCGGGCTGGAAGACCGCAATGACGCGGCCCGTCCCGGACAGCGCCTGCTTCGCGGCGGTGAGCGAGGCCGCGATCTCCGTCGGATGGTGGGCGTAGTCGTCGTAGACACGCACCCCGCCGCCCTCGCCATGCGACTCGAACCGGCGGTGCACGCCGCCGAAGTGTGCCCATGACGCGGCAGCGGTCGTGACATCGAGGCCCAGGTGGTCGACGAGCACGAGGGCGGCCGTGGCGTTGAGGGCCATGTGTGCACCGATCAGCGCCTCGACCCGGACGCGCCGGGGTGCGCCGTCACCGAGCCCGTGCACCGTGAACTCGACCGCGTCCGCGTGCGTGATGACGTCGGCCACGCGCACGTCGGCGTCGGGGCTCTCGCCGTAGCTGCGCACCCGCCGGCCGGTGCCACGCGCGTACTCGCCCATGCGCCGCGCACCGACGTCGTCGGCGCAGATGAGCACGAGGCCGCCCGGGTCGATGCGGTCGACGAACAGCTGGAACGCGCGGAAGATGCCCTCGAGGTCGCCGTGGTTCTCGAGGTGGTCTGCCTCGACGTTCGTGATCACCGCGGTGGACGGGCTGGTGAGCAGGAACGACCCGTCGCTCTCGTCTGCCTCGACGATCGCGAGCGGCCCCGTCCCGAGGTGCGCGTTCTTGCCTGTCTCATACAGGTTGCCGCCGATCGCGAAGGACGGGTCGGCGCCGCACGCCTGCGCGGCGACGACGAGCAGCGACGTCGTCGAGGTCTTGCCGTGCGTGCCCGCGACCGCGATGCAGCGCTTCTCCTCCAGCGCGGCGGCCAGCGCAGCCGCGCGACGCAGCACCAGCTTGCCGCTGGCGCGCGCCGCGGCGAACTCCTCGTGCCGCGGGTTGATCGCCGTCGTGTAGATGAACGTGTCCGCGTCATCGAGATGCGCGGGCGAGTGGCCGATGTGCACGGTGGCGCCGAGCGCGCGCAGCCCGGCCACGGTGATCGAATCACGCGCCTCGCAACCGCTGACCTCGACGCCGCGCTCGAGCAGGATGCGGGCCAGCGCGCTCATCCCGGAGCCGGCGATACCCATGATGTGCACCCGCCCGAGCCCGGCCAGCGGCGGGACGACGTCGGTCGCCGCGCTGCGCACGAGGGCGGCACCCGGCGCGGCCCAGTCCTCGGGTCGGTCTCCCACGTGGTCGCGGGTCGTCGTCATCGAGCTCGCCGCCTCCGTTCGGCGACGATCGACAACACGCGGCGCGCCAGGATCACATCCGCGTGCCTCGTCCCGGCCCGGGTCGCCGCCGCCGACATGGCCGCCACCCGTTCCGCATCGGTGATGATCGGCAGGAGGTTCGCCTCCACCCACTCCGGCGTGAACTCGTCGTTGTTGACGATAACTGCGCCACCCGCCGTGGCGATCGGATCTGCGTTGAGCCGCTGCTCGCCACCGCGCAGCGGCAGCGGCACGAACACGGCTGGTAGCCCGACGGCGCTCAGTTCAGCGCACGTCATCGCCCCGGACCGGCACACGACGAAATCCGCCGCAGCATATGCGTACTGCATCTCGTCCACGTACGGGACCACCAGGTAGGGCGGCGAACCCGTGTCGACGACGACCTCGTCGACGTTCTGCGGACCGGCGATGTGCAGCACCTGCACGCCCGCCTTGCGCAGCGCGTCTGCGGCGCCCGCCACCGCCGAGTTGATCGCGCGCGCGCCCTGCGAACCGCCGGTGACCATCAGCACCGGCCCGTCGGCTTCGAGGCCGAATCGCGCCCGCGCCTTGGCCCGCAGCGCGGCGCGGTCGAGGTCGGCGATCGCCGGGCGCAGCGGGATTCCGATCGGCGTGCCATGCGCGAGCCGCACGGTGGACGCGGCGGTGAAGACCTCCTTCGTCATGCGGGCTGCCACCCGGTTCGCGACACCCGGGCGCGCATTGGCCTCGTGCACCACGATCGGGAGCTTGCGGCGCCGCGCGGCCAGGTAAGCGGGCATCGCGACATAGCCGCCGAACCCCACCAGCGCCTCCGCGTTCTCGCGGTCGAGCACCTCTCCTGCCGCGCGTACGGATTCGCGCAGCCGCCTCGGAGTCGCGAACAGCGCGCGATTGATCTTGCGTTGCAGCGGCACAGGCGGGATGAGCTCGAGCCGGTAGCCGCGGGCCGGGATCAGCGTCGTGTCGAGACCGCGCACCGTGCCGAGCGCAGTGACCTGCGCATCCGGGTCGAGGCGGCGCAGCGCGTCGGCGAAGTTCAGCGCCGGCTCGATGTGCCCAGCCGAGTGTCCGCCCGCGACGACGATGCGGGAACCGTTCACGTCCGTGAAGCCGCCTTCCGTCGCTTCGGCGGCACGTAAGGGGAAGGTACCGGGATACGACACCAGCGTTCCAGCCGCGAGCGGCGACCGCGGCGTTCGGCACGCCGCGCGGCGGTGACGGCGGCCGATTCGTGCCTGGCGAACGAGACGAGCATGCCGACCACGAAGAACGTCACGAGCAGGGACGTGCCGCCTGCCGAGATCAGCGGCAGCGGGATGCCCGTCACCGGCAGCAGGCCCGCGACGTAGCCGATGTTGATCACGGCCTGCCCGCACAACCAGATCGTCGCGCCACCCGCGGCGAGGCGGACGAACGGGTCGGCGCTGCGCCGCACGACCCGCAGCCCGGCGTACGCGAGCAACCCGAACAGCGCCAGCACCGCGAGGCAGCCCAGCAGTCCAAGCTCCTCGCCGATGATCGCGAAGACGTAGTCGGAGTTCGCGTTCGGCACCCAGCCGTACTTGGACGTGCCCTGGCCCAGGCCGACGCCGAACAGTCCGCCGGATGCGAGCGCGTACAGCCCTTCGACCGTGTGGTAGCCGGCACCCTGCCGATCCTGGAACGGGTGCATGAAGTTGGTGACGCGCTCCCATCGGTACGGCGCACTGATCGCGAACATCGTGATGGCACCGCCGACCAGCGCCAGCACCGTCGCGAAGTAGCGCAGCGGCATCCCCACCATCCAGAGCAGGCCGAGCAGCACGAGCATGAACGTCGATGTCGTGCCGAGATCTGGCTCGGCCATCACGAGCAGGCTGACGAGCGCGAAGCCCGGGATGAGCGGAACGAACAGATGCCGGGCGCGGCGCAGCGTGCCCAGTTGCTGCTTGCGGGCGAGCAGATCGGCGCCCCACAACAGCATGCCGACCTTCGCTAGCTCGGACGGCTGGAGTTGGAGCGGGCCGACGTCGATCCAGCGGCGGGCGCCGTAGACCCCGACGCCGATGCCCGGGACGAGCACGGCGACGAGCGCCATGATCGCGATGCCGAGGATCGGGTAGGCAAGGAGCCGGAACGCGCGCGGCGGCATCCGCACCGCGAACCAGAACAGCAGCAGCCCGATGGCGATGAACTCCGCTTCCTTGATCGACTGCCCCCACACCGATCCGGCGCCGTCGACACCATGGCTGGCCGCGATGGTGGTCGACACCGACATGAGCACGCCGAAGCCGAGCAACCCGGCGACGGCGAGCAGCAGCAACTGCACCGACGCATACGGCTTGTCGGCGAAACGATCACCTCTTCCCGCGTCGGGATCGGTGCGCACGCCGCTCAGCGTGCGCAACACGGGAAAACTTGATCGACGCGGTGGCGGGGCGATCGGCCGCGACCGGACCGGGGCCGTCACGCCAACCCCCGGGCGGCAGCGGCGAAGGCGTCGCCGCGCGCGGCATACCCGGTGAACATGTCGTAGGACGCCGCGGCGGGTGCGAGCAGCACGGTGTCCCCCGGGCGCGCAAATCCGGCCGCGGCGCTTACCACCTCGGTCATCGCACCATCGTCCGTGCTGTCGACCACGATCACCGGGACCTCGGGGGCGTGTCGCGCAAGAGCCGCCGCCACGGCAGCGCGATCCTCGCCCAGCAACACCGCGGCGCGTAACCGTTGCGCGACCTCCGCGACCAGGTCGGACACGTCGACGCCCTTGAGTTGGCCGCCGGCGATCCACACGATGTGCGGGTAGGCGGTCAGCGACGCGCGGGCGGCGTGTGGGTTCGTCGCCTTGCTGTCGTCGACCCACGTCACGCCCTCGCGGGTGAGCACCGGCTGGTTGCGGTGCGGGTCGGGGACGAATGCCCGCAATCCGTCGGCGATCGCGTCGGCGTCGGCACCCGCGGCGCGGGCCAGCGCCGCGGCGGCCAGCGCGTTAGCCACGTTGTGCGCGCCGGCCGGGCGGACGTCGGCCGCGTCGCACAGCTCGAGCCCGTCGTCGCCGAAGGCCAGCGAGACGAGTCGCCCGTTGACGACGCCGAGCTGGCCGGCCGTCGGCGGCGACAGCGTGAACTCCACCGCGCCGGCGGGCAGCAGCGCCACGACCCGCGGGTCGTCGAGGTTGCCGATCGCGGCCGCACCGGCCCACACCGCGGTCTTGGCGCGCTCGTAGGCCGCCAGCGAACCGTGCCAATCGAGGTGGTCGGGCGCGAGGTTGAGCAGCACGCCAGCTCGCGGCCGGATCGTCGAGGACCAGTGCAACTGGAAGCTCGACGCCTCGACCGAGAGAACCTCGTACGGCTCCGGGTCGATCACCGCGTCGATGATCGAGACGCCGACGTTGCCGACGGCGAGCGCCCGCCGCCCGGCGGCGCGCAGCATCGACTCCAGCATCCGCACGGTCGTCGTCTTGCCGTTCGTCCCGGTGACGACCAGCCAGTCCGCAGCAGCAGGTCCGCGCAGCCGCCAGGCGAACTCCAACTCGCCGATCACTTCGACACCGCGCGCGGCGGCCTCGGCGAACAGCGGATGGGACGGCGGCCAACCCGGTGAGGTGACCACCAACGTGACGTCGCCGGGCAGCTGCTCTAGCTCGCCGGCGAACTCAGCGCCGGCGCCGAGCAGCGCGTCCACGCCCGGCGGCCGGACCCGATCGGTCAGCACGACCCGGGCGGCGTGGCCGAGCAGCGCACGCGTCGCCGCCTGCCCGGCGAACCGTGCACCGCATACGAGCACCGTGCTGCCACGCAGGTCGTCGAGCAAATCAGCCATTCGCGATGAAGTCCGCGTAGAACAGCCCCATCCCGAACGCGACAGCCATTCCGGACATGATCCAGAACCGGACGATGATCGTGACCTGCTCCCAGCCGGCGAGCTCGAAGTGGTGATGCAGCGGCGCCATCCGGAAGATCCGCCGGCCGGTCCCGGTCCGGATGCGCGTGAACTTGAACCAGCCCGTCTGCAAGATCGACGAAACCGTGATCGCGGCGAACAGCCCGCCGAGCGCGACCAGCAGCAGCTCGGTGCGGGTGAGGATCGCCAGGCCGGCCATCAGCCCGCCCAGCGCGAGCGAGCCGGTGTCGCCCATGAAGATCCGGGCCGGCGGCGCGTTCCACCACAGGAAGCCGAAGCATGCGCTCATCGCCGACGCGGCGACCAGGGCAAGATCGAGCGAGTCGCGCACCTGATAGCAGCCTTGGTGGAACGTCGGTTGGCACGGGTTCCGGAACTGCAGGAACGCGATGAGTGTGAACGCGCCGAAGACCATCGCTGCCGCGCCCGCGGCGAGCCCGTCCAAACCGTCGGTGAGGTTCACCGCGTTCGACGTCGCGGCGACGATCAGATACGCGAGGATCACGAAACCCACCGCGCCGAGCCCGATCGCCCCGATGTCCCGTACGTAGGACAGATTCTTCGACGCGGGTGTGAGGCCGAACTTGTTCGGAAACTGCAGCGCCATCATCGCGAACGCGACGCTCACGAACAGCTGGCCGAGGAACTTGGTGCGCGCCCGCAGGCCGAGGTTGCGCTGCCGGCGGATCTTGATGAAGTCGTCCAGGAAGCCGACGCCACCCAGCCCGACCATTAGGAACAGCGCGAGCAGGCCCGACGCGTCCGGGCCACCGCCGCCCCGGATCGCGATGATCACGTGCGCGAACGCGTAGCCCACGACCGTCGAGCCGATGATCGCGACGCCGCCCATCGTCGGCGTGCCGCGCTTGACGAGATGGGTCTGCGGCCCGTCGATACGGATCTCCTGCCCGAACCCGCGCCGCCGGAAGTACACGACGACAAGCGGTGTGCAGAGGATCGAGGTCATCAGCGCGAAGACGGCGGAGATGAGGATCGTCTTCACCTCTCGCCGCCTTCCTTCCCGTCCTCATCGCCGGCTTGTTCCGCGATCGCGATCGCGACGCGCTCCAGGCTCGCCGCGCGCGATGCCTTCACCAACACGACATCGCCAGGGCGCAGCTCGCGGCGCAGCAGCGCGCTGGCCGCATCGCTGTCCGGCACCCAGCGCGACTCGCCGCCCCACGAGCCTTCCAGAGTCGCGCCACGCTGAATCAACCGGGCCGCTTCGCCGACCGCGACCACCGCCGAGATCCCCAGTCCCGCGGCGAACCGGCCCAGCGCCTCATGCTCGGCGGGCGCGTCCGGGCCGAGCTCGGCCATCTCGCCCAGCACGGCGTACGAGCGGGCACCCGCTGCCTGTCTGTTCCGCGCCACGACCGCGAGCGCGTCCAACGCGGCGCGCATCGATTCCGGGTTGGCGTTGTAGGCGTCGTTGATGACGAGGACTCCGTCGGGACGCTCCGTGACCTCCATGCGCCAGCGGCTGGCCGGCCGCGCCGCGTTCAGCGCCTCCGCGACCTCGGCGAGCGGCATGCCGCACTGCACGGCGACGGCCGCCGCGGCCAGCGCGTTGCCGACGTGATGCCGCCCGACGAGGCGAAGCGCGACCTGAGCGCGGCCGGCGTCGGTCACGAGGTCGAAGGACGCGCAGCCGAGGTCGTCGAGCTCGACGTCGACACCCCGGACATCGGCCGCATCCGTCTCGCCGAACGTGACGACCTGCGCCACGGTCAGGGTGGCCATGGCGGAGACGAGCGCATCGTCGGCGTTGAGGATCGCCACGCCGTCCCGCGGCAGGGCCTCGACCAGCTCGCCCTTGGAGCGGGCGATGATCTCGCGCGTGCCGAACTCGCCGAGATGGGCAGTGCCGACGTTGAGGACGACGCCGATGTGCGGCGGCGCGATCTCGGTCAGATAGCGGATGTGCCCCACGCCGCGGGCGCTGGTCTCGAGGACGAGGTATCGCGTTTCCTTCGTCGCGCGCAGCACCGTGTACGGATGGCCCAGTTCGTTGTTGAACGAGCCCGGCGGCGCGACGGTCGGCCCATGGCGCGCGAGCAACTGCGCGAGCAGATCCTTGGTGGAAGTCTTGCCGGACGAGCCGGTGATCCCGATGACGGTCGTGTGCGGGAGTCGCCTGACGACAGCGGCCGCGAGTGCCGCGAGCGCGGTCACACTGTCCGCCACGACGATCGACGGCGCCGCGACCTCGGCGGAGACGATGCTCGCAACAGCGCCGAGCTCGCCCGCGTCCGCGACGAAGTCGTGCCCGTCGACGTGCTCGCCGGGAATCGCGACGAACAGGCCGCCGACGCCGACATTGCGCGAGTCGAACTCGACGCTGCCCGTCACCACGACTTCCGGGTCCGCGCTGTGCAGGCGGCCGCCGACGATGTCGGCGATCTCGCCGAGTGTCAGTTCGATCATCCGGGGTCCCCGGGAAATCGTGGAGCGTTCTTTGCGGAGCGATTTCGTGGGGTGGATCGACCAGCCTCGATCGCCTCGCGCAGGACGATGCGGTCGTCGAACGGGTGCACGACGCCGGCGATCTCCTGGCCGCTCTCGTGGCCCTTGCCCGCGACGAGCACGGTGTCCCCGTCGCCGGCGGCAGCGACCGCGGTCGCGATCGCCTCGGCCCGGGCGCCGATCTCGAGGACCTCGCCGCGCTCACCCGGCGGTACCCCGAGGGCACCGTCGAGCATCCCGCGCCGGATGGCGCCCGGATCCTCCGAGCGCGGGTTGTCGTCGGTGACGACGAGCAGGTCCGCACCCCGCGCCGCGATCTCACCCATGTGCGGCCGCTTGCCGCGATCGCGGTCGCCGCCGCAGCCGAGCACGATGATCAACTTGCCGCGGGTCAGCGACCGGAGTGCGCGCAGCGCGCCGTCGACCGCGGCCGGCTTGTGGCAGTAGTCGACGACGGCGAGGAACGGCTGCCCCGCGTCGATGCGCTCCATCCGCCCGGGCACCGACGCGGTCGCGATCGCCGGCGCCGCGACCGCCGGATCGACGCCGGCCGCGTGCAGCATGGCCAACGCGAGCAGTGCGTTCGCGACATTGAAGCGACCCGGGATCGCACAGCCCGCCGCGATGTCGACCTGCGGCCCGATCGCGCGAAACGAGGTGCTGCCGTCCGGATTCTCGGCCACGTCGGCCGCGTGCCACGTCCCTGCAGTTCCCATCGACGTGACCGTCACCGGCCGGCCGAGTTTCTCCGCAAGACGCCGCCCCCACGCGTCGTCCTCGACGATCACCGCCCGCTCGGTCCGGTCGAAGAGCATCGCCTTCGCCGAGAAGTAGTCCTCCATGTCGGTGTGCAGGTCGAGATGGTCCTCGGAGAGGTTGGTGAACGCGGCGACGTCGAACCGGATGCCGTCCACCCGACCGTAGGTCAGGGCGTGACTCGAAACCTCCATCGCCACGTCGGTGGCGCCCCGCTCGCGCATCACGGCAAGCAGCGCCTGCACCTCCGGTGCCTCCGGTGTCGTGAAGCCGGTCTTGATCTCGTCGCCGCCGATCATCGTGGCGACCGTGCCGATCAGACCGGGCACCCGCGCGGTTGCCGCAAGCCCGGCCCGGATCAGGAACGTGGTCGTCGTCTTCCCGCTCGTGCCGGTCACCCCGAACATCGACAACGCGGCGCTCGGGTCACCGTAGACGCGCGCGCTCGCCGGGCCGAGCACCGCCCGCACGTCGGGCACGACGAGCACCGGCAGGCCCGCGGGCACCAGCGCCGCACCCGCATGGTCGGTGAGGATCGCCACCGCGCCCGCATTCGCCGCTTGCGCCGCGTACGAGGCGCCGTGTGCTTTCGCGCCCGGCACACCGGCGAACAGGTCACCGGCGTGCACGAACGCCGTCCCTGCCGTCACTCCGGTGACGAGCACATCGGCGCCGCGCAGGGTGCCGCCCGCAAGCGTGCTGAGCCGGACCGGCGCCACCCGCGCCGGACGGGGCATCCCGCCGACCGAGCTCCTAGCAACCACGTCAGCAGACGTTAGCGGGCAGGTACCTGGGGTCGGCGCCGGCGCAGTCCTGCAGCGGCACGTGCTTGGAGCGCGAGCCGGTCGGCGGAATGTGCGCGTGCTGCACCTCGTAGGTCGCGATCTCGTGGAACACCGGCGCTGCGACGTCGCCGCCTTCGAGCCCGCGCGCAGGGTTGTCGACCATGATCGCCACGACGAACTGCGGATCGTCGGCGGGCACCATGCCTGCGAAGGTGTCCCAGAACATCCAGCTGGAATAGGCACCGCCGTGGTTCGGGTCGGGCTGCTGCGCCGTACCGGTCTTGCCGGCGATGCGATAGCCGGGGATCGCCGCTTTCACGCCGGTCCCGCCGGGCAGTGTCACCGACTCGAGCATGGTGCGCAGCGTCTGCGCGGTCGACGGCTCGATCGCCTTGATCCCGGACGGCTGGTGCGTCGCGCTCACCGAGCCGTCGGCGTGCGTGATGGACGCGACGATGCGCGGCGGGATGCGCACCCCGTTGTTGGCGATCGTCTGGTAGATCGAGGCGAGCTGGAGGATCGTCATGCTCTCGCCCTGCCCGAAGGGCAGGTTCGCGAAGGTCGACGCCGACCAGTCGCGCAGCGGCGGTACGTAGCCGCTGCTCTCGCCGGGCAGTTCGATGCCCGTCTTCGTCCCGACCCCGAAGGCCTTCTCGTAGTGGTACCAGTCGCGCCGGCCGAGCCGCTGGGCAATCTTCAGCGTTCCGACGTTGGACGACTCGGCGAGGATGCCGGTCGCGGTGAACGGCGCAGTCGCGTGATACCAGGCGTCTCGAACCGTCACCCCGCCCATCTGGATCGAGTCGGGAACCGTGATCACCGTCTGCGGCGTGATCGTCTTCTCCTGCAGCGCGGCCGCGAAGGTGATCGCCTTCTGCACCGACCCGGGTTCGAAGGCGGTCATGACCGGTGGGTCGATGGGCGTGTTCGGGTCGATGGTGTTCGGATCGGCCGCGTCGAAGGTGCCCGACGACGCGAGCGCCAGCACCTGACCGGTGTGCACGTCGATCGCGGCGAGTTGCGCGCCGCGCGCACCCGACTGGGCCACGGCGGTGTCGAGGGCGTGTTGTGCGGTGTACTGAAGGCTCTGGTCGATCGTCAGCCGGACGGTCGCGCCGTTGCGGGCCGGATCGGTCGTCGTCGCGCTGGCCGGGTTGACGTCGCCGACGTTGTCGACGGAGTAGGTCTCGGTGCCGTCGTGCCCGGCGAGCACGTCGTTGAACTGCGCCTCGATGCCGGCCGCACCGGTGCCGTTCGAGTGCACGGTGCCGATGACGTTCGCGGCCGTGGTGTGGCCGGGGTATTGCCGCAGCGTCGTCGCCTGCGTGTAGATGCCGACCAGCCCGAGGTTGGTGACCTGCTGCGCCAACGTGGGTGGCAAGGCGGTCGCCAGCAGCGCGTACTGGCCCGGCTTGCCGAGTCCGGCGAGGATCGACGCCTGCGAGACGTGCAGCAGCGGCGCGAGCACTTGCGCGTAGTGGGCACGCTCGGCAGCAGGAACCTGCTTCGGATCGGCCGTGATGTCCTGGGCGTCGGACGTGTACGCCAGCGGGACGCCGTTGCGGTCGACGATCGAGCCGCGCAGCGCGTGCAGCGTGATCGTGTCGATGCGCTGCGCCGCGGCCTGGTCGCTGAGGTTGCGGTGATCCACGCCCTGGAGCTGGACGAGCCGTCCGCTGATGACCAGCAGCAGCACGCAGACGGCGGCGAAGCCGTACCGCAACCGACCGTCGAGCTTGCCGAGGCGCAGATGGCGACGCCGGCGCACCGGACGGCGCTGCGGTGGCCGGGCCGGGCGACGCGGCGGCGGGGGCGGGGGCGGCGGACGATGCCGGGTTGCCTGCGACGGTGGCGGCTGGCGCCGCACCGGAGGCGGCGGACGGTGGTACCGGGACGGGGGCGGCGGCGCGTGCCGCCGCGGTGGTGGCGGTGCCTGACGTCGAGGTGGTGGCGGCGTCTGACGGCGAGGTGGTGGCGGCGGGACACGACGGCCGCTCATCGGTCTCCCCCGGGCAGGGTCAGCGTCGGCGTGGGCGTGGGCGTAGCCGTCGAGCCGGGCCCGTCCGTGCTGCTGTTCGGTTTCGTGGTTGGCGTTGCGGTGTCCGGCGGCGTGGTGGTCGGCGTCTGCGCCGCACCACCGAACCGTGCGGCAGGCGCCGGGTGGCCGAGCACCCGCACGCTGCCGTCGCGCGAGACGACCAGGAAGGCCGGGTTCTGGGCAGGCACCATGCCGAGGGCCGCGGCGGCCGCGGCGAGATTCTGCGGCGCCGCGCTCGCCGCGACGTCGTTGCGCAGCTGCTGTAGCTGGGCCGCGACAGCGGCGTCCCGTACGGCGAGGTCGTGGCGGTGCACCTCGTTCGCGGCCGACGCAGTGTTCAACAGCAACAGCAGCCCGAGCCCGCCGACGATCAGGCCGGTGACGAGCACCGCGAACGGCAGCCGCGGCGCCCCCGGTGCGTGCTTGCCCGGTTTTCGGTTGGTAGGTCGCACGGCCGACGCCGCACGCACGAGCCGGGTGGGCCCCCAGGTGCGCGCGGTCATGCCGATGCCCTGATCCGCTCGGCGGCGCGCAGGCGGACCGATGCAGCCCGCGGGTTGGCGGCGATCTCGGCGTCGTCGGCTTGCTCGGCGCCGCGCGTGAGCAGGCGCAGCTGCGGGCCGCGCTCCGGCAGTGGCATCGGCAGTTCCGGCGGCGTCGTGTCGGTCGCGAGCGCGGCGAGGGCCTGCTTCACGATCCGGTCCTCCAGCGAGTGGTACGAGAGGACGACGATGCGACCGCCGACGGTGAGCGCCGCCAGCGCGGCGGGCACAGCGGCGCGCAGCGCCGACAGCTCACCGTTCACCTCGATGCGCAGTGCCTGGAACGTACGTTTGGCTGGGTGGCCCCCGTGCCGGCGCGTCGCCGCGGGGATGGCGTGACGCACCAGTTCGGCCAGCTGGGTGGTCGACCGAAGCGGGGCCACCCGGCGCTCGCGGTCGATGGCTTGTGCTATCCGCAGCGCGAAGCGCTCCTCGCCGTACTCGCGCAGGATGCGCGCGAGCTCGGCGACCGGATAGGTGTTGACGACCTCGGCGGCGCTCCGGCCGCCGCTCTGGTCCATCCGCATGTCGAGCGGCGCATCGTGCGCGTAGGCGAACCCGCGCTCGCTGAGGTCGAGCTGCATGGACGACACCCCGAGGTCGAAGAGCACCCCGTCCACCCCGGCGAAGCCGAGTTCGTCGAGGACGTCGGGCATCCGGTCGTAGACCGCGTGCACGAGCCGGATCCGCGCGGCGAACGGGGTGAGCCGCTCGCTGCTGCGGGCCAGTGCCACCGGGTCCCGGTCCAGCCCGACGAGGGTGAGTTGCGGGTGTGCGCGCAGCAGCGCCTCGGCGTGCCCGCCGAGCCCGAGCGTGGCGTCGACGACGACGGCCGACCGGTCGGCGAGCGCGGGAGACAGCAGCGCCAGCACCCGCTCGAGCAGGACCGGGACGTGGGCAGCGTCCGGCCCGCCGCCGGTGCCGTTCCAGTCGTCCATCTGCGCTGCTCTCTCGCGGAGTCGGTTGGGTGAAGGCCGGATTCGGCGTCGGTGGGGAGGAGTGGGGATGAGGCGTTGGATCTGGTCCCCGCCCGTCTTGGTGCGTCCGCCTGACGCCGGGGAAGGTGCGTCAGGAGAGTGACGGGAGGAGGCCGGACCCAACGCAGTCGAGGTCCGTACCGGTCAGAGAACTCCGGGCAGCACCTCCTCGGCGATGTCGGAGAAGGCGGGCTCGGCGTTGTCGAGGTACTCCTGCCAGGCGGCGGCGTCCCACACCTCGATGCGGGTGTTCGCGCCGATCACGGCGCAATCCTTCGTCAGCCCCGCGTACTGGCGCAGGGTCGGCGGGACGGTGATGCGGCCCTGGCCGTCGGGCTTCTCATTGGACGCGCTGGCGAACAGCACCCGGCTGTAATCGCGGACCCGCCGGTCAGTGACCGGTGCGGTGCGCAGCGCGTCGGTGAAGCGGCTGAACTCGGTGACCGGGTAGACGTAGAGACAGCGGTCCTGGCCTTTGCAGATCACCAGTCCCCCTTCCAGCTCCGGTCGAAATCGCGCCGGGAGAGCGAGTCGGCCCTTGTCGTCCAGCCGAGGTGTGTGAGTGCCGAGGAACACCGGCCCTCACCTCGATCCTTCGGCCGGCCGCCCCGGCCGACACCAGTTCTCCCCACTGGGCCCCACTGTAACCCACATCCCGCCACCGTCAATGAGTCTCGAGCCGTGTCGCGCACGTAGTAGGGGCGAGAGAGTCCGAATCGTCCCGATCCGCCGGCTTCAAGATCGAGATCACGAAACGGATGAGATCGAGACTCGGCGGAATGTGACAAGGCATACTCGACCTCTGAAATACGCGGACAACCCGCGGCTGAACATGCGCGGACACCTCCCGCGAACAACTACAAGGACGCGATCCGTGGACGATCTCCATTCCGTGGCCCGTGACGCCGGCTCCAGCCCGGCGTCGGGGACGCAATCCCCGTCGGTCTCACTCGTGCGCGACATCGGCGCCCGCATCTCCAGCAACATCGAGCGGGTGATCGAGGGCAAGCACGAGGCCGTCACGCTCGGACTGGCGGTGTTGCTTGCCGAGGGCCACCTGCTCATCGAGGACGTTCCCGGTGTCGGCAAGACGAAGTTCGCCAAGGCGCTGGCCCGCTCGATCGACTGCTCGGTGCGCCGCATCCAGTTCACTCCGGACCTGTTGCCCAGCGACATCACCGGCGTCAGCGTCTACAACGCCGACGAGCGCGACTTCGAGTTCAAGCCCGGCCCGGTCTTCGCCAACATCGTGGTCGGCGACGAGATCAACCGCGCCTCCCCCAAGACCCAGGCCGCGCTGCTCGAATGCATGGAGGAGCGCCAGGTCACCGTCGACGGCGTGACGTACGGGCTCGAGGCACCGTTCCTGGTCCTCGCCACGCAGAACCCGATCGACATGGAGGGCACGTACCCGCTGCCCGAGGCGCAGCGCGACCGCTTCATGGCACGCATCTCGATGGGCTATCCCGACCGCGCCGCGGAGATCCTTATGCTCGGCGAGCACGCGGCGGTCGATCCGCTCGACACGCTCGTACCGGTCTCGGACGCCACCGAGGTCCGAACGCTGATCGGCGCGGTGCGGTCCGTCTACGTCTCCGACGCGATCAAGGCCTACGCCGTCGATCTCGCCGACGCCACCCGCCGGGCGAGCGACGTCCGGCTGGGCGCCTCGCCGCGGGCCGCGCTGCAGCTGGTGCGCGCATCGAAGGCGTGGGCGGCGCTCGGCGGGCGCGACTACGTGATCCCCGACGACCTGCAGTACCTGCTCACCCAGGTGTTCGGGCACCGGTTGCTGCTCACCGCCGAGGCACATGTCGGCGGGCGGACTGTGACGGACGTGCTGGCCCGGATCGTGCGCGGCACGGCCATCCCGGCGTCCGCGGCCGGCCAGGCAACCCGCTGAGCCGCCGTCATGGCTGCCCGGCGAACCGGATTCACGACGCGCGCCAGCTGCCTGCTCGCGGCCGGGCTCACCGCGGTGCTCTGCGGTCTGCTGCTCGGCGAGGTCGACCTGGTGCGCGCCGGCGTGCTGGCCGCGGCGATTCCGTGCATCGCGGCCCTCGTCGTGCTCCGCGCGCGCGTCCAGGTCGCCAATCGGCGCAGCGTCGAGCCGAACCGGGCGGCCGCGGGCGAGGCGATCACGGTCCATCTGGTGATCACCAACCGTTCGGTGCTGCGCACCGGCACGCTGATGCTCGAAGACCAGCTGCCCGAGCGGCTCGTCGGCCGCGCCCGGTTCGTCCTCGACCCACTCGGCAGTCACGAGTCGCGCACCGTGTCCTACCGGCTGCCCGGCCTGGGCCGCGGCCGCTACCGCGTCGGACCGCTGCGGATCCGGCTCAGTGACCCGTTCCGGCTCATCGACATAACCCGATCGTTCACCGCGACGAGCGAGTTCATCGTCGCCCCGGTGGTCGACCAGCTGCCGGCGACCGAACCGCCCCGCTCCGACGAACTCGGCGACAGCGCGGGCAGCCACTCGATCGGCACGCACGGCGCCGACGACCAGTCGACGCGCGAGTACCGCATCGGCGACGACCTGCGCAAGATCCACTGGCGCTCGTCGGCGCGGACCGGTGCGCTGATGGTTCGTCAGGAGGAGCGGCCGTGGCGCGGGCAGAGCACGGTGCTGCTCGACATGCGGTCGGGGGCACATGAGAGCGCGTCGCACGGCGGCGATCCGGCCGAGCACGACTCGCGCCTGACGAGCAGCTTCGAGTGGGCAGTCAGCGCCGCCGCGAGCATCGGCAGCCATCTGCTCGTACGCGGGCGTGAGCTCACGCTGCTCGGCGACCCGATGCACGACCGGTTGCGGATGCCGGACACCACGTCACTCGCGGCGCACCTGGCCGGCGTGCGTGAGGTGAGCATGGTCGATCTGTCCGGGCTGGCCGGACCGATCAGGACCACCGTTCGCGAATCCGCGCTCATCGCCGTGCTCGGCCGGCTCGACGCCGCTTCGCTGCGTGTGCTTGCCGACGCCCACCCACGCGGCCGGTCGTCGCCGGCGTTCGCGATCCTGCTCGACGTGGCCACGTGGCGAAAGCCGGACGCAGGCGGCAGCCCGGAACTCGACGCCGCGGCCGAGGTGCTGCGCAGCGCCGGATGGCGGGTCACGAAGGTCCGCTGCGGTGAGCCGACAGCGCTGGCCTGGGAGGTGTTGATGGCGGGCTTCGCCGGCTCGGCCCGAACACAGGCGGCACTGCGATGACGCACACTACGACGGCGCCGCGCGCGACTGAGCACATCGAGCCCGATTCGGCCACCCGGCGCACCCTGCTCGCCATGCTCGCCGGCATGCTCGGCGCGGTGCCGCTGAAGGCGCTGTTGTCGGACAACGTGTGGCTGTTCCAGGCGTGGCTGGCGATGGCGATCGTCATCGTGCCGGCCGCGCTGCTGCGGCGGCGCCGCCCACCGAGCGCGCTCGACATCTGGCCGGGCGTCGTGCTGCTCATCCCGTGGCTGACTCTCGTCTACGTCCGGGCTCACGCGTGGGGCGGCTTCATCCCGACCGCGCACACGTTCCGCGACGTCGGCGACCTGATGAACAGCCTGCATCGCACCACGACGGACGAGGTCGCGCCGATCCACAGCACGGTGGCGGTGCGGCTGGTCATCAGCGCGCTGCTCGGCCTGCTCGCGGCACTGATCGATCTCATCGCGGTCGTGGGGCGGCGCGGTGCGCTCGCCGGGATGCCGCTGCTCGTCGTCTACACCGTCTCCGGGGCGGTGCCGCGCAGCCCGGTGGCGTGGTTCTGGTTCTGCATCGCTGCAGCCGGATACCTGATCCTGCTTGCGTTGGATGCCGCCGACGAGCTGCGCAACTGGGGCCGTCGCGTGTCCCGGCCGGGCGCCGCGTGGAGCCGGCAGGGGCTGGCATTCTCCGGGCAGCGCATCGGCATCGTGGCGATCGTAGTCGCGGTCATCCTGCCGATCCTGGTGCCGGCGCACCCGAAGAACCTCGTCGCGGATCTGTTCCACGACAGCAACGGCAACGGCGTCGGCAACTTCGGGGCGAGCGGCGGTGGCGGATCGATCAGCCCGTTCGCCGCGCTGAAGGGTCAGTTGGATCGCGACAAGCCGGTGCCACTCATGAACGTGCACGTCGACCCCGGTAGCGTGCAACCGTTCTATGCGCGCACGAACATCCTGGACAAGTTCACCGGCGACGGCTGGGTCGCAAGCGAACACGGCGACACCGAGCCGGTCAACGTCACCGGTTTCCCCACCTTCCCGGCGACCGCGATGCCGGCGACGGCGAACTACCAGGCGGTCGTCAGGATCACCGGGCTGGGCGGCAACGCGCCGGTGTTCAGCAAGCCGCGGCGCATCAGCGGGCTCGATTCCGGTGCGACTTGGAGCCCGCAGGACCAAGTGCTGCTCGGCACGAACGTGCAGGCGGGCGACGAGTTCATCGAACAGGTGGCCCAGCCGCAGCCGACCATCGCCGACCTGGACGCCGCGGCGACGATCACCGGCCCTGACATGTCGCGCTGGCTGCTGCTGCCCCCACTCCCGAACTCCGTCAAGAACCTCGTCGACAGGCTGACCGCCGACAAGGCAACGGCCTACCGCAAGGCCAGGGCGATCTTCAGCTGGTTCGCCGACCCGGCCAACGGCTTCGTCTACAGCCTGAAGACCACGGCCGGCGACTCAGGTAACGATCTCGTCGACTTCCTCCACAACCGCTCCGGGTTCTGCCAGCAGTACGCGGCCGCGATGGGCGTCATGCTGCGTCTCGCCAATGTGCCCGCGCGCATCGTGCTCGGCTACATGCACCCCGCGCCCGACTCGAACGGCAACTTCGAGATCACGACGTTCGACGCCCACGCCTGGGTCGAGGCGTACTTCCCCGGCGCGGGCTGGATCCCGTTCGACCCGACGCCCGCCGCCGGGCTGGTCGGCGGCAAGCAGACCGACCTCGCGTGGGCGAAGCACGTCTACACAGGCGGCGGCGATCCCGGTGTGCCGACGATCAGCGGCTCGGCGCCCTCGACGACCAACACGAGCTCGTCCAACGCATCGGAGTCCCCGTTCGCGGGTGTCGGATCGTCGACGCCGACGAACCTGGCACCGCTCTGGAGCCTGCTCGTCGTGCTGGGGCTGATCGCAATCGGACTGCTGCCGGCCGCGACCCGGGCGACGCGCCGACGAACCCGGCTTGCTGCAGCCCGGCGCGGCAATGCCGACGCGCTGTGGGCGGAGCTGTCCGATACCGCGATCGACCTCGGCTACGTCTGGTCGCCGGCGCGCTCGCCGCGTCAGGTCTCGACGTGGCTGGCCCGCGACGCCGCGGACGCCGCGCCGGCGCTCACCGTGTTGGCGGCGGCGGTCGAGGAGCGTCGCTACGCACCAGCCCCGCATCCGTACGACACGGACGAGCTCACGTCCGGCCTACTGCGTGTGACCGACCAGTTGCGTTCGCGGCGCAGCGGCAAGGTGCGGTTGCAGGCGCGCCTGTGGCCCGCGTCGCTGGGTTGGGCAAAGCGTATGTGGCTGCCCGGCGCGTTCCGCCGGCATTAGCGCGCGCCAGGCGCGAGATTCAGGCTTCCGGGTCGTCGAAGCGGCGGCGCAGGCGCTCTTCCATCCGGCCCTTGAGCCCGCCCGCCTGACGCGGCGCGCGACTCGCGCTGCCGGCGGGTGACGACGCTGTCGTGCCGCGTCCACGACCACGCACCAGTTGCACGGCGTAACCGCAGGCGCCGACGACGAACACAAACCCAATCACGCTGAGCACGATCAGGCTGGTGATGAGCCCGACCAGAACAAGCGCGAGGCCACCGACGACGCCGAAGCCGCAGAGCACGGCCGAGCGTCGAGTTCGGGCGCGGGTCCGCGCCAAGCGCACCGATGCGGCGAACTTGGGATCTTCCGCGTACAGAGCTTGCTCGATCTCGTCGAGCAGCCTCTGCTCGTGATCGGAGAGCGGCACCGTGCCCTCCTTCGTCGCCGGGACCAGTCGGTCGACGGCGTACTCGTTCCGGTCGCTACAGACTGTACCCGCCGAGGACGGCGGTTACAGCTTCGAGCATACGAGCCAATCGGCCGGATCGAAAGTTACGTATCCCAGCGATTCCGGGGCACATTGATCGAATTCGCGGCTCACGAATCCGAATCGGCGCCGCCGGCCGGGCGTGGCTTGCGCGGGGCGACCAGGGTGCCGGCTTGCAGGGCCGCGCTGCCGAAGCGCGCGCGGGCCGCGTCGGCGACCCGATCTGCCCCGCTTCGGGATGGTGCGTCCTGCGTATCGGCGGCCAGGTCGAGCGTCAGTTGCTCGGAAATCGAGTCCGCCGCGCGCAGCCCCTCACACTTGACGCCGACGAGCCGGATCCGCGGCTGGTCGAGTTGCAGCGCTCGGTAGAGGTCCACGGCGGTCTCGTAGATCTCGCCCGTTGCGGCAGTCCACGTGGGTAGCGTGCGGACCCGGGTCACGGTGCGAAAATCGGCGAAGCGGATCTTTATGCCGACCGTTCGCGCCGCGAACCCGCGGGCCCGGACTCGGCTGCCGACCTCCTCGGCGAGCCGCAGCAGTTCGTGGCGGACCTCCGTCTCGGCGGTCAGGTCTTCGTCGAGAGTGCGGTCGGCGCTGATCGACTTCTCGACCTCGTGGGGCTCGACCGGGCGCGGATCGATGCCCTGCGCAAGGGCGGACAGGTGCTCGGCCCCCGCGCCACCGACGGACCGGCGCAGTGCATCCAGCGGCGTCGCGGCAAGCTCGCCGATCGTGCGGATGCCGAGCCGGTGCAGCGCTTCCGCGGTGCGCTCCCCCACTCCCCAGAGCGCAGAGACGGGCAGTGGGTGCAGAAAGTCGAGCACGCGGGCCGCGGGGACGACGAGCAGTCCGTCCGGCTTGCAGCGCGCCGAGGCGAGCTTGGCGACGAACTTCGTAGGCGCGACGCCGACCGAGCAGGTCAGGCCGAGCCGGTCGGCCACGGTGCCGCGGATGCCGGCCGCGATCACACCGGGGCGGCCGTGCAGGCGCGTCGCGCCGGACACGTCTAGGAACGCTTCGTCGAGCGAGAGCGGCTCGACCAGCGGAGTGGTGTCGCGCAGGATCGCCATCACCTCGCGCGAGGCGGCGGCGTACGCGGCACGGTCGGGCGGCAGCACGACCGCGTCGGGGCAGCGGCGCAGCGCCTGGCTCATCGACATCGCGCTGCGCACGCCATAGCGGCGCGCCTCGTAGGACGCGGCGGCGACCACGCCGCGCTGGCCGCCTCCGACTACGACGGGCCGGCCGCGCAGTTCGGGTCGCTTCTTGATCTCGACGCTCGCGAAGAACGCGTCCATGTCCACGTGCAGCATCGAGCAGCCGGTGTCATCGCCGTCGAACAGTCCGGCGGTGCGTGGCAGATCGGCGCTGCGACCCATCAGGCCGGCTTGCGCACGATGAGGTGGACGCGCGCCGCGATGTCGACGAAGGGAGCGCGGTCGGCGGCCTCCGCGTCCAGACTGTCCACGGCGTCGCGGGCCCCGGGTGCGTCGAGCGCGACGCCTGGGACGAGGTCGGAGAAGGTTCCGATGCCGTGCCGGGCATCGACGACCAGGCCCGCCGCCGCGCACAGCCGCTCGATGTCCTCCGGGCGGCTGCGGGCCTCGAGTTCGCGCAGTTCGGCGAGCGCGGCGTGCGGCTCGCCGGCCAGCGCCCGGGCGAGCACCGCGGCGGCGGGATTGCCGACGAGCACGCTCACCAACCCGCCGGGCCGGACAGCGGCCGCTATCCCGGCGAGCGTGCC
Source organism: Jatrophihabitans sp. (assembly GCA_035642535.1). Classification (GTDB taxonomy): domain Bacteria; phylum Actinomycetota; class Actinomycetes; order Mycobacteriales; family Jatrophihabitantaceae; genus Jatrophihabitans. The sequence continues at coordinate 17,397 of DASQSE010000083.1, read as the reverse complement.
GGCGACGTCGTCGACGGCTTCGAGGATGCCGTGCGCGAGGACGAGGTCGTAGCTGTGCTCCCCGATCACCTCACGCAGCGTCTCGACGTCACCCTGGAGCGGGTGCACGCGGGCGGCGACGCCGGCGTCGGCCGCGCGATGGCTGAGCGTCGCGAGGGCGTCGGCGCTGATGTCGACAACAGTGACGTCGGCGCCGGCGACCGCGAGTGGCACCGAGTACGTGCCGCTGCCGCCGCCGCAGTCGAGCAGCGCCGGGGTCTCGCCCGATGTCGTCACGGCGTCGAGCGCGTCGCTGAGCAGCCGCGAGATCAGCCCGTGTCGCCCCGCTCGTCCGGTCTCCACCCGCACAGTGCGCGAGCCTAGTGCGCGACGCCGACGTCGCCGGTATTCAGCACGTCCACGACGTCGCCCACGACGACGACGGCCGGCGCGCCGACGCCTTCCCGTTCGGCGGTTGCGGCGATCTCCGCGAGTGATGCCCGCAGCACTCGCTGGCCCCGGACGCTCGCGTTGTGCACGACCGCGGCGGGTGTGTCCGGTGCACGGCCGTGCTCGATGAGCGCTTTGGCGATGAGGTCGAGCCGCTCCATCGCCATCAGCAGCACGAGCGTGCCGGCGTGCGTGGCCAGCCCCGGCCAGTCGATGCCCTCGTCGGCGGGACGGCCCGGGTCGAGGTGGCCGGACACGACGGTGAAGTCCGCCGCGAGCCCGCGGTGGGTGAGCGGGATTCCGGCGATCGCGGGCGCCGCGGTCGCCGAGCTCAGCCCGGGGACCACCGTCACCGGCACGCCTGCGTGCACGCAGGCCAGCCACTCCTCGCCGCCCCGGCCGAAGACGAAGGGATCGCCGCCCTTGAGCCGCACCACTCGCTTGCCGGCGCGCGCCCGCTCGACGAGCACGCCGTTTATCTCGATCTGGGTGAGGTTCTGCCGGTGCGCGGACTTGCCGCAGTCGATCACCTCGACCTCGTCCGGCAGCGAGTCCAGCAGGTCTCGCGGCGCGAGCCGGTCGACGACCACGACGTCGGCGTTCGCCACGAGCCGTCTGCCGCGCACGGTGATGAGTTCCGGATCGCCGGGCCCGCCGCCAACCAGCACGACCTCGCCGCCGGAGACCGGCCGCCGCACCCGTCGGGTCGGCAGCTCACCGGTCGCGAGTTCGGTGGCGATCGCGTCCCGAAGCGTCGTTGCCCGTCCGGGATCGTCGCCGCCGTTGACCGCGACCGTGATGCCGTCGAACCGGGTGACCGCGGCGGTCCGCGCGCTCCCCTCGTCCGCGGCGTCCGCGCGGACGCAGAAGGTCCGGCGGTCGTGCGCGGCAGCCCCGACCGCGGCGTTGACGACCGGGTCGTCGGTGCAAGCCATGACCAGCCAGGCGCCGTCCACGTCGGCCGGTTCGAACACGCGCTCGGCGAGGGCGACGCCGAGCGTGCGGATTTCGTCCGCGATCCGCGGCGCCACGACGAGCACGTCCGCCCCCGCATCACGCAGCGCGCGAGCGCGCCGCATGGCCACGCCGCCGCCGCCCACGACCAGGGCGCGCCGGCCGGAAAGGTCCAGCAGCACGGGGAAGCCACTCATCCGGCCATTGTCGCCCGGCGGGCGGAGCCACCGCGCAGATGGACATCGGTCTGCCGGGTTAGCCTGCCCTTGCCCTCTATGCGACCATCGGTGTATGGCGCCGTACGCAGTCCTGCTGACGTCGCGCCGTCACATCGACCTTCTCCGGGTGGCCGCGGCGGCGTGTTGAGCCGTGATGGCAATGCCATCGCGTTCCGCCCCACTCCGCCACTTCATCGGAAGGACGCCGCATGCCGGCGCACACGTCTCCCGCGAAAACGGGCCATTCAAAAAAGGGTCAGGGCCAATGGGCCCTCGGCTACCGAGAACCGCTCAACCCGAATGAGCGGAGCAAGAAGGACGACAACCCGCTCAACGTCCGGCAGCGGATCGTCGAGCGCTACCAGTACACCGGGTTCGCCGGGATAGACCCGGCTGATCTGCGCGGCCGGTTCCGTTGGCACGGTCTCTACACACAGCGCAAGCCCGGCATCCCCGGCGGGCAGACCGCCACGCTCGAACCGGAAGAGCTCGAGGACGAGTTCTTCATGATGCGCATCCGCATCGACGGCGGGGCGCTGACGAGCGAGCAACTGCGCGTCGTCGCCGACATCGCCACGACGTACGGCCGCGACCTCGCCGACATCAGCGACCGGCAGAACGTGCAGCTGCACTGGATCCGCATCGAGGACGTCCCGACCATCTGGGCGAAGCTCGAAGCGGTCGGGCTGTCCACCACCGAGGCGTGTGGCGACTGCCCGCGCGTGATGCTCGGCTGCCCCCTGGAGGGCGTCGCGTCCGATTCGGTCGTCGACGCCGGCGCGGCATTGCAGGCCACGGTCGAGAAGTACCTCGGCGACCCGGAGTTCTCCAACCTGCCGCGCAAGTACAAGACCTCGATCTCCGGCTGCGGGCGGCACTGCACGAACCACGAGATCAACGACGTGTCCTTCGTCGGCGTGCTCGGCCCGGACGGCACGCCGGGCTTCGACCTGTGGGTCGGCGGTGGACTCTCGACGAACCCACGGTTCGCCGAACGGCTCGGCGCATTCGTCACACCGGAGGAAGTCCCGGAAGTCTGGGCAGCCGTGACCTCGGTGTTCCGCGACTACGGCTACCGGCGGCAGCGCAACCACGCTCGGCTCAAGTTCTTGATGGCCGACTGGGGCGCGGTGAAGTTCCGCAAGGTGCTCGAGGACGAGTACCTGGGCCGCTGCCTGCCCGACGGTCCGGCGCCGCCTGCCTCGCCCGCCCACCGCGACCACATCGGGGTCGAGGAGCAACTCGACGGCCTGCTCGCGATCGGCGCTGCGACGAAGTCCGGGCGGACTTCCGGTACGGCGCTGCGCGAGGTGGCGGCGATCGCGGACCGGCACGCCAAGGGCCGGGTGCGGCTGACCGCGCAGCAGGGCATCGTGGTGGTCGACGTGCCGCAGGCCGCCGAGGTCAACGTCATCGACGAGTTGGAGCAGCTCGGGCTGTCGGTACGGCCGTCGGCATTTCGGCGCGGCACGATCGCGTGCACCGGCATCGAGTTCTGCAAGCTGGCGCTGGTCGAGACGAAGGGCCGCGCAGAGGGCATCCGTGCGGAGATGGAGCGCCGGCTGCCCGACTTCGATGCACCGATCACGATCAACGTCAACGGCTGCCCGAACTCGTGCTGCCGATTCCAGGTCGCAGACATCGGCTTCAAGGGCGTGGTCCAAAAGGGGCCCGAGGGCGACGAGGACGCGTTCCAGGTGCACCTGGGCGGCCAAATGGGCACCGAGGCGGAATTCGGGCGCAAGTTCCGAGGTTTGAAGGTGACAGCGGAAGAGGCACCCGACTACATCGAGCGGGTGCTGCGCGGTTACCTGGAACGCCGTGAAGGAGGCGAATCGTTCGCGTCCTACGTGTCGCGAGCCGACGAAGCATGGTTGCTCTGAGTACTCGAGAGGAATTGCGCGCGATCGCCGAGCAGGCGGGGCGCGAACTCGAGGGCGCGTCCGCGCTCGACATCCTCGGCTGGGCCGACGAGCAGTTCGGCTCGTCCTGGGCGGTGGCGTCGTCGATGGCAGACGCGGTGGTGCCCTCGCTGGCTGCGAAGGTGCGCCCGGGCGTCGACATTCTGTTCCTCGATACCGGCTATCACTTCGCCGAGACGATCGGCATGCGCGATGCGGTGTCGGCGATGCTGCCGGTGAACGTCCGAACCCTGACCGCTCGGCAGACCGTCGCGCAGCAGGACGCGTCGTTCGGCGCGCGCCTGTACGAGCGCAATCCCGACCAGTGCTGCGCGCTGCGCAAGGTGTTGCCGCTCCGCGCGGCGCTGAAGGACTACACGGCGTGGGCGTCCGGGCTACGCCGCGACGAGGCGGAGAGCCGCAAGGACGTCCGGGTCGTGGAGTGGGACGAGCAGCGCTCCATGGTGAAGCTCAACCCGATCGCGACGTGGACGCAGGACGATGTCGACCGCTACATCGCCGACAACGGGATTCTGGTCAATCCACTGCTCTCCGACGGATACGGCTCGATCGGCTGCTGGCCCTGCACCCGGCGCCTCAAGCCCGGTGAGGACGCGCGCGCCGGCCGCTGGTCAGGCACCAACAAGGTCGAGTGCGGGCTGCACTGAGTTCCGAGCTCGGTCGCTTCGTCGACGCCCAGGATGCCGGCGGCACGTATGAACGTGCGCTCGCCGAACTGCGCGGCGGGCGCAAGTCCGGGCACTGGATGTGGTTCGTCTTTCCGCAGGTGGCCGGGCTGGGACACAGCCCGGTTTCGCAGCACTACGCGATCGCGTCGCTCAGCGAGGCACGTGCGTATCTCGCACATCCCGTCCTCGGTGCGCGGCTGCGGGAATGCGCAGCCGTCGTGGCCGAGCTGCCGCCCGGCGCGGAAGCGATCTTCGGCAGCGTCGACGCGATGAAACTCCGCTCGTCGATGACGCTGTTCCTGCGCGCAGTGCCGGACGAGCAGGTCTTCCGGGACGTGCTGGACCGGCACTTCGCCGGCCGCGCGGATCCGATGACCGACCAGATCCTCGGCCGCTGAGCCGACGCCATCACCCGAGGGCGAGGCCGGCGAGGGTCAGCGCCGTGCCGATCTCGACCAGCGCGCCGAACACGTCGCCGCTGACGCCGCCGAGCCGGCGCACCACGTGCCGGACCACACCCGCGCATACCGCGAGCGCTGCAACCTGCGCGACGAGCCAGCTGACCGGATCGGCGTCCACCGTCGCGGCGAACCCGGCCCCGCAGGCGAGCACCGCGGCCACCTCGGCGACGAGCAGCGGCGTCGGAACCGACGCGGCGACGTACGCGCCGAAGCCGGTTTCGCGCGCGGACGGGACGCGCTGGTGCGCGGCGAGCAGCACGCTCACCCGTCCGGTCGCCGCAGCCACCGACAGCGCAGCGAGCGGTTCCCATACGGTGCGATCCAGTGCGACGACCGATGCGACGTCGACGAAGACCACGAGCACGACGGCGACGACGCCGAACGGACCGATGTCCGGACGGCGCATGATCTGCAACGCCCGGTCGGCGGGCGCTCGCGAACCGAGCCCGTCGGCGGTATCCGCCAGCCCGTCCAGGTGCAGGCCGCGAGTGAGCGCCGCGAGTGCGATGACGGCGAACACGGCCCCGAGCAGCGCGCCGTGCGGCGCCCACTCGAGCACCGCCGCGACGGGTAGACCGGCCACCGCGCCGAGCGCGACGCCGAGCCCCGGGAGCCAGCGCAGCGCAGCAACCGCGTCCGACCGGGTGAGCTCGCCACTGCCGCGCACCGGTGCGATCGAGAACAGGCCCAGCGCCTTCAGCAGCCCGCTCATCGCAGCCGCAGCGGGATGCCGGCCACGACCAGGTGCACCTCGTCGGCCGCCGCGGCGAATCGCTGATTGAGCAGGCCGAGCGCGTCGCGGAAGCGGCGGCCCGGCTCCGTCTCGGGCACGACTCCGTTGCCCACCTCGTCGCTCACCGCCACGACGAACCGCGGGGTGTCCGTCCACGCCGCGCAGAGTTCGTCGGCGCGGCGATCGAGATCGGGATCGTCCATGGCGGCTGCCAACCAGAGAGTGATCGAGTCGACGAGGACGGGCGGTCCGCCGTGCCGAAGCAGCGCGGCGACGTCTGCCGTCTCGACCGTCCGCCAACCGGCCGGCCGACGGGCGCGATGCGCGGCGATGCGCGCCGTCCATTCCGGGTCGTCGGGACGCTCGGCCGCGGTCGCGACGTAGTCGACGTCCTGCGCGTCGGCGAGCAGCGACTCGGCGAACGTCGACTTGCCCGACCGCGCGCCGCCCAGCACGAGCGAGCTGCTCACTTCTCGGTGACACCTGCCGCGTCGAACGTCGCGACGTCGCGCAGCACGCGCGCCGCGCTCTGCACGAGCGGCAGCGCCAACACGGCACCGGATCCCTCGCCGAGGCGCAGGTCGAGGTCGATGAGCGGCGTCAGCCTTAGCGCGCGCAGCGCGACGGACGCACCCGGCTCGACCGAGCGATGACCCGCGATCATGGCCGCCGGGCACGCCGGCGCGATTGCCTGCGCGACGAGCGCAGCAGCACACGCGATCACGCCGTCCAGCACGACCGGTATCCGCGCCGCTGCCGCGCCGAGCACGAAGCCGGCCAGCGCCGCGTGCTCGAGGCCGCCGAACGCGGCGAGCACGCCGACCGGGTCAGCGGGATCCGGCCGGTGCAACCGCATCGCGCGCTCGACGACCTCGATCTTGTGCGCCAGCATCGCGTCGTCGACTCCGGTACCGTGCCCGGTCACACCTGCTGCCGGGGCCCCGGTGAACGCCGCGATCAGCGCGGCCGAGGCCGTCGTGTTCGCGATGCCCATGTCGCCGGTGAGCAGGCATTGACTGCCGCCAGCCACCAGATCGCGCGACACGGCGATTCCGACGTCGAGCGCGGCGGCGGCCTCGGCGCGGGTCAACGCGGGCTCGCGCGTCATGTCCCGAGTGCCGCGGCGGATCTTGCGATCGAGCAGGCCAGGCGTCGGCTCGAGATCGGCCGCGACGCCCACATCGACGACGACGACCTCCGCGCCGACCTGTGCGGCGAGCACGTTGATCACCGCGCCGCCGGCGAGGAAGTTCGCGACCATCTGCGCGGTGACTTCCTGCGGCCACGGCGTCACGCGCTGGGCATGCACGCCGTGATCGGCGGCAAACACCGCGACGGCGGCCGGCTCGGGCAATGGTGGCGGGCACTGCCGGCTGAGTCCCGCGAGTCGCACCGACACGTCCTCGAGCACGCCGAGCGAACCGGGCGGCTTGGTGAGGCCGGCCTGGCGCTCGCGCGCAGCAGCGACGGCAGCGATGTCGAGCGGTTCGATCGCCGCGACCGTCTCAGCGAGGACCGGCGAAGTCATCGAGCACCTCCTGCAGGGCTTGGACGAACGACGTGGACGTCTGCTCGTCGCGTACCGCGACTCTGATCCACGTCGGCCCGAGGCCGGGGAAAGTCTCTCCGCGGCGCACCGCGAATCCCTTGTCCCGCAGCGGATTCCAGAGCTGCGGCACCGGGGTGCGAACGAGCAGGAACGACGCGCGGGGGTTCGGGACGACCGCGACGCCGGGCAGCGATTGGAGCAGTCCCGCGAGTCTCGTCCGGGTCGTCGCGAGCTCGGCGGCCCACGCGCGGGACTCCGCCAACGCCGCGGGGGTCGAGCAGGCCAGCAACGCTTCGAGCGCCGGCGCGCTGACCGGCCAATGTGGCTGGGCGGCGCGCAGTCGTTCGAGCACCGCGACCCCGGCGAGCACGTACCCGACGCGCAGCCCGGCGAGCCCCCATGTCTTCGTCAGGCTGCGCACGACCACGACGCCCTGGTCGTTGGCCAGCGAATGCGCCTCGTCCGGATCGCAATCTGCGAACGCCTCGTCCACGACGACGAGCCGGTGCGGACGGACCAGCGCGCGCACGGCGTCGCGGTGGTGCAGCACGGATGTCGGATTCGTGGGATTGCCGATGACGACGAGATCCGCCTCCGGCGGGACGAGTCGGGTGTCGAGCGTGAACGGCGGCGCGAGGACCACTCGGTGCACGTCGTGACCGGCCGCGCGCAGCGCCGCCTCCGGCGCGGTGAACTGCGGATGGATCACGACCGGGTGGCGCGGCCGCAGCGCGCGGGCGAGCAGGACGAACGCCTCCGCGGCACCGGCGGTGAGCAGTACCTCGCCGGGGCTGCGCTGGTGCCGCGTCGCCACGGCCTTCATGGCGGCGTCCTGGTTCGGGTAGCGAGACAGGTCGACGGTGGCGAGCCGGTCGAGCAGCCAGCGCGGCGGCGTGCCCGGTCGCACGTTCACCGCGAGGTCGACGAGGCCCGGCAACACGTCCGCGTCGCCGTGATGGTGCAGATCGGTCATGCGTGCACCGCCTGGTAGACCGCGCGCGCGAGTCGTGCGCCCCACGTGGAACGCGGCCCGGCGAACGGCTCGGCCGGCGTGGTTGTGGGGCAGACGACGGTGACCGCGTCGGACGGCGTGCCGGTGCCCGGCACACCGGCCGCGAGCAGCGCCTGCGTCTTGGCCTCTGTCACCGTGCACAGCGCGTTCAGCAGCGCCGCATCGGTCAGCCGTACCGGGAGGTACGCCACGACGTTGATCGTGCCGGGCGTGGGCGCCGGCGCGGTGTCTCTGTCGTCGATGTCGGCGGCCCAGGCGGGATGCGTCAGCCCGACCGTCGCCTCGACCATCACCCCGCCGTCCGCGGCGCGGCGCAGACCGCGCACGTCGGCGGCGGTGAACATCACGACCCCGCTGCCGGTCAACCTGGCGGCAGCGGCGAGCTCGGCGCCGTGTCGATCCTGGTCGCGGCGCCCGTAGTCGTTGCCCACCTGGGCGTTGATCACCCAGCGCCGCTCCCCCAGCCCGCCGCCGCACGATGCCGTGGACGCGACTCGCAGCGGATCGGCAAACCGCCACACGAGGAGGGGCAACAACTGCCCGTCCTCGTTCCGGCTGTGCAGGGCCGCGGTGATCAGTATTCGATCCCCTTCCGGCCCGGGACGCCGCGCTCGTACGCGTGCTTGACGACGTGCATCTCGGTGACCGTATCGGCAAGCTCTACGAGCTCGGGCGCTGCGTCCCGTCCGGTGATCACGACGTTCGTCTTCGGCCCGCGCTGCTCGATGCCGGCGACCACCTCGTCGATCGGCACCCAGCCGTAGTTCACGACGTAGGTGAGCTCGTCGAGGATCAGCAGGTCGTAGTCGCCGGAGGCGAGCTTGGCGCGAGCGACCTGCCAGGCGTGCACGTTCTTCGCCGCCGAGACGTCGAGATCCGGCGACTCCCAGGTGAAGCCGTCGCCGAGCGTCCACCAGTCGATGCCGAGATGTTCGGCGAGCTTCGCCTCCCCGGCGTGCCACTCGCCGCTCTTCATGAACTGCACGACGCCGACCCGCCAGTTGCGCGCCCAACCACGCACCATGACCCCGAACGCCGCCGAGGACTTGCCCTTCCCGTCTCCCGTGTTGATCAGGACGCGGGAGACGACGCGCGTCATCGCGCGCTCGCACGTGATCGCTGTGGCACGACGAGCAGACCGCCGTCCGGATCTGCGAGCACCCGGACCCGCACGCCGAACGCGCTTGTCAACACGTTCTCGTCCAGCACCTCGGCCGGCGCACCGGACGCCCGCACGCCGCCGTCGGCGAGCAGCACGAGCCGGTCGGCGAACTGCGCGGCGAGCGTGAGGTCGTGCATGGCGCTGAACACGGTGAGGCCGCGCTCATGGCGGAGTTCGTCGACGAGCTCGAGCGCGTCGACGCGCCGGCCGAGATCGAGCGCGCTGGTCGGCTCGTCGAGCAACAGGACGGGCGCGTCCTGGGACAATGCGCGGGCGAGCACGACGCGCTGTAGCTCACCTCCGGACAGCGTGGCGAGCTGCCGCTCGGCGACGTCGGCGAGGCGCAGCCGGTCGAGCAGTTCGAGGCAGTGCCGACGGTCGGCAGCGGACTCGACGCCGAAGTAGCCGATGTGCGGGGTGCGGCCGAGCAGCGTGTACTCGAGCACCGACATGCCGGCCGGCAGCTCCGGCTGCTGCGGCACGTACGCGACGAGCTGGGCGCGGCGGCGCCGGGACAGCCGCAGGGTGGGTTCGCCGCCGATCCGCACGACGCCGAGGTGCGGCTGTAGATGGGCGACGGCGCGCAGCAGGCTCGACTTGCCCGCCCCGTTCGCGCCGATCAGCCCGACCCACTCACCGGCCGCGGCGGACTCCGTCACGTCCGAGACGGCCACGGAGCTGCCGTAGCGCACCGTGATGCCGGCCAACTCGAGCATGGCGGCGGCGCTCACAGGACGTCCTGCCTGGAGCGTCGCGAACGCAGCACCACCAGGAAGAACGGGCCGCCGACGAGCGCAGTGACCACGCCGATCGGCACCTCGGTCGGTGCCTCTACCGTGCGCGCCACCACGTCGGCGAGCACCAGGAACGCGGCGCCGCTGATCATCGACACCGGCAGTACGACGCGGTAGCTCGTCCCGGCCGCGAGCCGGACGGCGTGCGGCACGATGATGCCGACGAAGCCGATCAACCCGCTCACCGAAACCGCTGCCGCAGTGCCGAGTGTCGCCGCGCCGACGATGACGAGCCGGGTGCGTTCGGGATGGATGCCCAGCGCACCGGCCTCGTCACCGCCGACCCGCAGCACGTCGAGGATGCGCCGGTGCGCGAGCAGCACGATGCAGCTGAGCGCGATGTACGGGAGCACCAGGCGGACGTCCGACCAGGACGCGACCGAGAAGCTGCCGAGGATCCAGTTGTAGATCTGCCTGATCTCCTCGGTGTGCTGCTGCTGCAGGTAGGTCTGCAACGCGTTGAGCATCGCGGCGACCGCGACGCCGGCGAGGATGATCGCGTACCCGCTCGCTCGTCCCGCCCCGGTCGCTGCAACGACATAGGTGAGCGCGACGGCGAGCACCGCGCCGGTGAACGCGGCGGCCGGCAGCAGCAGCGAGCCGCCACCGCCCGCGACGATCGCGACGGTCGCGCCGAGGCCCGCGCCCGCGGACACGCCCAGCAGATACGGGTCGGCGAGCGAGTTGCGCAGCACGCCCTGATACGACGTGCCGCCCGCGGCCAGCATCGCGCCGACGAGCGCCGCGAGCACGACGCGCGGCAGCCGCACGTCCCAGATGATCGCCTGGTCGATGGCGGAGGTGCCGCTGTGGTAGTCCACGAACGCGACGTGTCCCAGCACCGTGTCGACCACCTCGCGCATGCTGATCGCGACCGGCCCCACGGCGGTTGCCAGTAACAGCGCACCGATCAGCACGAGGGTCGACGAGATGATCGCGAGCCGCGCCGGGTGCGGGCGGTGCTCGGCGCGCGCGACCGCGACCGTGCTCGTGCGAGTCGGACGGGTGGTGGTCATGACACCGGGTGCTGCTTGATCGTCGTCGCGATCGTGCGTAGCAGGTCGACGATGCGCGGCCCCCAGCGCGAGGCGAGGTCGTCGTCGAGCGGAATGACGCGCCCGCCGCGCACCGCGCCCAGTGTCGACCAGCCGGGTCGCTTCGCAACCGTGGCAGCCGACTGCTCGCAGCACTTGGTGTCGGCGAGGAAGACGTAGTCCGGGTCGGCCTTGAGGATGTACTCGGCGCTCAGCTGCGGGTAGCCGCCGCTCGCGGCCGCGCCCTTGGCCTGGTCCGCGATGCTGTGCAGGCCGAGCAGCTTCAGCACCTGGCCCATGAACGTCGCGGACGTCACCGAGTAGTACGTCTGATCAAGCTCGTAGTAGTAGGACGCGCCGCCCGGGGCCTGCGGGGTCGCCTTGACGATCGCCGAGATCTGCTTCTTCATCGACGCGATCGTCGCGGCTGCGCCCTGCTGCCGGCCCGTCGCGGCGCCGAGTTCGGTGAGCTCCTGGTAGCTGTCCCGCAGGTTCGTCGCGGCCGGCTCGTCCAAGGTCGGGATGTGCAGCGTCGCCAGCTGTTTGGCCTGTGCGGGCGGCAACCCGGACGCCACCACGAGATCGGGGTGGTAGGCCGCGACCGCCTCGGCGTTCAGCTGGTACGCATCCAGGTCGGTGTGCGGCGCGTCAGCCGGGAAGTCGGAGTTCTTGTCGACGGCCTTGACCTGGCCGCCCGCTCCGACGGCGAACAACATCTCGGTCAGCGTCGGTGACAAGGACACGATGGCCGTCGGCCGATGCGAGATCGTGACGCTGCCGCCCGCGCCGTCGACCGTGATCGGGAACGCTGCCGCGGTGGTCGAGGGACCGTTCGCCTGCGACGGCGGCGAGTCGGCCGAGCCGGAACTGGAACACGCCGCGACCGCGGTCAGCGCTGCGAGCAGCGCGGCCGCAAGCCGTGATCGGTTGAGCATGCTCATCCTCCATCGGTCGCGGAGGACGAAGTGCGCCCGCTGCGACACCGGAGGCGTCGAACGAACCGCCCTTCCTCCGAGGACAGGTTTCGTCGGCACAAGGCAGGCGTCCGGGCTCGCCCCCGGCATAAGATGGGGGCAGTACCGTTGCGGGACAGCGCCGGGTTCTCACCGGTCTTCGCTGCACGTGCGCCGTTCCGGGAGCTCCCGGAACGGCGTCACCTTAGCAGTTCGACGGGGGGAGGCCCGTGACGAACACGACTCAGATACCAGCTCCGACCGTTCCGCCTGCGTCGCCTCGGCGGCGGCTGCTCTGGCCGGCCGTGGCCGCCATGGTGGCACTCGGCCTGGTCGCCTTCCTGGTGCAACGGGCGGTTTCGAACGGCAGCAGCGCGCCGTATTCGGCGGACGCGGTACACGCGCGCGTGAGCATGCAGCTCGTAACCGGCGCGCAGGTTCAGGCCACCCTCGATCAGCTGGCCGGGCCCGGCCGGCTCAGTGCGGCGCTGCCCACCTGGAACGGCCCGTGGGCTCGACACGTGATGGTCGGCCAACTGCAGTTCGACACACCCAAGAATGCTCCCGCGGACGGTCAGTACGCGCTTTTCGTGATCGACAACGACGAGCACCGCCCGGTGCCGGGTATGTGGGGCGTGGGGCCGGTCGGGACGAATGTGGCCCAGGGTTGGGACAGCGCGTACGACCGCGTCGCGGCCAAGTACGACTGGCTGCGGCCGCTTGCCGAAATCCCCGAGCCGGGCACCGGGATTACCAATCCGGGCAGCGCGGTCTCGTTCGCCCCGAACACTCGTGCGCCAGTGACGTTCGAGGTCATGTTCCCCCGCGCCAGCCTGCCGATCACCCAGCCGTCCCGGCAGCTCACCGTCGCGCTCGTGTTCATCGGCGGAGACGGAAACATCTACTGGGCGACACGCCTGCCGCTCTGACCACGGCGGCAAGGACGGTGGCAGCGGCCGTGACCGCGGCGCAGAGCCGGGTCGCGCGCGGGATGTCGTCCGCAACCGGCGGCTTGCCGTCGCCCATCGTCGGCCGGTCGTCGACGCGTCCCGCGTACATGTTGCGGCCGCCGAGTCGCAGCCCGAGCGCGCCTGCGTACGCCGCCTCGCTGCGGCCGGAGTTGGGACTGGGATGCCGGCCGCCGTCGCGGACGGCGGTGCGCAGCGCGGCGCGCGGGTCGCCGCCGACGAGCGGGGCCGTCAGGGCGACCAGCGCCGCGGTGGCCCGCGCCGGCACGAAATTGGCGACGTCGTCCAGCCGCGCGGCGGCCCAGCCGAATCGCGCGTAGCGGGGCGAGCGGTGGCCCACCATCGCGTCGAGCGTGTTGATCGCGCGATAGCCGAGCAGTCCGGGCAGCCCCGCGACCGCACCCCAGAGCAGCGGCGCGACGACCGCGTCACAGGTGTTCTCCGCTACCGACTCGACGACAGCGCGCGCGACCGCGTTCTCGTCCAGCGCGGCCGGGTCGCGGCCGACGAGATGCGTCACGCGGTCGCGCGCCGCCGCGAGGTCATCCGCCGCCAGGTGCTCATGCACAGCACTCGCCTCGGCGCGCAGCGAGCGCGCGCCGAGCACCGTCCACGTCCCGGCGGCGATGACGACCGCTCTCGCCGGCCCACCGCGCGGTTCGACGACGCGCCCCGCGAGCACGGCCGCACCTACGCACAGTCCGGTGAACAGCGAACCCCGGGCGCGGGAATCCGCGTACAGACGACGCTCCAGCGCGCTCGCGGCGGCGCCGAACGCCGCGACCGGATGCCCGCGCCGCGGGTCGGGGAACAGCGCGTCCAGCGCCGCCCCGGCCAGCAGCCCGAGCGCGAGTGGCGACGGGCTGGGCACCGCGCGAATCTATCGAGCGGCTCCGTCAGCTAGTTTCGGCGCGTGCACCCGAACTGCGCGGCGGTCGACGCGGTGCTCGACCGCGCCGGAGCGACGGGCCGGGTCCGGATCCTCGACGAGGCGGTGCCAACGGCGGCAGCGGCGGCCGCGCTCGTCGGGGTCGAGGTCGGCGCGATCGCGAACTCACTCGTCTTCGCGACCGCCGAGGGCGAACCGCTGCTCGTGATGACCAGCGGCGCGCATCGCGTCGACACCGGCAAGGTGGCCGCACTCATCGGCACGGCAAAGCTCAACCGCGCCGATCCGGCGTTCGTCCACAAACACACCGGACAGCGCATCGGGGGCGTGGCCCCGGTGGCCCATCCGCACCGGCTGCGCACCCTCGTCGACATCGCGCTTGCGGACTACCCGCAGGTATGGGCGGCGGGCGGTATCCCGCACGCCGTGTTCCCGACGACATTCGACGAACTCGTGACACTGACCGATGGGGAGGCGGTGGAGGTCGCGTGATCAGGCACCCGTGCGGCACGATCGACGGATGAGATCCGCCGAGCTCCCGGCCATGACGGGCGCGCGCATCGTCGACTGGAGCGGACGCCAGTTCGCAGCACACGTCGACGAGGCCATGCGGATCTATGTGCGTGCGATGCGGTACCCCGACCACACCGGGATGCAGCGCGCGGTCAGCGCCCGCAAGCACGTGTCGCTGCCCGGTTTCGCGTGCCGGGCCGCGCTGCTCGACGACGACACCCTCGTCGGCTTCGGCTACGGCTACACGACCAAGCCGGGTCAGTGGTGGCACGACCTGGTGCGGCGCGCCGTCGACCAGGATGCGGCGCGCGAGTGGCTGGTGGACGCGTTCGAGCTGTCCGAACTGCACGTGCTGCCCGAGTACCAGGGCATCGGCATCGGCCGGCGGCTGCTCACCTCGCTCGCCGCGGGCATCCCGCACGCCGCGATGCTGCTCTCCACGCCGGACGCCGAAACCCGCGCGTTTCACCTGTACCGCGACACCGGGTTCGTGGATCTCGCCCGCAACTACCTGTTCCCCGGCGACGGCCGGCCGTTCGCCGTGCTCGGTGCTCGCCTGCCGCTGCGTGATGGCCGATGACGCGCTGATCGCTCGGGCGCCGCGCGCGCAGCACGCGCTGCCCGCCCTGCTCGGCGCCGCGGTAGCGCTGCAGGTCGCCTACCCGCTCGTCCACGGCGCCGTCCGCGATCGCCTCACGGTGCTCATCGTCGCCGCACTGGCCGGCACCTGCATCGCGCACGCCGCGCTCACCCGCGGCCCGAAGACGGCCGCGGCGCTGTTGCTGAGCACCGCCGTTCCCGGCTACGCGGTCGAAGTGCTCGGCGTGCACACCGGCGTCCCGTTCGGGACGTACGGCTACTCGACGACGCTCGGCCCGCGGCTGTTCGACGTGCCGCCGGTCATCGGCCTGGCCTGGACGATGCTGGCCTGGCCCGCAGCGCTCGCCGCCAGGCGGCTGGTGCGCGCGCCGGTGGCCCGCGTCCTGGTCGGCGCCTGGGCGCTCGCCAGCGCCGACCTGTTTCTCGACCCGCAGCAGGTGGCCGCGAGGCACTGGACGTGGCGCTTTCCGGCACCGCATCTCCCGGGCGTACCCGACGTCCCGTTGACCAACTACGCCGGCTGGTTCGCAGTCGCGCTCGTCCTGTCCGTGGCGGTGCAGGCGCTGGCCGGCGACGGCGCCGACGGGCTGATCGTCGGGCTCTACCTGTGGCTCTACGTCGGGTGGGTCGTGGCACTCGCGGCGTTTCTCGACCTCGCGGCGGCGGCCGGTTGGGGCGGGCTCGGCATGGGAGTGGCCGCGGTCCCGCTGGCGGTGCAGTGCGTGCGTCGGCTCCGATGAGCAAGTTGGTTGCCGTCGGCTCGACGCTCGCGGCCGCCGGGGCGCTGCATGCGGCGGTGAACTCGCGGCTGCTGCATCGTCCGGTCGACAGCGCGGCCGAACGCGATGTCGCGATTCTCGTGCCGGCCAGGGACGAGGCAGCACACATCGACGCCTGCGTCCGATCGCTGCGCGAGCAGGGCGACGTGCTCGTGCTCGACGACGATTCGTCCGACGGCACGGCCGCGATCGCCCGCGCCGCGGGTGCGCGCGTGCTAGCAGGCAGTCCACCGCCGCCGGGCTGGCGCGGCAAGCCCTGGGCGTGCGCGCAACTGGCGGCTGCTACCGACGGCGACGAGCTGGTCTTCGTCGACGCCGACGTCCGCCTCGCCCCGGGCGCGGTAGCGGCCGCCGTCGAACTGCTCGACGTCGCCGACCTCGACATCGTGTGCCCGTTCCCGCGGCAGCACACCTGGTCGGCCGGCGAACGGCTCGTCCAGCCACTGTTGCAGTGGTCGTGGCTGACGCTGCTCCCGCTCAGGGTCGCCGAGCGATCTCCGCGGCCGTCGCTCACCGCCGCATGCGGCCAGTTCGTCGTCGTGCGCCGCGCTGCGCTGGAGCGGGCCGGTGGGTTCGCCGCGGTGCGGACGGCGGTGCTCGACGACATCGCTCTCGTGCGCGCGATCAAGGCGAGCGGCGGGCGTGGCGGCGTGGTGGACGGTGCCGCGCTCGCCGAGTGCCGGATGTACGAGGGCTGGGCGCAGCTGCGCGACGGCTATCGCAAGTCGCTGTGGGCGGCGTTCGGGTCACCGTGGCGCGCAGCGGGCGTGCTCGCCCTGCTCGGGCTTGCGTACGTGCTGCCACCGCTGGCCGCCCTGCGCGGCTCACGCGCCGGCGCGCTGGGTTACTTCGCCGCCGTGGCGTCGCGCGTCATCGCAGCACGCCGCACCGGTGGCCGCGCGCTCCCCGACGCGCTCGCACATCCGGTGTCCATCGCCGTGTTCGGCTATCTGACCGGCACGTCACTGCGCGAGCACCGGCGCGGCGACCTGGCGTGGAAGGGCCGGTCGATCTGACCGACGCCGACACTCCCGGCCTTGATCAATTCGGTGAGAAGTTCGAATACCGGCGTACCTTGGCATTGGGGCCTTGGGGACAACGGCCGGTTGCCCACTGCCCCCACCGGGCTCGGCCGCCCTCCCGCGGGGGAGTTCCCAAGGCCCCCCTGTCCTCATTTCCGAGCGGCGGCGCCAGCTTCGCGCCCGGTGGGAGTGAGTTGCAGGAGGGCGATGCCGCATGCCACCAACCAGACGACGGCGCACACGACGACCGGCCAGCTCGCTGCACTCAGTGCCGCCGCGGCCGCGGCGAGCGCAGCGCAGATCGTGAACGTCGGCCGCTCCGCCACCGTGATCCGTGCGGGCTGGCGCAGCACCCGCCGCAGCCCGTCCACGCCCACCGCCGCGGCACCGCAAGCCAGGGCGAGTTCCCACGGTGCACCACAGCGCCACAGCACCGCGGCGAACGCGACGTCCGAGCTCCGATCCGCGACCGCGTCGGCAACGGCGCCCGCTCGGCTCGCCCGGTCGGCGACCACCGCCACCGCGCCGTCCAAGCCGTCGCACAGTGCGGCGGCGAGCACGGCGCCGAAGGCCGCCCACGGCAGCGAACCGGCGAGCAGCACCGCGTCCAGGGCCAGCAGCGCGCCCAGGGCGGTGATGAGCGTCGGCGGGACGAGCCGCACCGGCCGGGCGAGCAGCCACATCAGCCGCAGCCACGCCATGAGCAGCGGAACGCGCGTCGGATCGATGTCGTGATG
>DASQSE010000082.1:0-31708 GCA_035642535.1 Jatrophihabitans sp. | reverse complement strand
GGCCGGGAGGCGAGCGACGCCGACGTCGCGCTGGCGCGGGCGGCAGCGGACGCCGTGCAGTCCGCGCGCATCGTCACCGACGCCGTCGACCCGGGCCTGGCGGTGCCGCAATGAGCGCCGAGGTCGCTGCGGCACCGCTCGCCACGCCGTGGTTCAGGCGAGCGCGGTTGTGGATCGGGTTGGCCGCCGTCGTCGTCATCGGCGCGGTGCTGGTGGGCTCACTGTCCGAACAGCCCGGCCGTCCGCTCGACCCGAACTCGGCGCATCAGGACGGCAGCAAGGCGCTGGTCCGGGTGCTCGAGCGCTTCGGCACCACCGTCGACACGACGAGCAGCATCAGCACGGCACTGCGCAGCGGAGCGCACAGCGCCGTCGTTGTGATCGCGCCCGACGAGTATTCGGACACACAGTTGCGCGAGCTCGCCACGCGCGCCGCGCGGCTGGTGCTCGTCAGCCCCGACAGCCGGGCCGGGCACGCGATCGCGACCGGGCTCGAGCCCGACGCGAAGGGCGTCCTGTACGACTGGCCGGTCTGCTCGGACCCGGGCGCGTCGGCCACCGGCCGGGTTGCGCTGCCCGCCGACACGCAGCCGTACCTGCCCGGCGAGACGGGCGCGACGAGTTGCTACGGCGGGGCGTTGCTCACCACCCCGCGACTCGCGGTGCTCGGCGCCGCCGGCCTGCTGCAGAACGAGCACTTGGACGACCGCGGGGTGGCCGCGCTCGACATCAACGCGATCACCGACAGCCGCCGCATCAACTCCGCCGTCTGGCTGACGCCCGGCGCGGACGCCGCCGGCCCGGGCGCGGCCTCGATCTGGGACCTGTTCCCGTCCGGCGCCTACCGGGTGTTCTGGACGCTGCTCGCGGTCGCGGCGCTGCTCACGCTGTGGCGCGCGCGCCGACTGGGCGGTGTGGTCAGCGAGCCACTGCCGGTCGTCGTCCGCTCCGCCGAGGTGGTCGAGGGACACGGCCGGCTGTACGCGCGGGCCGGAGCGCGAGATCGCGCCGCGGCGGCCTTGCGTGCGGCGGCGGTGCAGCGGCTCGCGCACCGGCTCGGGCTGCCGAACGGTGCGACGGCCGAGCAGGTCGGCGTCGCGCTCGCCCCGCTGGTCGGCCGACCGCCGGCGGAGGTCGTCGGGGTGCTCGCCGGGTCGCCGCCCGTCGACGACGCCGCGATGATCAGGCTGACCCACGATCTCGACAGGTTGGAGGCCGCTATGGAAGGGACCGCGTGAGCACTGCGAGAGACGGGCTGATCCGGCTGCGGGCCGAGGTGGCGAAGGCGGTGGTCGGGCAGGATGCCGCGGTCACCGGGGTGCTGATCGGACTGCTGTGCCGCGGCCACGTGCTCATCGAGGGCGTCCCCGGCGTGGCAAAGACGCTGCTCGCCCGCGCGCTCGCCGCGTCGCTCGATCTGACGATGACCCGCGTCCAGTTCACCGCCGATCTGATGCCCGGCGACGTCACCGGCTCGCTGATCTACGACACCGGGACGAGCCGGTTCGTGTTCCGCGAGGGCCCGGTCTTCACCAACCTGCTGCTCGCCGACGAGATCAACCGGACGCCGCCGAAGACCCAGGCCGCGCTGCTCGAGGCGATGGAGGAGCGGCAGGTGTCCGTCGACGGCAAACCGCACCCGTTGCCCGAGCCGTTCTGCGTCCTCGCCACGCAGAACCCGGTCGAGTACGAGGGCACGTATCCGCTGCCCGAGGCCGAGCTCGACCGGTTCCTCGTCAAGGTCACGATGCCGCTGCCCGACCGCGACACCGAGACGCGGGTGCTGGCCGCGCACGCGGCCGGGTTCGACCCGCGGGATCTCGCCGGAGCCGGGGTCTCGGCCGTGGCGGGCGCGGCCGACCTGGCCACGGCGACCGACGAGGTTCGGCACCTGCACGTCGACCCGTCGATCCTGAGCTACATCGTCGAACTCGCCCGCGCGACCCGGGCGGCGCCGTCGGCCGCGCTCGGCGTGTCGCCCCGCGGCGCGACGGCGCTGCTCGCCACCTCGCGTGCGTGGGCGTGGCTGTCCGGACGCGAATTCGTCACCCCGGACGACGTCCAGTCGCTGGCCCGGCCGACGTTCCGGCATCGCATCCAGCTGCGGCCCGAGGCCGAACTCGAAGGCGTCACCGCGGACGGTGTGCTCGAGACCGTGCTGGCGTCCGTGCCCGTCCCGCGCTGATGGTTCTCTCCGGCCGGTTGGTGGCGCTCGCCGCGCTCGGCGTGCTGCTCGCCGCCTGGTCGGCGGGCGCGGTGCTGGTCTACGCGGCGCTGCTCGCGGCGCTCACCACTGCGGACCTCGCGCTTGCTGCGCGGATCGCCGCGTTGCGGCTGCGCCGCGAGCCGAGTGCGCCGGTGCGGCTGCACGAGCGCGGCGAGACCGTGCTGCTGATCGGCAACACCGGCCGGCGCCCGCTGCACGGCACGGTGCGCGACGCGTGGGTGCCGTCCGCCGGTGCGACGCCGCGTAGCCGGTCCGTGACTGTCCCGGCAGGAGAGCGGCGCCGGGTCAGCACCGCCCTCGTGCCGACTCGGCGCGGCGAGCGGCACACCGGTCGCGTGACCATCCGCGCGCGCGGACCCCTCGGGCTCGCGGCCCGGCAGCGCCAACTGGACGCGCCGGGCACCCTGCAGGTGCTGCCCGCGTTCGCATCGCGCCGCTTCCTGCCGGAGAAGCTGTCCCGGCTGCGGCAGATCGACGGCGCGGTGCTCGTCAGGCAGCGCGGGCAGGGCAGCGAGTTCGACTCGCTGCGCAGCTATGTGATCGGCGACGACGTGCGGGCGATCGACTGGCGCGCGACGGCCCGTTCCCGCGACGTCGTCGTCCGCACCTGGCGCCCGGAACGCGATCGGCACATCGTGCTGGCCATCGACACCGGGCGCGCGTCGGCGGCCCGGGTGGGCGACGAGCCGCGCCTGGACGCGGCGCTCGACGCGTCGCTGCTGCTCGGCGCGCTCGCCGCCCGGGCCGGTGACCGCGTCGCGCTGGTGGCCGCGGACATCGCGGTGCGGGCTCGCCTCGGGCTGGCCGCCGGACGCGACGTGCTACCCCGCCTCGTCGCCGCACTCGCCCCTCTCGAACCTGCGCTGCTCGAAACCGACCCGCAGCTGATCGCGGCCGAGGTACTGCGGCAGCTGCCGAAGCGCTCGCTCGTGGTGCTGTTCAGCTCGCTCGACACGGCAGCCGACACGGGACTGCTGCCCGCGGCGCGCGTGCTCGCCGCCCGGCACGTGGTGGTCGTCGCCTCACCGTCCGACCCGGCGCTCGGTGTGCTGGCCAGCGCCCGCGCGGACGCGACCGACGTCTACACCGCTGCTGCGGTCGAGATCGCGATGGCCGCGCGCGCGCGGGTGATCGACCAACTCGGCCGGCTCGGCGCGCACGTCGTCGTCGCGCCCACCGACGCCTTCGCGTCGAAGGTCGCGGACATGTACCTCGACCTCAAAGCCGCCGGCAAGCTGTAGCCCACTTCCGAGTTGTCCGCCCTTCGGTACGCGGGGACGTGCGGAAAGGCGGACAACTCGCGGGTGCTTCGCGAACGGCGGTCAAGCGGTCGGGAGGACGGCCTCGCGTTCCTCGGCGCTGAGGTCGCCGGTGGCGCCGGCGCGCAGGCCACGCCTGCCGAGGACGACCACGTACGTCACGAACGCGACCTCTGCCAGCGCGCCGATCCCGATCCGCGCCCAGGTCGGCAGCCCGGACGGCGTCACGAACGCCTCGATCACGCCGGAGACGAACAGCACGCCGGCCAACCCGAGCGCGGCAACGCCTGCCAGCCGGCCCGCTTCGGCCAGCGACTCGCTGCGCGGCCGGTTGCCCGGCGCGACCCATGCCCAGCCGGTGCGCAGCCCGATGCCGCTCGCCACGAACACTGCGGACAACTCGAGCATCCCGTGCGGCAACAGCAGCCCGAACAGGATCGTCCCCTTGCCTGCGCCGAGCATGATGCCGCCGACCAACCCGACGTTGACGGTGTTCTGCCACAGCACGTAGAGCGTGCCGACGAGCGTGATGCCGAGGAAGAGCGTCAGCGCGGCCACCAGCGCGTTGTTCGTCCACACGTGCGCGGCGAAGGCCCGGGCCGGATGTTCGGAGTAGTAGTCGCTGAACTCGTGGTCGACGAGATCGTGCACCTCGTTCGAGGGCAGCACCCGGTTGATCCGCTCCGGGTGCGCGCGCAGCCACAGCATCATGGCCGCGGAGATGCCGACGCTGACGACGGCCACGCCGACCGACCAGCGCCAGGTGCGATACAGGGTCACCGGGAAGTCGACGACGACCCCGCGCCCGAAGGCCGCCCACCCGCGGGCCCGCGGGGTGCCGATCGTCGCCGCCCGCCCGCGGGCGATCAGCCGGGAGAGCCGGGCGATCAGCTGCGGCTCGGGGGCGCGCGTCTGCACCAGCGAGAGGTGTGTGGCCACCTGCCGATAGAGCGTTACCAGCTCATCGGCCTCCGCCCCGCTGAGATGCCGGCGCCCGGCCAGCTCCTCCAACCGGCGCCACTCGTGCGTGTGCCGGGCGACGAACGTGTCCAGATCCACGCAGCGATTCTTGCCTACTCATCTCGCGTGGTCAGTTGAGCCGCGTGTGGTCAGCTATACGTGACCACACGACGCGCAACTGACCACGCGTCGGGGATCACTAGGATTCGGGCGTGGAACCGACCGGCCCGGCGCTCGTCTCCGGCGAGGGGGTACGGCTCGCGCTCGCGCCCGCCGGCGTCGGCTCGCGGGTCATCGCGACGACGATCGACGCCGGGGTCCAGTTCCTCGCGATCCTTGTGTTGCTGCTGCTCGACGTGGCCCTTGCGCGCACTGCCGATTCGGCCGCGGTGGACGCCGTCCTCGTCGTCGAGATGGTGCTCGTCCTGGCTTGCTACCCGATCGTCTCCGAATGGCTGAGTCAGGGACGCACGCTGGGCAAGCTCGCGCTCGGCCTGCGCGTCGTGCGCGACGACGGCGGGCCGATCGGCTTCCGGCAGGCGCTGGTGCGCGGCTTGGCCGGATTCGTCCTCGAGAAGCCGGGGCTGCTGTTCCCGCTGACGACGATCGCGGGGCTTGTGACCATGAGCGCCAGCGCCCGCGAGAAGCGCATCGGCGACATGCTCGCCGGCACCGTCGTGCTGAACGAACGATCCGCGCCGCAGGCGCTCGCCTCGCTGCCCGACTGGGTGCCGGTCCAGCTCCAGCCATGGGTGCTGTCGCTCGACCTGCACCGCCTCGACGACCGGCTTGCGCTCAGCGCCCGGCAGTTCGTGACGCGCGCGCACCAGATGAGCTACCCGGCGCAGGCCTCGATCGGCGACGAGCTGCGCCGGCGCGTGCTGGCGGTGACCGCGCCCCCGCCGCCGCCCGGCACGCCGACCCCTGCGCTACTGGTCAGCGTCCTCGCCGAGCGACGCCGTCGCGGCTTCGCCGCAGCCGCGCCCGTCGCCCCGCGTTGGCAGCCGCCGGCACCGGATCTGACGAAGCGGTCGGCGCCGCCGCCGAACGGCGGTCCCTTCGCCCCGCCGGAGTGACTAACGCCCGGCATTACGAAAACTTGACCTACCGACTGGTACGGATTTCCTCATAATCCGCACAGAGGGGGCAATCCATGCGCAGACTCGCATTCTCGGTCATATCCATCGCCGTCCTCGCCATCGCGGGTCTGGTCACGAGCGCGCCGGCGCAAGCCGCGGTCAACTACGTCGCGCTCGGCGACTCCTACGCGTCCGGAGTCGGATCGGGCAGCTACACCGCCGAAAGCGGCTCCTGCATGCGCAGCACCAAGGCCTACCCGCAGCTGTGGGCCAACGCCCACACGCCGACGTCGTTCAGCTTCGTCGCATGCTCCGGTGCGAAGACGACCGACGTCAACGCGAACCAGCTCTCCGCGTTGAGCTCGTCCACCACGCTGGTCAGCATCACGATCGGCGGCAACGACCTCGGCTTCTCGAGCATCATGGTCGACTGCGTGGTGTACGGCACCGACACGTGCGTCAGCGACATCAATGCGGCCGAGCAGGTCGCGCAGACGCAGCTGCCCGGCTGGCTCGACACGACCTACAACGGCATCCGGTCGCACGCGCCGAACGCGCGCGTCGTGGTCGTCGACTACCCGCGCTTCTACCACGACCTGTGGTACTGCGTCGGGTTGAGCAGCACCTCCCGCAACAAGATCAACGAAGGTGCGGACGTGCTGGACAGCGTCATCCAGCAGGCCGCAGCACGGCACGGCTTCTACTTCGCCGACGTCCGCCCGCTGTTCGCGAACGGCCACGAGATCTGCGACTCCAACTCGTGGCTGCACTCGGTGAACTGGAGCAACCTCGTCGAGTCCTACCACCCGACCGCATCCGGCCAGTCCGGCGGCTATCTGCCTCCGTTCAGCGCGCTCGCCGGCTGATCGCTCACCCGCCCGCGACCGAGGGCAGCACCAGCACCTCGGCGCGGGCGGGGACGGCCGCGGTCAGTCCGCCGGCTCGGCGTGCGTCCTCGCCGTCGATGTAGATGTTGACGAAGCGGCGCAGCTGACCCTGCTCGTCCCGGATCCGGCGCGCGAGCGAAGGGCAGGCCGCGTCGAGGGCGTCGAGCGCGGCGGCGAGATCACCACCGCCGTCGACCTCGACGCTCGATACACCACCGCTGTACTGACGCAGCGCCGCCGGCAGGACGACGGTGGCCATCAGCGCAGCACCGCGGCCCGGACGCACAGCACGCCGGGCAAGTGGGCGGCCAGCTGCGCCCAACTCTCGCCGTCGTCCGGGCTCGCGAACACCTGCCCGTTGCGGGTGCCGAAGTACACCCCGGCCGGATCGGCCTGATCGGTGCACATCGCGTCCCGCAGCACGATGTCGAAGTAGTCGTGCTGCGGCAGCCCAGCGGTAAGTGGTGCCCATGAGGCCCCGGCGTCATCGGTGCGATACACGCGGCACGCGTGATCGGGCGGCACGCGGTCGCCGCCGTCGATGATCGGGAAGTTGTACGCGGTGTTCGCGCGATGCGGATGCGTGACCATCGCGAAGCCGAAGTCGGTGGGCAGTGGGTCCGCGATCGACGACCACTTCCGCCCGTCGTCGTCACTGCGGTAGACGCCGTTGTGGTTCTGCATGAACAACCGATCGGGGTTCGTCGCGTCGCGCGCGACCTTGTGCACGCACTGGCCGAACTCCGGGTACGGATCGGGCGCGAAGATCACCTGCACACCCGCATTCGAGGCCGACCACGAGGCGCCGCCATCCTCGCTGCGATACACGCCGCCGGTCGACATCGCGACCGTGACGCGCTGCGCATCGGACGGGTGCGGCAGCACGGTGTGAATCGCCTGCCCGCCGAAGCCCTCGCCCCACTCCTGCCGGTGCGGGTGATCCCACAGCGGCCGGACGAGGCTGAAATGCTCGCCGCCGTCTTCGCTGCGGAACAGCGCACTCGGCTGCGTACCGGCCCAGACGACCCCCGGCTCGGAAGGCGACGGGGTGAGTTGCCAGGCCCGTTCCAGACTGGCGCCGGTGTCCTCAGGGAAAGCGAGCGCGCCGCCCTCCGGTTCCTGCCACGACGCACCGAGGTCGTCGCTGTGGAACACCGACGGCCCCCAATGCTCACTCGTCGCGGCCACCAGGATCCGCGGCGCTTCGCCGCGGGTGTCGACGGCGACCGCGTACACCGCGTTCATCGGGAACATCAACTCGGAAAGCTGCCAGCTGTCGCGATCCGTGCTGCGCGCCAGAAACAGCCCCTTCTGGGTGCCGATCGCAAGGAGTACGTCCATGGGCGGAAGCCTTGCACCCCACTCCGACAAGGGCCACACTCACGGCCACACTCACACGCGAAATCCGGGGGACGGGGTATGGCAACGGTCGTCGAGTCGCCGCGGGCACGGCTCGCGGTCGCCGGCGCGTTGCTCGCGGGTTGCGCCGTCGCGGTGGCGCTGGGTGTGTACGGCCGCGAACACGGTCTCGGCGCCAAGCCGCTCTTCTTCAACCTGACGGATCTGCTCAGGGCGAAGACGTGGTTCGCAACCGCCGCGCTGGTGTTCGTGCTGCTGCAACTGACGAGCGCGCTGTGGATGTGGGGACGCCTGCCGGGTGTGCGGACCGTGCCAGGTTGGATGGGTCTGGTCCACCGATGGAGCGGCGCGGTTGCGTTCGTGCTGCTCATTCCGGTGGCGCTCAACTGCTTGTGGTCGCTCGGCTTCGTCACGACGACGACGCGCGCGCTCGTGCACAGTGTCGCGGGCTGCGTCTTCTACGGCGCGTACACGGCCAAGATGCTCGGCCTGCGCCTGCGCAACTCGCCCGGCTGGCTGCTGCCGGTGCTCGGCGGATTGGTGTTCGCCGCGTTCATCACGCTCTGGCTGACGTCGGCGCTCTGGTACTTCAGGAACTTCGGTGCGACATGAGCGACGAGGGAGTCACGCGCCGGTCCGCCCTCAGTGCAGCGGGCGTCGTCGTCGTGGGTGGGGTGGCCGGGTACGTCGCCGGTCGCAGCACCGATGCGGCGAAAGCCAACTCCACCAACTCCGGTGGTGGCGGTTCGTACGGAAGCACGACGGGCGGTGCGGGGCAGGCGCTGGCCAAGGTCGCCGACATCCCCGACGGCGGGGGCGTGATCAAGGGCGACGTCGTCCTCACCCGGTCCGGTTCGACGGTGCACGGCTTCTCCGCCACCTGCACGCACCAGGGCTGCACCGTCAACCAGGTCAGCGACGGCACGATCGACTGCCCGTGTCACGGGAGCAAGTTCGACGCCGCCACTGGGGCGGTCGTCACCGGCCCGGCGCCGGCTCCGCTGCCGCCCGTCCGGGTAACCGTCCGCAACGGTGAGGTGTTCTCCGGATGAGACTGTGGCTGCGCATCCCCACCGTGCTCTGGCTGCTCGGCGCCGGCTTCGCGATCGGCGTGCTCATCGCGCTGCACTGACGCGGCGCACCCGCTCGACGGTGGCGTCCACGCCATCGGATGCGTCGACGCGGATTGCGGACGGACGCAGCGCGGCAAGCTGGTTCATCGCCTGCACGAGGCGCGGGACATCATCGGGCGCGACGAGCGCGGCGTTGACGAGATGCTCGGCACGCTCAGCATGATCGGCCCGCTGCCGCAGGCGGCGCTCCAGCGTCGCGGCGTCGACCACGAGGACGACCTCGACAAAGGTGGCGCCACGAGCCGCGGCAGCATGATCCAGTTGTTCGATGAACTCGGTTCTGGCCAGGAACTGCCCGATGAAGACGTCGTGGCCGCTGGCCAGCTGCGCGTCGACGACGGCGAGCGTCAGTCGCCGCGCGTGGTACCCGGCGGCGGTCATGTCCGCATCCCACTGCCCCAGCGAGTGCTTGATGACGTCGACGTCCAGCGCGAGATCGAGCGGGCCGTCCTGAGCCAGCCGGTGGGCGATCGTCGACTTGCCCGAACCCGGTGCGCCGTTGATCAACACCAGGCGCGCCACCCGATCAGGCTACTTGCGGCCAACGGCCGCTCGATCACACCCGGGCGAGCGGCGTCGCCGCCCCGATCAGCTCGACGAGCGCGTCGCGGGTCGGGCCCTCGCCGAGCGGTGGCCGCCACCCGGTGCGCAGGACGGTCCGGGCCCGCTCCTCCACCGATCGCAGGATCGACGGCAGCGCGATCATGCCCATGTACGGACCGGCGGCGGGCATGATCTCGGGATCCACCGCGCCGGCGGCGCAGATGACGTCGGAGGGGATCCGGGCATCGAGGTCGATGTCCGCGCCCCTGAAGCGACTCAGCAGCGTGGCGTCCCAGTAGACGTGGTCTTCGTACCAGGGCCTGATCTGCTCGTCGCACCAGCCCTCGAAGCGCTGCGCGGTCGCGGCCGGATCCCGGCCGTCCTCGGCGAGCATCGCGATCAGCGCACCGGCCTGCTGCCAGCCCAGCGATACGCCCCGGCCGGCTGCCGGGTTCGTGGTGCAGACCGAGTCGCCGACGCTCAGCAGCCCGGGCAGCCGCGGTTGGCGGGCGTACGTGTTGGTCAACCCGCCGCCCGGCATGACGTCGGTGATCGGCTCGAAGCCGTCCGGGTCGGTCCAGCGGGCCAGGTGTGGAACAGCGCGCATGGCGGCGTCGAACTTCGCCGGCTCGCGCAGTTGCGCAAGGCCGTCGTCGTCGCTGGCGCGCACGATGAGTGCCGACAGCGTGCCCGCATCCTGCGGAAAGACGATTACGAGGTAGCCGTCGTACAACTTGCCGAGCGGCACGCCGTTGCTCTTCAGTTCGGCGACGTCCTCGGGACGCGTGGCGCGGTACATGCGTGACACGTAGGAGAAGCCACACGGGCCGCCCTCACCCGCCGGGCGCCATTCGTCCGCGAGCCGGCCGGCTCGACCACTCGCGTCGATCACCAGGTCGGCATCGACGGTCGCGCCGTCGACGACCACACCGGCCACGCGCCCGCGCTCGGCCACGATGCGGTCCGCGTGCCCGGTGCGCAACGACGCCCGGGGCTCGCCGGCCGCAGTGGCGCGCAGCGTCTGCTCGAACGTCGAGCGCCGGCACTGCAGGTTCGTCATGAGCTCCGGCATGCCCGGCAGCCGGCACGAGATGCCGCCCGCCGCGACGAGCGCGTCCCACACGTCGGGCGCCGTGTCGAGCAGCGTCTGGCGGACGAGGTGCCGGAAGAAGTGCGGATGCCGGAACTGCATGACCCCCCGCCGCCGCCACTCGGCGTGCTCCGGACCCGGGTCACGATCGACGACATCCACCTGATGCCCCCGTCGGGCGAGCATGATCGCGCTGTATAGCCCGACCGGCCCGGCGCCAACCACAACGACCTTGGTCATCGCTCCCCCTGTTCCGCTTCGACGAGAGTAATCTCGATCGTGATTACATCCGCGATGAAATGGTTACACTAACGGTTACATCAATGAGCGAGCCCGTCAAGCGCAAATACGAGTCGACGCTGCGCGCCGACCATGCCAGAGCGACCCGGCGCGCGATCGTCGACGCCGCGGCGCGGTTGTTCGTCGAGCACGGCTACGGCGCCACGACCGTCGACGCGATCGCCGAGGCGGCCGGCGTCAGCCGCAAGACGGTGTTCACGTCCGTCGGCGGCAAGCTCGAAGCGCTCAAGCTGGCCCGCGACTGGGCCATCGTCGGCGACGACGAACCGGTCCCGCTGATGCAGCGCCCCCAGGTCCAGCAATCGCGCAAGGAGCCGGACGCGCGGGCGATCCTGCGCATCTTCGCGGGCATGGTGCGGCGCGGCAGCGCGCGCGTGGCTGCGCTCAACCTGGTGATCGAGGCGGCCGAAGGGCTCGAGGCCGGGACACGCGCGCTCGCCGAGGAAGGCCGGGCCCAGCGCTTGACGGGGATGCGCGATCTGGCGAGCGAACTCGACCGTCGCGGCGCACTGCCGCGGGAGATGACCGTCGACGAGGCGGCCGACGTACTCTGGCTGTTCAACGACCCGCGCGGCTACCACCGGCTCGTGATCGAGCGGGGCTGGCAGCCGGAGCGCTTCGAGCAGTGGCTCGGCGATTCCCTGCTCGCCCTGCTGATCCGTCCGAACTACACACCAACCCCCTGATTGCAGACATAGTTACCTGCGATGCAAAAGTAGAGCACGAGGCCGATAGCCGGATTGGCCGATCGGAGAGTGCATGACGACATGCCCGCATTGCGGACGAGTCGCAGACGAGTTGGTCTGCGCCAACTGCGGCATGTCGCTCGCCCTTACCCGCCGCGCCGCCGACCTGGAGGCGATGCGCGCCGCCGCGGCGCTCCGGGCAGCCCGCGGCGCTGACCTGCTGGACGACTTCGCGTCGGACGACGGACTCCGCTCGCGGCGTGACGGCAAGGCGTGGCGACTGCTTGCGCTCGTCGCAGTCACCTGCCTGATCGCCATCTCGATCGCGCTCGTGCTGCTCCAGCAGCATGGCTCGCCGACCGGTGGCACCGGGCTGCCGCTGCCGACCGCACACAGCGGCCCGTCCTCGGACGGCACGTCCCGGATGTCAGGCACCTCGCCGGCGCCGTCCAGTGCTACGTCGCAATCACCGACGCCCACGCCGACCACGTCGAAGCCCACGGCCAGTCAGGCGGCGCATCGCAACTCCACGTCCGCGCGGCCGCCGACCCATCGTCCCCCGCCGGGTCCCACCCCGTCGGTACACGTCGTCAAAGGCGCTGCCGACGGCGCCTGCGGCCCGCATTGCTTCCAGCTGATCGTGACACTGTCCGCGTTTGCCGCGGGCACGCATCATGTCGACTGCTGGACGTCGCACGGCGGGCAGTTCGCGAGCTACGACACCTCAGCGGTGACGAGTTCCGACTGCGCCGTCCAGAAACCAAACGCCTCGGTGTGGGCGGTCGTGGACGGAAAATATCGCTCGAACAGCGTCGGCTGGTAGTCCGTCCCTCCCTCCCTCGTCTCCCTCGTCTCCCTCGTCTCCGATGATCAACAGGGCCGAACCGCGCCGTGGCGACGGTTCGGCCCTGTTGATCACGAACGGGGTGCTGGGCGGAGTTGGTGGGACGAGCCGGTTCGTCAGTAGCGGTAGTGGTCCGACTTGTAGGGGCCGGCGACGTCCACGCCGATGTACTCGGCCTGCTCCTTGGTGAGCGTCGTCAGCTTCGCACCGACCGCTTCGAGATGCAGCCGAGCCACCTTCTCGTCGAGGTGCTTCGGGAGCGTCGTGACAGTCGGCTTGCCGTCGGTGAGGTAGCGCTCCGGGTGCGCGTGCAGTTCGATCTGCGCGATCGTCTGGTTCGAGAAGGACGTGCTCATCACGAACGACGGGTGGCCAGTCGCGTTGCCGAGATTCAGCAGCCGTCCCTCGCTGAGCACGATGATCGCGTGACCATCCGGAAAGACCCATTCGTCGACCTGCGGCTTGACGTTGATCCGTCGGATGCCAGGCAGCTTCGCCAGTCCGGCCATGTCGATCTCGTTGTCGAAGTGGCCGATGTTGCCGACGATCGCCTGGTGCTTCATCGCGGCCATGTGGTCGGCCATGATGATGTCCTTGTTGCCCGTCGCGGTGACGAATATGTCGCCGGTGCTCACGACGTCGTCGAGCTGGACGACCTCGAGACCGTCCATCGCCGCCTGCAGGGCGCAGATCGGGTCGACCTCGGTGACGACCACGCGCGCGCCCTGCCCGCGCAGTGACTCGACGCAGCCCTTGCCGACGTCTCCGTAACCGCAGACGACCGCGAGCTTGCCGCCGATCATGACGTCGGTGCCGCGGTTGATGCCGTCGATGAGCGAGTGCCGCACGCCGTACTTGTTGTCGAACTTGCTCTTGGTCACCGAGTCGTTGACGTTGATCGCCGGGAAGAGCAGCGTGCCGTTGCGCGCGAACTCGTACAGCCGGTGCACGCCGGTCGTCGTCTCCTCGGTGACACCGATGATGCCCGCGCCGATCCGGGTGTACTTGCCGGGCTGCTCGGCCACCGACCTGCGCAGCAACTCGAGGATGACGCGGTATTCCTCCGAGTCGTTCTCGTCGGGCTGCGGCACGACGCCGGCGGCCTCGAACTCGGTGCCCATGTGGATCAGCAGCGTGGCGTCGCCCCCGTCGTCGACGACGGAGTCCGGGCCGGCGCCGTCCGGCCAGGTGAGCATCTGGTCGGTGCACCACCAGTACTCCTCGAGCGTCTCGCCCTTCCAGGCGTAGACGGCGATGCCCCGCGGGTCGTCGACCGTGCCGTTGGGACCCACGACGACGGCCGCGGCGGCGTGATCCTGCGTGGAGAAGATGTTGCAGCTGACCCAGCGCACGTCCGCCCCGAGCGCCGTCAGCGTCTCGATCAGGACGGCGGTCTGGACGGTCATGTGCAGCGAGCCGGCGACCTTCTTGCCCTTGAGCGGCTGGGCCGGGCCGAACTCGCGGCGCAGCGCCATCAGGCCGGGCATCTCGTGCTCGGCAAGGGTGATCTCCTTGCGGCCGAACTCGGCGAGCGAGAGGTCGGCGACCTTGAAGTCGTGGACAGCGCCGGCTGAATCGGGGACGAGGTTGTTGACGCTCACGTGCTCTCCTTGATCTCGGTGCGCTTCGGTCGCGAGGCGGCGGAAGATCTCCGCCTCGGGTGGTGCCGCGGAGCGGTGGATCGGCCCGAACCACTCGTCGACGGCGCGGGCCAGCTGAGGGTCGGTGCGCATCCGCAGCTCGAAGGCGATGTCGGTGATGCCCAGTCCGTACGCGTCGATCAGCTCGCGCAGCTTCTGCAGCCGCTCGATCTGGCGCGGACCGTAATGTCGATGACCACCGGGTGTGCGCAAGGCGGCGACGAGCCCGGCCTGCTCGAGATAGCGGAGCATGCGCTGCGACCAGCCAGTCGCCTCGACTGCCTGCTGCATGGTCAGGGATTGCATCGCTGGCAAATCTACCACGGTCATGTCAGATTAGCAGCGCGATTACTTCTTGAGCAGGCCGACCACGAGCGCGATCCCCGAGCCGACTCCGGTGAGCGTCCGGACGGTGTTCCATGCCGTCCACCCGTTCGCGTACTCCCGCCACTTCTGGGCAGCGTTGTGGGCGTTCGGATCGAGGCGGCCGAGCGCGAGATTGTGCGGCTGGTGATATGCGGCGGTGATCACGAGCGCGCCGGTGCCCAGCACCGCGCCGACGATCAGCCAGCCCTTGCTCGGACCGTCGCCGCGTACGAGTGCGTCGACGCCGACGATCGCGCTGCCGATCGCGCCGCCGATCAGCGGGAGCATCAGCAGGCTGTGCGGTGCCTTGTCGTTGATGGCCTGCATGGCGCGGATGGCGTCGCCGGCGAACAGCTTGTCGAAGGCCGGCATCACGAAGCTGGAGAAGGCGAACAGCGCCCCGGCGGTCACGACCGAGAGCACGGCGGTCGTGCCGGTCAGGTAACGCAGCACGGCGGAGGTCATGTCGGTAGGTCCTTTGCGGTCGGCGGCTGCGGTCATGTACTCATGCAATCGCCGATCCGTGAGACTATCCATGGGTTATTGACTCGATTTCCTTTGCCAGCGTCTAATTATGGCCATGGACGCAGTCACGGCGATCCTCGACGGGCACCGGGCCCGGGGCGCGTTCCTGCTGCGTTGCGTGATGGCGCCGCCATGGTCGGTGCGCATCGACGACCGCGCCGAGGTGGCCGTCCTGGCGCAACTCCGCGGCTCAACGACGATCGTGCGCGGCCGCGAGGTCGTGCGGCTCGAGCCCGGCGACGTCGCGATCGTGCGCGCGAGCGACTCCTACGTCATCGCGGACGAGGCAACCACCCCGCCGACCGCCGTCGTCGAGCCCGGGCAGCTCTGCCGGGCGCTCGATCCGGCCGCGCCGCCGATCGACTTCGGGCCCGGGCTGCGCACCTGGGGCAACAGCACGGACGGCCCCGACCAACTGCTCTTCGGCGTGTACGAGCTGCCCAATCAGGTGACCGGGCGCCTGCTCGACGCCGTGCCGGACGTCGTAGTCGTGCGCGCCGATGAGTGGGACGTCCCGCTCGTCGCGCTGCTCGGCGCGGAGTTCGAGCGCGACGCGCCGGGGCAGGACGTCGTGCTCGACCGGTACGTCGACCTCGTCCTGATCAGTGCGCTGCGGCTGTGGTTCGCGCAGCACCCCGACGCAGCGCCGCAGTGGTGGCATGCGTCCCATGACCGGATCGTCGGCGGGGCGCTGCGGCTGCTGCATACCCGTCCCGACCAGCCGTGGACGCTCGCCGGCCTTGCCGAGGCGGTGGCCGTGTCGCGGGCGACGCTCGCCCGGCGGTTCCAGCTTCTCGTCGGCCAGCCACCGATGGCCTACCTCACCGAGTGGCGGCTCACGATGGCCGCCGACCTGCTCCGCGACAGCCGGGAGAGCATCGAGTCGATCGCCCGGCGGGTCGGCTACGGCAACGCATTCGCGTTCAGCACGGCCTTCAAGCGAGCGCACGGCGCCACGCCGCGCGACTACCGCGCGGCGGTCGGACGGGCCGGCCGGACGGCTGCGCGCTGAGCTGCCTGCAACGAATGGCCGGGGCAAGTCCGTCCGAATTAGTGGGGGCGCGCAACCATACTGTCCGGTCGCGCGTGTCTTGGGATGAGGAGGGCACGTGCAGGATCTAGATGCGGTGGAGTTCGACGAGTTCTACCTGCGTTCGCGGGACCGGCTCGCCGTGCAGATCGCCGCGCTCACCGGTGATCCCGCCGAGGCCGTCGACCACGTCCAGGAGGCGTTCATCCGGGCCTGGGCCCGGTGGACCTACGTGGGCGGGCTCGACGACCCGGAGGGGTGGGTGCGTCGAGTGGCGCGCAACCTCGCGGTGAGCAGATGGCGACGAGCGCGACGCCTCGTCCTGCGGGCTACACCCGCAGAGTCGACGATCAGCTGGGACGACGACCAGCGCGAGGTCGTGGACGCGCTGCGGACGCTGCCGCGCACGCAGCGAGAGGCGATCGTGCTCCACCACCTCGTCGGATTGTCGGTCGACGAGGTCGCTGCTGACCTGGACGCGCCGGCCGGGACCGTCAAGTCGTGGCTGTCCCGCGGCCGCCGGCAGCTCGCCACAGTGCTTACTGCATCGCCGAGGACAGAGGGAGTCTGGTCATGACAGACGAACGAAACGACGAGCAGCTCGAGGACACGACGCACAGCGCGCTGCGGGTGCTGACCCGCCGCACGCCGGTGACCTCCGGCTGGCGAGCCGCCGACACCGTGCGGCGCACCGTCGTGGTGCGGCGCCGGCGGCGCTGGACCATCAGCACGGCCGCCGTACTCGTCGTCGCCGTCGCCGCCGCGGTGTCGCTGACGACAGGCGGCTCCCACACCGCGCCGCAGGCGGGGCACCCCAGCGTCGCGAACCGCATCGACGGCGCGGTGCAGCTCGTCTCGAACGCCGCGCCGATCACGAACGCGGATGCGTCGGCCGTCGATCAGGTCGTCGCCGCGGAGCAGCGGCTCTCGTTCGCGCTGCTCAACCAGCTCGGCGCCGGATCAAACGTCTCGGTGTCGCCGGCCAGCCTCTACCTCGCGCTTGGGATGCTCCAGAACGGCGCGCGCGGCGAAACGGCGACACAGATCTCGCAGGCGCTGCAGGCAGCGGGTCTCAGTACGGCTGACCAGAACGCGGGCCTGGCCGGGCTGATGTCCGACCTCGATGCGGCGGCTGCGCACGACGGCATCACCCTCGACTCGGCGAACAGCCTGTGGCAGGACCGCGGCTTCAACATCCGCACCGAGTTCCTGCAGGCACTCGCTGCCTATTACCGGACCGGCGTGTGGCAGGTCGACTACCAGCACGACATGAACGGTGCGGTGCAAGCGATCAACGACTGGGTGAGTCAGGAGACGCACGGCAACATCACCAAGCTGTTCGACCAACTCGATCCTTCGACCGTGCTCGTGCTGGCGAATGCGATCTACTTCCACGCCGCGTGGCAGACGCCGTTCGACAAGGGCAACACGACCGACGGAACGTTCACGACCGGCGCTGGGACGCCGGCGCAGGTCAAGTTCATGTCCGGTGGCCACGGTCTGCAGCTCGCCACCGGCAGCGACTATCAGGCAGTGCAGCTGCCCTACAGCGGCAACCGGTTTGCGGCCACCGTGCTCATGCCGACCTCCGGTTCGCTGGCCGACTTCGTTCACGGTCTGAGCCCGACGACGATCGATTCGCTCGCGTTCAAACCGGCCGACGACTGCCAGATCGAGCTGCCGAGATTCACGACCACAGCCAAGCTCGACCTGAAGTCCGCGTTACAGGCGCTCGGCATGTCGACCGCGTTCACCGACTCGGCCGACCTGTCCGGGCTGAGCCAGGCGTCGACGAAGGTCGATCAGATCATTCAGCGGGTCTACCTCGGCGTCGGCGAGAAGGGGACGACCGCGGCCGCCGTGACGGGTATCTCGATCGTGCCGACCTCGCTGCCCAGCTGCTCCGTGCGGTTCGACCACCCGTTCCTGTTCCTGGTACGTGACACCCAGACCGGGGCGATCCTGTTCGCGTCCGAGGTGCAGGATCCGTCGGCCTAGGCCACTAGGCCGATCGCCTGTCTGGCGCGGCGGACAACGTCCTTCGCGATACAGCCGGCACGGTGCGCACCGCAGTCGAGTAACCGGCGCAGTTCGACCGGGTCGGCCATGAGTTCGTCGTGTCGGCGGCGGATCGGAGCCAGCTCGGCGTCGATCGCCTCGACACAGCTCTGCTTGAGTTCGCCGTAGCTCCGGACGCGCGCGACGACGGCTTCGGGCGTGGCTGCGGTGAGCGTCGCGACGATTTCGGCAAGGTTGGCCAGCCCCGGCTTGCCGGCCGGGTCGTAGCGCAACTCGCCGTCGCTGTCGGTGACCGCGCGGCGGACTTTGCGGCGGATGACGTCCGCGCCGTCGAGCATGCGGACCACGCCGGGCGCATCGGTGGGCGCGGACTTGCTCATCTTCTTGGCAGGGTCCGCGAGGTCACGCACCCGATTCGCGACCGCTGCGGGAACGAGTGCGGGGACGGTGAAGGTCGCT
Organism: Jatrophihabitans sp.; assembly: GCA_035642535.1. Classification (GTDB taxonomy): domain Bacteria; phylum Actinomycetota; class Actinomycetes; order Mycobacteriales; family Jatrophihabitantaceae; genus Jatrophihabitans. The sequence continues at coordinate 13,302 of DASQSE010000082.1, read as the reverse complement.
CCGTAGACGCTGTTGAAGCGCTGCGCGAGATCGCGGGTGAGCTCGACGTGCTGCGACTGGTCACCGCCGACCGGAACGTGTTGCGCGTCGTAGAGCAAGATGTCCGCGGCCATCAGGCAGGGGTAGGTGAACAACGACGCCCGGGTGCCGGGCCGGCCGCTCTTCTCCTTGAACTGGATCATGCGGCCGAGTTCGCCGACGTGCGCGGTGGATTCGAGCAGGTAGCCGAGTTCGACGTGCGCTGGCACATCCGATTGCAGGAACACCGTCGCCCGATCGGGCTCCAACCCGGACGCGAAGAACAACGCCGCCGTCGACAGCGTGAGCCGGCGCAGCAGGTGCGGATCGTGCTCGGTCGTGAGGGCGTGCAGGTTCGCGACGAAGTAGAAGCCGTTGTCCTGGTGCTCGCGAAAGCGGCGCAGCGCGCCGAGGTAGTTGCCGAGTGTCAGCGGGCCGGACGGCGTGATGCCGGACAGCTCACGGGCGGGTGCGGTGGACATTTCGTGTTCTCCGGGGTCGGGCCGGTCGACCGGCCGCGGAGATGCAGCAGCCGCCCGAACGGGCGGCTGCAACGTGGGTGTGCTGGTGGCCGTCCGTCAGGACGGCGACCAGATCAGATTCGGCTGCATACCCACACGTCAAGGATATGTGCCGGCACCACCCGGAATCGCGCGCTACGCATTCGCACGCACGCCGACATGCAACACCTTGCCCGTCACGCCGTCGACGACCGTCCGGCCCGCGAGTGCCTTGTCCAGCCCGACCGAGAGCTTCACCTTCGCGCACGCCATGCCACCCGGCGGCACGCGAGACGCGACGTAGGTGACCACGACGCGCTTGCCGGACTCGCTCGCTTGCAGCCGTCCGCCACATTGGAACGCGCCGAAGATTGTGAGCTGATTCCGGGACGCGATGTACATGTGGCCGATCAGCGCGCTGTCGATCGGTGCCGGTCCCGGGCACCGCGCACCGGCGCGGACCACGCACCCGGACGACGTCGACGAACCGCTCCCGTTGCCCGGCGCGGGCGAGCCGTCAGCTCCGGAACAGGCGGCGGTCACTGCCAAACCACACAGCGCCAATGCGGCGAAAACCAGTCGAGAGGTCATACCGATACAGACGAGACATGCCGACCGGCAGGTTCCAGCGCCGGGGCGGAAGATCGCCCCCAGCTCCGTGTGATCAACAGGCCCGAACCGTCGCGAGGCGACGGTTCGGGCCTGTTGATCAACGTGGGTAGGTGCGTTACCTGAGTTCAACACCGGCGCTGCGCGGCTGGCTAGGCCGTGCTCGCGACGAACGCCAGGCCGGCACCCGAGATGGTGACGGCCTGCCCCGGGGGCACGAACACGGCGTGCCCGGCCCGCGCGCCGACATCCGCGACCGTCACCTGCCCCGCCGTGCACAGCACGATGCACGGGCCGGGGTCGTCGAGGCCGACCGGCTCGTCGATCTCGAGACGGGTCAGCGCGAAGTCCGGAATCGGAACGTCGAAGCGGCCGCGCAACGAGGGCCAGCGCGGCTCCGCGAGCGGGCTGAAGTCGGTGATCTTCAGCAGTTCCGGGATGTTGATGTGCTTGGCCGTCAGCCCGCAGCGCAGCACGTTGTCGCTGTTCGCCATTATCTCGACGCCGGTGCCGCCCAGGTATGCGTGCACGCTTCCGGCGCCCAGGTAGATCGCCTCGCCGGGTTCGAGCACGACATGGTTGAGCAGCAGGGCGAGGACCACGCCGACGTCGCCGGGAAACGCCTGGGCGCACTGTCGCACCGCCTGCGCCGGCCCGGCCCACTCGTCCGGCAAACGCCCCACCGCATCGGCCACGGCATCCGCGACCGAGGCCGGATCAGGGTCACGCAGCAGGGCGGTGAACGCGGCGCGCAGTCCGGCCGGCCGGCCGAGCAGCTCGGCGACCGGGATCAGCGCGGGCAGCCGAAGGGCGTCGAGCAGTCGAAGCGTGTCCGTCACCGGGCGGAAACCGCACAGCGCCTCGAAGGGCGTCAGCGCGCACAGCAGCTCCGGCTTGTGGTTGGCGTCGCGGTAGTTGCGCTTGTCGGCGTCGCGCGCGATGCCGGCCGCGTCCTCGCGCGCACAACCGTCGCCGGCCTGCTCCCGCGTCGGGTGTACCTGCATGGACAGCGGCCGATCGGCGGCCAGGATCTTGACGAGGTACGGCAGGTGCGGCCCGAAGCGTGCGACGGTCCGCGCACCGAGCAGACCCTCCGGGTCGGCCTCGATCAGCGCGTCGAGCGTGCGCTGCCCGGCGGGCGACGGATCGTGCGGATGCGCACCGAACCACAGTTCGGCGATCGGCTGCCCGTCCTCCGGCAGGCCGAGCAGCCGCTGGATGACGCGGTGCGATCCCCAGGCGTAGTCGCGCGGCACGCCATCGAGGGGAACGACGCTCATCTGCGGTCGAGATCCGGCTCGAGGTAGATCACCCGGGCCGTCGGCACCGCATCGCGTACCCGGCGCTCGGCGTCGTCGATCGCAGCGGCAATCTGCGGCAGGGTGGCGCCGGCGGGCATCGCGAGCTTGGCGCCGACGAGCAGTTCGTCCGGGCCGAGGTGCATCGTGCGCAGGTGAATGATCCGATCGACACCCGGCCCGACCAGGCCGCCTTCGATCTTGGCGAGGTCGGCGGGCGCGGCCGACTCGCCGACGAGCAGGCTCTTGGTCTCGATCACGAGCACCACCGCGACGCAGATCAGCAACGCGCCGATGCCCACGGTGCCGACGCCGTCCCAGACCGAGTTGTCGGTGAGCACGGTGAGACCCACGCCGATCAGCGCGAAGAGCAGTCCGACCAGCGCGGCGGTGTCCTCGAGCAGCACGACGGGCAACTCGGGATTCTTCGCGTGCCGGATGAACCCGGCCCACGAGTCGTCGCCCTTGAGGTGTCGCGACTCGTGGATCGCGGTGCGCAGCGAGAACGATTCGAGCGAGATCGCGACGACCAGCACGATGATCGCGACGATCGGGCTGTCGAGGTGGTGCGGGTTCCGGATCTTCTCGATGCCCTCGTAGAGCGCGAACAGCCCACCCGCCGAGAAGAGCATCAGCGCGACGAGGAACCCGTAGACATAGCGATCACGCCCGAAGCCGAACGGATGCTCAGGTGTGGCCGAGCGGCGCGCCGAACGGCCGCCGCGCAGCAACAGCCCCTGGTTGCCCGAGTCGACGACGGAGTGCACACCCTCGGCGAGCAGCGACGACGAGCCGGTGACCGCGAACGCGATGAACTTGATCAGCGCGATGCCGAGGTTCGCCCCGAGCGCTGCGATGATCGCCTTCGAGCCACCGGACGCGCCCACGTCCGCCTCCCCACCCGCCGCCCGGAAATCGGAGCCGACTTCGTCGGCGCCCATCAGTGGGCGCGCTCCGCCGGGCCGGCGGAGCCGGGGTTGAGACCCAGGCCGAGCGCGAGATACGTGGCGGTGTACTCGCCGAACGCGGCCGCCGCGGCGAACCGAGCGAGCGGGTCGCCGTTCGGGACGTCAACGGTGGACGAGCGCAGCCCTAGGTTCGCGGCGAGGTCGTGCAGCGCGCAGGCCGCCCGCCGGGCCGCCTTCTCGTCGAGTTGGAGATGTGCGTCGGAGCGCTCGCCGAGCAGCGTGTCCTCGGCTGTGCCGTCGTCGCCGACGACCAGCAGCCGGGGACGGACAGATGTCGCCTCGTCGATCCGGTCGCGGAAGAAGTCGTCTACCGGGACGGGCCCGGCGCCGCGCAGCAGCGAACCGGCGCGGCCCACGCCGTCGGGTAGCGAAACCGACACGGAGGTGACCCCGGCGAACTGCTGCAGCGCGTCGGAGATCGCACGCGCGGCGACGCCCGCGAGCGCGCCCGCGCCGGCGATCAGCGGAATCGCATCAGCGAACTCGATCGCCAGCGCTTTGGCCGGGTTGACGAACGCATCGCCGTCCGACCGGCACAGCTCGGCCTTCTCGTCCAGCGCGTCGGCCACTTCGATGAGCAACCCGGACGGGATCGGGTTGACGCCGAGCACATCGAGGGTCTGCAGCAACGGGGCCAGGATCGACCAGCGCGCCGCCCGCGGATGGATGTCGCGGGGCAGCTCGTGCACCGGCGCGCGGCCCGCTGCGACCGCCACCTGCGTGTCGGCCGGCGCCACGACAGCCATTGCGAGCCCGCGCCGCGCACCTTCCGCGGCAAGCTCGGCCAGCCGGGGGTGCCGGCCGTCCACCGAGCCGATCAGCAGCGCATCGGCGGGCCCGGCCCAACGCGGCAGCTCCACGCCGTGCCACGTGAGAGCCGGCGTGCGGGTGCAGCTGAGCCGGGTGATCAGTCGCGAGGCGGCCGAGGGGGCCGAGTCGGTCGCGACGAGCAATGCGCGCGGCATGTCGATGCCGCGCAGCCGCTCGATGCCGAAGTCGGGCACCGTCTCGACGGCGCGGCGCACCTGCGCACCGGCGGTCGCGAGCGCATAGAGCAGCCGGTGCTCATCGCGCTGCTCGATCCGCTCGCCGTCCTCGAGCAGCGCCTCGTCGAAGCTCATGCCTAGGCGACGGGCTTGCCGAGGCCGTTGGGACCGGGCGTCGCCTCGTCAAGCAGCAGTACCGGGATACCGTCGTCGATCGCATAGCTCGACTGGCAGTACGTGCAGACGAGCACGTCCGCGCCGTCGCGTTGCTCCTCGCGCAACGGCGCGTGGTCGTCACTCGGGCAGGCCAGCAATTCGAGCAGCGCTGGATCAAGGGCCATGTCGTCGTCTCCTGTCAGGCGCGGATCACCGCGAGTGCCTCGTCGCGGATCGCGGCCATCGCCGACTCCGTCGGGGCCTCGACGTTCAGGCGCAGCAGCGGTTCGGTGTTCGAGGCCCGCACGTTGAACCACGTTCCGTCCGGCAGTTGCACCGTCAGCCCGTCCAACTCGTCCACCGCGCTGGCGCGGTCGGTGAACGTCTCGCGGATCGCGTCGACCCGGCCCGCCTGATCGTCGACCGTCGAGTTGATCTCACCGGACGCGGCGTAGCGGGAGAACTCGGCCGTCAGGTCGGCGAGCGTCTTGTCCTGCTCCCCCAGCGCTGCCAGCACGTGCATCGCGGCCAGCATGCCGGTGTCGGCGAACCAGAAATCCTTGAAGTAGTAGTGCGCCGAGTGCTCGCCGCCGAACACCGCGCCCTCGCGCGCCATCTCGCCCTTGATGAACGAGTGCCCGACGCGGGTGCGCACCGGGTTGCCGCCGTGTTCGCGGACGATCTCGGGCACTGCGTGCGACGTGATCAGGTTGTGGATGACCGTCGCGCCCGGCGTCTTAGCCAGCTCACGAGTCGCGACGAGCGCGGTGATCGCGCTCGGCGAGACGGGCACGCCTGCCGCGTCCACGACGAAGCAGCGGTCGGCGTCGCCGTCGAACGCGATGCCGATGTCTGCGCTTTCGGCGACTACGGCGCGCTGCAGGTCGACGATGTTCTCCGGCTCGATCGGGTTCGCCACGTGGTTCGGGAACGAGCCGTCCAACTCGAAGTAGAGGGGGACGATCGTGAGTGGCAGCGCGGGCAGCACCGCGTCGCCGAGCACGGCCGGGACGGTATAGCCGCCCATCCCGTTTCCCGCGTCGACGACGACTCGGAGCGGTCGGATGCCGGACAGATCAACGAGGCCGCGCAGGTGTTCGGCGTAGCCGCGCAGCACGTCGACCTGGTCGACCTCGCCCTGCGCGTCATCGCTGGGCATCCCTTCGTCGAGATAGCGCTCGGCGATGTCGCGGATCTCGGTGAGGCCCGAGTCCTGGCCGATCGCCACCGCCCTCGCGCGGCACATCTTGATCCCGTTGTACTTGGCCGGGTTGTGGCTCGCGGTGAACATCGCGCCGGGCAGGTCGAGGTGGCCGGACGCGAAGTAGAGCATGTCGGTGGACGCGAGGCCGGCCTCGACCACCGACGCGCCGCGCTGCGCTGCACCCTCGGCGAACGCCCGGGCCAGCCCCGGACCGGAGTCGCGCATGTCGTGCGCGGTGACGATCCGATCGGCACCGACCACGTCGATGAACGCGGCGCCGATGGCACGCGCGATGGACTCGTCCAGTTGGTCGGGGACGGTGCCGCGAACGTCGTACGCCTTGACCAGGGAGGAGAGGTCCACGGGCTAAACCTACCCATCAACCCGATGAGCGCTCGCGCGAAGAGCCGTCGCCGGGCGAGCGCGGCCTACGAGGGATTGGTCGGCACCACCCTGAGGTGTCCGCGACGGCCGGTCGTCCCGTCGTCGAGGCGGGGGCCGGGCTCGACGCGAGCCGCCTCGCGCACCGCGTCGGCGAGCGCCTCGAGATCGTCGGCGTGCGGTATCGGCGCGGGGAACTCACCCTCGTGCCGCACGACTTCCCACCCGCGCGGCACCGTGAGGCGCAGCGCGTGCTCCTCGCACAGGTCGTACGAGTGCGGTTCGGCGAAGGTGGCGAGCGGTCCGACGACGGCGGTGAGGTCGGCGTACGCGTAGGTCAAGGTCGCCACGGCCGCGCGGCCGCAGCCGGTCCGCGTGCATCGCCGCACATGTCGCACAGGCGGACCTTAGCGCCCGCGACCGCACGCGGCCCGCATTCCGGCGCAGATCCCAGCCGTGTCGCGACGCGTGGTCAGTTCGGAGCCGAGTGGTCAGCTATACGTGACCACGCGGTGCGCAACCGACCGCGCGGTGGGATGGCGGATAATGGCCCGGTGCGCCAGACTCGCCGACCCTCTGGGCGGCCGCGGCGCCGGCGTGATCGTCGGGGCCGGGGCATTCGGGGGCACCTGGCACCGGTCGAGGTCCCCTTGCACCGCACCCGCGGCGAGGAGTTCGACGAGATGGTGATGGACGCCGTCCAGGAACTCGAGGAGCACTGGGCAGCCGAGATCGCCGGTCTCGAGTTCGCGGTCGAGGACGTCCCGCCCACTGGTCCGGCCGCGAGCTTCGACCCTGATGTGGTGGTCGACCGCGGCGTGCCACTCGGCAGGCTCTACCGGCAGGGCCTGCCGGAGATCAACCAGCCGGTGATCGTCGTCTACCGCCGTCCGATCGAGGCGCGGGCTGTAGACGTCGAGGACCGTGCCGATCTGGTGTTCATGGTCGTCGTGGATCTGGCCGCCGAGTACCTCGGCCGCGACGTGGACGAGATCGACCCGCCGCGATGACGCGGATCGGAGGAGTGGTGCGAGCTCAGCTGGCCGCGGCGGCGATGCTGCTCGTCGCCGGCACGTCGACCGCGGGTGCGCCCGGAGCGTCGTACGCCCTCGGCGCGGCCACGACGGCGGTGCCCAAGATCGCGGGCTGCGCGTTGTTCCCCGCCGACAACCCGTGGCGCAAGGACATCTCGCACGCGAAGGTGCGCCGCCACTCGGCGGCGTGGGTGCGCAGCGTCGGGCGCAGCATGCATCTGCACCCGGACTTCGGCTCCAACCCGTCCTATGGCATCCCGTTCCAGACGGTGCCGGCCGACCAGAGGAAGGTGCCGATCCGGTTCACCGCATACGGGGACGAGAGCGACCCGGGCCCCTACCCGGTGCCGCTGAAGGCGAAGGTCGAGGCCGGCAGCGACCGGCACGTGCTCGTCGCGTCGCACAACTGCCACCTGTACGAGTTGTACGACGCGTACCGGACCAAGCGCGGCTGGAAGGCCGCATCCGGCGCGGTCTTCAACCTGCGCTCTGACAAGCTGCGCCCTGACGGCTGGACGTCGGCGGACGCGGCTGGGCTGCCGATCCTGCCGGGCCTGGTGCGCCCCGCCGAGATCAGGGCCGGGCACATCAACCACGCGCTGCGCTTCACGGTGTCCCGCACGCAACGCGGCTACATCCACCCGGCCACGCATCAGGCCGGGTCGACGCGGTCACGACTGGTGCCGCCGATGGGCGCGCGATTCCGGCTCAAGGCGTCCTACAGCCTCAAGCACTTCCACGGCGCGGCGCTGATCATCCTGCGTTGCCTGAAGAGGTACGGCATGTTCGTCGCGGACAACGGCTCGAACTGGTACATCTCCGGGGCCACGTCCAGCTATTGGAACGACAACGACCTCGATCAGCTCAAGCGCGTCCCGGGCTCCGCCTTCCAGGTGGTGCGGTCGGGCCGGATCCACCGCTGACGGTTAGACCGCGCGGCGCTTGAGGCGGCGGCGCTCCCGCTCGGAGAGGCCACCCCAGATGCCGAACCGCTCATCGTGCTCGAGCGCGTACTCGAGGCACTCGGCGCGAACCTCGCAGCCGGTGCAGATCCTTTTCGCTTCGCGGGTGGAGCCGCCCTTTTCGGGGAAGAACGCCTCCGGATCGGTCTGGGAGCACAGCGCGCGCTCCTGCCAGCTGGCTTCCTCGGGTAGCCCGAAGATGTCGGCGAGCTCGTCGATGTTGACGGCGTTCGTCAGGTCCGTCACGACGTCCTCCGGGGTGTTCGTGGGGTGAAGCGGAATGCCACATCCGAAATTACACGCGTGTCGTTCCCGTTCGTCAACCCGAAGGGCTGCTAAACAGGCAGGCTGCCGTCCGGATTTGCCCCGAGTTGTCCGTGATCATTTGCGAACTTGTCCGCCATTCGGCACGTCATTGCGCACCAAAGGGCGGACAACTCGCGAATTGAGGGAGGCGGTTCAGTCCACGGCCAGCGGGAGCGACGGGCACGTACCGGTGCGGCCGTCGACATAGCCGCCCGCGGCAGCGACGGCGTTGCGCAGCGGCACGGTGTAATGGCCCGGCACCTGGGTGACCGCACCGAAATAGTCGAAGTGGACGCGCTCGTCGCTCGGTGCCCCGACGCTGTGACTGGTGGTGCCGTCCGCGGAGGTCCAGAGAACGACGGCGCGGTCGCGCGCGACGCCGATGACCAGCGACGAGCCGTCACGGCCGGCGAGTTCGAGCGCTGGTGAGCAGTCGGCGCGCAGCTGCGTCACGACCCCGACCAACTCAGCGACCTCGGCCCCGGCCGACAACTCCCCCTCCACCGTCGATTGCTGGAGCGGGTCGAAGTAACGAAAGCGCAAGTGGTCCTCCGGCTCGGCTGCGCGAGGCCTGGGGCTAAGGCTCGGTCTGCTGACCGTACCGCCCGATTCGTCCGAATGACAGCCTTAACCTTCGGTCTCGACGTGCACCTGCCCGGCATACGCTGTGAGCATGTCAATCCCCTCGCACGAAGCCCTTGTCGCCGAGACCTCAGCGATCCTGACGCGGCTCGGCGTCACTGATCTCCCGCACGACGGTGACTACATCGCACGCACCCCGATCACCGGTGGCGAGCTCGCCCGGCTGCACGCGCAGACCCCGGCCGACGCCGTTGCCATGATCGGCGCCGCGCACGAGGCCTTCCTCGAATGGCGCACGGTGCCGGCGCCGGTGCGCGGGCAGTTCGTGCGCGAACTCGGCGAGCTGCTGCGCGAGCACAAAGCCGACCTGGGCGCGCTCGTGTCGATCGAAGCGGGCAAGATCCGCTCCGAGGGCCTCGGCGAGGTCCAGGAGATGATCGACATCTGCGACTTCGCAGTCGGCCTGTCCCGGCAGCTCTACGGGTTGACGATCGCCTCCGAGCGTCCCGGCCACCGGATGATGGAGCAGTGGCACCCGCTGGGCGTCGTCGGCGTCATCAGCGCGTTCAACTTCCCCGTCGCGGTGTGGTCGTGGAACGCGGCTCTCGCGTTCGTCTGCGGCGACCCGGTTGTGTGGAAGCCGTCGCACAAGACGCTGCTCACCGCCGTCGCGTGCCAGACGCTCGCCGCCGAGGCGGCCCGCCGCGTGGGTGCGCCGCCGGCGGTGTCGTCGCTGCTGCTCGGGCACACCGATGCCGGCCAGGCGCTCGTCGACGACCCGCGCGTGGCCCTGATCAGCGCGACGGGTTCGACCCGCATGGGGCAGACGATCGCGCCGCGGGTCGCCGGCCGGTTCGGCCGGCTGGTCCTCGAGTTGGGCGGTAACAACGCGGCGATCGTGACGCCGACCGCCGATCTCGACCTCGCCGTGCGCGGCATCGTGTTCTCCGCCGCCGGCACTGCCGGGCAGCGGTGCACGTCGCTGCGCCGATTGGTCGTGCACCGTTCGGTCGCCGATGAACTCGTCGGCCGGCTCGAGGCCGCCTACTCGTCGCTGCCGATCGGCTCGCCACTGGACGGCGGCACGCTCGTCGGACCGCTGATCGACGACGTCGCGTACGAGGGGTACGCGGCCGCGCTGGACAAGGCGCGCGCCAACGGCGGCGAGGTGCTCGCCGGCGGCGAGCGGGTGCTCGCCGATGAGGCGCCGGACGCCTACTACGTCCAGCCGGCGCTGGTGCGGATGCCCACTCAGTCGGACATCGTGCACGCTGAGACGTTCGCCCCGATCCTGTACGTCCTCACCTACGACGACTTCGACGAGGCGCTGGGGATGCACAACGAGGTGCCGCAGGGCCTGTCGTCGTCGATCTTCACGATGAACGTGCGCGAGGCGGAGCGCTTCGTCGGCGCCGACGGATCCGACTGCGGCATCGCGAACGTCAACATCGGCCCGTCCGGCGCCGAGATCGGCGGCGCGTTCGGCGGCGAGAAGGAGACCGGCGGCGGCCGGGAATCCGGCTCGGACGCGTGGAAGTCCTATATGCGCCGCGCCACCAACACCGTCAACTACTCGACGGACCTGCCGCTCGCGCAGGGCGTGGAGTTCGTGTAGCGAGGGGGCAGGTCAACCGTCGAGTGCGGCGAGCTTCCGGAAGTCCCAGCTGGTGATCTTGGTGGGCTTCACGCGCAGCCAGCCGTGCCGGCCGTCGTGGAACATCGCATCGCCGCCCATGTACTTGCGCGCGAAGCGCGGCTCGATCGCGGCGAGGTCGTCGTTCGGCTCGCCGGTGCGCGGGACCTCGCCGACGACCTCGACGGTGCCGGTGATCTCGACGCCGCGCAGTTCGGCGTAATCGACGCCGGCGTCGACGACGACGCCGATGCGTGGGTCGCGCTGCACATCCGTCCAGCGCTGGCTCCGCACGATCGAGTAGAGCCAGAGGTGTGTGCCGTCCCAGCTGAACCAGAGCGGCGTCGCGTGCGGACCGTCGCGGCCGATGGTCGCGACCCGGCAGGTGCGTTCGGTGGCGAGGAACTCCGCGAGCTCCTCCGGCGTCATCGCGATTCGCCGACCGCGGCGCTGTTCCTTCATGCGGCTGCGCGCATCGGTGCGGGGGCGTCCCACCGGCGCCGCGAGCGCCACTTGATCAGCACGGCGAGCGGGCCGGCACGCAGCGGCGCCGGAAGGGCGCGCCGGATTCCTGCGACGAGCGCGACGAACCGGTCCAGCCTGCGCTGCTCGCGAGAGGTGAGGCGCAGGCCGAGCCGCGCGGCGAGCGACGGCGGCAGCGCGCGGATCGTCACCAGCCGGGACACCGACCCGAGCGGCCGGCCGGCGAGCACTCGCCAACCCGGGCCGAGGAAGCGCAGCCACGCCGGCGGCGGGATCACCGAGACCGCGGCGACGACGTCGCGCACCGACGGGTTGTCCTCCAGGGGCATCGTGTCGAGCTGCTGGAGAAATCCGCGGTAGGTCTCCGGCAGGTCGCCGTCGCGCACGCCGAGCAGCCGGCCGACCTCGAGCCATTCGCGCCAGTACTGCTCGGTCTGCGTGTCGGTGAGCGGCGTGCGGAAGATTTCGTTGAGCCGGATGACGGCCCACGCCAAGGTGCCGTGCACCCACGCCCACGGGGCGGGCCGCAGCGCCGCGTAGCTCCTGCCCTGCGCGTCGACGCCGCGGATCGACTGGTGCATCGCGCGCAGTCGCTGCACCTCGGCGCACGCCTCCGCGGTGCTGCCGTAGACGATCGTCGTGAGCGAGACGAGCGTCCCGTACAGCCGCCGCCACGGCTCGGCCTTGAAGTTCGAGTGCTGCTCGACGCCGGCGCCGACAGCCGGCTCGGCGACCTGCAGCAGGAGGGTGGCGCCGCCGATCAGCACGCCGCGGTCGTCGGCCAGCCGCTGCCAGACGAGCGACTCCGGTCCCGGGCGGTTCATGGCGCGCCGACCAGGGCCGGCACCCGTTCGAGCCGGACCGCCACCCCGTTGAGGTGTGCCATTCCGGAGAGGCGTTCGAGGTCTTCGGGACGGGCGGAGGTCAGTTCGTTGACGTTCGCGCCGCCGGCCGCGTTCGCGGTCTGCCAGCCGCCGCCGCGGTGGCCCCAGCCGTGCGGCACCGCGACGGTGCCCGGTGCGACGTCGTCGGTCAGCTCGACCGGCAGCTCGATCGCGCCGGCCGCCGACACGATGCGGATGATCTCGCCGTCGGCGACGCTGGGCGCGTCGGCCGGGTTGACGAGCGCGCGGTGCCGCCGCGTGCCGTCGGCGAAGCGCGGTGTGTTGTGCAGCCACGAGTTGTGCGAACGCACCTCCCGCCGGCCGATCAGCAGCAGCGGATACTCGGCCGGCGCGGGCGGCGCGTCGAGCAGGCGGCGCAGCTCGCCGGCGATCCGTTCGTCGCCGAGGTGGACGCGGCGGTCACGATGCTTGACGCGCTTGCCGAGCACGCCGGTCTCGACGTGCTCGGCGAGCACGACGCCGCGCGGCTGCGCGCGCAGCTTGGCGAGCGTGAGTCCGCGGCGGCGCAGCCCGAAGTGGTCGCCGTCGCGGCCGGACCGCAGCAGCGCGTCCACCATGCGCGCCGGCGTGACGCGATTGCCGAGCGGCCCGATGACACGCTGCGCGAGCCGGGCGACTCGGCCGGCCCCTATCCACTTCGCGGCGACGCCGGTCACGGCGGCAAAGCCGAGTTCGCCGGCCAGGCCGTCGATGATCCGCCAGTCGTCGCGCGCCTCGCCGCGCGGCGCGCACACCGCATCCGTCCACTGGATGAACGGCGTTAGCTGGATCTCGGACAGCGGCAGCGGCACGTCGTCGCGCTCGTAGAACGACGTCGCGGGCAGGACGTAGTCGGCGTGCCGATGCGTCTCGTTGAGGTAGAGATCGATGCCGACCTGTAGGTCCAGCTTCGTCAGCGCCCTTTCGAGGTCGCGGAAGCCGGGGACCGAGAGCAGCGGGTTGCCGGCCGACACGATCAGTGCCCGCAGCTGACCCGGCCCGGGCGTCTCGATCTCGGCGGCCATCAGTGGCGCCGGAAGCTGACCGAGCACCTCGGGCAGGTCGCCGACCCGCGACCGGTAGCTGTCGAAGCCCGCCATGCCGAGCCGGAACGCGAGCGAGGTGAAGTCGATCGGCGGCCGCGCGAACACCGAACCGCCCCGCCGGTCGAGATTGCCGGTGACGACGTTGAGCGCGTCGAGCAGGACGTTCACGAGCGTGGCGTGCCGGCCCAGGCAGGCGCCGGTGCGGCCGTACGCCGCAGCCGCCGGCGCCGCGGCGAACGCGCGGGCGAGCGC
>DASQSE010000081.1:0-26830 GCA_035642535.1 Jatrophihabitans sp. | reverse complement strand
AACGCCACGCCGACCGCTGACCTGTATGACTGAGGACGCCGACGATTTCGCCGGCGATCCGGACGGGTTCGGGCGGCTGTGGACGCCGCACCGGATGGTGTACATCAAGGGCGAGAACAAGCCGCCGCACGACGAGGCGGGCGAGGGCTGCCCGTTCTGCACCGCGCCCGCGCGATCGGACGAGGATGCGCTGATCGTCGCCCGCGGCAAGAAGGTGTACGCGGTGCTCAACCTCTACCCGTACAACTCCGGGCACCTGATGTCGGTGCCGTACCGGCACGTGGCCGATTACTCCGACCTCGACGAGGCCGAAACGCTGGAGCTCGCGCGGTTCACGCAGCGGGCGATGCAGGTGATCCGCGCGGTGATGGCACCGCACGGCTTCAACCTCGGCATCAACCAGGGCACGGCCGCCGGCGCGGGCATCAACGCGCACCTGCACGAGCATGTGGTGCCGCGATGGGGCGGCGACACCAACTTCATGCCGATCGTCGGCCAGACGCGGGTACTGCCCGAGTTGCTCGCGGATGCCCGTGCCCAGCTCGCCGCCGCGTGGGTTGAGTAGATTCCGGACAGTGGTGCTGCACCTGCGCGGGATCTTCCTGCCGGACGAGACCGAGCGCGACGCGTGGGTGGTCGAAGGCCGGCTCACGTTCACCCGCCCCGCGGCGCAGGCCGAGACGATCGCCACGAGCGGCTGGATCACGCCAGGCTTCGTCGACGCACACTGCCACATCGGCCTCGCGCCCACCGGCCACGTCGAGGATCCAGAGGCGCAGGTGCAGCAGGCGCTGCTGGACCGCGGCGCCGGCGCGTTGCTGCTGCGCGACGCCGGCTCCCCGGTCGACAACCGCAGCATCCAGGCCCGCCCCGACCTGCCCCGGCTGATCCGGGCGGGGCGGCACATCGCGCGGCCCAAGCGGTACATCCGCGGCCTGGGCATCGAGGTCGAGCCTGAGGAACTGGTCGCCGAGGTCGAACGGCAAGCGGCGCGCGGCGACGGCTGGGTGAAGCTGGCCGCGGACTGGATCGACCGCGACATCGGCGACCTGGCGCCGACCTGGCCCGACGACGCGTTGGCGGCAGCGATTGGTCGGGCGCACGAGCTGGGCGCGCGGGTGGCGGCGCACGTCTTCGGCGAGGACGCGCTGCCCGGCTTGATCGCGGCAGGCATCGACTCCATCGAGCACGGCACCGGGCTGACCGACGAGCTGATCGCCGCGGCCAAGGCCGCCGGCAGCGCGGTCGTCCCCACTTTGATCAACATCGACAACTTCCCGGAGCTCGCGGCCGGTGGCGTCGAGAAGTACCCGATGTGGGCGGCGCACATGCGTGCGCTGTTCGCGACCTCGCGGGACCGCATCCGCACGGCCTACGAGGCCGGTGTGCCGATCTACACCGGTACGGACGCGGGCGGGTCGCTGCCGCACGGCCTGGTGCGCGACGAGATCCGGGCGCTGGTGGGCGCGGGCATCCCGCTGCCGGAGGTCATCGCCCAGGCGTCGTGGCGCGGTCGCGAGTGGCTCGGCCTGCCCGGCCTCGTGGAGGGTGCGCCTGCGGACCTGGTTGTGTACGACGCCGATCCCCGTGCCGAGCTCGCGGCGGTGCACAGTCCGCGCCGGATGGTGCTACGCGGCGCGGTGATCGGCTGACACCGCCTGCCCGAATGGGGCAAGGTGGGCATACCAGACTCCGAGGAGGCGGGCAGCATGTCCGTACAGCTCAACCCCTATCTCAACTTCCGGGACAACGCCCGGGATGCGATGGACTTCTACCAATCGGTGTTCGGCGGGACGCTGAACACCAGCACCTTCGCCGAATTCCACGCCAGCGAGGATCCGGCTGAGCAGGACAAGATCATGCACGCCCAACTCGGCACCGACGACGGGTTGGTCCTGATGGCGGCGGACACTCCGAACAGCATGGAGTACACGCCGGGCACGAACTACTCGCTCTCGCTCAGCGGTGACGACGAGGCGAAACTACGCGGTTACTGGGACAAGCTCTCGGCCGACGGCACCGTCACGATGCCGCTGAACTCCGCGCCGTGGGGCGACACCTTCGGCATGTGCATCGACAGATTCGGCGTCAGCTGGCTGGTGAACATCTCCGGCGCGGGCGGGGACGCAAGCGCCGGCTGACCTCCGCCGAGTTGTCCGCCCTACGGCACGCCACCGCGTGCGCAAGGGCGGACAACTTGCTGGGCGGACGCTTCAGTCCAAGCCGTTGCGGGCGATGACGTTGCGATACCACCACGCGGAATCCTTGAGCCACCGCTCGCCGGTGTCGAAGTCGACGTACACCAGGCCGAAGCGCTTGGTGAGTCCCCACGCCCATTCGTAGTTGTCCATGAACGACCAGCAGTAGTAGCCGCGCACGTCGGCGCCCTGGCTGATCGCGTCGTGCACCGCGCTCAGGTGACCGTGCAGGTAGTCGATGCGGTCCGCGTCGTGCACGACGCCGTCGGCGGCCGGCTCGTCGGCGAAGGCAGCGCCGTTCTCGGTGATCATCAGCGGCATGCCCGGATAGTCGCGGTGCACGCGCAGCAACAGCTCGGTCAGGCTGCCGGGCTCGATCAGCCAACCCATCTCCGTGCGCGGGCCGGGCTCCGGCACGGTGAAGGCCCGGTCCGTGCCGGGCACCGCGATCGGCTGCTCGGCGGTCTGCGGTTCGTGCGCCCGATGTCCCGCCGCCTGCGCGAGCAGCGCCGGCGTGGCCGCGGTGACCGCGGTGGGCGTGTAGTAGTTGATCCCGAGCACGTCGATCGGGGCGTTGATCAGGGCGGTGTCGCCGTCCCGGATGAACGACCAGTCGGTGATGTGCCGCAGTTCGTCGAGCACGTCGTCCGGGTAGCGACCACGCAGGACCGGATCGAGGAAGATCCGGTTCGCGAGGCCGTCGACGTGCCGCACGGCAGCGCGGTCGGCCTCGGTGTCCCCCGCGGCGCGCACCACCGCCAGGTTGAGCGTCAGCGAAACCCGCCCGGAGGGCGGCAGCACGGCGCGCAGCGCGGCCGCCCCGAGCCCGTGGGCGAGGTTGAGGTGATGGACGGCCGCGAGCGCGCCGGCGTTGTCGACGATGCCGGGCGCGTGCACGCCCGACCCGTAGCCGAGGAAGGCCGCGCACCACGGCTCGTTCAACGTCGTGATCGTCGGGACCCGGTCACCGAGCGCGGCGCCGACCACCCGGGCGTAGTCGGCGAAGTGCTGAGCGGTGTCCCGGTTGGTCCAGCCGCCGGCGTCCTGAAGTGCCTGCGGCAGATCCCAGTGGTAGAGCGTGGCAAGCGGCTCGATGCCCTGCTCGAGCAGTGCGTCGACCAGCCGCGAATAGAAGTCGAGGCCCGCCTGGTTCACCGCGCCGGAACCGGCCGGGACGATGCGCGGCCACGCGATCGAAAAGCGGTAGGACGACAGGCCGAGGTCGGCCATCAGAGCGACGTCCTCGGCGTAGCGGTGGTAGTGATCGCAGGTGACATCGCCGGTCGTGCCGTCGATGATGCGCCCGGGTTCGTGACTGAACGTGTCCCAGATCGACGGCGTACGACCGTCCTCGGCTACTGCGCCCTCGATCTGGTAGGCGGCCGTGGCGGTTCCCCATACGAAGCCGTCCGGAAAGGTGCGCACCGGGTAGGTGGCGGCGTGCGCGGCCGTCCTGGCGGTGTCTGCCGAGGTCATCCCTTGATCGCTCCCTGCATGATTCCCCCGACAATTTGTTTGCCGAGGACGGCGAAGACGATGAGGACCGGGACGGTGCCGTAAAGCGTCCCCGCCATGATTACGGACTGCTGTGGTGCATACCCGCTAGCGAGGCCCTGGAACGCGACCTGCATCGTCGGGTTTTGTGAATTCAGGGCGATGATCGGCCAGAAGAAGTCGTTCCACGTGGTCAGGAACGTCAGCATCCCCAGCACGGCCATCGCCGGCCGAGCCGCCGGCACGACGATCGACACGAACACCCGGAACGAGTTCGCGCCGTCGACGAACGCCGCCTCGATCAGGTCGTCCGGCACCGCCGTGGTGAGGTATTGGCGCATGAAGAACAAGCCGAACGCGGTCACCAGCGTCGGCAGGATCACCGACTGCAAGTGCCCGGCGAAGCCCCAGCGCGCCATGAGCATGTAGAGCGGGATGATTCCCATCTGCGTCGGAACCATCATCGTCATGATGCAGAAGCCGAGCAGGATGCTCGAGCCGCGGAAGCGCAACTTCGCGAATGCGAACCCGCCGATCGTGCAGAACGCGACGGTGCCGATCGTCACGCACCCGGAGACGATCACCGAGTTGATCAGGCCCTTGTTCAGCGGCGCGAGCTTGAGGGCGTGCTTGAGGTTGGTGAACAAGCTGCCGTTCGGCAGGAGCGGCGGCACCTTCGCGGCCATCTCGGCGTTGGTGTGCGATGCCATCACCACCGTGTAGTACAGCGGCAGCACGGAGACGAACGTGATGATCCCGAGCAGCAGGTAGGTGAGCCAACTCGGGTTCAGTGTCGAGCGCGCCTTGCGGCGCCGCCGCCGGGACGCGCGCTGGACCACGGGTCCGGGCGGAACGGGACCCGGCGCCGCGGCGGGGCTGGACTTCGGATGCGTCGTGGAGGTCATCGCTGCCCCGCTTGCTTAACTGTCGTTTGCATCGCGGCAACG
The DNA here is from genome assembly GCA_035642535.1 of Jatrophihabitans sp. GTDB lineage: Bacteria > Actinomycetota > Actinomycetes > Mycobacteriales > Jatrophihabitantaceae > Jatrophihabitans. The sequence continues at coordinate 22,191 of DASQSE010000081.1, read as the reverse complement.
CGGCCGTAACTACGCCGGGCCAGCCAAGTGTTGAGCACGACCGCGAGCACGATGATCACGAACATCGTCCACGCGGTCGCCGACGCCAGCCCTAGGTGGTCATACGTCCAGCCTTGCTGATACATCAGCAGGCCCAGCGTCTGGTAGTAGCCGGACGTCCCGCCGTCCGGCTGGTGGATCGGCGAGTAGAGGAACGGCTCACCGAACAGCTGCGTCGCGCCGATCGTCGAGACGACGATGGTGAACAGGATCGTGGGTCGTAGCCCCGGCAGCGTCACATACCGGAACTGTTGCCAGCGCGACGCGCCGTCGAGCGCCGCCGCTTCGTACAGACCCTGGTCGATCGTCTGCATCCCCGCGAGGTAGATGAGCGCGTTGTAACCGGTCCAGCGCCACGTGACGATCGTCGAGACAGCGATCTGGCTGGGCCACTTGCTGCCCTGCCAGTCGATGCGCGGCAGGTGCATCAGGTTGTGCAGCACCCAGTTGATCAGTCCATAGTCGTACCCGAAGAGCTCGACGAAGATCACCGTGGCAGCCGCCAGGCTGGTCGCGTAGGGCATCAACATCGCAACGCGGAAGAAGGTGCGGCCCCGGAGCCGGTAGTTCAGCAGATGCGCGATGCCCAGTGCCATACACAGCTGCGGCACCGTCGAGATGATGCCGATCGTGATCGTGTTCTTGAAGGCGTTCCAGAAGAAGTCGTTCGTGAACAGGTTGCGGTAGTTGCCGAACCCCACCCAGGTCTGCTTGTCGTAGGTCGTGAGGCTGACGTCGTGCAGCGAGACCCAAGCGGTGTCCAGCCACGGGTAGACGGCGAAGGCGCCGAACACCAGGAAGAACGGAGCGATGTAGGCGTACGCGGCCTTGCTACCGGGCAACCGCCGCCGGCGGCGTGTCCGGGTGGTCGCTCGCCGGGTTACCGGCTCCAGCACTTCGCTGGCCGCCATGGTGCTCCTTCGGTCTGCGCCGCCCCACGTGGCGCACGGTCGACGGATGGGTCAGTGCCCGGGCCGCGCCGGCGGCCCGGCCCGGGCACGCATGGATCAACCGGTGATCTGCTTGATCTGATCGAGCGCGTCGCCAAATGCGCTGTCGGCGCTGGTCCCCTTCGTCTCGACGTTGGTCAGCTGCGTCGTGAACACACTCTGGATCTGCGTGTCGTACAGCCCGATCGGCGGAATCTTCATCTCGCCGGCGATCTTGCCGAAGACCTGCCCGACGGGCGCGTTGCTGAAGTATGCGCTCTTCGCGTTCTTGACGGCAGGTGCCTCAGCAGCCAGCTGGTTCGACGGCCAGTGGCCACCCTGCGCCTTCGAGGCCCACATCGTGACTTCCTGGTCCTTGTTCGTCGCCCATTCGACGAAGGCCACCGCGGCTGCCTTGTTCTTCGCGGCGTTCGGGACACCCAGCCACGACCCGCCCCAGTTCGTCGCCCCGCCGGGCAACACAGGGGCGACGTTCCAGTGGCCCGACCCGCTCGGTCCGGCCTGGCCCTGGATGTAGCCCATCATCCACGTCGGGCAGGCCAGCGCGGCGAATGAGCCGGATGCGAACGCCTTGTTCCACGGGTCGCTGAACTGCTGCAGCTTGGCAGTGATGCCGGCCTCGGCCGCTTGGGTGGCGTACTTCCACGCGGTCTGGACGCCGTCGCTGTTCTCGACGTCCGGCTGACCGTCGGCGTTGGCGTAGGCCTCCTTGCCCTGGTACACGGCTGTGGAGAAGACGCTTGCCGCGCTGTCTATGAAGTGCGAACCGGCCTGTTTGGTGGTCGATGCCTCGTACTGCTTGCCGAAGTTGATGAAGTCCTGCCAGGTCGTCCACTTCGTTGCCAGCGTGGCCGGGTCGGACGGCAGACCGGCCTTTTGCAGCAGGTCGGTGCGGTAGCAGAGCGCCTCGGGCCCGGCGTCGGTGCCGAGGCCCACGGTAGCCGAGCCGTCCGGGTTCGATGCCTGCTGCCACTTCCAGGGGTAGAAGGAGTTCTTCAGCGCCGCGGAGTTGGGCAGGCTCGCGAAGTTCACGAACTGGCTGGCGTGGTTCTGCACGACGTCGGCGACGAACCCGATCTCGATGGCCTGGACGTCGTCGAGCCCGGTACCGGAGGCGAGGCGGGTCTTGAGCTTCGTCCAGTAGTCGGCCGACTGCTCGACGTCGTCCTCTTTGATCGTGATGTTCGGGCAGAGCTTGTGGTAAGCGTCGTACAGCCCGTTCTCCTTGAAGCCGAACGTGCCGAACAGCCCGACCGTGAGGGTTGTGGTTTCGGCGGTTCCGCAGATCCCGGCCTTCGCATCCAGCGTGGGTCCCGCGGTATTGGCGGTGTTGCCGCTCGAGGAGCACGCGGCGAGCGCCAGCGCGGCCACGGCGACGAGGGACGCCGCAAATGCGGACGCCCTGATGTGTCTGTGTTGCATGGAGACCTCCTATTTGGCCACCTGTTGGCGTCGGACGCGAGTACCGGGATTTGCGCTGTGAGAGCGCTCTCATGATCTGAGCACGATTTTGTTCGCGCCTCGAAGAAATAGCAAGGGTCCTTCGGTCCATGCCGGTTGGGCTGAAACCGAATCGTTACGCGCTGGCCCTCCGGACGAGCTCGGTCGGCAGCACCGTGCGCTGCTGTACGACCTCGCCCGCGATGCGCCCGAGCAGCACGCGAGTCATCGTCCGGCCGAGCTCGTCGACCGGCTGCCGGACGGTGGTCAGCGCCGGAGCCGCCAACTGCGCCTCCCGCACGTCGTCGAAGCCCACGACGGCCACGTCGTCCGGGATCCGACGGCCGTGCTCGGCGAGGACCCGCATGGCACCGACCGCCATGAGATCGGACGCTGCGAAGACCGCGTCGAGATCCGGCTCTGCCGCGAGCAGGGCAGTCATTGCCGCCGCACCACCCCGGATCGTGAAGTCGCCCTCGGCGCACAGCGAGGTGCGGAACGGGCGTCGGGCGTCGCTCAGCGCCTGCTGGAACCCGCTGAGCCGATCCTGGCCTGGCGCCATGTCGAGCGGGCCGGTAATCGTCGTGATCGTCCGGTTGCCGCGCTCGAGGAGGCACGCGGTCGCTATCCGGGCGCCCTCGACGTTGTCCGAATCGACGCTGAACAGCGGTGCATCCGGGCGGAACGGCCGCCCGTTGAGCACGGTCGGCACGTCGACGTCCTCCAACTCCTGCGCCACGTGGTCGTCGCCGTGCAGGGACACGAGCAGCACGCCGTCGACGTGCCGGCCGCTGACGAACTGCACGAATTGCCGCGTCTCGGCTTCCGTCGAGGCGATGGCGAAGACTAGTTGGATCGCGGCATCCGCGGCCTCGGCCTGTGCGCCGCGCAGCACGCCGAGGAAGTACGGGTCGCCGAACATGCGTTCCTCGTTCTCGGCAACCAGGAACGCGATCGAGTCGGTGCGCCGGGTGACGAGCGCGCGGGCCGCGCGATTCACCGTGTAGGCCATCTCGTCAGCCGCGCGCAGCACCGCCTCGCGAGCCGCCGCGCTGACGTTGCTCGACCCGCGCAGCACGCGGCTCGCGGTGGCGCGGGAAACGCCCGCGCGCGCCGCGACGCTCTCGAGGGTCGGCCGCGCGGTGGGCCGCGGAACAGTGTCCCGGACGCTCATTGCGTGGCTCCTCCCTCCGGCAGCGCAGCGGGCTTGCGACGTGAGTCTATGGACGGGAGCGGTGCTGCGCCCGCACCCTCGGGCGTGCGCCGGCGGATCTGGCACAATGGCCGGTTGAGTACCGGCTGGAGTGCGGACCCTCTCACCGCACCTCGGCCAGTCCACCCGGACGTCCACACCGGTGTGCCCCACCCGGCTGCGGCGCGTCCACCAAAGAGCGACGAAGAACCAGTCTGGAGCACCCACACCCGTGGCAACCAAGATCAAGCTGATGCGTCTGGGCAAGATGCGTGAGCCGCACTACCGCATCGTCGTGGCCGACGCCCGGACCAAGCGGGACGGCCGCTCGATCGAAACGATCGGCGAGTACCACCCGAAGAGCGACCCGTCCGTCATCAAGGTCGACCCGGACCGGGCCGCCTACTGGCTGGGCATCGGCGCGCAGCCGACCGAGGCCGTCACCGCGATCTTCAAGGTCACCGGTGACTGGCAGAAGTTCAAGGGGTTGCCGGCCCCGGAGCCGATGAAGCTGCCGGCCGAGAAGCCGGACAAGCACGCGGCGTTCAACTCCGCGCTCGCCGAGGCGTCCGGGGAGCCGGCCGCCGACTCGGCAGCGACGACGCCCAAGAAGCGCGCGGCCAAGAAGGCGGCGGCCGACAAGCCGGCCGAACCGGAAGCCCCCGCGTCCGAGGCACCCGCGCCCGAGGCACCCGCGTCCGAGGCGGCCGCCGAGACCCCGGCGCCAGCCGAGGCCCCGACCGAGGAGAGTTAGGTGCTCGAGGAGGCCCTCGAACACCTGGTGCGCGGCATCGTGGACCACCCGGACGACGTCCGGGTGGACATGATCGACAACCGGCGCGGACAGCGGCTGGAGATCCGGGTGCATCCCGACGACCTGGGTCGGGTGATCGGCCGCAACGGGCGGACTGCGAAGGCGCTGCGCCAGGTCATCAACGGCGTCGGCGGACGCGGCATCCGCGTCGACGTGGTCGACGTCGACCGCTGATCGCGGTGGCCGACTCCGGCGATCTGGTCGTCGTCGGGCGCGTCGGACCGGCCCGGGGCGTGCGCGGCGACGTGTTCGTCGAACCCTGGACGGACGCCCCGGCCGAGCGGTTCGCGCCGGGATCGGTCCTGCAGGCCGAACCGGGCCCACTGACGGTCGAAGCCGCGTCGTCGGCCGGCGGCCGGCTCGTCGTGCATTTCGCCGGCGTGGACAACCGCGCTGCCGCCGAGCGGCTGCGTGGTGCCGAGCTCGCGATCCCGGCCGATACCCGGCCCGGGCTCGACGACCCCGACGAGTACTACGACACCGAGCTGGTCGGCCTGTCGGCGTACACCGTTGACGGCGTCGAGCTGGGGCCGGTAGCCCGCGTGGTGCACGCCGGCGGCGCGAGCTACCTCGTCCTGGATCTGGCGGGCAGCGAGCGGCTCGTGCCGTTCGTCGCCGCGATCGTGCCGACCGTCGATCTGGAGGCGGGCCGGGTCGTCGTCGATCCGCCCGAGGGGTTGCTCGAGCTATGAGGATCGACGTCGTCACGATCTTCCCGAACTATCTGGCGCCGCTGCGTCAGTCCCTGCTCGGCAAGGCGATCGAGCGTGGCCGCCTCGCGGTCACCGTCCACGATCTGCGGCGCTGGGCCGTGGACGTGCATCGCACGGTCGACGACACTCCGTACGGCGGCGGGCCCGGCATGGTGATGCTGCCCGAGCCCTGGGGCCGTGCGCTCGACGAGCTCGCGCCGGCGGACGCGCCGCAGCCGCGGCTGATCGTCCCGACGCCTGCCGGTACCCGGTTCACCCAGGCCGATGCGGCCCGGCTGGCCGGCGAGCGGTGGCTGGTGTTCGCCTGCGGCCGCTACGAGGGCATCGACGAGCGAGTCGTCGAATACGCCGCCCGGCGGATGCCGGTCGAGGAGATCTCGCTCGGCGACTACGTGCTCGCCGGCGGCGAGGCGGCCACCCTGGTCATCGCCGAGGCGGTCGGGCGGCTGCTGCCCGGCGTGCTCGGCAACGACCTGTCAGCCATGGACGACTCGTTCGCGGCCGGAACGGGCGGCCTGCTCGAGGCGCCCGTGTACACGAAGCCCGCGTCGTGGCGCGGCCTCGACGTGCCGGAGGTGTTGCTGTCCGGCAACCACGCCGCGATCGCGCGTTGGCGCACGGAGCGCGGCCGGGAGCGCACCGAGCAGCGTCGCCCCGACCTTCTCTGAGGTCCGATTCGGTCCAGTGGAGCGTCATGTGGCATCATCGTGTGGTTGCCCGCGAGGCGCATTACCCCGATCACCGGCGCTGAGTATGCGCGCCGCGACGCCGACAAAGAGAGATCGCGATGAACACCCTCGACACCCTCGACGCTGCGTCCCTGCGCGACGACGTCCCGGACTTCCGGCCGGGTGACACGCTGAAGGTGCACGTGCGTGTCGTCGAGGGAAACCGCTCCCGCATCCAGGTCTTCCAGGGCGTGGTCATCCGCCGTCAGGGCGGCGGCGCCCGCGAGACGTTTACCGTGCGGAAGGTCAGCTTCGGCGTGGGTGTCGAGCGCACCTTCCCGGTGCACACGCCGGTGATCGATAAGATCGAGCTCGTTACGCGCGGCGACGTTCGGCGCGCCAAGCTCTACTACCTCCGCGATCTCCGCGGAAAGGCTGCCAAGATCAAGGAGAAGCGCGAGACTGTCGCGCGCTGACTCCGACCGCCGACGAGGCTGAATGACACACGAGAGCGGGCCGGGCGGCCCGACCCAGCCTGACGCGGCCCCGCCACCGACTCCGTCCGCGCCGCCTCTGGAGCAGACCGACCCGTCGCTGCCGGAGGCCGACGGGTCTTCGCCGCAGACCGACGGGCCGGCGCCCGCTGATCAGACGGTGCCGCTGCCGGTGGCCGAGCCGCCGATGTCCGCGGACACCGCACCCGATTTCGACGACAACGACGGCCACGGTGGGGCGCACCGGGCCCAGTCGGCGTGGAACCGGTACCGCGCACGCCGCACGGAAAAGACGCAGGAGAAGGCGGAAAAGCCGCACAAGAAGGCGCCGTGGTGGGAGCTTCCGGCGCTGGTCGTGCTCGCGATCGGCATCGCGATCCTCGTCAAGACCTTCGTCGTCCAGCCCTTCTACATCCCGTCCGCGTCGATGGAGCTGACCCTGCACGGCAGCCCCGAGCACGGCCACGACCGGATCCTGGTCAACAAGCTCATCTACCACTTCCGCGACCCGCACCCGGGCGACATCGTCGTGTTCCACGCGCCGAGCGGATGGGACGAGGAGCCCGGGACGAAGCCGCCGGGCAACCCGGTGCTACGCGTAATCCGGGGCTTCGGGCAGCTGATCGGATTCGTTCCGCCGGACGGCCAGGTGCTCGTCAAACGCGTCATCGCCGTCGGCGGCGAGACGGTCTGGGGCGTCAACGTCAACGGCCGGTCCCAGGTGCACATCCAGGAGCCGAACGGCGATGTGCACGTCCTCCACGAGCCGTATGTGTGGAACCCGGAGCCCGACCCCAAGGCGGCGTTCGGGCGGGTCAGGGTGCCCGACGGGCGGCTGTGGGTGATGGGGGACCATCGCAGCGACTCCTCCGACTCGCGCTTCCACTGCGCGCCCAGTGGCGCTGATGCCGGCAACGGCACCAAGTGCGACCCGGTCGAGAGCACCGTCCCGGTCAGCGACGTCATCGGCAAGGCGTTCGTGGTCGCCTGGCCGCCGTCCCACTGGCGCACGCTGGGCACCCCCGAGACGTTCAAGAGCGCCGCGCTGGCCGGCGCGTCGGACGTGCCAGGCCTCACGGCCGCTGCGGTGGTGCTGCCGCTGTACGTGCGTCGCCGTCGCCGCCGCTGACCGCGGCCGGTACCCTCAGCCGCGATGACGTCCGGATCCGCGCTTCGACTTCCGCGCGTGGTGGTGCGGCGCGACGGGCCGCTCGGCGGATATGAGTCCGCGCTCGGCCGGGCCGGCTTCACCAACGTGGCGGGAGCGGACGAGGCCGGCCGGGGTGCCTGCGCGGGGCCGCTCGTCGTGGCCGCGTGCGTGCTGCCACCTGGGCGACGCGGCCGGATCGACGGCCTCGACGACTCCAAAGTGCTCAGCCCGGAAACTCGCGAATACCTGTACCGGAAGGTCACGCGCCGCGCGGTGGCCTACTCGGTAGTGATCATTCCTGCCGCAGAGATCGACGCCTGGGGGCTGCATGTCGCCAACCTCGCCGGGATGCGCCGCGCCCTGGGCACCCTCAGCCCGGCCGCCGACTACGCGCTGACCGACGGCTTTCCGGTGCGCGGCCTCGCGATGCCGTCCACCGCGGTCTGGAAAGGTGACGCGACCGTGGGCTGCATCGCGGCCGCGTCGATCCTCGCCAAGGTCACCCGGGACGCGATCATGACCGAGATGGACGACGAGTTCCCGCAGTACGGCTTCGCCAGCCACAAGGGCTACATCACCGCGTCGCACGCCGCGGCGCTGACGGCCTGGGGGCCCTGCCCGCAGCACCGGCGCCGCTACGTCAACGTCCGCCGGGCCCTGCGTGAGCTCGACCTGGTGGGTGAGAATGGCTGCGTCGACTTCATGGAGTCCACGCCGGTCGACGAGATCGCCTGACCGACGGGGAAGGAAGCACCGATGAGCGAGCTTGCGAGCGAACCGATGGGTACAGAGCGCGCGAAGGCCCGCCCCGAGCGCAGCGAGGGCACGCGATGAGCGCCGAGGATCTCGAGAACTACGAGACCGACATGGAGCTGCAGCTCTACCGCGAGTACAAGGACATCGCGGCCCAGTTCAGCTACGTCGTCGAGACCGAGCGGCGTTTTTACCTGGCCAACGACGTCGACTTGAAGCCGCTGAACACGGACGGGGAGATCTACTTCGAGCTGACCATGCGCGACGCGTGGGTCTGGGACATGTACCGCCCGGCCCGGTTCGTCAAGACGGTGCGGGTGCTCACCTTCAAGGACGTCAACATCGAGGAGCTGGACAAGCCCGATCTGGCGCTGCCGGACAAGGACGGCTTCTCCGGCTGACACCTGCGCAGGCCTGTCAAATCCGCCGTCCACAGTCCGGCAGGTGATCCACAGCCCGGCTCGCCTGGCCCGCGGGCGTCGTCGCGGTCCGGCACGGTCGACGCATGCGGGTAAAGGATGCGGTCGGCCGATTCGGTGAGCAGCGCGCGGCCGAGCATTTGGCGGCTGCGGGCCTCGAGATCCTCGACCGGAACTGGCGCTGTCGCACGGGTGAGCTCGACATCGTCGCGCGCGAGGGCTCGCAACTGGTGTTCATCGAGGTCAAGACCCGCTCGTCGCTGGCGTTCGGCGCGCCGGCCGAGGCCGTCGATCGGGTCAAATCGGCGCGCATCCGGGAACTCGCACTGCGTTGGATCATGGCGCAGCGCGAAGCCGGCGCGCAGATGTTCTGGGAGACGCTGCGCTTCGACGTCGTCTCGGTCGTGCGCGGCCGCGAGGGCATCGAGATCGCGCACCTGAAAGGCGCGTTCTGATGCCGCTCGCCCGCACCGCCGCGGTCGCGCTGACCGGCCTCGACGGGCAACTCGTCGAGGTCGAGTGCGATATCGGCACCGGACTGCCCGGGCTGTCGTTCACCGGACTGCCCGACGCCTCGGTGAACGAGTCACGCGATCGGCTGCGCTCGGCGCTGGCGAACTCCGGCGCCGCCTGGCCGAATCAGCGCAAGGTCACCGTCGCCCTGCTGCCGGCCGACGTGCGCAAGGTCGGCTCGCGATTCGACCTGGCGGTCGGGCTGGCAGTGCTGGCCGCGGACGGACAGGTGCCCATCGAGTCGGTGGCCGACGCGGTCTGGATCGCCGAGCTTGGCCTCGATGGCCGGCTGCGACCGGTGCGCGGCGTCCTGCCGTCGGTACTCGCCGCCCGACGGCTCGGCGTGCACAAGGTGGTGGTGGCCGGGGCGAATGCGGCCGAGGCGGCGCTCGTGTCCGGCATGGACGTGCGCTGCGCCGAACGACTGCGCGAGATCGTGGAATGGCTGACCGGCGCGGGTCCCGCGCTGGAATCGGTCGCGCGGCCACCCGAGCCGCCGCCTGATGCGGGGCAGCGCGATCTCGCCGACGTCATGGGTCAGACGATTGCGAAGCGTGCACTGGAGATCGCCGCGGCGGGTGGCCATCACCTGTTCATGGTCGGCGTGCCGGGTGCGGGAAAGACGATGCTCGCCGAGCGGTTGCCGGGGGTGCTGCCACCGCTGGGTGACCGGGCGTCGACGGAGGTCACTGCGGTGCACTCGATCGCCGGCCGGCTCGGCGAGCGTCCGCAACTCGTACGCCGTCCGCCGCTCCAGGCGCCGCACCACACCACGTCCGTCGCTGCGCTCGTCGGCGGCGGCTCGCACCTGGCCCGGCCCGGTGCGGTCAGCCTGGCGCACCACGGCGTGCTGTTCCTCGATGAAGCGCCGCTGTTCCAGCCGGCCGCGCTCGACGCGCTGCGCCAACCGCTCGAATCCGGTCACGTGCTGCTGCATCGTGGCGGGGGAGTGGTCTGCTACCCCGCCCGCTTCCAGCTCGTGCTTGCCGCGAACCCGTGCCCCTGTGGTCAGCCGGCGGCGCGCTGCAACTGCGCGCCGACGACCCGTCGCCGGCACGATCAGCGGCTGTCCGGGCCGTTGATGGATCGCATCGACCTGCGCGTCCACGTCGAGGCCGTCGCCCATGGCGAGCTGTTCGACGCGGCGACGGAGCGGGAGAGCTCTGCCACCGTCGCGGCCCGAGTAGCCGCGGCGCGGGCGGTGGCGGCAGAGCGATGGCGCGACACACCGTGGGAGATCAACGGGGCGGTGCCTGGTGCGACGCTGCGAAAGCCGCGCTGGCTACTGCCACGCGCCGCCTTGCGCGATGCGGAGCACCATCTCGAGCAGGGCTCGCTGAGCGCGCGTGGGTTCGACCGTGTGCTGCGGCTCGCGTGGACGGTTGCCGATCTTGCCGGTAAAACGACGCCGGACGCGGATGCCGTGTCTGAGGCGCTCTATTTCCGGACGGGGCGGGCAAGCGCATGGGCGGCGTAAGCCATGACGTGCTGCTGGCCCGCGCGCTCCTAAGTCGGATCGTCGAGCCCGCCTCGATCCCGGTATGGAAGATCATCCGGCGGGACGGCCCCGTGGCGGCGGCCAAGGCACTGCGCGCCGGACGAGCCGGCGAACACCGCTTCGCGGCGGAGGCCGCGCGCGCCGCTCGCGCGGATCCGTACGCGGATCTCGAGGCCGCCGAGCGACACGGCATGCGCCTCGTCGTGCCCGAGTCGGACGAGTGGCCGCACTTCGCCTTCGCCGCGCTCGAATCGGCCGGGCAGCGGCGGCTCGCGCTTTACGACCAAGGTCATACGACGCCCAGATCGGGCGGCGAGCCGATCCCGCCCGTCGCGCTGTGGGTGCGCGGCGGGCTCGAATCCGCCTCGATCGGCGTGCGCTCGATCGCCATCGTCGGCGCGCGGCACTGCACCGACTACGGCGAGTGGGTCTCACGCGATCTCGCCGCGAAGCTGGCGAACCACGACTTCGTCGTCGTCTCCGGAGGCGCGCACGGCATCGACGCGGCCGCCCATCGTGGTGCGCTGACAGGCGGCGGGGCGACGGTCCTGGTGTCCGCCGGTGGCCTCGACCAGCCGTACCCGCCGGCGAACGCGCCGTTGTTCGAGCGCGTCGCTGAGTCGGGTCTGTTGATCTCCGAGAGCCCGCCCGGCTGCGCGCCACGACGTCGGCGCTTCCTGACCCGCAACCGGCTGATCGCCGCGCTCGGCACCGGCACGCTCGTGGTGGAGGCCGCGGCGCGCTCAGGGGCGATGAACACCGCCGGACACTGCACGACCCTGCAGCGACCCTTGATGGCGGTGCCCGGGCCGATTACCTCGCACCAATCGGTCGGATGTCATCAGCTGATCGCGGCCGAGCAGGATCCCGCGCGGCTGATCACCGGGGTCGAGGACGTGCTGCTCGCGATCGGCTCGGCCGGCGATGTCACGCTCGCTTCGACGTCGCAGCCACGCCTGCGCGGCGACGACTTGTCCGATCGCCTGGACACCCTCGACCCGCTCGCCCGCCAGGTCTTCGACGGTTTCCCGGCCCGCTCCTGGATCGGCCCCGACCAGCTCGCAGTGGCCGCCGGCCTACCGCCGCTGACGGTGATCCGGACGCTGCCCACTCTTGAACTCGCCGGCCTGATCGAGTCGGCGGCCGACGGCTACCGGATCGCTCCGCCGGCCAAGGCGCGATCGTGAGCTTCCGGGCGCCTCCTGCGCGTGGCGGCTTGACCTGACGACCCCGGGCAGGCGACGGTCTGGCCATGGCTGGGGGCGACGCAGCGGCGCGAGTCGAGGTTGCATCGGTGCGCGCGCAGCTGCCACCTCGACTGGCGGAGGCGGTTGACGCGTTCGAGCGGCATCTGCGGCTCGAACGCAATCGGTCGGAGCACACCGTGCGCGCCTACGTCGGTGATCTCGTCGGCTTTCTCGATCACGTCGCGCGGCTCGGTGGGCGGCGAGCGTCCGACGTCGATCTGCACACGCTGCGCAGCTGGCTCGCCGTTCTGCGGGCTCGCGGCGCATCGCGTGCGACGGTCGCGCGCCGATCCGCCTCGCTGCGCACCTTCTGCGCGTGGGCGCACCGCGCCGGGCTCATCGACTCCGACCCCGGCCAGCTGCTGGCCAGCGCAAAGACCCGACGGACGCTGCCCGCCGTGCTGCGCGCCGACGAGGCCGCGCAGCTCATGACCGCCGCCGACGACCCGGAGGCGCCCGAGCCGGTAGTGCTGCGCGACCAGCTGGTGGTCGAGTTCCTATACGCCAGCGGTATCCGGGTCTCCGAACTGGTCGGGCTCGATGTCGACGACGTCGATCGGCGGCGCCGGGTGCTGCGCGTGCTTGGGAAGGGCAACAAGCAGCGGACGGTGCCGTACGGGCTGCCGGCCGACCGGGTGCTCGACGACTGGCTCAGGCGCGGCCGCCCGGCACTCGCCGGCCCGGCGTCCGGGGCGGCGTTGGTGCTCGGGGTACGCGGCGGGCGGATCGACCAGCGCACCGTCCGAGCCATCGTCCACAAGCGGAGCGCAGCCGTGCCCGGCGCGCCGGACATCGGCCCGCATGGGCTGCGGCACACCGCCGCGACGCACCTGCTGGAAGGCGGCGCCGATCTGCGCGCCGTGCAGGAGTTGCTCGGCCACGCGAGCCTCGCGACGACCCAGATCTACACACACGTCTCGGTGGAGCGGCTGCGGCGCACCTACCAGCGCGCGCATCCCCGCGCCTAGCCACCGGACCCGTCCGCGGACCACGGCAGCAGTACGACGGGGCCAAGGGGGCGCAGTAGGCCGAGCGGATCGATGTAGATCTCACCGCGTCGTGCGCCCCAATGCAGGCAGCCGGTACAGCCGACGTGCCGGCCGTGCACGACGCCGATCGGCTGACCTGGCCGCACCCGGCTCCCGACCCGCACCGCGGGTCGCACGGGCTCGTACTCCGTGCTGATCCCGTCGGCGTGCGCGATCACGACGACTCCGCGACCGGCGACCGGCCCGGCGAAGCGGATCACGCCGGCGCCTGCCGCCCGGACGACCGCGCCGCGCGCGGCACTCAGGTCCACCCCGAGATGGCCCGGGCCGTACGGCGTGTCCGGCGGGTCGAACGGATGCAGCACATGCAGGGGCTCGGGCAGCGGGGCGACGTAGGCGGTCGCCGCTGTCGCCGAGCCGCTCCCCGACGCGGACGCAACAGTCCCGTCGCCCGTTCGCCACGAACCTGCGGCCACCAGCATCAGGAGCGACGCACCCGCCAGCACCTTTCCGATCATGGCTCCAGCGTGGCGGGACAGCCCTGTCTGCGGGCGGGGCTGTGGACCGACCTAGGGCTGTCCACACCCCTGATCTAGGGAGGTTGACGGCCCCGAATTAGGAGCTTCTCCCGATGTGGCGGCCCTCCTTAGCCAGGCAATCTCGATGGTGTCGAGAAAGGACCCATCATGAACGCATTCTCCGGGATGAGCCTCGATGCTCTGACCACCGAGTTGGAGTACCGGCGCCGCTCGCTCACCGCGTCCGGCACCCGGCGGCCGCGCCGAGCGAAGCGGTCAGCGCGCTGACCACGCTGATATCTGTCGGGGCACAGGGCCAAGATAGGACTGTGCCCCGCTCTACTGCCCCGCTCGTCGGCCGGGTTGCCGAGCTGTCCAGCCTCGGCGACGCGCTCAGTGGCGCGCGCGAGGGAAGGTCGGCGGCGATCGTGCTCGGCGGCGACGCGGGCGTGGGAAAGACTCGCCTGCTCAACGAGCTCATCACGTCGGCAGCGGCCGCCGGGGATCTCTGCCTCGTCGGTCACTGCGTCGATCTGGGCGACACTCCGCCGCCGTACCTGCCGTTCACCGAGGCGTTCACCAGGCTCGGTGCACAGCGTCCTGAGTGCATCGACGAACTGGTCGGCGACTTCCCGGCCATGGCGCGGCTGCTGCCGGGTCGCTCGGCGGAGCCGGCCGCGCCGGTCGAACGCGGCGAGCTCTTCGACTCGGTGCTCGCGGCGCTGTCGCACCTGGCGCGTGCCGAACCCGTCGTGCTCGTCGTCGAGGACGTCCACTGGGCAGATCAGGCGACCCGCGACCTGCTCGGCTTCCTGTTCACCAGGCTGTCCGCCGAGCGCGTCGCCGTCATCGTCACCTATCGCAGCGACGACCTGCACCGCCGGCACCCGCTGCGCCGCACCCTTGCCGAGTGGTCGCGCCTGCCCGCGGTCACCCGGCTCTACCTCGACCCACTCGCGGCGGACGAGGTGCGCACCCTCGTCCGGTCGCTGAACGCCAGCTCGATCGACGAGCGACGAATCGAGGAGATCGTCCGGCTCGCCGACGGCAACGCGTTCTTCGCCGAGGAGTTGGTGGCGGCCGCCGAGGCGTGCGGTGACACCAGGCAGCTCCTGTGGCAGCTTGCCGATTTACTGCTCGTGCGGCTGGATCGCCTCTCCGACGACGCTCGCCAGGTGGTGCGGGTCGCCGCCGTCGGCGGCCGCCGCGTCACCCACGACATGGTCGAGGCCGTCGCCGACCTGCCGCCTGCCCGGCTGGACGACGCACTGCGCGATGCCATCGACGCGCACGTGCTGGAGCTCACGACGAGTGGGCGCGGCTACGTCTTCCGGCACGCCTTGCTGGCCGAGGCGGTGTACGACGACCTACTGCCCGGCGAGCGGGTGCGGTTGCACGCGGCGTACGCGGCGGTGCTCGCCGCGCGCAGCGATCGGCGCGCCGCCGAACTTGCCCGCCACGCCCGTGCCTCGCACGACCTGCCCACCGCCTACTGGTCCAGCATCGCGGCCGGCCACGAGGCGATGGCGCTTGCGGCGCCGCAGGAGGCACTCCAGCACTACGAGAACGCACTCGAACTCGCGCCGCAGGTTCCTGACGCGCCGGAGGACCGGTCGGAGCTGCTCCTCGCCGCGGTCGAGGCCGCCGACGCCTCAGGGCACGGCATGCGCGGCCTCAAACTGGCCCGTCGCGCGCTGGCCGATCTGCCCGCCGACGCGGAGCCGATCCGGCGCGCGACACTGCTGCTCGCCGTCGTCATCGCGTCGCTCGGCAATGAGATCGACGCCGAGGCGCTGGCGCTCACCTCCGAGGCCCTGCACCTGGTTCCCGAGCAGCCGCCGACCGCGTTCCGGGCCCGACTGCTGGCCACCCACGCGCGCGTCGCGCTGATCATGGGCCAGGAGGTCGACGCCGAGCGCACCGCCCGCGAAGCGGTCGAGGTCAGCGAGGCGGCCGGTAGCCCGAGCACGGCCACCGGCGCGCGGACCACGCTCGCCCAGCTGGCCCGGCGCAGCGTCGACCCGCTCGAGGCGGCGCACCTTCTCGAGGCGGTCGTCGAGCAGGCGAAGGCGTCCGAGGACCCGGTGTCCGAGCTGCGCAGCCGGTTCAGCCTCGCCAGCCTCTGGCACGAACAATGCGAGCTCGGCAAGGCCGAGGACGCGTTCGTGAACACTCACCAGCGCGCGATCGAGCTGGGCCGGCGCTGGAACGACTTCGGCGTGCACTCCCGCGCCATGACAGCCACCATGCAGTACCTGCGCGGCGAATGGGACGCCGCGCTGCGCACGCTCGACACGACGGGGGAGGAGCCACCGAAGCTTGCCGACGCCGTGCTCCGCTCGACCGCCATGATCGTGCGCGCCGGCCGCGGCGACCGCAACGCACTCGGCGTGCTGGACCAATTGCGCGGCCACTGGCCCAAGGAGGGGCGCGTCGCCCTCTACGCGGGCATCGGCGCCTTGGAGATCTATGAGCAGCGGGGCGACGCCGCCGCCGCCCTCGCGCTGATCGACGACCTCGTCGACGCGCTCGGCACGCTGTGGCTCGACCCGTGGTTCCTCGCGCGCATCCAGTTGTCGGCGCTCGGCATCGCGGTGCTCGGCGCGGTCGCGGCGCGCGCCCCCGAGGCGCAGCACGAGCAGCTGGCCGCTGACGGCGAGCGATTGCTGGCCGACGGCCGGAGCAGCGCCGAGAAGGGGCTCCCGCACGGTCGGGCGCTCGGCCGCGAGGGCCAGGCGTGGCTCGCCAGGCTCGAGGCCGAAGGCGGACGACTGCGCTGGCTGACCGGGCAGCACCCGCCGGCCGCTGACGAGCTCGTCAGCTCGTGGCAGAGCGCGCTCGACGGGTTCGACTACGGCAACGTGGTTCAGGTCGCGCGCTCCCGCATCCGGTTGGCCGAGGCGCTCCGCGCGACGGGCCGCGCGGACGAGGGCGCGACCCAGGCCGAGCTGGCCCGCACCGCCGCGCACGCGATGGGCGCAGCGCCGATGCTCGAGCAGCTCCGCACCCTCGGCACGTCCGGGCGGCGGCAGGCCGACGAGGAGCGTTCCGGTCTGGTGGCGCTCACCGACCGGGAGCGAGACGTCCTCGCGCAGTTGGTCGAGGGGCGCACCAACCGGCAGATCGCCGGCACGCTCTACATCAGCGAGAAGACGGTCAGCGTGCACGTGTCGAACATCCTCGCCAAGCTCGGCGTCCGCAGCCGGGCCGAGGCAGCCGCCTTCGCGCGCCGCAGCGGCTGAGGCCCCGGCTGCCCGGCGTTCGCGTCGCCCTACATCCGGTAAGCTGCTGGGTGCAGCCTGAGCGATCGGGCTGACTTCGCGTGCCCGCCTCCTGTAGGTAAGAGGGAGGTAGGCGGCCAGCCTCGGTCCGTCCCCGGACGGCCTCCTGACCGCGACACCGGGCACCAGGGCGAATCGGTCACCGGACCGGTCCGCGACAACCGAGGCCGCGCGCGGTCCGGCCCAGGAATGGGCACGGCGCGCGCACGTACACAAGGAGTACGACTGGCATGGCCGTCGTCACCATGAGGGAGATGCTCGAATCGGGCGTCCACTTCGGGCACCAGACTCGGCGCTGGAACCCGAAGATGAAGCGCTTCATCCTGACCGAGCGCAACGGGCTCTACATCATCGACCTGCACCAGACGCTGAGCTACGTCGACAAGGCGTACGAGTTCATCAAGGAGACCGTCGCCCACGGCGGCACCGTGCTGTTCGTCGGGACGAAGAAGCAGGCCCAGGAGTCGATCGCCGAACAGGCGACCCGGGTCGGCATGCCCTTCGTCAACCAGCGCTGGCTCGGCGGCATGCTCACCAACTTCCAGACCGTCTTCCAGCGGCTGCAGCGACTCAAGGAACTCGAGTCGCGTCAGCAGGGCGGCTGGGAGGGCGTGGCCACCAAGAAGGAACAGCTCATGCTGACCCGCGAGAAGGACAAGCTCGAGCGCTCCCTCGGCGGCATCCGCGAGATGAGCAAGGTGCCGAGCGCGGTGTGGGTGGTCGACACCAAGAAGGAGCACATCGCGGTCGGCGAGGCGCGCAAGCTCGGCATCCCGGTCGTGGCGATCCTCGACACGAACTGCGATCCCGACGAGGTCGACTACAAGATCCCCGGCAACGACGACGCCATTCGCAGCGCCGCCCTGCTGACCCGGGTCATCGCCGACGCGGTCGCCGACGGGCTCGTCGCGCGCGCCGCTGCGGCCGCGAACGCCGGGCGGGACGAGAAGCCCGAGCCGACTGCCGCCGCTCCCGCGATCGGCGCCGACGAACCGATGCCCGAGTGGGAGCGCGATCTGCTGCAGCCGAGCAGTGGCGAGGCTGCCGCCCCGACCACCTGATCGAACCCAGAATACGAACGGATCTGAGACAGCAATGGCGAACATATCCGCCGCAGAGGTGAAGCGGCTCCGCGACGCAACCGGCGCCGGGATGATGGACAGCAAGAAGGCGCTCGAGGAGGCCGACGGCGACTTCGACCGCGCGATCGACGTGCTGCGCATCAAGGGCGCGGCGAAGGTCGACAAGCGCGGCGGTCGCGAGGCGGTCAACGGGCTCGTCGCGGCCGCCGAGGGCGCGATGATCGAGTTGGCCTCCGAGACCGACTTCGTCGCCAAGAACGAGCAGTTCCAGACTCTCGCGACCGACATCGTGGCGCATTTCGCGGCGTCGGCCGCATCCGACGTCGAGTCGCTGAAGGCCGAAACCCTCAAGGACGGCAAGACGGTCGAGGAGAACGTCCAGGGTCTGGCGGCCGTCATCGGCGAGAAGCTCGAACTCCGCCGTGCCGTCAAGCTCGACGGCCAGGTTGCGACCTACCTGCACCGCAAGGCGTCCGACCTGCCGCCGCAGGTGGGCGTGCTCGTGCAGTTCACCGGCGAGAACCTGGAAGCCGCCCGCGGCGCGGCGATGCAGATCGCGGCACTGCGCGCGCCGTACCTCGCCCGCGAGGACGTGCCTGCCGACGTCGTCGACGCCGAGAAGCGCGTCCTCGAGGAGAAAACGCGCGCCGAGGGCAAGCCCGAGGCGGCGCTGCCGAAGATCGTCGAGGGCCGGCTGAACGCGTTCTACGCCGACAAGGTGCTGCTCGAGCAGAAGTCGGTGCGTGAGGACGGCAAAACGGTCAAGCAGGTTCTCGACGACGCGGGCGTGACCGTTTCCCGGTTCGCCCACTTCGAAGTCGGCCAGGGCTGACAGTAGGGTTTCCAGTAGCGGATAAACCGACGAGAGGGGCTGCCGTGAACAACGCCGAGGTAGCCCCGTCGGCCACGGCGGTCGGGCCGGACGGCCGGTCACCCAGGTGGTACCGCAGGGTGCTGCTCAAGCTGTCCGGCGAGGTCTTCGGCGGCGGCAAGATCGGCGTCGACCCCGATGTCGCGCAGTCGATCGCCAAGCAGGTCGCCGAGGTCGTCGCCGGTGGCACCCAGGTGGCGATCGTCGTCGGCGGCGGCAACTTCTTCCGCGGCCCCGAACTCAGCCAGCGCGGCATGGACCGCGATCGCGCCGACTACATGGGCATGCTGGGCACGGTCATGAACTGCCTCGCCCTGCAGGACTTCCTGGAGAAGGCCGGCGTGCCGACCCGCGTCCAGACGGCCATCACGATGGGCCAGGTCGCCGAGCCCTACATCCCGCGAAGGGCCGAGCGGCATCTCGAGAAGGGCCGGGTCGTCATCTTCGGCGCGGGCGCCGGGCTGCCGTACTTCTCCACCGACACCGTTGCCGCGCAGCGCGCGCTGGAGATCGGCTGCGAGGTCCTGCTGCTCGGCAAGAGCGGCGTCGACGGTGTCTATAGCGCGGACCCGCGGCTCGACCCGACCGCGACGCGCTTCGACGAGATCAGCTACGACGATGTGCTGCTGCGTGGCCTGGACGTCGCGGATGCGGCTGCGTTCAGCCTGTGCCGCGACAACGACATGCCGATAGTCGTGTTCGGACTCGAGGACGGCAACATCGCGCGGGTGGTCCGCGGTGAACACATCGGGACGCTCGTTCATTCGATGCGGGCGACTGAAGGGACGCGATCGTGATCGACGAGATCCTCTTCGAGGCCGAGGAGAAGATGGAGAAGGCGCTGCACGTCACGCGCGAGGACCTTGCCGGGTTGCGCACCGGGCGGGCCAACGTGAATGCATTCGCGCGGCTCGTCGTCGACTACTACGGCGCGCCGACGCCGATTCCGCAGATGGCGACCGTGAACATTCCCGAAGCCCGGATGGCGGTCATCAAGCCGTACGACGCCAACCAGCTGACCGCGATCGAGAAGGCGATCCGGAACAGCGACCTCGGCGTCAACCCCACCAACGACGGCATGATCATCCGCGTGGTGTTCCCGCAGCTAACGGAGGAGCGGCGCCGCGAGTTGGTGAAGGTGGCGCGGCACAAGGGCGAGGAAGGCAGGGTGTCGATCCGCTCGATCCGCCGCCATGCCAAGGACGCCCTCGACAAGCTCGTCAAAGACGGCGAGACCGGCGAGGACGAGGTGCACCGCGCCGAGCAGGAGCTCGAGAAGCTCACCGGCAACTACACCGGGCGCGTCGACGAGGCCGTCAAGGCCAAGGAAACCGAACTGCTCGAGGTCTGAGAAACCTTGGTCAGTTCGTCCGCCGACGGCGAGGCCGGAATGCCGGACACGAGGTCAGCCATGGCCCGCGCCCGTCGGACCGGCGGCCCGTCACCCAGCCAACGGCCCCGGCCGCCGTCGACGCGCCGCCACGGTGCGCAGCCCGGAGTCAGGTTCCACACACCGCCGCCCCAGCGCGCGCCTGCGCAGCCACCGCCGAAGTCGCGGGCCGGGCGCAACCTGCCGGCGGCGATCGGCGTCGGGCTGGGCCTGGCCGCGCTCATCGTGCCGAGCCTGTTCCTGTATCGGCCCAGCTTCGCCGTCATCGTCGGCGTGATCGTCGTGTACGGGTGCTACGAGATGGCGCGCGCGCTGGCGTCGGTCGGCATCCGGGTGTCCCTCGTCCCGCTGCTGGCAGGCAGCGTCGCGGTGCTCGTCGCGACATGGGAACGGGGCCCGAGCGGGCTGGTCGTGGCCGTGCTGGTGAGCCTCGTCGGCGTGGCAGTCTGGCGGGTGGCCGACGGTGCCTACGGCTACACGCGGGACGTCACGTCGTCCGCGCTGATCCTGATCTACGTGCCGACGCTGGCAGCGTTTGCGGTGCTGCTGGTGCATCCGAGCGACGGTGCGGGGCGAGTGCTCGCGTTCGCCGCGACGGTGGTGTGCAGCGACACCGGCGGGTACGCCACAGGAGTGCTGTTCGGCAAGCATCCGATGGCGCCGATCGTGTCGCGGGCCAAGACCTGGGAAGGTTTCGCGGGATCCCTGATCGCCTGCGGAGCGGCCGGCGTGCTCTTCGCGATGCACACCTTCCACGAGATGTGGTGGAAGGGTCTGATCTTCGGCGTCGCGATCGCCGTCACCGCGACGCTCGGCGATCTCGGCGAATCGCTGATCAAGCGTGACCTCGACATCAAGGACATGGGCAAGCTGCTGCCCGGGCACGGCGGCGTGATGGACCGTCTCGACTCGCTGCTGCCGTGCGCGGCCGTCGCGTATCTGATGCTGTCCTGGCTCGCGCCGGTGTGACGCCGCCGCAGTGATGGCCCTGGCTCCGACCTGATCGTCGGTAGGACGCAATAGGTTGTCGGCGCCGCGTGGCAGCCTCTGTTCATGCGCGAGACACTTGAGGAACTCGCCGCGCTCCAGGAATTGATCGACGCGAGCTTCGCGGTCGCCTCCGATCACCTGCGCGGGATCATGGCACCCGAGCGCCGGCTCACCGCCGAGCAGATCGTCGCGGACGTGCCGAGCCCGGCCGTCCTCAACGTCGCGACAGTTACGCGCCGTGGTGAGCCGCGGCTCTCGGCGCTGGACGGACACTTCCTGCACGGCCGCTGGTACTTCACGACCGCCGGGAACTCGCCGAAGGCGATGCAGATCCGAACCCGGCCGGCGGTCAGCGCCTCGTACACGCCGCGCGACGGCTACGGGATCTTCTGCCACGGCACCGCGACACTCGTCGACGGTGCGGAGAAGCAGCTGCTGATCGACCACTGCACCCGCGTGTACGGCCAATCGCCGGAGAACTTCGGCGACGGCATCGCGTACGTCCGGATTGAGCCGAAATGGCTGGTCGGCTTCGCGTTCAGCGAGGCAGAAATGGCGGCATTCCTGAAAGAACGCGAAGATCTCGCTCGTCAGTTGTCAAACGAGGGGGATCCATGAATGTACGCACCAGTCGTCCCGGCCCAGCTCTGATCGTCGCGATTCTCGCGCTCGTCGTCGCGATGGGCGGCTCGGCGGCCGCCGTGGTGGTGCTTCGCAGAGCGGTGACAAGTTGATCACCAAGCGGACGCTGTCCGGCAACCGGCTGCGGCTCAACACCGTGACCGGCACGGAGGTCGCCAACCTGACCTGGCACAACCTGACGCTGACGAACGACTGGGCGAATTTCTGGACTCCGGTCGGCTCTCCCCGGCGGCCGGGCTATGCGATCGACGCCCAGGGCATCGTGCACCTGCGCGGCGCCATCGC
This sequence comes from Jatrophihabitans sp., assembly GCA_035642535.1. GTDB lineage: Bacteria > Actinomycetota > Actinomycetes > Mycobacteriales > Jatrophihabitantaceae > Jatrophihabitans. The sequence goes on along the minus strand of DASQSE010000081.1, from coordinate 253 downwards.
CCAACCCGTCGGGCCGGGCTTCCACGATTTTGCGGTGCTGCCAAAAGCGGCGCGACCGGCCGTGCAGATCTATCTGCCCGCTGCCATGGTGGCGGGCACGCCGGGCGCGAGCTCGATCGCGCACAACGGCGAGATGGATGTCCTGGAGGACGTTCAGTTTTCAGACGCGCAGCAGTTCACCAGTCTGGAAGGCATCACCTATTCGCTGCACTGATCGCCGGGGTCGGCCGTAGCCCGTCGCTCTGGGAGAATG
>DASQSE010000080.1:0-14370 GCA_035642535.1 Jatrophihabitans sp. | reverse complement strand
CCCCGACAGGTAGGCAAGGATCTGGCCGGCGGTGGTCGCCGGCCGACCCGAGAAGACGAAGTAGGCCAGTTCGCCGAGCCCGATCGGCAGCAGCAGCAGTCGCCACGCGTTCGGCGCTGCGGGGGTCACGCGACGGTAGACTGCGAGCGGAGCAATGCTCGCCCGGCGCAGGGCCAGCCAGGCCGCGACGGCCGCGCCGACCGGAATCGCGATCGCGACCAGCAACCCGTCAAAGAGATTGGGCGCAAGGTCGCTGACGAAGAACGGGGCGCCGGTGAACGGGATCGGCGCCAACGCAGGCCGTAGCACGTAGAACAGCCCGAAGCCGGCCGCGACGCCGGTGACGGCCGCGACGGTCGACTCGACGACGGAGATCACGGCGACCTGGCGCGGCGTCGCGCCGACGAGCCGCATCGCGGCGAACCGCTGCTCGCGGCGCGCGGCGGAGAGCCGGCTCGCGGTGCCGATGAAGATCAGCAGCGGGAACAGCAGCGCTGCTGTGACGACGGACAGCACGAGGTCGATGCCGCGCGCGTCGATGCCGATGAACGCGCAGGCCCCGCTGCACTGGCTCGGCGTCGTCGTGGAGATGCTCGTGACCCGCTTCGCCCCAGAGACCGCTGCCAGCTCGGCCGGGCGGTGCCCGACGATGATGATCGCCGAGTTAGGCGCCGGCAGCGCGGCGTTGCCGATGGTGCCGAGTCGGCGCCCCGGGTAGCGGTCGGCGAGCTGGTCGGCGGGCGCGCTCGTCAGCAGCTTGCTCATCGCGGGCGACGCGTAGTACCGGCCCGGGCCGGGCAGCGCCGGGATGCCGGGCGGCACCGGCGCATCGGGGCCGGTCGCGGCCACGTCGACGCGACCGATCACCTTGCCGCGGAACCGATCCGCGGTGAGCAGCCACCAGGCCGGGTCGGCGCTCGGGTAGTGCGTCCTGACCGCGGGCGATCCGGTCTCCAGCCATGCGTAGCGCGCGTTCTGCGTGTTCACGGCGTTGATACCGGCGAGCGTGGTCAGCAGCATCCCGACCCCGAGCGCCACCGCCGTCGCGATCAGTAGCAGTCGGGTGACTGCCTCCCGTCCGCCGCGCAGCGCGAGCCGCAATCCGAAGCGGATCACGGCGCGCCCACCAACGGCGCCGGCGAGGTGACCCGGCCGTCCCGGACGATCACCTCTCGGTCGGCGTACGCAGCCACCCGCGGCTCGTGCGTTACGAGCACGACCGTGATCCCACGTTCGCGGGCCGCCGCGGTCAGCAGCTCCATCACCTTTTCGCCGGTCAACGAATCGAGCGAACCCGTCGGCTCGTCGGCGCAGAGCACGTCGGGCTCGGAGACCAGAGCGCGGGCCAGGGCGACGCGCTGCTGCTGGCCGCCCGAGAGCTCGCCGGAGCGGCGCCGTTGCAGACCGTCCAGGTCGAGTCGGTCGAACCACGTCCGCGCCTGCCGCAGCGCTTCGTTGCGCCGCGTGCCGGCGAACAGCAGCGGCAGCGCGACGTTCTCCTCCGCCGTCAACTCGGGCACGAGCTGCCCGAACTGGAAGACGATCCCGAAGCGATCGCGGCGCAGCCCGCTGCGCTCTCGCTCGGCCAGGTCGTCGATGCGCCGATCGGCGAAGCGCACCTCGCCGGCGTCCGGCACGAGGATTCCCGCGAGGCAGTGCAGCAGGGTCGACTTGCCCGACCCGCTCGGCCCCATGACGGCGAGGATCTCGCCGGCCTCGACGGACAGTGTCGCGCCGCGCAGCGCGGGCGTCGGCCCGAACGAGAGGTGGATATCCCGCGCCTCGACCAGTGGTGTCACGGCTGCACCTCCTTGGCCAGGGCGGCGAGCCGCGCAGTGGTCAGGTCGATCCAGCGCAGATCGGCCTCGAGGTGGAAAAGTCCGTGGTCGGCCAGCAGCGCGTCGACGATGCCTGCCTTGCGTTTGGCCTCGGTCAACTCGCGCATCCGCGACAGGTGCGCGGCGCGCTGGGTGTCGAGGTACTTCTCCGCGTCGCGGTCCAGCATGAGCGCGAGCACGACCTTGACGAACAGCACCGTCTGCAGATGCGGTTCCGGCTCGACCGGCTCAGTCAGCCACGTCTCGACCTCGGTCGCGCCCTGCTCGGTGATGACGTAGCGCTTGCGATCCGGGCCGGCACCGGGCTCGGCCTCGCCGGCGATCACCTTGCCGTCGCGGGCGAGCCGGCTGAGGGTCGAGTACACCTGCCCGAACGGCAGCGGCTTGCCGCGGCCGAAGTACGCGTCGTAGTCGCGCTTGAGCTCGTATCCGTGGCTGGGCTCGCGCTCCAGCAGGCCGAGCAACGTGATGGGTACGGTCACGTCCGAGACTCTACACTGAGTGTATACCTTCGGCAAATAGCTAGCGGGATCGGTCGTGGGAGCATGCGACCCACGATGGATAAATCGCCAGCATCCGCCTCCCGCCAGCGCGTCCAGACCGCGTCCCTGAGCACCGCGCGGCTCGACCTGGAGCCACTGCGGGTCGACGACGCGGACGAGATGGCCGAGGTGCTCGGCGACCCGCGCCTGCACACGTTCATCGGCGGCGCGCCCGCCAGTGCCGCGGAACTGCGCAGCAGGTACGAGCGCCAGGTCGTCGGCCGCTCCGCCGATGGGACGCAGGACTGGCTCAACTGGGTGCTGCGCCGGCGGGACACCGGACAGGCGGTGGGCACGGTGCAGGCAACGGTCACCATGTCCGACGACGTGATGTCGGCCGAGGTCGCCTGGGTGGTCGGCGCCGCCGCGCAGGGTCAGCGCTTCGCCTCCGAAGCGGCGCAGGCGATGGTCGCGTGGCTTCGCCGGCAGGGCGTTCGGCGGGTGGTTGCCCACGTGCACCCGGAACACGCCGCCTCAATCGGCGTCGCGCGCGCCGTCGGCCTCTCACCGACCGACACGATCGAGGACGGCGAGGTCCGGTGGGAGGGCTGTTGACGGGTCAGCTCCAGACCGGGCGCCAGACCCGCACGGCGGCGACGAGCCCGACTGCGGTCGGGACGAGCGAGAGCAGCCCGTAGGGCAACGGGACCACCTGCTCGTAGCCGTGCCCGCCGGTCGACAGGTTGAGCAGCGCGACGAGCAGCCCCAGCGAGAACGCGGACGTGACGACGATCCGCATCCGGCGCGAGTGCCGACGAACCGCTCGGATGGACCAGTACCAGGCGCCGGTGCCCAGCAGGCCGACGCCGGCGAGCCACCCCACGATGGCGTCGCGGTCCTCGTGGATCATCCGATCCGGCCAGTGCGGGTAGGTGGCGTGGACGTGGTTGTAGATCGTGTCCGCGGTGAACAGGTCGACGAGCGGGGCCACCATCAGCGCGGCGGTGAGCGCCATGCCGATGTACATGATCCGCAGCAGTCGCTGCTCATCGGAGTTGGTGTGCGTCATGGGAACCTTCTGCATGTTATACGGCGTAAGACAACACACTTAGAATAGTCTTACGTCGTAAAACATTCCACCAGCGAGGATCGATGAGTCGCAGCCGAAGCCAGGGCCAGCACGCTGGCCTCGATGCGCCGGCCATCCTGCGCGCCGCGATCGCCGTCACCGATCGTGAAGGCCTGGCGGCGCTGTCCATGCGGCGGCTCGGCGCCGAACTCGGCGTCGAGGCGATGGCGCTGTATCACCACTTCCCGAGCAAGGCCGCCCTGCTCGACGGGATGGTCGAAGAGCTGGCGGTCGCCACACCGGTACCGAAGCTGGACGAGACCAACTGGCAGGACGGGTTGCGCACCTATACCCGCGCGCAGCTCGACAACGTCGCGGCCCATCCGAACCTGGTCACACTGATCCTGTCCCGCCCCGCGGTGACCGAAGGCAATCTGCGGATGATGGAAGCGCTCCTGGGATCGCTGGGCGGCGCGGGGTTCGCGCCCAGCCAGGCGCTCGACATCGTTTACGCGCTCAACACCCTCATCCTCGTGCACGCGGCCCTGGGCAGCGGCGCCGCCGGCGCGCCGGCACCGCACGGCGATGCGGGCCAGAACAGCCGGCTGGCCGAGCTGCCCGCCGACCGCTACCCGTTGCTGACCCAGGCCGTCCGGGACAGCACCGGCCGCGGACCGACGGCCCGCTTCGAGTTCACGCTCGACGCGCTGCTCGCCGGCTTCGGCGCGGCACGCACCTCGTAGTCGTGTCACGCGATGTGCGGGTCGTTGTCCTCTACCCGGAGCACGAGCGTGCTTCCAAGCTGAGCGTGTCAGGTTGTGCCTGCCGAAACTCGGAGGTGGCGCGATGACCATGTCTGACTACCCACGTCGCACCCCCAAGCCGACGCGCACCGAACTGACCAAGCAGATACGCAGTGTGCTCGCCGACCTTCCGCGGTTCGCCACCGCGCCGCTGTACCGCGACTGGCATCTGCGCTGGGGCGCGACCGACGACGAGGTCGCGGCACCGATGCCCGGCGACGAACTGATCGCGGACGCGCAGTACCGGTCCACCCGCGCGATCACCATCGATGCCCCTCCGCAGGCTGTCTGGCCCTGGCTGGTTCAGGTCGGCTGTCTGCGCGCCGGTTTCTACGCCGACGACATCCTCGACAACCTCGGCCACCCGAGCGCGCGGACGATCCTGCCCGAGTACCAGCAGCTGCGGCTCGGGCAATGGGTACCGATGTCGCCGACCCCTTCTGACGTGACCGCGTTCAAGATCGCCGGCTTCGAGCCGCACCGCTGGATGCTCTGGCAGCAGCCGGTGAGTACGTGGTCGTGGCTGCTCACTCGGCTGGATCCGCTGGACGCCGCCGACCGCACCCGTCTGGTGACCCGACTGCGCATCCACGTCGACTGGCACCACCCCGCCGCGTCGTCGCTCACCGTCGTGCTGAACGAGTTCGGTGACTTCCCGATGATGCGCCGCATGCTGCTCGGCATTCGAGATCGGGCAGAAGCCCTGCCCGCCGTTCCCGCAGCCTGACTCACTGCCTCCGGCGGCCTTCGGCGGGGCCTTTCGCCCCTGGCTCGGCGATTTTGCGGTAGACAGTCTTATGCGTGGCTGCCGGGCCACGAGGGGCGACCACGAGCTCCGTGATCTTGCCTGGAAAGGATCAGCGACATGCAACGCACGAGGCGTGTTGTTGCTGCGCTGTCGGCACCCCTGCTCGCCGCCTGCCTGCTCGTCGCTGCGAGCTCCAGCGATTCCTCGATCGTGGCCAGCGCCAACCAGCGGCGCCCGAACATCGTCATGGTCCTCACCGACGATCTGTCCACCGACCTGGTTCGATACATGCCGCACGTCCAGGCGCTGCAATCGGCCGGCATGACGTTCACCAACTACACGGTCACCAACTCACTCTGTTGCCCGTCGCGCAGTTCGATCCTCACCGGCAGGTACCCGCACAACACCGGCGTGTTCGCCAACGAAGGTCCGAACGGCGGTTTCGGCGCGTTTCAAATGCACGGGGACGACCGACTGACGTTCGCCCTCGCGCTGCAGCGCGCCGGATACCGCACCGCGATCATGGGCAAGTACCTCAACGGCTATTCGCCGGGATCCGCCAGCGGCTACCGAAGCCCGACCCAGGTCGGCTGGCCGGGCACGCCTGCGCCCGGCGGCAACTACGTGGCACCAGGGTGGACGACCTGGGCGGTCGCGGGAAAGGGCTACGGCGAGTACGACTACAACCTCAACTTCAACCATCGGATCCTGCACTTCGGGGTCGCGCCGCACGACTACGGCGTCCGCACCCTGGACCGGCTGGGCCGGCACTTCATCACCGACTCCGCCGCAGCGGACAAGCCGTTCCTGCTCGAGCTGTCCACCTTCGCGCCGCATCCGCCGTACACGCCGGCCTACGGCGACCGCGACCTCTTTCCGAGCCTGCGGGCACCCCGTACACCGGCCTGGAACACGACGCCGAGCGCTGCGCCGAGTTGGCTGGCCGGACACCGTCCGCTCACCCGGCCGGAGATATCCCGCATCGACCGGGCCTACCGGTTGCGGGCCGAGGCCGTGCAGTCCGTCGACCGTGCGGTCGGGCACCTGCTCGACCAACTTCGCACTTCGGGACAGCTGTCCAACACGGTGTTCATGTTCACCTCTGACAACGGCTACCACCTCGGCCAATACCGCATGGTTGCCGGGAAGATGAGCGCCTTCGACACCGACATCAAAGTGCCGCTGATCGTCGCCGGACCAGGCATCCCGGCGGGCCGCGTCAACGGCGCAGTGGTGGAGAGCATCGACCTCGCGCCCACGTTCGAACAGCTTGCCGGTCTGCCCCCCGCCCCGGGTCGCGACGGTGCAAGCCTGGTCGGCCTGTTGCACGGCCGCAAAGCAGCCGACTGGCGCACCCTGGCGCTCGTCGAACACCACGGCCAGGACTTCACGCAGTTCCCGGGCGACCCGGACGTGGAGCCCGGCTCGGAGCGCAACATCCCGAGCTACAACGCGATGCGCAGCGCACAGTTCACTTACGTGCACTACCAAAACGGTCAGCGCGAGTACTACGACCGAACGGTCGATCCGTACGAGCTGGACAACATCGCCGGGACGTTGTCCGCCGAGCAGCTCAGCACCTTGGACGAGTGGCTGGCGGCGCTGACGAACTGCCATGGCGCCGCCGAGTGCTGGGCGGCCGGTCGGGCGGGACAACCGCTGCCGGCAACCGGTTGACCAACATGACGTGGGCTACCGATCCGGTCAGCGGGTATCGGCAATCACGCAGATGCTGTTCGGCCGGTCAAACATCGGGACCGCGCGGACGGTCACGTAATCGGGCGACGCCTTCGCGGCCAGCCGGTAGGTGTAGGCGGGCGCGTGGCGTAGCCGGGTGATGTCGAGGTTGCCGTCCAGGTAGTTCCATCCGTACACCGCCAGCGCATAGACCTGGGCAACCCACTCCGGGCTGTCGCGCCACGGCTGGTGTCCCTGGTCAACGGCCGCCTGCTCGCTGCGCGCTTGAGCGCGGTTGTCTTCCGGCCACATCCGCCATGCCGGAACCTCGGCAACGTCGAGCACCAATCGATCGGGGGCGGCCAGTCGATGGACTCGGAAGCCGGCCGTGCGGCTCAGTCCTACGCCGAAGCTGAGCACCGCCTCGAAGTCTCCGGAGATCGAGACCTGCCGCAGCGTGCGGTAGCCCGGCGTGACCGTCGACGGACCCGCGTACGGCGTAATCGGCGTTGCTGCGTTCTTCGCGACAGCGCGCTGGACGACGACCTCCAGGAACGACCTACCCAGCAGCGGGACGACTCGATCGGACGGGTCGGCGCGCACCACCGGCACGTAGCGCACCTTGACGGCGCCGTACGGTGCCGTGAAGTCGAGCACGAGTCGGTCGTACGAGCCGTGCTGGCCGACGCGGATCTGCTTCAGCACAGCCGGGCTGTGAGCGGCGACTGACGAGAGGGTCCGGGGCTCGATCGGCCAGACCGGCCCCTTGCCCGTGGTCGACGGCGGGCTGGTCGCGGTCGTGCTCGGCGCGGGCTGTTGACTGGTCGGCGCCGGCGCTGCAGTCGGCGCGGTGCTGCCGCTTTGCCCGGATGTTGTGCGGCTGCTCGACGGAACCGGGGCAGGTGATCCGCCGGGCTGCAACGTGCTGCTGCACGCTGTTGCTCCGGCGAGGATCGTGAGTACGGCCAGGCAAGTGGTGACACGAGATGCGCGCATCGTAATTCAGCCCCTGCGACAACTGCGGAACTAACTTCCACGTTGCCGTCATCGGGATCAATCCGTCAGGGGACAAAGTCCCACCGCTGGCCAGACGTCCGGTCGCACGGCGTCAGGTCTCTCCCCCGATGTCAGCCTGGTAGGCCTCGAAGACGAGATCCGACCCATGCTGTCGGTGCCGCAGCAGCCGGGCAAGCAGGGCAGTGCCGAGTTCGCGCAAGTGGTCGACGCCCTCGTTGATGTCGGGTGCGCCGGCGCTGGCGATCAGGTCTTCGATCTGATCCTTGATGAGGGCGTGCTCGCGAGTGAGACGGGCCACCGCACCCTGCAATCGCGGCGCCGTACCGAGCAATTCGCCGTAGAGGCCGTCGCGGCCTTCGGTGACGTCGATGTGACTGCGGAAGTCGCCGGCAAGTTCGATCAGCGCGACGCGTACGCGTTCGGCCCAGTGTGCCTCGCGACCGGGCGCCGGCGCGGCCAATGCCTGCTCAACCGCGCGCATCGATTCGAGCAACTCGGCGCGGCGACGCCGCAGTCGGTCCAGCAGCTTCTGCTCGGTAGTCGCAGAGGTCGGCTCCATCGCCGCCTCCCTTCCTGCTGTGCAGCGCAGCTCCAACAGTGACGCCCGCGGGCCGCCGACACCAGAGCCATTGGTCGCAGTCAGGCGATTCGGAACACATTGGCGCTGGCATAGGTTGCCTTGGCGCCATAGTGATGCCATTATGATGCCATGGACTTGACAGTGTTTGTGGACCGGGTTCGGCAGGAGCTGGCGGTGGCCGCCGCGGCGGGCGGCCCGGATGCGGTGGCACTGGCGGAGCGGTTGACCGCGCCACTGGCGTCGGCGTTGCAGTTGGTCCTGCTCGAAGCACTGTCGAGGGCCGCGGACGAGATCACCAGAGATCTCGTGCCGGGCTCGGTCGAGGTGCGGTTGCGCGGCGGCGAGCCCGGCTTCGCCGTCACGCCGCCCACCGTTGAGCCGGCCGCGGCACCCATGGCGCCAGGTATGGCGCCACCGGAGCCGGACGATGTGCCAAGGGACCCGGTGGACACCGAGGGCGCGACCGCCCGGATCAACTTCCGGGTGCCCGACGCGCTCAAGGCACGTATCGAGGAGGCTGCCGCCGCGCAGGGCAGGTCGGTCAACGCCTGGCTCACCCGGGCCGCGTCCGCCGCGCTGCGCACGCCGGGCCAGACCATCAGCGCCGAGGCACCGGCCGGCGGACGGGCGAAGCAACACGTCACCGGCTGGGTCAGCTGACCCATTTCACCTTCTTAAGGAAGCGGAATCGAGGAGACACCCCATGCCGAAATTCGACACCCCGGAACCGATCACCGCGAACATCGAACCGGGCATCGGCTACGTCACCATCGTCGCCGCCGACCGAGGCGACACGGTCGTCGAGATACGGCCGACCAACCCGGGCAACGAATCCGACGTCGAGGCCGCCGAGCGCACGACTGTCGATTTTGCCGGCAACACGCTGACGATCCGCGGACCGAAGCCCAACCCGTTCAACTGGTCCAGCAAGACCCGCTCGATCGACGTCAGCATCGAACTGCCCGCCGGCTCGCACGTGCACGGCAAGAGCGGGATGGGTGACCTGACCGCCACCGGCCGACTCGGCAACGTGACCTACAAGACCGGCGTCGGCCACGTCCAGATCGACGATGCCGCTGCGCTGTCGGCGAACTCCGGGACCGGCAACGTCCTCGGCAACCGGATCACCGGCCGAGCGGACGTCACCACCGGCTCGGGCCGGCTGCACGTCGGCGAACTGATCGGTGGCGGCGAGTTGAAGAACTCCAACGGCATCACAGTGGTCGGCGCCGCGCGCGGGCCGGTCAAGGTCCGCTCCGCCAACGGCGACATCACCGTCGAGGAGGCAGCCGGCGACGTCGAGGCGAAGACCGCGAACGGTGCGGTCCGGGTCCTCGACGCAGTGCACGGCTCGCTCACTTTGGAAACCGCGATGGGCGAGATCGAGGTCGGCATCCGTGCGGGCAGCGCCGCGTGGCTGGACGTCAAGACCAAGTTCGGCCAGGTGCGCAACGACATGAACGCGTCCGATCCACCCGCCGAGCACGCAGACAAGGTCGAGATACACGCCAACACCGCGTTCGGGGATATCACCGTCCGCCGCGCCTGAAACCAGAAGAAGGAAAGACATGAACGCCATAACCGCGCGAACTGGTCGCCGACGGCGTGACGATCTTCCTCACCACCCAGTATCTGGACGAGGCCGATCATCTCGCCGACCGGATCGCGGTGCTCGATTCCGGACAGATCATCGCCGAAGGCACACCTGACGAGTTGAAGCGCCAGGTCCCCGGCGGCCACGTCGAGCTGACCTTCGCCGACAGCGAAGCCTTGCTGCAGGCCGCCGCGGGTCTCGACGCGTCCACTGTGGACAAGGAGGCGCTGACGCTGCAGGTGCCGACCGACGGTTCGGTGGCATCGATGCGTGCGCTGCGCGACCGACTCGACGGCGTCGCGGTCGACGACATCGCTATGCACACGCCGGATCTCGACGACGTGTTCCGCACCCTTACCGGTCATCAGACCGAAGCAGCGACAGTGAAATGACCCTGACCTATCCCATGCGGGCTTCACTCACGATGCTGCGCGCAACCTGCGGCACATGCAGCGCTATCCGTCGCTCACCCTGATGCTGCTCGGCCAGCCGATCCTGTTCCTGCTGCTGTTCGTGTACGTCTTCGGCGGCACACTGGGCAACGGCCTCGGCGGCGCGGCGGCGGACGGCGCGATCGGCAGAAAGGCGTGCATGGGTTTCGTCACGCCGGCCATTCTGATCATCACGATCACCGGCGCGGTGCTGGGCACCGCCATCTCGGTGGCCATGGACATGACCCAGGGAATCATGGCCCGCTTCCGCACCATGTCGATCAGCAAGGCGTCGGTGCTCACCGGGCACGTGATCGGCACGCTGATCCAGACCGCGATCGGCTTGGCCGCGGGGCTCGGCGTGGCGCTGCTCGTCGGGTTCCGGCCGTCCGCCGGACGGCCGGAATGGCTGGCCGCCGTCGGACTGCTACTGCTCGTCACGCTCGCGTTGACGTGGATGGCTGTCGCGCTCGGCCTGAAGGCGAAGTCGGTGGAAACGGCCAGCAACACGCCGATGATCTTCACGCTGCTGCCGTTCCTGGGCAGCGGCTTCGTGCCGAACGACTCGCTGCTGAGCTGGCTGCGTTCGTTCGCCGAGTATCAACCGTTCACCCGGTGATCACGACGGTCCGCGGCCTGCTGCTCGGCACCCCCGTCAACGACAGTTGGCTGCTCGCCGTCGGCTGGTGCGTGGCGTTCACGATCCTCGGCTACGTCTGGTCCAAGGCCCTCTTCCGCGCGGAAACGCACCCGGTGATCACCGCCGTGACAGCCGTCACCGCAACCGGGTGGAGAAAAGTCCACCTTTGAAGGGGAATCAGCTCCACTGTCGCGGCGCGCCCCTGGTTCTAGCGTCGTTTGCGAACGCCCGGAACACGCGGGTCGGACGAGGAGCGAGCACGTGCGCAGGCCGACACCACCCACGCAGGCGACAGTAAGGGAGGCTGCCGTCGCACTGCGCAGCCTGCGGAAGGTGTATGGCCGCGGCTCGTCCGCGGTCCCCGCGCTCGGCGGCCGCGTCGGAATCGATCTCGACCTGATAGCCGGATCGTTCACCGCCGTCATGGGCCAATCCGGTTCGGGCAAGAGCACGCTGCTGCACTGCGCCGCGGGTCTGGACCGGCCGAGCGCCGGTGAGGTCTGGTGGGCGAGCACGCCACTCGAGCGGCTCTCGGAGACCGCGCTGACGCGGCTGCGTAGACGCCGAGTCGGGTTCGTCTTCCAGAGCTACAACCTGGTCTCGGCGCTGACGGTCCGCGAGAACATCCTGCTACCGCTGCGGCTCGACCATGCGCGCATCGATCGCCGCCGGCTCGCCGCGTTGACCCAGCGGGTCGGTATCGACGGATTGCTGCGCCGCCGGCCGGCGGAGTTGTCGGGCGGACAGCAGCAACGCGTGGCGGTGGCTCGCGCGCTGTTGCCGCAACCCGATGTCATCTTCTGCGACGAGCCGACCGGTGCGCTCGACAGCACGGCGGCCGCGGAGGTGCTCTCGCTGTTGCGCGACGCGGTCGACCAGGACGGACGCACGGTCGTCATGGTCACGCATGATCCGGCCGCGGCCTCGTACGCCGACCGCGTCGTGTTCCTGGCGGATGGGCAGCTTGCCGACGACATCGCCGTGCCGGGCGTCACCGGGATCGCCGAGCGGTTGGCGCAACTCGGTTCGAGCCGCACCTCGTTCGTCCCGGCCGGGAATGCGTGGCTGCGATGAGGCTCGCGCTTCGGATGGTGATCCGGCGGCCGGCCGCCGTGCTCGCCACGTTTCTCGCCGCGCTCTTCGCCGCCGGGATGGTGACGACGTGCGGCGCGCTGCTCGAATCCGGGCTTCGCTATCATGGCACGGTCGCGCGCTACGCGGCTACGCCGGTCGTCGTCGCGACCACCGACGTGCGCACCGAGCACGTCAAGCACGGTGACACCGAGACGACGACCGCGTCACTCGACACCCCGCGCCGTCTTCCGAACTGGCTGGTCGGCGCGCTGCGCCGCTTGCCGGAGGTGCGCTCCGTCGTGGCCGACGCAAGCGTGCCCGTCCTGCTTTCCGACCCGGCAGACCTCGACGTGCCCGTTGCGCTGCACCCCTGGTCGGCGGCCGCGCTGGCGCCCTACCGGCTGACGAGCGGTCGCGCACCGGCCGGCGCCCAACTCGTCCTCGACAGGCAGACCGCCGACCGGGAAGGGGTCACCGTTGGCGACAGGATGCGACTCTGGACCGCAACCGGTCCGCGACAGGTCGAGGTGGCCGGCATCGCGGCCGCTTCCGGAAACACCGACCCGAGCGTCTTCGTCGACAACGCGACGAGCCGGACGCTGGCCGGCGCCACCCCGCAGGTCGTCGGCGTCCTGCCCCGCTCCGGCGTTTCCACCGCCGACCTCGCCGCCGCGGTTCAGGGTGTGCTGACCCGCCACGGCGTACCCGCCACCGGCGCGCAACCGCACGTCTACACAGGCGCCGATCGCGGCCGGGCCGAGACGCCGGGAGTGGTGCAGACCCGCGAGTGGCTGATCGTGCTGTCCAGCGTGTTCGGCGGCTCGACGCTGCTCGTCTGCGCGTTCGTCATCGCCAACACCGTCGGCCTTTCGGTGCGGCAGCGGCTGCGCGACATCGCCCTGCTGCGGGCCGTCGCCGCGACGCCCGGCCAAGTGCGGCGCATGGTGACGGGCGAAGCGATCGTCGTAGGCGCGCTCGCCGCGATCGCAGGACTCGCATTGGGCCGGTTCGGGATCGACCGACTCCGAGCCGGCTTCGTCGCGCACGGGTTGGCGCCGGCTGGATTCCACGCCGAAGTCGCGTGGCTGCCGGCGCTCGTGGCCGCCGCGGCCACCGTCCTGATCGGGGCTGTGGCCGCCTGGGTCGCCGCGCTGCGCTCGAGCCGGGTCCGGCCGACGACGGCGCTGGCCGAGACCTTGGTCGAGCCGAGTGGGCTCGGCGTGTTCCGGGTCCTGGCCGGCCTCGTCGCGCTGGCGGGCGGGATCGTGATCTGCGTCGTCGCTGCGAAGGTGCCTGCTGCCGCGCCGGGCGTCGCCGTCGCGACGATCACCACGCTGACGCTCGCGGCCGCGCTGCTCGGCCCGCTGCTGCTGCGGTTGGTCGCGGCGACCGTCGGGCAACTGGCGCGGGTGGTCGGCGTCCCCGGCCAGCTGTCCGCGGCCTCGCTGGCCACCGCGGCCCGACGCACGTCCCCCGTGCTCACCGGACTCGTCCTCGCGATCGCACTCGTGGGTGGCATGTGGTTCGTCCTCACGACCGAGGACCATGTCGCGGGCGAGCAGGTGGCCGACGGACTGCGGGCCGAGCAGGTCGTCATACCACCGGAGCCGGGGCTCGCTCCGGGCGTCGCTGCGCGGTTGGCGGCAACTCCCGGCCTGACCGCGACGCCGGTGGTGCATGGCACGCTGTTGATCCCCTACGCGGGCGACATCGATCAGCGGTCGGTGCAGGGCGTGGACGTTCGCGGGCTCGACCGCACCCTCGATCTCGACGTTACAGCCGGCAATCTCGCTCGGTTGCGTGGCTCGGCGGTCGCAGTGGACGCGCTCACTGCGCGCGACCTGCACTTGCACGTCGGATCGTCGGTGCACGGCTGGCTCGGGGACGGCAGCCCCACCGTGCTGCGCGTCGTCGCGATCTACTCACGCGGTCTCGGCTTCGCCGACTTCACCTTCGCGCGATCGACGCTCGCGCCGCACACCGCCACCGGACTCGACAGCGCGGTGTACCTGGCCGGTTCGCCGGCTGCACTCGAGCGCGCCCGAACCAAGCTCACCGGCGCCGCGCCGCCGGGGACGAAGATCGTCTCGGCTGGGCAGTATCGGGTCGGGCTGAGCGCCGATCGGGTCGCGAACGCATGGGCCAACCAGGTCATCGTCGCCGTGTTGCTCGGTTACGTCGCGCTCGCTGCCGTGAACACGTTGATCGTGCACACCGCAGCACGGCGCCGTGAGTTCGGCGTGCTCCGGCTGAGTGGGACGACTCCTCGCCAGGTGTTGCTCGCGGTCACGGTCGAGCACGCGCTGTTGCTGGGGACGGCGCTGGTGCTCGGCATCGGGATCGGAGCTGCTGCCCTGTTGCCCAGCGTGCACGCGGTGACCGGCTCGGCCCGGCCGTACCTGCCCCCCGTCGACTGG
>DASQSE010000079.1:0-27544 GCA_035642535.1 Jatrophihabitans sp. | reverse complement strand
ATCGGCATGTTGAGTGCGGTGCTGATCTGGGCGTGGCGGGACATTTCGTGGCCCTGGTCCCAGGTCAGCGAGCGGCGCAGATGGGTGGGTAGCTGGGCCATCTGGGCGAGCATCGCGGCGGCGACCGAGTCGGCGTCGCGCCCGGCCGGTAGATGCAGCAGCAGGCAGTAGCGGGTGGAGCGTTCGACCAGGGTGCCGATCGCTGAGCCACCGTTCTTGCCGATGATCAGGTCGCCTTCCCAGTGACCGGGCACCGCCCGGTCGGCGACCTCGGCGGGCCGCTCACTGATCATGACCATGCCGGCGATCCGGCCGCGGCGCTCGTCTACGCGCCGCTTCGGGCGACGGATCGCACGCCCGGTCCGCAGACAGGCAGCCAGTTCGCGGCGCAGCGCGCCACGCCCTTGCACGTACAGCGACTGGTAGATCGTCTCGTGGCACACGTGCAGCTCCGGCCGCTCCGGGAAGTCGCGCCGCAGCGTCAGACAGATCTGCTCGGGCGACCACTTCCTACGCAACCCAGCCTGCACCATCTCGCGCAGCTCGCCGTGCACCGCCAACTTCGCCGGCTTCGGCCGGCACCGCCGCGTCTGCGCCGCCCGATCAGCGGCGACCGCACGGTAGCGGCCACGAGCCAGCCCATTGCGCGCAATCTCGCGGCTGATCGTCGAGGGCGAACGACCCAGCTGCCGTGCGATCTGGCGCACCGCGAGCCTGCCCGCCACCCCAGCCGCGATCTCCTCCCGCTCGGCAAGACTCAGAAACCGACCAGACGGCGCCACCGGCCGCCGCGGCCGCACACCACCGCGCTGCACCACCCACGAGCCCGCGGCCTGCCGACACACCCCAGCCACCGCAGCCGCATCCGCCACCACTGCCCCAGCCGACCACGCCTCCCAGAAGACCTCGCGCACCTCACCCGAGATCGACCCCCGACCACCCAGCCACATCGCAACACCCCAGACCACCCAGGCCGTTGCGACCACCGCTAGAACCCGCGGGCGTGATAGTGCTCTTGATCTCCGCCCGGCGAAGGTGATCGAGTCGGGTGCGGCTGCCCGGGTCGGCGGGCATGCCCCGTGGGCGAGACCCTGGGTGGTGTGGGCGGAAGTACGGGGTGTCACCGATTCAGCTGGCGGTCGGATCTAGTTGATCTTAGGGTTTGGGTTGCGGGTTCCCGGCCGGGCACTGCGCTGAGCTAACTGGCCTGACTGCCGGCAGGAGGCGGCCGGCTTGATCCGGCTTGATTTCCTCCCCTTTCAGGCGAGTCCGCGCAGCCGCTCGGGGATACGCACCAACGGCTGGTCGCGCATCGCGTACAGCTGTGCAGCGCCGCGGGATTCGTGGAGCCCGTTGCGGTGCACGACGATCTGCTCGAGCACCTGCGGATCGGGTGTGAACTCCGTGATCTCGCCTGGCTGTTGCCCGGCAAGGAAGCCGGTCACTCGCTGGGTTATCTCCCCACCGGTGAGTTTCCAGCTTGAGTTCATTCCCCGCCCGTCTGACTCGAACGCGGCTCGACGACGGTCGCCGAGTTGCCGTAGCGAGTTACGGTCGTGGAATTTCATGTGCATCATGAACAGACCGGAGTCCACCCGGTAGGGCGCGGTGATGGCGTGCGTGGAGTGCCGCCAAGCTGCGGGAATGCGTTTGATCGACGGTTTGCACATGCGCGGGATGAACTTCGCGAACGAACGCTGGTCGAGGATGGGCCGTTCGGGATCGATGCCGGCCTCCACCTCGGCGTGATGCACGACGTTGAGCGCCATCCCTGCGATGACGTCGCTGTGTGGCCGGGCTTTGAGGAAGTCCACCAAGCCCTCGAACTGGTCGGGGTCGGGGATGAGGAACTCATCGACATCGGCAAAAATCACGTAGTCGTAGCAGGCCAGCAGCCCGGCGGCGATCCCGCTCGCCAACTTCATCCGGGACGGAATGAACATCTTCCCGCCGGGGAAATTCGGCAGCCGGTGAACTGTGCAGCCAAGGTCCTCGGTGGACCCGTCGACGCTGCCGTCGTCGAAGATGACCAAGCTCGAGCGGCCCACGGCGGCGCCGTAGTAACTTACCCAGCGCTTGAGCATCTGTCCCTCGTCGCGGGCCATGGTCACGACCGCGACGTTCGGGTTTCTGGACTGAGTCTCCGTCACCGGGTCCAGACCGGTGCGTGCACCGTCTCGGTTCCGCGTCTGGCTCGCATCCGTCGCGCGTCGCGGCCCGGGCTCGCGGTTCCTCAGCACCTGCCCCACCCCCACCGTCTTTCACCTACAAGACCAGCGTGCGAGGTCAGTGCTGAGCATCGTGTGAATCGGTGGCCCGGTTATCAGGTGGCGAGCTGCTGTGCCGGTCGGTCTAAGGGCGCGCGCGGCGGTCGCTGGCATGGGTCGAGTCAAGCTCGGCGCGCAGCAGCTTGAGCTGGTGACGCTCCCGATCGTTGATCAAGAGTCGGCACCAGCGTCCGGACGCGCGGATCACGACGGCACAGCCGAGCCTCATCGCCGCGTACTCGTCCGGGAAGCAGCCGATAACCCTGGGTGCGGCGCTGTTTCGAACGAAGCAGCCTTCGGCGATGTTCACGGTGCGCACCCGGACCCGGGCCCGGGCCGGGCCGCGGTGGATCGCGACCAGTAGCGTCGAGGTCGTCTTCGAACAGGCCACCGGGCGGGAACTCACACCGACAGGTGTTGACCAGCCGGTCGGTGCGGACATCGGCACGATCGCTCAGTACAGCGGGGTAGGACGGTTCGTTATCCGATGCGGACGTGGAGCGGCGGCGGCTGGGGCCCTCAGCGGGTGGTGGGTGCTGGATAGATAGTTCCCGGACAGCCTGAGTCCAGGGTCGTGGAGTAGACCTCCACAGCGTCCACTTCCGCCTGCGCCTTGTTGAGGTTCGGGTTACCCCGAGCCGCTGCATCCACCAGGTCCTGCATCGAGGCGTCCAGCGAGTGGTTTAGCCACCTTGACCACCGGGAGAGCCTCGACGTAGTCGAGATTGAGAGCCAGGGCACGGTCGACGCACAGGTGATTGCCGCCGCTACCCGTATACCCCACGACCGTTTCCCACTGCGACTGCGTCCAGTTACCGCGGGTGCCGGCACGCCCTACCGGCCCTTCCCTGGTTGGCACCTGCCCTGCGCCGGACGCCAGCGCGGAGTCACCATCCACTGCTGTCGGGGGGCCGTGCCTGCCGCTGCCGCCGCCGATCAACGAGACGGCCAAGGTGATGCCGACGACCACGACCACCACGCAGCCGGCGATCACGAACTTGACCTTCGCCGAGCGCAGCCGGGTTCTCGGAGCGCTCTGCAGGTCGGGCGACATGCTCGGCCCGATCGGTGCAGCCGGACGGTTCGGCGTGCCCGCGGACGTACCGATCGGGGTGCCGACGGCCGGAGCCGGCGAAGCCGTCAACGGATTGATCGAGTCCACGCCTTGCGTGCGGACGTGCGGCGTCCACTGCCCGTTGAAGTTCCGCAACTCGTGCACGCCGGTCGGATCGGGATACCACCCGGCGGGCGTCGGGCTGCGGCAATCTCGATCAACCCCCGAGTGCTCCCGTCGTTGGTAACGGGTGCGAGAGACCGATCTTGATACTCGTCAATTCAACCGCCGATGGCAACGAGGCACGCACGGATAGTCACGGCGGGCGCGACCAGCACCCGCGCCGCTCGGCCCGCCGCACCGCGTCTGTTCGGCACGACCGCTCGGTACAGCGGCGATATAGGACGGTTGATCATCACGCGCCATCGGCGGCGCCGTGTGTGGCATGCAGTCGTCCGTCGCCGCACTACGGCCGTATGTCAGGTTGGTACCGCACCTGCGGTCGTGGCGGCGTTCGGCTGGGCGGGTAACGGCGGCGATCAGTGCGCATCGTTGGATGAGGTTGCCCGCGCGTGGGCCTGTGTCGTCGCGGGCGGCGTGATCTGTTCGAGGAGTGCGAGGCCGAGCTCGGAGGTCTGGTAGAGGACGGCACGGCCGGAGCGTTGGCGCTCGATGAGTCCGCCGCGGTGAGTGCGGTCCCAGCTGCACCGGAACTACCGATTGGGCGGTGTCGACGTCTGCGAGGGTGAGCGTGCCGGCCGACCAGCGCCGGTCGGGGTGCATGTCGGCGAAAAGTGCACTCGCGCCGCCACTGGCCAGCACGCCGGCGCGGTAGGCGATGTCGGCGTCGAGCACCGAGCGGATCCGTTCCCAGTGGGGGGCGACGAGCCGGTCATGGCATTCGGTGAGCTCGGCGATGATCTGGTCGAACGTCGGCCGTTGAAGCAGTTCGCTCGCGCTGTCCGGCCATGGGCCGTCGCCGAACACGCGGCGCAGGCTCGCCCGCACCGCCCGGGTCGGCGTCGCGGCCAGCCGGGCCAGCTCGTCGGGAAAGGCCGGCCACCGGCTCGAGGGCGCCGGCATGAGAAATTCCGGGTAGGTGGGCAACCCGGTAACGACCAGCGGCCACACGCTGGGCACGCGCAGCGGCCGCGGACGCAGCCGGCGCCGCGCCCAGTTCACCCACGGACGGTTCACCGCCGACGGGTCGGGGCGGGCGAGCAGTTGCAGCGCCTTGATCGTCTCGGCCAGGGGCGAGGCAGCGAACCTGGTCGCGGCTAGGTCGGCCACGTCCAGCGAGATCACCAGCGGCACCAGCTCATTATTTAGCAGATCGCTTAAACGTATTCGACGGCGGATTCCGACTCGACGCTGAGGGTGTGACGCAGACGGCCAGGGCCACCCTCCGGCGGGCGGCGCTCGGGCCCGGCTACTGGCGGCTGTGGTGGGCCAACACGTTCAGCAGCGTCGGCGACGGCGCCTTCGTGGCCGCGCTGCCGCTGCTGGCCGTGACGATCACCAAGGACGCCCGGCTGATCGCCGTGGTGTCGGCGGCGTTCTACCTGCCTTGGCTGCTGCTGTCGCTGCCGGCCGGTGCACTCGTCGACCGCCACGACCGGGCCACGTTGATGTGGCGCGCCCAGGCCGTGCAGGCCGCCCTCGTCGCGCTGATCGCGGTCCTCGCTGCCGTCGGCCGGATGGACATCGCCGTGCTCACCGCCGCCGGATTCTGTCTCGGCGCCGCCGAAGTCGTCTTTAGCAACGCCGCTCAGGCGATCCTGCCCCAACTGGTCCCGGCCGAACTGCTGCCCAAGGCCAACGGCAGCCTGCAGGTAAGCCTGACCATGGGCGAGACCTTCCTCGGCCCGCCAGTGGGCAGCGTGCTGTTCGCCGCCGCGAAAGCATTGCCTTTCGGCCTCGACGCCGGATCGTTCGCCGCGTCCGCCGCGCTGCTGTCCGGCCTGCCCCACAACGCCGTCGGCACCGGCGAGGACACCGCGGGCCTGCGCACCAGGATCGCCGAAGGGCTGCGCTGGCTGCTGCGCCATCAGCTGCTGCGCCTCGTCGCCGTGCTGCTTGCCGTGCAGGCATTCTGTAGTCAGATGGGCCAGGCCGTCCTCGTGTTGCTGGCCACCCAGACGTTGCACATCGGCGCCCGCGGCTACGGGCTGCTCTGGACCGCCGCCGCCCTGGGCAGCATGCTCGGCGGGCTCACCAATCCGATGCTCATCCGCCGGGTCGGCCAGCTGCCGTCGCTGATCACCTCGATCGCGGGCAGCGCCGTCGTGTTCGTCGGCATCGGGCTCGCCCCCAACGCTGTGGTGGCCGGCCTGATGACGGCCTGCAACGGATTCTTCGTCCAAATGTGGAACGTCGTCAGCGTCAGCCTGCGCCAACGGATCGTCCCCAACCATCGCCTCGGCCGGGTCAACAGCGTCTACCGCATGCTCGGCTGGGGACCCATGCCCGCCGGCGCACTAGCCGGCGGCCTGCTCGGGCACGCGGCGGCCTGCGCACCCCCTACACCGTCGCCGGCATCGTATGCGGCATCACGCTCATCACCGCCCTGCCCGTCCTGCTCCGAGCACGCGCTTAGCCGAGCAGACGCTATTCGGCTAAGAGCGCACGCAGGTGACTGTGGGACATAAGTCCGCGATCAGCTTCTGCGCATTCGAGCCATTCCGGTCGCGTTCACCGGTCCGGTCCCGCCAAAAAGGGGCGAATCTGTTCCACGGCTGAGCGGGCCGCCCTACGCTGGCCAAGCGCAGTACTAGGGGAGCAACATGCTGGCTCAGGAGACGATCACCGGCCGCGATCTTCAACTTCTGGCCGATATCAGCGACCCGAGCCGAATGCGGGAGGACGGCGATCCGTTGCCGTGGTCGGTGTTGGGCGACCTTGTGCAACTGGTGAGGTGTGATCGTGCGGGCTTTGTCTCCTATGACGCGCACCGCCACACAGGCATGGACGAGCAAGCAGTCGAAGCGAGCGACGCGCCGCGCGAGGAGCAGCCGGCGTCCCAGGTCGATGAGATGCTGGACATCTTCTGGGCGAACTTCTGGACGTGGCCGGCCAGTCATCCACAGCGCACCGGCGACTGGACGACGATCATCCGCGATGCCGACTTCAGCATGAACCGCCGCGCGGTGGCGGCCAAGGCGGAATTCCACAGGCTGATGGGGAGCCGTCACGCACTGGTCGTGCCGTTGCCGCCGCACGGGGTCCTCACTCAGCGGATCATGTTGTGGCGCGACGACGGGATCGATTTCTCTGACAGGGAAGTGCTGCTCCTCCGGCTGATCCGTCCGCATCTGGGAGAGCTGTGTGCCGCGGGGCTGCGGCGGCGCACCCCGCAGGGTGAGCTGACGAGTCGCCAGTATGAGCTGCTTCGAATGGTTGCGGGCGGTCAGACGAATCGCCAGATCGCGCGTCATCTGAGCATCTCCGAGGGCACCGTTCGCAAGCACCTGGAGAACATCTTCCAGCGCTTAGGTGCGTCCAATCGCACGTCAGCCGTCGAGCGAGCGTTCTCGACCCACTAGTCAAGAGTCGCTTTTAGCACGCTGTCGATTCACCGAGCCCGAAGGTCGATTCTCCTCAACTGCCACCCCGGCGTACGCCGAACGTCGTATTGCTGGGCACGCGGCCGGGCGTCGAGCATCGTCACCGCACCGGTCACCTCCGACCCACACGAATGGGGCCCGCGATGAAACGATCACTCGCAGCCGTGAGCTCCGCCGGCCTTGTTCTGGCGATCTTCACGGCACCCGCAACCGCTGCCTTCGCGATCGACACCCCGCCCGTCACGGGATGTCCGGCCAACAACGAGGTGCTCTCCGTCGCCGAGCTGGTAGCGCTGGGTCATCACGTGCCGCTCGTGATCGACGAGGCAGGCAACAACAACGGTCTGATCTGCGCCAAGCAGCTGGCACCGGCCGATCAGGAGCAGTGGTGCCTACGTAACGGCTGCAACCCCGGCGACATCCTTTACTTCTTCCGGGACGACGACCTGACGCGGTGACCGCCGACGCGTGAGATGAACGGCCAATTCGCCTCTGCCGCCATTGCCAGCTCGACACCGCCGGCCAGTCGTTGACTATCACAATGCCGGCGTGGTCGTGTGGCTGCCGACCCGCCGCACCGGCGCCGGACGTCGGCGACCGCATATGGTGGCGGCTACATAGACGTTCACCCTCGCGTGGCTGACTGGTCCGGCTCGGTAGGCCGATGCTGATTCGGTTCACCGATGTCCAGGTGCGGCAGTCGTGAACCTGCGAGATCTAGGCGGCCGAAAGTGGCTCGCGGGTGGGGTGGCTGGTCATTAGCCTTCGGGCGCATGGTCTATGAGAGCCCGTTGGTCTACGCCCTTGGGGTCGAGGGCCTAGCGCTGCTGCGCGCATTGCTCGACGACGGCGATCGAGGGGCTGTGGAGTCGCGCCTTGCTGAGATTCGTGGACTGCTCGGCGACGACTCTCTGACGCGGGTGGCAGGCGACGTCGACCGGGTGGACACGCTTACCGGGTACCGCGTGTGGTCACCGACCTACGACGAGCCCGGTAACCCCGCCTTCGACACCGACGAACCGGTGATCATCGACATCCTCGACACGCTTCCCGCCGGCGACGCGCTGGACGCCGCGTGCGGCACCGGCCGGATCGCACGGCTGTTGGCCGACCGTGGTCACCGGGTGCTGGGCGTGGACAGCTCGCCGGAGATGCTTGCCAGGGCACGCACCCGGGTACCCGAAGGCAGCTTTCAGCTCGGTGACCTGACTGCCCTGCCCGCCCCGAGCGGCGAGACGGATCTGGTCGTCTGCGCGCTGGCCTTGACCCACGTACCCGATCTCGCTCCGGCGCTGGCTGAGTTCGTGCGGGTGCTGCGGCCGGGCGGGCATGTGGTGCTGTCCGACATGCATCCCGAATCGGTGCTGCGTGGCTGGATCCCGTCCACCGGAGATGCAGACGGGCGTCCCGCGCGGGTGATCAGCTATCGCCACTCGGTTGGCGATTACCTGCGCGCCGCGCTCAGCGTTGGACTGCGTCCGATGCGGTGCGAGGAACCCGTGCGCGAGCCGCCAAGCACATCCGCCGTGACGCCGCCGGACCCTGCGATCGTCGCCGAGGTGCTGAACGAGCCGCGGGTGTGGCCGTGGTGTCCCAGCGTCCTGGTGCCACAGGCGTCGCGGGCGGCCGACGCCGGCGTCCCAGCTGGGTTGATCTGGCATCTCCAGCGGTGATGCGACGGTTCTCGCCCGGCACGGTGGCACGCTGTCTTGCTGGACAGGTAGGCCTGAAACCTCACCCGTCCTTACCGTGGGTGCAGCAGCGCACGAATCCGCGGCGATAGCGTCCGGTTCCGCTCGCTCGCGGTCGATGCTGTCGTACATGCCGGGTGCTCTGGACCGCGGTCTGTCGTACGAACAACGCCGCTGATTGCATGGGCGGTCACGCGGCTGTGGTGCAGCGTTGTTCGCGCTTCGGCGGCGCATCGGGTGAGCAGCTTGGTCGTCACAATAGGAAGCAGCCGATCGCGACGTATTGGCAGGCGGCCGCCGCGGTGACGTAGGTGTGGAATACCTCGTGGTACCCGAATACCGACGGTCGTGGGTTTGGGAAGCGGTGGTGGTAGCCCAGTGCACCGACCATGTAGAGCACTCCGCCGGCGAGAAGCAGCACCGCCGGGCCCACGCCGTGCCGGATCCAGACGGCCGGCACGGCCGCGCCGGCGATCCAGCCGAGCCCCAGGTAGATCGAGCCCGCGAGTATTTCCGGGGCGGTCATCCACATCAGCCGGACGAGCACCGCGACCGCGGCCAGCGACCAGAGCAGCGCCAGCGCCGCGACGCGCAGCGACCCCGTCAGACTCAGGGCCATGGGTGGCGTCGCGGTGCCAGCGATCAACACGATGATCATTGTGTGGTCCAGTCGTTGCAGACGCCTGGACATCGGCGCCGTCCAAGAACCCCGGTGATACAACGTGCTGGCACCGAACAGGCCCACGACGCTGACGGCGTACACCGAAGCGACGACCGAGCGAGAATCGCTCGCCGCGTCGGCGATCAGCGCGATGCCGAAGAGCACGGCAGCCACAAAGGCCGCGGCGTGCACCCAGCCACGCAGCAGCGGCTTGTCGTAGTAACAATCTCGCCGGGCGTCATATAGCTGCGTGATGTCCACCGCCGTCATCGTTCTCCCTCGGCGTGTGCGCCTGCAACGAAACCTGTCCCTCCTGACACAGGTGGTGACATCAACGCGGTTCAGTGTCGGAATGGTCGCGTTTGCGCTCGCGTTGCAGCGAGCCGAGGGGCTGTCGTGCCGCACAGACCACACGCTTGCGCTGCGCCGCGGGTGGGGCTCAGCTCGGCCGGCCGTCGCGGTCCGGTACCAATGAAGCATGTCTGTTGCCGACACGGTTGCCCCGTTGGTGACTGCGGCGCTCGGTGACCGGGTCCCGATCCGGGTCACTTGTTGGGACGGCAGCGCGGTCGGCCCATCTTCCGCGGCATTGAGTCTGGTGATCCGGAACCGGCGTGCGTTGCGGCGCATCGTGTGGGCGCCCAACGAGCTCGGCTTCGCGCGCGCCTATGTGTCCGGCGATCTGGAGGTCGGGGGCGATCTGGTCGCCGGCCTCGAGGAGCTCGACCGCATTGCCGACCCTGAGCACGGTCCGGGCGTGAGCGTCGACGCGGCGACGAGGAAGGCGATCGTCAAAGCCGCGGTGCGGTTGCGCCTGATCGGCCTGCCACCCGCGCCACCGCCTGAGGAGGTGAAGCTGCGCGGGCATCGACACGGCCGGAGCCGCGACCGCTCGGCAATCTCGCATCACTACGACATCGGGAACGACTTCTACCGGCTCGTGCTCGGCGAGTCGATGACCTACTCGTGCGGGTACTGGGCACAAGAGCCGTCAGCCGCGTTCGGCCTCGACGATGCGCAGTTCGCCAAGCTTGATCTGGTCGCACGCAAACTCGGCCTCGCCGAGGGGATGCGGGTACTCGATGTCGGCTGCGGCTGGGGGACCTTCGCCCGGCACGCGGCACGGAGTTACGGGGTCCGGGTGGTCGGCGTGACGCTGTCCGAAGAGCAGGCCGGCTTCGCGCGTAGCCGAGCGGCAGAGGAAGGCGTCAGCGATCAGGTCGAGATCCGCGTCCAGGACTACCGCGACATCAGCGACGGACCCTACGACGCGATCGCCAGCATCGGCATGGCCGAACACGTCGGCGCCAGCATGCTGCCCACCTACGCGGCCCACCTGTTTGCGCTGCTACGCCCCACCGGCCGGCTTCTCAACCACGCCATCTCGCGCCGACCCGGACAGCGACCGGAGTTCTCACGCACCTCGTTCATCGACCGCTACGTCTTCCCCGACGGCGAACTCGAGCCGCTGGCGATGATGATCGACGCGCTGGAAGGTGCCGGTTTCGAGGCCCGGGACGTCGAATCCCTGCGCGAGCACTACGCGCTCACGCTGCGCGCCTGGGTCGCGAACCTGGAACGCCGATGGGACGAGGCGGCACGGCTGGCCACTCCGGCGCGGGCCAGGATCTGGCGGCTGTACATGGCCGGCTCCGCGCTCGCGTTCGAAGCCAACCGGCTCGGCGTCAACCAAGTGTTGGCGGTCAGACCCGGGCCGCGGGGAACCAGTGCCGTGCCCCGCACCCGTAGTTACGCATAGCATCGACGACCCGGGCCGGCCAACACCCCCAGCACGGCCGTAGCCGAATCGATCAGGGATCTGGGCTCTCGGCCCGCGGTTAGGCGGCGCCAGAGCACCCGATCTGAGCGCGTCAGCCGCATCTACTACGCCCGACTTCGCCACAGCAGGCGCGTTGCCGAAACTGGATCGCTCGCTTCGCTCAGTGGCAGCTACTCGGCTGGCAGTGGGACAGGCTGACGCTTAAGCGAATTGCCTTGGTCGGCAGAGGCCCGGTCAGCCGCCCCCGGCGGCGCGTGTGCATCGGGCGTCACGCATCCCTAGGCCAGGTTGAGCTGCCAGGAGACGCCATAGCGATCGTTGACCCAGCCGAAGCGCCGGCTGAACCCGTACTCGCGCAGCGGCATCAGTTCCGTACCGCCGTCAGCAAGCCCGGCGAACAATCGCTCCAACTCGGTCATGGACTCCGTCTCTATCCAGACTGACAACGAGGGGGTAAACGAGAAATCGTGCGTCACAATGCTGTCGTTGCACATGAACTGCTGGCGGGCGAGGACGAACCTCCCGCACAGCACGGTGCCTTCCGGCCCCGGTCCCTCGGGCCCGTACCGAACGACGTCCAAGATGGCACCGTCTTCTACCAGCGACGTGTAGAAATCCATTGCCTGGTCGGCGACACCACCCTGGAACATCAGGAAGGGCGTGATCTGCTTCGGCATGGTCGCAGGCTAGCGGCAGCACTCCGGGCTGCTACGTCCCTTCTCGTCAGAAACGGACCTCAGAAGCCGCTGACGGTATCGCGATCAGCGGTCCAATCAGTACGTGCCAAGCGGGACGCCCGAACAACCAATCTCCGCGGCACACGCATGGTCCGCGAGATGCAAGCGCTGAGACGCTCAGCCGATGTACTCGAACAGCGACACGACGATCCCTTCCGGCCCTCGCACGTAAGCCATCCGCACGACGCCTTCGTACTCGCCGATACCGCCGACGAGTCCGTAGCCCTCGGTAGCTGCCCAATCGACCGCCGCCTGCAGGTTCTCGACCTCGAAGGACACGTTGCGCAGTCCCAACTCGTTGGCCATTGCGGTCGGCGATCCCGGTACGGAGTCAGGTCGCACGAACGTCGCGAGCTCCAAGCGGTCGCCAGCGCCGGGCACTCTCAGCATGACGACCTCGGTGCGCGAGTCGGGAATGCCGCAGACCGTGTCCAGGAACTCGCCCTCCACGAACGTGCGTCCCTCGACCTCTAGACCGAGGCCGACAAAGAATGCCGTCACCGAGTCGAGGTCGGCGACGGTGATGCCGACGTGGTCGAACCGCTTGATTTGTGACATGGCTGGATCCTCCAGTTCCCGTTTTGATGCCTTCATTGCAAGGACGGAGCCGCTCCAGCGGTCTCGACATACTCGCCGCCGCAGATTGGCAATGTCGGGACGAGATCAGTCGTCCATGGGCGACTTGCGGTCGCTGTCGTGAAGCCACCCAGCGATAGACAGCGCGCGTCTGACGAATCTGTATGCGCTGGTGCACGCGGTTCCATGGGCGCCGCGCATTTCGACGGCTAGGACGTGATCAGCCAACGGCTACGACGGTGAACGCCGGCGTGATGAGGCAAGCGGTCCGTACCGCCGATTGCATTGCGGTCGGCCGAAGCCACTGGTGGCCCGCCGTCGCGCGATATGTGCGGCCTCGACCGTGTCATTGGGGTACCCCTCCTCCGGAGACAGGACTACGCCTCGAGGAGCGTGTTTGCGATGCCCGGAGCTGCTGTAGTTCGGGATGCCTTATACGTGGGAATCGCGATGATCGCGCTGCTCGTCACCGCGCTCGGCGGCCAGGGTGGCGACGGCGCGTACGAGCCGGTCGATTTCGGCGCTGGTGTTGTAGAGCACGATGCTCGCTCTGACGGCGCCGCCGATGTTGCTGAGGCCGTAGCGGCGGATGAGTTCGTACGCGTAGTTGTCGCCGTCCCACACCGCGATGTGCTGCTGGCTCAGCCGTTCGGCCACCGCCTGCGGGGTGAACCCGTCGACGAGGAAGGAGACGGTGGAGGTGCGCTGGCGCGCAGATCCGAGCAGCCGAACGCCGTCGATCGCTGACAGCCCGGCCACGAGCTGGCCGAGCAGGCCTTGCAGGCGGGTCTCGATCGCGGTGAAGGAGGCGAGCAGCCGGGTGCGGCGGTCGCCCTGGGCGTCGGTCAGGCCGGCCAGCCAGTCGACCGCGGCGCGCACCCCGGCGAGCAGCTCGAAGGGCGGGGTGCCGCGCTCGAAGCGGTTGGGGACGCGGTCGGAGGACGGGATGAGCTTGGCCGGTTGCAATTGCTCGAGAAGGGCCGGGTCGGCGGTCACGGCACCGGTGTGCGGTCCGCAGAACTTATATGAGGAGCAGGCGTAGAAATCCGCGCCCCACGCCGCCAGGTCGACCGGCACGTGCGGTGTCGCGTGAACGCCGTCGACATAGGTCACTGCGCCGACGGCATGCGCGGCGTCGGCGATGGCGCCAAGGTGCGGGCGCGTTCCGATCGCGTTGGACGCGGCGGTCACGGCGAGCAGCTTGGTGCGCTCAGTGATCACTTGCTCGACGGCCTCGACCGGCAACTCGCCGGTGTGCACGTCGAAATCGGCGACCCGCACTGTCGCGCCCGCCCGCTGTGCGGCCAGCCGCCATGGTCGGACGTTGGCGTCGTGGTCCAGCGAGGTGACCACCACCTCGTCGCCCGACGCCCACGTGCGCGACAGGGCGTCGGCGAGGTGGAACGTCAGCGTCGTCATGTTCGGCCCCAAGATCACGCCCTCGGGTACGCCTCCGACCAGATCGGCGATCGCGGAGCGGGCGGCAACGACCAGTTCGGTACTGCGCCGGCTGGCAGCGAACGCGCCGCCTGTGTTGGCCATCGCCGAGCGCAGCGCGTCCGCGATCGCGTCGATGACCGCGGCCGGGACCTGCGTGCCGGCCGCGCCATCCAAGGCGGCATCATCGGGCGACAGGCCCGGGAACTGCGCGCGGAGATCATCGATGGGCAGGAGCGAGGGAGTCGTCCAGTTGCGCGTGGTCATGGCCGCCAGCGTGCGTCTTACCACCACGCTCAAGCAAGCTCGATCCGGCTATCGCCGCGTTAGGAGCAGTAATCGCGAGGTGGCCGTGCGCGGCCGATGACGGCGTCATTTTGGTGCACATGACGGCGGCGAGACAGTGCGCATTTGGTGGACACTTCTCGACGCATAGGTTCATGCCATGGAGAGGCGGGTAATGGGCTCAACCCGTCCGCCCAGAAAGCGCACCTGAAAGCGTCCTTCGAACAGAGCAACATACTCCAGTCACTGATCAATCGCGCCCACACCGCCTTCCGAATTCAGACGTCGAACTCAGGCCTGGGCGGTGCCGGCGAACCACGCCTTCGCGACGCGGCGCGTCAGCAGGGTGTGGCTGCCACCGTGGGCGGTGCGCACCGTCCACGTCGGGTGGGACTCGTTCACACCGTTGTGCTTCGCATTCTCTGATGCCCACACTTCGCCGTCGTGCGCGCACGTGTACGTGCCGAACAGGTTCGGGTGGCCGGGCAGCATGCCCCCGGCGGCGCCGTCGCGGATGAAGCACAGGTGACCGTCGCCGAGGCGGATCTCCAGCGGCGCCCGCTGCGCGCGCGGCGCCAGGTGGGTCGATGCGAACGCGCCATGCCGCGGAATGCGCCAGACGCGCTGGCTGCGCGGGTCGCGCAGGCACAGGACGCGGTGCGGCGCGGCCGCCTTCCAGCAGGCGATCGCGTACTCGAACGACGGGCTACAGAACTCGATGTTCGAACTCACGGCGCCGGGTGACGGCTCCTTGAAGCTGCAGTCGACCTGACCGGCCGGCTCACCGGTGACCGAGAATCCGGTGCTCGGGTGGCCGGCTGTAGTCACCGGCCGAACGACGACCTTGACGGTGCCCTGCAGTGGGCTACCTGCCGGGCTCGCCGCGTCGGCGTTGACCGCGACTGCGGCGGCGAGGGCGGCAAAGCCGACCGCGGCGGTGATTCGGTGGACGCTGCGCATGAGAAGGCTCCGTGTTCTGCTCGACTGCCGGATCAGGAGCCGTCAGCTGCGCAGCTGATACCGCCGCTCCGGTGGCTGGGCAGGAACGCCGCGAACCCGTCCTCAACCGGTCCGAGGTTCTGGCTCGCGCACGAGCGACCAAGAACGCTCGTTCCGGGATGCCACGGGTGTTTCGTGACCTCCGGGTCACCTCGACCGCAGGCTGACGAAGATGTCGTCAAGCAGCGGGCGACCGGGGGCTCGGCCGACCTCGCGGAACCATTCGTAGCCGAAGACTCGGGTGTAGAGCGGATGCGGTAGGCGCAGACAGAACGCGAGGGTGCGTGCGTCGCGGTCGGCGCTGGCCTGGGAGGCGTGTGCGGCCATCGCGGCCCGCTTCGCACTGATGAAGCGGCGGACGTCGACGCGGTGTGTCAGTTCGGCGCGTGGGCAGAAACGTTCGGACAGGTCTGCCCGGAATCCGGTCGGCACGCCGGGCAGCCAGCTGACCGCGCGCAACGCCCGCTGCAACAGCGCCCGGTCCACGGTGGCCTCCAGCAGCACCGGGGTACGTGCGAGTTCGGCGGCCCGGGCGGCGACTGCGTGCACCTGGCGGTGGTCGGGGTGGCCGTACCCGCCGGCCGCGTCGTAGCTGGTCAGTACGTCCGCGCGGACGTCGCGCAGGATCGCGGCGAGCCGCTCGGCTGCCTGCTCGGGTGGCGTCGTTGCGAACGCCGGGCGCTCGCCGACGTGCCGGCCGTCGTCGCCTGAGTCGCCGTAGCCGAGGTCGATGACCTCGCTGATCCCCAGCACGGTCGCCGCCGCGGACAGCTCGCGGCGGCGCACCGCAGCCAGTGGTGTGCCGCCCGACAAGACCGACGACGCGGTAAGGCCGGCCGCGCCGTCGGTCGCCACCACGAGCACGATCCGGTGCCCGTCGGCTGCCGCCCGGGCCAGCGTTCCCGCGGCGAGCAGCGCCTCGTCGTCCGGGTGGGCGTGGAAGGAGACAAGCGCGTAGCTCATGGCGACGCCATCGCAACGGGCCGGGCGGCCAGGTGGGCTGCTCGTGCGTAGAGCGCGTCGCAGTCGGCGAGCACGCGCGACCAATTGCTCTCGGGTGGCCGGGACCGGTTGTACGCGCTGATAGCCGCGCGCATCTCGGGATCGGCGACGAGGTGGGCGAGCGCATGAACCATCGCCGGGTCACCGTCGGCGAGCAGGCCGTGCACGCCATGCTGGACGAAGTCCGCGACCCCGGTACCGGCCTGCGCGACGACCGGCAGCCCGGCCGTGCGTGCCTCCAGCGCCGCGATGCCGAACGACTCGAGGGTCGCCGGCGCGACGTAGATGTCGCTGTCGCGGTACACCTCGCGGATCGCGGGCCTGCGCAGTGTCCCGGTGAACCTCACCCAGTCGGCCAGGCCCAGCCGCTGCGCGTCGCCGGCGAGCCTGGTTCGGAGCGGCCCGTCGCCGATCAGCACGGCTTCCAAGCGGATTTGACCGGCGACCTCCTGGCGCAGCGCCGCGAGCATGCGCAGCAGTTGTCGCGGTCGCTTGCGCGGCGCGAGCCGCATCACGCTGGCGAGCACGACGCGGCGCGGATCCCGTGGCCGTTCCGGCAGCGTCCATTGTCGCGGATCCACGCCGTTGGGCACGATCGAGACCGGGGTCGGGCCGAGGGCGCCGCTCACCGGGACGGCCGCCGCGCCGCTCACCGCGGACCAGGCGACCGGCCAGTCCCGCCACCCGATCGCGCGGGCGGCGCCGCGCCACAGGGGGGTCACATGTCCCCACAGCGAATGCACGGTCGCCGCCACCGGCAGTCCGGCGCGGCACCCGGAGCGCACGGCGAGAAAAGCCAGCGGGGACCAGGTCGACAGGTGCACGTGGACGACGTCGTAGCGTTCGGACGTCACAAATCCGGCGCTGCGGTACGAACTGTGATAGCGGATGCTGCCGTCGGGGCGGGGCGAAGGCCGGTGCACGCGCACCGGACCGCCGCCCGGCGGCCCACCGACCGAGGTGATCACCTCGACGTCATGCCCAGCCCGCTGCTGGCGCGCCGCCAGCTCACTGACCTGCTGCTCGATACCGCCCAATCGCGGCAAGTAGCAATCGCTGACGTGGACGATCCTCATCGCGGGTCCGCCGAAGGTCACTGCGGCAGGGTGGCACAATCGCCTCTTCGGACCACAGTTGCCTAAACACTTTCGCAGGAAGTCTTCAGATGCAGAATTGGTGGTTCGCCGCCGCCGCGGTCGGCGCGGCAGCGGCGTTCGGCACCTCCACGCATCTAAAGCACCTCAGCGCGAGCGGCGTGCCCGACGCGCAGACGCTGCACCCGACCGCCCTCGGACGCTTCATCCGGGTCACGCTCGCGCACCGCCTGTGGCTCGGGGGCATCGGCGCCGACGTCGTCGGGCTGTCGCTTCAACTCCTAGCGCTGCACCTTGGTCCGCTGGCCACCGTCCAGCCGCTGCTCGTCCTCGGGCTGCTGTTCGCGTTGCTGCTGCGCCAGGGACACCACAGGCAGCTGCGGTTGGACGAGCTTGGCTGGGTGCTTCTGGTCACCGCGTCGCTGGCCGGGTTCCTGGTGCTGTCCGGCACCGCGTCATCGAGCCACACCACGGAGACCGACCACGGCCCGGCCATCGGCGCGGCGGTTACCGGATTCGTCCTTGCGACGGTCTGCGTGCTGCTTGGTCGGCAACACCGCGGCCGGGGTCGGGCGGCAGCCCTGCTCGGCGTCACCGTCGGCGTCTTCTACGCGACCACCGCCGCGCTGCTCAAGGCGCTCACCAACATCGTGGTCGCCGACCCGATCTCGATCCTGTGGAGCTGGCAGCTCTACACGGTGCTGGTGCTCGGGGCGGCCGGGCTGCTGCTGAACCAGCTCGCCTTCCAGGCCGGCCCGCTCGCCGCGAGCCTGCCCGCCACCGCCACCATCGATCCACTGCTCAGTGTCGTCATCGGGGTCTGGGTCTTCGACGAGCATTTCAGGCACGGTGTCGGCGCCGATCCCGCCCTTGCCGTGCTGCTGCTCAGCCTCGGTATCGGCGTCATCCAGCTCGCCCGGACCTGCGCACGCGACCAGCCATCCGAGCAGCCGCAGCGGCTCGCGCCCGTCCTTGCCGGCGCCGACACGCGCCCTCGTAGCCGAGGCACGGCGAACCAGAGACCTCGCCGCGAGGACCGAATGGCAGCGGTGGCAGGCCAGGAGACCTGATCGCCCACATGTCACGATCAAGCCCCGTTACGCAGACGGCCGAGCGAGCACCCGCCCCGCAGGTGCCACGCCGATTCGACGGCCCGCTCCGCCAGCGCCCGCTGCGATACCACCCACCGAGGTGGCCGCAGGAGATCACGTTGATCGCTATCGGCTACTGGCTCTACTCGCTGGGCAGCAACTCGATCTCCGGCCGGGCGGCGATCGCTCGGCGACACGGCCTCTCCATCGCCCACTTGCAGACCGACCTGCACCTGGGATGGGAACGCTCGTTCAACCGCTTCGTAGCACGGCACGAATGGCTCGCCCAGGTGCTGAACTACTTCTACGCCTTCGGCTACATCGTCGTGACGCTGGCGGTGCTTGTCTGGCTGTACCGAAGCCACGCCCGCGTCTACCGCAGCGCGCGCACCGTGCTCATCCTGATCACGCTGTTCGGCCTGGCCAGCTTCTACCTGTACCCGGCGGCACCGCCGAGGCTGGTGCCATCGCTGGGCTACATCGACACGGTCACGAAGTTCCACACCTGGGGGTCGGTGGCGGAGCCGGACATCGCCAGGCACTCCAACACCTTCGCCGCCATGCCGAGCCTGCACTTCGCATGGGCACTGTGGTGCGGCATCGCGATCCTCATCTGCGCACGGCGCCAGTGGCTGCGAGCGCTAGGACTGGCCTATCCGGCCGCGACCTTCGTCGCCATCATCGGCACCGGCAACCACTACATGCTGGACGCGATTGCCGGCGGCCTCATCGTTGCAATCAGCTTCGGTATCCATCGGCTGATCGCAGGCCACCGCGTCCCTCGCACAATCAGCCGTTCCGAGAGCCGCCGCCCGCACGTCATCGACATAGCTGCTGACGAGCACCTGCGTCCGACACCGTTCGAGTAGACGCGACCGGTCGCACAAGTCGCGCGCTGCGTGGTCGCGCGAACCGGATGATCGCGCTCCCCTCAGCGAGCCGCGTGACATCTCAATACATTCTTGATCAAGCCGAGCGGGCGCTCGCATACGAAAGATCCCGAGCGAAAAGGCGCAGTCGGCGAAGTGCTCGGGATCGACGGGTCGGACTCGATCCCGTTCTGCTGCGCCAGGTGGACGCCGACGCAGGGCCGCGCCACGGCGAGTGTGCTGGTACGTCTATTTCGGCGCTTTCAGAAGCGCTTCGACATTGTCCTTGTGGGCGGCGTAGAGGTGGCGGCGGCGCATCTGCGGGAACTTGCACAGGGACCAAGGGCCCGGCTTTGGTTGTGCGGCTCACGCCTGGTCGGCGGGTGCCGATTGGCCGCGCTGTGGAGCAGTGCGTGCCGGCTGAGCAGACAGCGCGGGTGAAGCGTGATGGCGCTGCGCTGATCACCTGGGTGGACGACGGCATGCGGGACGTCCTTGGTTGGCGGCCCGAGCAGTTGGTGGGGCAACCGTCGACGCGGTTCATTCACCCGGAGGATCAGCCGAGCGCGGTAGCGGCGTGGTTTGACATGATCAGCGCTCCCGGTGAGGTGCGGGTGTGGCGGGGCCGCTACCGGGCCGCCGACGGTACGTGGCGCTGGGTCGAGACGGTCAACCGGAATCTGCTCGAGGATCCCGAGCACGAGGCGATCGAGACCGTTATGTCGCTGGTGGCCGCAGAACAGGCCAGCGTCGAAGAGGAATTGCGCGCGCGCAAGCAGTTGCTCAGCCGACTGGCCGATGCGGTGCCGGTCGGGCTGTTCCAGATCGACGCCGAGGGGCTGATGGGCTTCACCAACGACCGGTTCCACGCCATCGTGGGGCGCCCGCACGCGGCGACCGTCGCAGCTCAGTTCGCGTCCGTCGTGGAGGACGACAGGCCCGCGCTGGAGACGGCGCTGCAGTCAGTGCTGGCCGACGAGCCGATCAACGACGTCGAGATCGCGTTCCGGTCGGTAGGGCAGGAGCTGGCTCGGGTGTGCATGCTGGCGATGCGCCCGCTCACCGACAGCTCTGGGCTCGTCACCGGCGCGATCGGGTCGCTGAGCGACGTCACCGACGCGGTGCAGCTGCGCCGTCAGCTGGAGTATCGCGCGACGACAGACGAACTCACCTCCTGCCTGAATCGTGCGGCGACCTTGGAGGTGTTGAGCGATCGGCTCGCTCGGCACGGTGCCGGTGGGCAGGCGACTGCGGTGGTGTTCATCGACCTTGACCGATTCAAGAACGTGAACGACACGCTGGGGCATGCGGCCGGTGACCGGGTGCTGACCGAGGCCGCGAACCGGCTCCGGACCGCGTTGCGCGCAGGCGACCCGGTGGGCCGGATCGGCGGTGACGAGTTTCTGGTGATCTGCACTGCGATCGAAGACGAACACACCGCACTGATGACGGCGATGCGGGTGTCCACGGCGCTCACTGGGCGCATCCGCATCGGGCGGCGCACCATCGAACTCGGAGCCAGCGTCGGCGTCGCGTTCAGCCGCGAGCCGATCGACCAGGACACGCTAATCGCGCAAGCCGACGCCGCGATGTATCAGAGCAAGATGACCCCCGGCTCACCGGCGGTCCTCTACACCCCGCACGACGCCTCAATCTCCGGCACAGCGACCACCGCATGAACTCCGGACGCCGTCTTGCCTAGAGCGGTCCGACGCCGACCACGGTGAGGACGGGTTCGCCGGTCGCGTCGCTGGCCGGCAGGTCCACTACGGCGCTGATGCCCCAGTCGCGGTCACCGGCCGGGTCGTCGAAGGTTTGCCGCACCCGCCACGCGTGTTCGGTGTCTGCGGCTTCGGTGTCGATGTGCAGCAGTACCGCGCTGCGGGAGTCACCGCCGGTTCCGATCATGTCGTATTCGGCGTAGTAGCCGTCCAGCGCGGCGGCCCACCGGGTCGCGTCCCAGCCGGCGTCCGCGTCGAGAGCGCCCAGTTCCTCGGTGCGGCGCAGCGCCGCCAGCTCCACCCGGCGAAACATCGCGTTGCGGACCATGACGGTGAAAGCCCGTCGGTCCGCGGTCAGCGAGGCCGGGACTGGCGGAGTCACCTCCGCGGCTGCCCGGGCGAGGTCGCCCGCCGCGGAGGTGAGCTGTTCCCACTCGTCGAGCAGGCTTGAGTCGGTCTGGCGCACCAGGGCGCCGAGCCACTCGACGATGTCGATGATCTGCTCGGTGCGTGCTGCGTCCGGCACGCCGGAGTGCAGCGCCCGGAACGCGTCGGTCAGGTAGCGCAGCAGCGTGCCCTCACTGCGGGACAGGCCGTAGTAGGCGACGTACTCGCTGAAGGTCATCGCGCGTTCCCACATGTCCCGCACGATCGACTTCGGCGACAGGTCGTCCTCACTGAGCCAGGGATGCGTTTGCCGATAGATCCCGAAGGCGCCGGAGAGCAGGTCCGCGAGCGGTCGTGGGTAAGTGACGTCGGCGAGCAGCTCCATCCGTTCGTCGTAGTCGAGCCCGTCAGCCTTCATCGCCGCGACTGCTTCGCCACGTTCCTTGTTCTGCTGTGCAGCCAACACCTGCCGCGGGTCGTCGAGGGTCGCTTCGAACACTGACACGACGTCGAGGGCGTAGCCGTCCGAGGCCGTGTCGAGCAGCTCGAGCGCGGCGAGCGCGAACGTCGACAGCGGCTGGTTGAGCGCAAAGTTCACGGGCAGGTCGGCAACGAGGCGCACCGTGCGGCCTTGCTCGTCCGGTGTCGGTAGCCGTTCGATGACGCCGGCGGCAAGCAGCGCCCGGTAGCCGCGGATCGCGTCGCGCACCAGGCGGCGTCGCTGCGGCAGTGTGCTGTGCGTGGCCTCGATAAGCACGCGCATTGCGGCGAACGCGTCCCCGGGGCGGGCGATCACGTTCAGCAGCATCGCCGGAGTGACTGCGAAGTGAGGGACCAACTGCTCCGGCACGGAGGACTGCAGCCGGTCGTGGGTGCTCTTGCCCCACGACACGAACCCGTCCGGCGGCTTCTTCCGGATGACCTTGCGGCGCTTCTTCACGTCATCGCCGGCCCTGGCGAGCGCGCGGGCGTTCTCCACCTCATGCTCCGGCGCCTGGACCACGACCGTGCCGGCGGTGTCGAACCCGGCGCGGCCTGCACGGCCGGCGATCTGGAGGAACTCGCGCACCTGCAGCTGCCGTTGCCGTTGTCCGTCGTACTTCGAGAGGGCGGCGAACACGACGGTCCGGATCGGGACGTTGATGCCGACACCGAGCGTGTCGGTTCCGCAGATGACCTTGAGCAGTCCGGCCTGGGCCAGCTGCTCGACCAGTCGCCGGTAGCGCGGCAGCATTCCGGCGTGATGCACGCCGATGCCGTGCCGGACCAGCCGGGACAAGACCTTGCCGAACCCGGCGCTGAACCGGAACTCTCCGATCATTTCGGCGATCGCGTCCTTCTCGGCGCGGGTCGCGACGTTGACGCTGGTCAACGACTGGGCGTGCTCGAGCGCGGCGGCCTGGGTGAAGTGCACGACGTAGATCGGCGCGTTCCCGCCGGCGAGCAGGTCTGTGATCGTCTCGTGCAATGGGGTGAGCGCGTAGTAGTGGTGCAGCGGCACGGGCCGTTCGGTGTCGCTGCCGACGATCCGGGTGGCGCGGCCGGTGCGCTGCGCCAGCTCGGCGGCCAGCTCTGCGACGTCGCCGAGCGTGGCGGACATCAGCAGGAACTGCGCTTCGGCCATCTCCAGCAGCGGCACCTGCCACGCCCAGCCACGGTCCGGGTCGGCGTAGTAGTGGAACTCGTCCATCACGACGACACCGAACTCGGAGGCCGAGCCGGTGCGCAGCGCAAGGTTGGCGAGGATTTCGGCAGTGCAGCACAGGATGGGCGCCTCGGCGTTGACGGCGGCGTCGCCGGTCATCATGCCGACGTTCTCGGACCCGAAGATGGAGCACAACGCGAAGAACTTCTCGCTGACCAGCGCCTTGATCGGGGCGGTGTAAACGGTGCGGATGCCGGCGGCGAGAGCGAAGTAGTGCGCGCCGACGGCGACCAGCGACTTGCCGGACCCAGTGGGGGTGGCAAGCACGACATTGGCGCCGGTGACCAGCTCGAGCAGCGCCTCGTCCTGCGCCGGATACAGCGAAAGCCCTTGCCCGGACACCCAATCGATGAACGCCGCGTACGCGGCGTCCGGGTCGCCAGGTCCCGCCGACACCACGAGCGGGTCGGCGAGCGTGAGCGGGATAGTGGTCATCGCTGTTCCATCGTGCCTGCCCGCCGCGGCTGCCGCAGTCCCAGCCCGTCGTGCGCATGCCGACGCCGTACATGCGGACCCCAAGCACGCGATTCGGCACGCCGAGTCTTGGCCGAGCGCGCTTGCCCCAGCCCACGTGCGCCAGGAGAACAACAAACCGCCGCGTGCATCCTTGCTCCGCGTACGTAGCGATCAGGATCTCGCCTCAGCGGCATTACCGCGAGGCGATGTCATGAGGTGCGCTGATCGCGCCGGTTGGTGCGTTTCTGATTGGCGAGGTCAGCGACACTGAAGCGTGTGAATGACGAGGCGACGGTGATCAGGCGAGCGGCGCCCCGATCGCGGCGGAAAGGTCGTTCGCGTTCTTGATGCCGCGCGGAGGGATGATCGCCAAGGCCGTCCGCAACAACGCCGAGTGGTGCGACGCGATGTGCCGCGCGCACGGCATCTCGGGCGAGGCGGACGATGACGTCTGGGCATGGCCGGTGCGCACGCCGCCCTACTACCCGGATGCGGTGACCCTGCATCCGTCCGCGACCGCGGCGGCGCTGCTGGCGCGGATCGACTCCGGCCCGGGGTGCTCGATCAAGGACAGCTTCGCCACGCTCGATCTGCCCGGGTTCACGGTGATCGTCGAGGCGTCGTGGATGTACCGGCCACCCGGCCCTGCGCACGGGGAGAAGTGGAGCGTCGCGACCGCCTCGGATTTGCCCGAGTGGGAGCGCGCGTGGGGCGAGCCGCTCGGGCTGTTCGTACCGACGCTGCTGGCGGACACGCTGTTCCTCGCGGCGCGCCGCGGCGGCCGCATCGTTGCCGGAGCGATCCTTAACCGCACCGATGACGTCGTCGGGATCTCCAATGTCTTCGGCGGCGACTGGGCAGGCGCGGTGGCGACCGCCGGGCGCCTCTACCCGGACCTGCCGCTGGTCGGCTACGAGGCCGGTGACGCGCTCGCCGCCGCGCGCCGCCAAGGCTTCGAGGTCCTCGGCCCGTTGCGCGTCTGGATGCGCGCTGACTGACCGGCACCGCTCGTCTGAGCGCTCATCGGCGTGATAGCTAGATCGATCTTCGCCGACGACGACTCAGCGAGCCAGCTTCCTGTCAATGTCCGCGACGGGGCGAAAGACCTCTGGCGCGAAGACAGCGCGGGCAGCACGTTTGGATCGTGGGACTCG
This sequence comes from Jatrophihabitans sp., assembly GCA_035642535.1. Taxonomy (GTDB): domain Bacteria; phylum Actinomycetota; class Actinomycetes; order Mycobacteriales; family Jatrophihabitantaceae; genus Jatrophihabitans. The sequence continues at coordinate 3,015 of DASQSE010000079.1, read as the reverse complement.
AATCTTCTGGCGAGCCGTCGCTGGCCCGGCCGTTCCGGATAACCCGGATGCACCGGTGGGGCAATCGCCTGCTCACTCCGCTGATCCACGCCGGCCTCATCCCGCACACCTACCTGCTCACCACGCGCGGGCGGCGCACCGGCAGGCCACACACGACCCCGGTCGTGCTCGTCGAGCGCGGTGGGCGGCGCTGGCTGGTCGCCCCGTACGGCGCGGTGGCATGGGTGCGCAACGCCCGCGCCGCGGGGGAGGTGGTGCTGCGCCGACGCGGCACGACCGTGCGGTGCGCGATCCGTGAGGTCACCGGCGCCGAGGAGGCCGCGCCGGTGCTCAAGCAGTATCTGTCGTTGACCGGGCCGCCGCGGCGCTACTTTTTTGCCAGCAAGGACGACCCGCCAGAGCGGTTCCGCGCCGAGGCCGCCGGGCATCCCGTTTTCGAACTGACCGTCATCGACTGAACAATCGACGAAGGGCTCAGGTCGGCGGCGATCGCGCACGATGCCGGATGGTCCGTTCCCAGCGGTCCTCGGTATCCGGGCGGCCTCCGGTCGGTCAGGCGGCAACCATGCCGCCGGCTTGCCGAGCACATCAAGCGGTGCGCAGGCGTCCGTGCCACCGGCCGCCACCGGTGCGCGCCCGCTCGCGGCGATCCCGATCCGGGCCGACGAACTGCCCGGCCGGCAACGCGTGCCGCCGCATCGCGACCGCGCGGATCAACTCGGCGACGCGCGGCTGAACCGATGCATCGGGCACCGCGCTCATGCCGTGCCGCGGGCCGTCGCGCATACCGAGAGCCACTACCGGCTCGGCCCATACTCGATCAGCTCACAAGCCGAACGGATGCGCAGCCAGGCCGCCGTGACGGCCGACCTCGCCCCGCTCCACGACCCACGCATCAAGCCCTGCTTGCAACGCTGTCCTTACAGTGCGTGGTCACCGTCAACGGCGCCGCCCGCGCGATCTACGTCGCCTCGGTAGCGATCACCGGTCGGCGCATCGAGGCACAGCTCACCTTCACCGGCGTCGACGGACCGGTCGACGCCTCGCTCCGACAACGCCTGGTCGCCGCCGTTGCCGCCCGCACCGCGCGGCCGTGACCGGTCCAGCGCATCTCAGCGCCCGCACCGCACTGGTCGGCGGCTGTGAGCGTGCGCTTACTGGGCGCCATCGACCGCGTCGAGGTGACGTCGCGTACACACCTCATGGCCGGCGATCAGGGTAGATCAATTCAGTGTTATCCTAACGCTGATTTTACACCGGGAGGGTTCCATGGGCGTGCGCCGATGCCCGCTTTCGTTCCTTACGACGGGTCTGGTCGCTGCCGTCACCGCTGTCGCAGGCGTTTGTGTGGCGACCGCGCCGGCGGCTGGGGCCAGCAGCCCGGCGGCCGACCCGTACGCGGCAGTCGCCTACCAGCACGACCCCGCGCATGACGGCGACTCGGTCGACCCGTCGTTCGTGGCCCCGTTGACCAAGGCGTGGACGACCAAGCTCGCCGGCACGGTCGGCTATCCGCTGATCGCCGACGGCCGGGTGTTCGTGACCGTCGCGCACACGCCGAACTACGGCGATGACGTGGAGGCGCTGTCGCTGGCCACCGGCGAGGTGCTGTGGGGACCGAAGGTGATCGGCGGGACGTACCACGCCGGATCGATTGCCTTCGACGACGGGCGGGTGTTCGCCATCAACTTCGACGGCCTACTGACCGCGTTCGACGCGGCCACCGGCGCGGTGGATTGGGCGTCGACGCTCGGCGGGCAGTGGTCGTTCACGTCGCCGCCGACCGCAATCGACGGGACCGTGTACGTCGGCGGCGCAGGTTCCGGCGGCACGCTGTATGCCGTGGACGAGACATCCGGCACCACGAAGTGGACCGCCCAGGTCATGAATGGCGACGACAGCTCGCCGGCGGCCGACGCTGACGGTGTCTACGTCTCCTACGCCTGCGAGCAGTCCTACCGGTTCGCGCTCGACGGGTCGCTGGCCTGGCACCACGCCACCAGTTGCGAGGGCGGCGGCGGCAGGACGGCCGTGCTGCACGCGGGCAAGCTGTACGTCCGAGACGCATTCGGCATGTCACCGGCCGTCCTCGATGCAGACACCGGGGCGCAACTCGGGTCCTTCGCGGCCGGCCCCGCACCGGCCTTCGACGAACAGCACATGGTGACCGTCTCGGGCGCCGCCCTGACAGTCTCCGACCCCGCCAGCGGGGAGCCGATCTGGCAGGCGGCAGGTAACGACCACGTCACCGCGCCATTGATCGCCAACGGCTACGTAATCGAAGGGCGCAGCGGCGGAACCGTCGAGGCCCGCTACGTCCAGGACGGCACGCTGGCGTGGAGCGGCAACATCGGCACAGGGTTGACGGCACCTGACGAACACAACGCCACCGAGCTCGTCGGCCTGGCCGAAGGCGACGGCGCGCTGGCCGTGCCCGCCGGCTCCACGCTCACGATCTTCAAGCCGGCCGGAAACACCGACGTCACCATCACCAGCGGCCCGGCCGACGGCATGATCGTCGGCCCCGGCCGCGCGACCTACACGTTCACCTCGCAGGTCGCGAATGCGCAATACACCTGCACCGTCGACGGCGACACCACGCCGTGCACTTCGCCGGTCGCGCTCACCGACCTCGACGACGGCACCCACCACTTCTCGGTCGCGGTCGCCTACGCGACCAGCGGTGCCGCCGCACGGACCCTTCGGGTCGACGCCAACGCACCCACCGTCGGCCTGAGCCCATTCATCCCCTTGATAACCCACACGGCAACGATCACGGCGCGCTGGACCGCATCCGACCGTCTTTCCGGGGTGCGGGCCTATCAACTGCGGATCCGACGCGCCCGCGCCGGCACGCCGCTGCCAGGCTGGTCCGTGCGGGCGCCGACGACCTCGACCTCAGCATCGCTCCGCCTGCGCCCCGCTTCAAGACTGTGCGCCTCAGTCCGCGCCGAGGACACAGTCGGGAACTGGTCCGGCTGGTCCACTGCGCAGTGCGTGCGCCGCGCCTGACCA
>DASQSE010000078.1:0-46005 GCA_035642535.1 Jatrophihabitans sp. | reverse complement strand
CAGACTTGATCGGCCGACTACATCGCGTCAGCCTGAGTGACGAACTGCGTGACTACGGCACCCGACGCGCCCGGACTCGCCGACACTGCGACGTCCGCGTCCGCGTCCGCGCCGCAGCCAGCACCCACGGCCTGGCCTGCGCGGGCTCCGTCGTGCTTCGCATCGAGGGGGTCAGGGGTTCAAATCCCCTCAGCTCCACCAACAAATCCGGGGCCTTCACCACGTGGTGCGGGCCCCGATTTCGTCACATCGGCAGCTGGACCACCGTGCCGAGGCTTGCCAAGTCTTGCGGCTGCTTGGTGATCGAGAAGTCGTAACCCTCGAAGGTTCCGGCGTCGATGATCAGCACGATCGCGTTGCCTGTCGGCGCGCGCACCCCCGGCGGACCGCTGCAGTCGGCACAGGTGAACGAGCCGTGCAGTTGAATGACCCAGACGTCGGTGTCCGCCGGCGGGTTGCTACTCGTATCGCCGCCGAGCACGACGCGTTCGGCGTCCCCGTATGTCGTACGGACGGCTTCGCCGGTCGCGCTCGGGTCCTGGTTGGCGGTTGCTGCCGAGCGGGCGCGCGTCGTGAGCGCGTGCAGCACCGAATCCGGCGGCGGCGTCAGCGCGGACGTCGAGGTCGTCGACGGCAGTTGGGCGTAGACGTCGGGCTGTCGGCCCACGCGGGTGAGGGTCAACTGAACGCCGTCGTGCTCCAGCGTCAGCAAGCCATTGGCGTCGAACGAGACCGTCACGAGGAGTGGTGCGTTCGCGACGGAAACGAACAGCCCTTCGACGGCCCGCATGGTTCGTTCCCGAGCGGGGGACAGGCCCACGCTGCCGTTCGCCGAAATCGCACCGTTGTGGACGGTGTAGCCGTCGGCGGCAGAAACGTAGTTGGCCTGCAAGGCATGGACCGTATCGTCGCCGAGGACGAACCCGTCGCGAGTGAAGCCGACCTCGGCGCGGATCGTGGCCGGCACCGGCAAAGCGCCCTTGGCATCGACAAGGTGTGTCACCTGCCATCGGTAGCCGACGACCCCGCTCAGCGGGTTGCCGGCACTCGGGTGCTGCGGGCCGTTGTTGTTGGTGGCCAGGACGGCCACGACCGCAGCGACGACGAGCACGACGGCCGCCCCGAACGCGGCCGCGACTCGGCGATGCGTGCGAGGCGCCGGCGAGCGCAGCGCGGGATAGATCAGGTCCGTCTCGCCGATCTGCTCGCTGCGCAAGGCGTCGCGGATCACCTGCTCCAGTTCGGGGTTGCTCGTGCTCATCGGTTCACCTCGACGATCGGCGCCAGTGCCGCCAGTGCCCGGTTCAGCGCGGACGACACGGCACCCGGCGAAATGTTCAAGATCGAGGCGATCTGCGCCACCGACAGATCCTCGTAATACCGCAACACGACGACCTCGCGCTGCCGAGTCGGCAGGCGTGAGATCGCGCGCAAGATGTGCTGCCGATCCGCGTCCCGCTCCGCGACCTCGTCCAGCCCGGTTGCCGGTTCGTCGGGGCGTCGGCCGGCAAGGAACAACCGGGCGACTCGGCGCCGGCGCAGTGCCGATCGGCACCGGTTCACCACCGCGTGGCGCAAGTAGCGCTCCGGCTCAGTCACCGCCCCTTCGTGGCCGGCCAGTCCGAGGAACACGTCCTGCACCAGATCCTCGGCAGTCTCCTGATCGTCGACCAGGCGCATCGCCAGACGGACGAGTCCGAGGTAATGCTGTTGAAACAGCTGCGACACCCCGGACTCGGCCCGCCCGTCGAGTTCCGCGCTCATGGCCACGTTCTACTAGACGCACCAGCCCGACAGATCTCACGCGGACACCGCGTCGCAACTGCGCTCAGCGAGACTCGGTCGACAACCGCGGCGCCGGCTCGAGGCGATCGGCGAGTCGGCGCAGGGCGAGTGCGGCGATGCGGCGCAGCCGCCTGGGCCGGATGGGCTCGAGGTCAGGCACAACGGCCGCGCCGGGGAGGGCGGAAAGAGCCAGGTCACGGGTTTGCTGAATCGCGAGGTTGCCGGTGATGAAGTCCGACATCGGACGGCCTTTCTGGTTACACTACTGAGGTAGTAGATACGATTCAGTATGACACTACCGCGGTAGTGTGGTCAAAGGAGATTCGAGTGGCTGGACTCGATGACCTCGTCCAGCGGCTTCAAGGTCTTGGGTTCTCGCAATACGAGGCGCGCGCTTACTGCGCGCTGCTGCAGAAGTCCCCCGCCAATGGGCACGAGGTGGCCAAGACGGCCGGCATCCCCACCTCGAAGATCTACGAGACCCTCGAGCGGCTACACCAAAAGGGAGCTGTACTCGTCCAGCGGTCCGAGCCCACCGTGTGGGCTCCGGTGCCGCACCGCGAACTCGTCGCCACGCTGCGCAACCGGATGGAGGCGACGTTCAGTGCGGTGGAGCAGGGCCTGGCCCAGATCGGTCAGGAGCAGGACACCCGACTGACCTGGAGCCTGTCCGGGCAAGGGAACGTCCTGGAGTCGCTGCGGCGCGCGATCGACCGAACACGGCAGCGCCTCGCCGCGCGCATCCCGGCCCACGAGGCCGAACAGCTCGAAGCAGCCTTGCAAGCCGCCGCCAAGCGTGGCGTCGAGCTCGATCTGATCGTGAGCGACGGCGCCGTGCTGGATCTGCCCGAAAGTGACCGAGTGCGCATCGCGCGGCAAGCCGGGTCGCAGCCTGAGGGTGAGCAGCTCGCATTCGTTGTCGGCGACGGCGAGGAGACCGTACTGGCCGATCTCGGTCAGGATCGGCCGCAGGGGATGTGGACGCACCATCCGGCCGTTGCGCTGCTGGCCGAACGGTATGTCCGCACAGCCGATTGACCGGAACGAGCCGGCAGGCCTACTGCGTGTAGAGCATCGTGGCGTCGGGCACCGCCTGCGGCGCGCGCTGCCGCACAAGCCTTGTGGCGAGGATCTTGCCGGTGCGCGCGTCCGCGACGATCGTGATCACGTTGCCAGTCGCCGGGCCGTGGCCGGCAGGCGCGGTGGTGACCCAGCTGAACTCGCCGACGAGGCGTATCACCAGGACGAACCTCTTGTCGCTGCCTTTCGCGTCGACGTAGCGCATCCCGTCGGCCCCCGATGTGACGAGTGCGGAGACCCGCTCGACGTTCGCCGGCCAGTCCGACTGGCCGGGCCCAGCGACATTCGACGCTGAACTGCCCGATGCCGAGGACGTCCGAGCCTCCTGCTTCGCGAGGCGCACCGCCAGCGCCTCTTGCGCTGCGGTCAGTCCGCCGGCGATGCGCTGGAACGCCGCGGCCACCTTGTCCTGATCCACCCTCAGCTGACCGCTGTGAATCTCCCACCTGGCGGCGTCGGTGAGCACTTGCCCGAACAGGAATCGGGTTTGGCGCACGCCCAGGTGTGGGCAGCCGGTGGGCACAGTCGTGACCCAGTCCTCGTCGAACACGATCGTGCCGACTCCGACTGTGACGCGTGCGGTGCCGCACCCTTGGCTCATCGTCCCGTCCGGGTAGAACCGGAACGTCAGCGCGGCGTTCGGGGCGGTGTGTGGCACTCCGTCGAATCCCTGCAGATCCGTCAGGACCCAGGACCCGACCAGGTCCGCCGGCTGCCGTATCACCCATGTCGGAACGACCGGGAACGGGGCGATCTGGTTTGGCCGGCCGCCGCCCGTGTGCACGAACGCGGCCACTGTCGCCGCAACCCCGGCGACAGCCAAGGCGGCCACCAGCGGCGCCGCCCTCGTGCGTGCCGATCCGGCGTGCGCTGCGCGGGTGGTCTCAGCCGGACCGATGTCAGGTGGCGGCCCAGGGCGAGCCGTCTGGCGCGCAGTCGCGACGTCGCGTTTGGAGTCGTGCGTCATCGACCACGCACCTCGCCCGAGCGCGAACCGACGGACACGGAGAACTCCTCGTCGTCCCCCAACCCCCCGCAGCAGTTGCCCTCATTATGGGGAGTGGGCAGGCCGGCAAACAGGTTCTGACGACTATTTGCCGCTCACCGGAGGACCCGGGCGATGTCGGACCCCGCGCCGCCCGCGCGTCAGTGGCGGACCTGCTGCGTCACGCGAAGGGGGGTCAGCCTGCAACCGGCGACGCCGAGCGACCAACTGCCGGTTGTCGCTCCCAGCTTCACGTTGATGCTGAAGCCGCCGTCCCGGACCGTATGACACCGGCCGGTGACACGAAAGTGCGCGGTGAAGACGACCTGCCCGTGGCCCGGGATCTGGACCGGCTCAGCGTTGGCGGGGAAGTGCCAGCCGCCGGTCGGCTCGGCACCGATCGCGACCGTGATCCACACTGCAGGGGCCCGCCGTTCACATGGCGTCGCCCAGCTGTTGAGGTAGCTGAAATGGGCGATACCAGCGCGGCCATGCCTGGCCAACGGCGGGCCGTCTCCCATGGCGAACTGGTTCTCGCGGCACAGCGGCGCGGTCGGGGTGTTCGTCGTCGTCGGCGAGTGGTTGCCCGGCGGGTGATGCCCGGAATTGCTGGTCTGGATGAGGGCGATCACGCCGGCGGCCAGCGCGGCGACGGCCGCGGCGGCGACCAGCACCGACCACCGATGCCGTCGCCGGGGCGCGTGCCCGGTGGCCGGTACCAGCTCGATCACGGTCGCTTCGGCGTCGGCGGGGCTCGCGTCCGGCAGCGTCGCGACGCGCGGCGGTGCCAGGTGATCGGGCGGTTCCGGCGTCACGGTGTGCAGCAACTCGGACAGCTCACGTTCGAAGTCGGTAGGCATCAGTGGTGCTCCTGCAGCAGTGCGTCGAGGTGGACGGAGCAGCGCAGCTTGGCCAGCGCGCGAGAGGTCTGGCTCTTCGCGGTGCCGACCGAGCAGCCGAGCGCGGTTGCGGTCTGCTCGAGGGAGAGATCTTCGAAATACCGCAGCACGACGGCGGCCCGCTGCTGCGGCGCCAGTTCGTCGAGTGCTCGGGTCAACGCCAACCGCTGATCGACATGGACGGTGGCGTCCGGTGTCAGTGAGTCGGGCAGCACGGCACTGGGCAGTTCGGTCGACGAGCGGCGTCGCTGTTGGCCGAGGAACTGGTTCGTCAACATTCGCCGCACGTACGCGTCGGGTTCGTCGGCCGCGCATACCCGCGGCCAGGATGTCCAAACCCGGGCAAGGGCGGCCTGGACGAGATCCTCCGCGGCCGCCCAATTGCCGGTCAGCAACCAGGCCGCGCGCAACAACGGTCGCCATCGCGCGGCGACATAACTTTCGAAGTCGCGCTGACTCACATCACTGGGCACTTCGCCGCACACGGTCACAATTCCACTGATGCGTTGACGACCTCAAAAGGTTGCCTGAACTCGCGGCCGCCGATTGCCTTCGTGTTGGCCCGGGCCCGAGCGATCTCGCTAACGTCCGAGGGATGGATTTCGAGCTGCAACTGGTGATGCTTCCGGTCTCCGACGTGGACCGGGCGAAGGACTTCTACACGCGGGTCGCGGGTTTCGACCTGGTGGTCGACGGACGCGCCAACGAGGGCGGCCGGATCGTGCAGGTGACCCCACCCGGTTCGGCCTGCTCGGTCGGTTTCGGCTCGGGGCTGGCCATCGACACCGGGCCGCTGGTGACCGCTGCGCCCGGCGCGCAGCGCGGCCTGCACCTCGTGGTCAAGGACATCGTCGCGGCGCGGGACGAGTTGATCGAGCGCGGCGTTGCCGTGGGGGAGATCCTGCACGTCAACGACGGGCGGTGGGAGCCGGGTCCGGAGCCGAACCGCGGCAGCTACATGTCCTTTGCCGAGTTCAGCGACCCGGACGGCAACCTCTGGCTGCTTCAGGAAGTTCGGCCGGTCGCCGATGCGGACGACCGCTGATCGTCCCCCCGCTTCGGCTAATCCCCTATCTGCGGCAGCCGGCCTCGCCAGGGAGCAGCGCACGGATCACGAGTTCGCGCACGCTGCCGCCGTCGCGCCAGTAAGTGGTGCGGTGCCGACGCGCGGCGAGGTACACGTCCCGGGCGTCCTGCCCGCTCAGCACCCCGCAGCGGCCGTACTTGTGCTTGGTGAGCAGCGTGTCGAGCGGCGGGCCCTGCCACGGCGCGGCCGAGACACCGGACGGGTTCCCGGGGAAGCCCAAGGTCACGTCAACCCGGTCGGGCAGCCAGGCAGTCGGCGGACCGTCCGGCGTCACGACGCTGTGTACGAGCCGGTTCTCGAATGCCTGCAGCGCCTGTCGGTTCGCGCGCTGACGCGGGGACAGCGAATCGTTGGCGTCGTCGATGCCGAGCGCATAGACCGATCCGGTGCGGGCAGCTCCGTGGCCGGGGTGGAACGTGAACAACGTCGAGCCGACGTCAGTGATCTGGACGGTGCCGTAGTCGGCGCCGTTGAAGAGTCCCGAGCTGTTCGCGTCGCGGCTGAGGTCAGCGAGGACGGTTGCCGGCACCGTGCCCTTGACGAACGCGAGCGGGCGGCCCGGGTAGCCGCGGTCGCGATCACGCCAGCTGAGGTAGGCGTCTCCGTTGCCGTAGATCGTTACGGTCGGGCGGGTGCCGAGGAGGTACTCGAGCCCGATGAAGCCGCCCACGTCGTCCGTGAACCGGAACACCACCTGACTCGGGTCCGCGTTGATCCTCGGCGGCGGCGGTGACGACTGCGGTGCATCCGTCGACGTCGACGCGCAGCCGGCCGCGGCCAGCAGCGCGGCGGCTATCGGAACGACCCATCGCATTCTGTTCATGCCAGCCCAGACGAGGTGGCCGTGCGGTCAGGTTCTGGTACTACCCGTCGCCCGATCGAATGCCGCTCTCGTAGGCGTAGATGACGGCTTGCACGCGGTCGCGCAGCTCCAGCTTCGCGAGGACACGCTTGACGTGGGTCTTGACCGTCGACTCCTCGACGACGAGGGCGGCGGCGATCTCGGCGTTGGACAGGCCGCGGGCGATCAACTCGAGCACGTCGCGCTCCCGCGGGGTGAGCTGTCCCAGCGCGGCCGAATCGGGCGGCAGCGGCTGACGGGCGACATGCGAGATGACACTGCGGGTCACCGACGGGTCGAGCAGCGCGTCGCCGGCGGCGATGGTGTGGATCGCCGCGATCAGTTGCTCCGGCTGCGCCCGCTTGAGCAGGAAGCCGGCGGCCCCGGCACGCAGCGCGCCGAGCACGTAGTCGTCGTCCTCGAACGTCGTGAGGATGAGGACGTGGCACTGCGGCAGCGTCGCGGCGATCTCGCGCGTGGCGGTGATCCCGTCCATGTCCGGCATCTGCACGTCCATGAGCACGACGTCGGGCTGCTGAACTCGGGTCTGCGCGATCGCCGACCGGCCGTCGTGCGCCTCGGCGACGACCTCGATGGATTCGTCGCTGGACAGCACCGCACGCAGCCCGGCGCGCATGAGGCCGTCGTCGTCCGCGATCAGGACGCGCAGCGCAGCGGTCATCGCGCCGGCTGGTACGGCAGTTGGGCGTGCACGTGGAACCGACCGTCCTGAGCGCCGGCCTCCAGCGTCCCGCCCAACAGCGAGGCGCGTTCGCGCATGCCGACGATGCCGTGCCCGCCGTTGCGCGGAGAGGCTGTTGCGGGCTCGGTCGGATTCGTCACCGTCACCTCGACGCCCGAGGCGGTGAAGCTCAGCGCGACGTCGGCGCTGCCGGTGCCGTGCCGCGCGGCGTTGGTGAGCGCCTCCTGCAGGATGCGGTAGGCCGCCCAGGTGACGCTGCGCGAGACGTTCCTGGGTACGCCGTCGGTTCGGGCGTGCAGCTCCAGCCCGTTGCGGCGGTGTTGTTGGATGAGCTGGTCGAAGGCGCCGGGGTCGGCGGGGATGGGCGGGTCGTCGTCGTCGCGCAGCGCGTGGACGAGCCGGTCGATCTCGGTGATGGTGCTGCGTGCGACGTCCTCGACGGTGGCGATCGCACGCAGCGAGCCCGCCGCGTCCCGCTCGTGCAGCAGCCGCGCCGCCCCGGCCTGCACGAGGATGACGTTGATCGCGTGTCCGGCCGAGTCGTGCAGTTCGCGGGCGATGCGGGTGCGTTCCTGCGCCGCGGCGAGCCGACGTTCTGCTTCGGCCTCTCGCTCGGTGCGCGCGGCGCGCTCCTCGAGTTCGGCCATTCGCTCGCGGCGCAGTCGCGCTCGGTCTCCGGCGATCCACACGCCGCCGAGGGTGAGCGCCCAGAAGATCAGCCCGGGCGCGAGGCCGGAGAGTTCGCTGCCGCCGATCACGTGCGCCGCGACGGCCAGCGGGATGAACGCCGCGCCGCCGAGGATGGCGGCGTTGCGGCGGGCCGGTCGCGGATCGCCGGCGTAGCTGGTGGCGACGGTGTACAGGGCAACTGCCGGCCCGAACGGAAAGTCGATCGGGTACCGCGCGCCGACGAGTGCGATCGTCGCCGCCGCGCTGAGCAGGTAGCTGAGTAACGGCGCCCGGCGGCGGGCGAGCAGCGGCACCGCGGCCGCGGAGGCGAGCAGCCAGCCCAGCACGTCGAGGTCCCGCGCATCCGGATCACGGGTACCGAGCCCACCGGCGGCCAACACGCCGACGGACAGACCCAGGACGAGCGCGGCCAGCGCGCCGTCGCTCCATGCCTTTCGCGACCCCACGCCGAAGAGCGTAAGTTCGCCGACGCGCTGCGCCAATCGCCCGGGTGAGCGATGCGTCCGTCCCCCCGAAGGGGGAGCACAAGATCCCTCCCGAGCGTGTTTCGGGGCGGTGGTCGCCCTTCTTAGCGTCGAGCAGGCAATCGACGCGACGGAGGAGCGCATGACCACCACGCTTACCAGCACGCTGACCAGCCACCGACGCACAAGCCATTTCGAGCAGTTGGCCGGCTGGGCCTACCGGCACCGCTGGCTGGCCGCGGCCGGCTGGCTGGTCGTGCTGCTCGGCGTCACGCTCGCCGCCCAATTGAGCGGCAGCAACTACCGCAACGACTACTCGCTGCCCGGCACGGAGTCGCAACGAGCGCTGGACACGCTGCGCGCCCATGCCTCGGCAGACGCGGGCGCGATGGTGCAGGTGGTCTTCCAGGATCACGCCGGCCTGGCCGGCGCGCCGGCGCGGGTTCGCGTTGAGCGACTGGTGCGCCGGCTCCGCACGCTTCCGCACGTTGGTGCCGTGCGGAGCCCGTACGACGGCGAGGCGATCTCGGCGGACGGGACGATCGGCTACGCGACGGTGCTGCTTGACAAGCAGAGCGAACACGTGCCGGCGGCGGCCGTGCATCGGCTCATCGACACGGCGCAGGCCGCGGCGGGCAACGGGCTACGCGTGGAGTTGGGTGGCGCCGCCATCGTTGGAGTCGAGGATGGCGGCGGTGGTCCGGCCGAGGGGGTGGGGATGCTCGCCGCTCTCGTGGTTCTGGTGCTGCTGTTCGGTTCGCTGCTCGCTGCGGCAATGCCGGTCGTCATCGCGATATTCGCCGTCGGAAGCGCGATCGGATTCGTGGCGCTCGCCTCGCATGTATCGACCGTTGCGAACTACACACCGCCGTTGATGGTGCTCGTCGGCCTCGGGGTCGGTATCGACTACGCGATGCTCCTGTTCGCCCGGTTCCGTGACGAGCTACGCACCGGCGCGGAGCACGAGCAGGCCGCCCGTCGCGCGCTCGACAGCGCCGGCCGCACGGTGCTGTTCGCAGGCTCGATGGTGATCGTCGCGCTGACGGGGCTGATCGCCCTGGGCCTGGGCTCGCTGCAGGGTGTCGCGGTCGCGGTGGCACTCACAGTGCTCGTGACGATGGCTGCCTCGCTCACCCTGCTCCCCGCGTTGCTGGCGATCGTCGGCCCGCGCGTCGAGGCTGCGGTGCGGCGCCGCGCGCAGCGGCACGACGACCTCGGCGGTCAGCGCTGGCGCCGCTGGTCGGACCTCGTACAGCGCCGGCCTTGGCCAATGCTGTGCGTGACCGGAGCGCTGCTGGTTGCCATGTGCCTGCCGGCGTTCGGCATGCGGCTCGGGTTCGCCGATGCCGGCAACGGCGCCGAGTCACGGACCAGTCGGCAGGCCTACGACCTTCTGGCTGAAGGGTTCGGACCCGGCTTCAACGGGCCGCTGATCGTCGTCGCCTCAGGACATGCCCCGGACGGCGGCGCGCTGCGGCAGGCGCTCAGCGACACCGACGGGGTGGCCGCCACGACGGCACCGATCGTCTCCGCGGACGGCACAACCGCGGTGGTGATCGCGTATCCCACCACCAAACCGCAGGCGGCGGACACCCAAGAACTCGTCGCGCGACTGCGCAACCAGGTCCTCCCGCCTGTCGAGGAGAGCACCGGAGCAAGCATCTACGTCGGCGGCCCCACCGCGGCCGCGGTCGACTTCGCCGACGCAGTGTCGGCCCGCCTGCCGCTGTTCCTCGCCGTGGTGATCGGCCTGTCCGCGCTGCTGCTTTTCATCGTGTTTCGATCAGTGCTCATCCCGCTCAAGGCAGCCATGCTCAATCTGCTCAGCGTTGGCGTCGCGTTGGGCGTGCTCACGCTGGTCTTCCAGCACGGACTGCTCGGCGTCGCACCCGGGCCGATCGAGGCGTTCGTCCCAGTCATGATCTTCGCAATCGCCTTCGGGCTGTCCATGGACTACGAGATGTTCCTGCTCAGCCGGATGCACGAGGAGTGGAGACGGTACCGGGACGCGGCCACGGCGGTCCGCGAGGGATTGGCCATCACGGGCCGGGTGGTGACGGCCGCCGCGTCCATCATGGTCGTCGTCTTCGCCTCGTTCCTGCTGGACGACAGCCGGATGCTGCGGCAGTTCGGCCTCGGCCTCGCCGTTGCCGTCCTCGTCGACGCGCTGCTCATCCGCTGCGTCATGCTGCCGGCGATCATGCACCTCTTCGGCGCCCGTGCCTGGTGGTTGCCGGCGCCGATCGCGCGCCGGCTGCCGCGGCTCGCCCTCGAGGCGGAGGCCGTGCGATGAGGAAAGCTGGCCGGGCCGCGGTGGGCCTGCTCGTGGGCTTCGTCATCGGCGTCGTGTTGTCGGACCTGCTCGTCGTGCAGTTCAACAACGTGGACGCCGCGAAAGGCCTCCCGCTTTACCTCGCCACGGCAGGTGCGTTCGCCGTGCCGTTGCTCGACCGCCGGCGCAAGGGGTGAGCGAGCGGTGTCGCTGACTCGTCGCCGGTTCCTGCAAGTCGGTGCGTTGACCGCGCTCGCGGTGCCGCTGATCGGCTGCGAGCCGCGGCCGGTGCACAAGGCCGGCACGGCCAATTTCGGCCGCCGACTGCCCATCCCGCCGCTCGCCCCCGCGCGGCGGGACGGCGCCGGCCGACGGGCGTTCGACCTCACCGCCGCCGCAGGCCGCAGCCGGTTCTTCGCCGGTCGCAGCACCGACACGTGGGGGTTCAACGGCGCCTACCTCGGCCCGACGCTGCGCGCCGCGCGCGGCGAGACCGTCCTCGTCAACGTCCACAACAAGCTGCCTGAGACGACGACGGTCCACTGGCACGGCATGCATCTGCCGGCGCGCTACGACGGCAACCCGCACGAGCCCATCGACCCCGGACAGACCTGGTCGCCGACGTGGACGATCGCGCAGCCGGCGACCACGCTGTGGTACCACCCGCACCCGGACGGCGCGACTGAGCGGCACGTGTACCGGGGCCTCGCCGGGCTGTTCATCCTCGATGGCGCCGACGAGGCGGCGCTCGGCCTGCCGCACCGCTACGGCGTCGACGACATCCCGGTGATCGTCCAGGACAAGCGATTCCACGAGGACGGGTCGCTCGACGAGTCCGACCATCGGCCCACGGGGCTGCTCGGCGACACGATCCTGGTGAACGGCGCCATCACGCCGCACCTGCCGGTCGGCACCGAGCACGTCCGGCTCCGGCTGCTGAACGCGTCGACCGCGCGGATCTACTCGTTCACCTTCGCCGATGCCCGATCGTTCGCGCTGATCGGCACCGACGGCGGGCTGCTGTCGGCAACGTACGAGACGGATCGGATCCAGCTCTCGCCGGCCGAGCGCGCCGAGATCGTGGTCCGGATGCGCCCCGGCGAGCGCGTCGTGCTGCGCTCCGCGAAACCCGACCTCGGCACGCCGCACGACATGACCACCGAGGTCGGCGGACTGGACACCTTCGACATCATCGAGCTGCGCGCGGCAGGCACGTTGCGACCGTCCCGGCCGCTGCCCGGCTCACTCGTCGAGATGCCGCGACTCGATCCGGCCGCCGCTGCGACCACCCGCTCGTTCCAGCTGCTGGAGCACACGATCAACGGCAAGCAGATGGATATGGACCGCATCGACGAGGTAGTCACGGTCGACACCGTCGAGGTCTGGGACGTGGTGAACCAGGACGCGATGCCGCACAGCTTCCATGTGCACGACGTGCGGTTCCAAGTTGTGACGATCGACGGCGCGCCGCCCCCGCCCCCGCTCGCGGGCTGGAAGGACACCGTCTATCTGCCGCCGGGGCTTCCGATCCGCCTGGTGATGCGGTTCGCCGACTACACCGACTCGATGATGCCGTACATGTACCACTGCCACCTGATGTTCCACGAGGACATGGGCATGATGGGCCAGTTCGTCGTCGTCCAGTCGCGCTGAGCTTCGGTCAGGCGAAGGCGCGGCGGATCTCGTACGTCGCTTGCGCACCGGTGTCGGCACAACGAGTCATGCCGATCTTCTCGAGGACGAGCACGGAGGCCGGATTGTCGAGATCGACCTGCGCGCGGACGACTTCGACGTCGCCGCGAGTAAAGGCGGCGGCGACCATGGCGCCCGCCGCTTCGGTGGCATAGCCGCGCCGGCGGCGGGAGGGCACCACCCCGTAGCCGAGCTCGATCGCGCCGTCCGTCGGCGCTCCGAAGAAGCCGATCCCGCCGATGAGCTGCGCAGACGATCGCTCGACGATGAGCCGATGCCCATAGCGGGCGTCGGCGTGCGTGATGCCGACACGGCCCAACAGTTTCGCGACCACCACGTCGCCCGCTGCCGGAAAGTCGTCCGCCCAGCTACCGGTTCTGCGGTTGCCGATCACGGCCGCCACGTCGTCGGCCGTGATCGGCCGGAGGACGAGCCGCGCGGTCTCGATGTTCATCGACGCGATCGTCCAGGACGGCGCTAGCGGATTATGCATGGCATGGACGCGCGGCTGTCGACCGACGATGCCGTGCGCTTCGTCAAGGAGCGCTACGGCGAGCGCGCGAGTACGCCGCATCTCCTTGGCGCGGGCGAATGGTCACGCGCATACGCGTTCTCACTCGACGACCGCGAGGCGGTGATCCGGTTCGGCGGGTCCGGCGAGGACTTCGCGAAGGACGCCGTCGTCAGCCGGCTGCGGCCGCGCGGCGTGCCCGTCCCGGAGGTGCTCGAGTTCGGGGAGACCGGACGCGGCGGGTACTTCGTGGTCTCCGAACGGCGCTACGGCAGGTTCCTCGACGCCCTCGACGGTGCCGAGCTGCGTTCGGCGCTGCCGAGCCTGCTGAGCGTTCTCGATGGCGTCGCTGTGGTCGAGTTGTCCGACACGGCCGGCTACGGCGGCTGGTCGTCGGAGCGGCGCGGTCAGTACGCCGGCTGGATGGCAGCGCTGCTCGCGATCGACGACGACCGGCCGCGGCTGGGTGACTGGCGGACAGCGCTGGAAATCTCACCGGTCGGCATCGCGTCGTTCCGGCTCGGGCTCGCCGCGCTCCGTGAGCTGGCACCTGCGCTCCCGGATGTCCGTCGGCTGATCCACGCCGACCTGCTCAACCGCAACGTGCTGGTGAGCGGTGGCAAGATCAGCGCGGTCTTCGACTGGGGGAACTCCATGTACGGCGACGCGCTCTACGACGCGGCGTGGCTGCTCTACTGGTGGCCCTGGTACCCGGCGTGGCGCGAGATCGACATCCGCGCCGAGCTCGTCCGGCACTGGCGCGACCGCGCCGCCGTGCCCGCCGACCTGAAATCCCGTTTGCTCGCCTACCAGCTGCACATCGGCCTCGACCACCTCGCCTACACGGCCGCCACGCAGCGGTGGGCCGACCTGCTGCGCAACGACCGTCAGGTGCGAGATCTGGTACGCGGCGACCCGCCGTCGGCGTAAGCGACGAGATTCGATATCGTTGACTGATGTCGGAATCAGCGCTCGCTCGGATAGGTTCTGCGGACGTGACCTCTTCGATACCGGCTGAGCTGCGCCATCTCATCGACCGACCGCTGTATGCCTCACTCGGCACCGTGCGCCCGGACAACACCGTGCAGGTGAACCCGATGTGGTTCGACTTCGACGGCGAACACATCAAGTTCACGCACACGACCTACCGCGCGAAGTACCGCAACCTCCAGCGCAATCCGTCGATGAGCCTGCTCATCACCGATCCCGATGCGCCGACCAGCTTCCTCGAACTGCGTGGCCGGCTCGCGAAGATCGAGGCCGATCCGAGCGGCGGCTTCTATGTCCACCTCGGCCGCCGCTACGGCAATCCCGACCAGCAGCCGCCGCCGGACGCGGCCGATCGTGTCGTCCTCTACATGAGCGTGGACAAGGTCGTCGCCAAGCTCCGTTAGGTGCAACGACGGGCGGAGATCCGGACGCTTGGACCGGCGACGTAGCTCACGGTGATCTCCGGTTGCGGGGCGCAAGGCGCATCGTCGTGAGCTCGTCCGGCGCAGAGCGTTCGAGTACGTCGAATGAGCGCAGCTCGTCGTTGCTGGGCAGGAATGCGGGTGTGCCGGCGCCGAGCAGGACGGGCGCGATGTGCACGAGCACCTCGTCCAGTTCTCCGGCGCGCAAGCACTGCCGCGCGAGTTCGGCGCCGAAGATGACCACATTTCGGTCGCCGGCCGCCGCGCGTGCCGTGGCCAGCCCGTCGGCAAGCTCGCCGACGACGAACCGGGCCGCTGCGTCGGGCGGGTCGGGCGGGGCGCGGTGGGTCAGCACGAGCACCGGCCCGGTGTAGGCGCCGCCGTATGGTCGGCCGCCGCGGGGCGGGTCGAGCTTGATGCCCAGGTCGTAGCTGCGTCGGCCGGCCAGGATCGCGCCGATCGACGGGACGAGATCGAGCCCCATTCGCGCCGGCCCGGCGTCCTTGGGCAACCATGCCGTTGCCGAGCCGTCCCGATCGGTGGTGAAGCCGTCTAGCGACATGGCCACGTGCCAGATCGTGCGACCGCTGCTCATCAGTCCTCCTCGCTCGTCCCGAACTGCTTGCATTTCGCAATCACTGTGCACCGTAATCACGAGTGGTGGTAATTTGCAAGCAGTTCGTCGAAAGGGGCGTATGCGATGGAGGCACCGCGCTCCGGCTGCGCGATCAACGCCGCGGTGGAGGCGTTCGGCGATCGATGGAGCCTGCTCGTCCTGCGCGACATCCTGTTCGGCAACCGCCGCCACTTCCGCGAACTGCAGGCCGGCTCGGAGGAAGGGATCGCGTCCAACATCCTCGCCGACCGGCTCAAGCGGCTGGTGCATGACGGTCTGCTCACCCGCGACGACGCGCGGCGCGGGCAGCGCGCCACGTACAGCCTCACCGAGGCAGCGATCGAGCTGGTCCCGGTCTTCGCCCAGCTGGGCGCGTGGGGGCTGCGGCACCGCCCCACCACACCCGCGCTGCGCATCCGTGCGGAGTTGCTCGCGCAGGGTGGGCCGCAGATGTGGGCCGATTTCATGGACGAGCTGCGCGAGCAACATCTCGGCATTCCGCGCCCGCATCCGCGCCGCCGATCAGTGTTCGAGCGGTTGGCGGACGCCCACGAAAAGGTTGCCGCGGCAGGTATTTGAGCCCGACCGGGGTGCGCTGACGTCCGATTGGGCCCAATATGGATGCCGGTGCGCCTGCGGAGCCGCGCGCCGAGGAGGCGGTCGATGTCGGGGTGGGTCGCCGCTGCGCGCGGCGTCGATTTTCAGGCGATCCTCGAAAGCGCTCCTGGGCTGTACCTGATCTTGGACCCGGAACTGCGCGTCGTCGCAGTGACCGACGCCTACCTCGCCGCGACGATGACGCGCCACGAGGAGGTCGTCGGGCGCGGCATCTTCGAGGTGTTCCCCGACAACCCGGACGATCCGGCGGCGGCCGGCGTGGCGAACCTGCGGGCTTCGCTCGAACGGGTGCGGCGCGAACTTGTCACGGACGTCATGCCCGTCCAGAGATACGACATCCGCCGCCCGGCCGAAGAGGGCGGCGGGTTCGAGGAGCGATTCTGGAGTCCGGCCAACTCGCCCGTGGTCTCGCCCGACGGCGGGCTGCGGTACCTGCTGCATCGAGTGGAGGACGTCACCGAGTTCGTGCGGGCCGGCAAGGCCGCCGCGAGCCAACGCGAGATCTCGGCCGAGCTGAAGAGCCGCGTGGACGAGATGGCCGCCGAGGTGTACGCGCGCAGCCAGCAGGTCGCCGAGACGAGCCGCAAGCTGAAGGACGCCAACGCAGAGCTGGCCCGGCTCTACGAGGCGACCAAGGAACTGGCCGCGGCGAAGAGCCAGTTCTTCGCGAGCATCAGCCACGAGCTGCGGACGCCGCTCACGCTCGTCCTGGCGCCGCTGGAGCGGCTGCTCGCCACCTTGGGCCCGGACGATGCGAGCCGCGCCGATCTCGACCTCGCGCGGCGCAACGCACTGCTGCTGCTCGGCCACATCAACGCGTTGCTCGACGCGGCGAAGCTGGAGGCCGGCGGGATCCGGCTCGCGTACGCCGAGGTCGACATGGCCGAACTCGTCCGGACCGTTGCGGGGTTCTTCGAGTCGCGGGCGGTCGAGCGGGACGTGAATCTCGTCGTGGCGACGCCGCCGGAGTCGACCGCGACGCAGCTCGACGCCGAGCAGATCCGCCGCATCCTGTTCAACCTGCTCGGCAACGCACTCGTCTTCACGCCCGGCGGCGGCACCGTCCGGCTCGAGCTACGTCCGACGAGCGACGAGGTCACCGTCGAGGTGGGCGACAGCGGCCCGGGTGTGCCCGCCGAGGAGCGGGAGCTGATCTTCGAGCGGTTTCGGCAGGGCAGCGCCCGCCCCGGCTCTGTCCCGGGCACCGGGCTCGGCCTGTCGATCGTCCGTGACCTGGTTGCCCTGCACGGCGGCTCGGTGGCCGTGCGCGACGCCCCGGAGGGTGGCGCGCTGTTCGTCGTCACGCTGCCTCGGCAGGCACCCGCGGGCACCGAGGTGGGCGCGGCTTCCAGGCCGGACTGGACCGAGGACGCGAACCATCACTGGTCCGTCGCGGCAGCGGCTGCCGATGTCGGAGCGCCGGCGCACGACGGGGACGAGCGGCCAATCGTGGTCGTCGTCGAGGACAACCCCGAGCTGAACCAGGTCATCTGCGAAACCATCGGCCCGTCCTGCCGCGTCGTCAGCGCGTTCGACGGACAGGCCGGACTGATCGCGGCGCGCAAGCATCAACCCGATCTGGTGATCACGGACGTCATGATGCCGGTCATGTCAGGCGACGAGTTGGTCGACGCGCTGCGCCATGACCCGCAGCTCGCGACGGTACCGATCCTCGTGCTCAGCGCGCGCGCCGGCGAGGCAGGCCGGCTCGACCTGCTGCGCTCCGGCGCGAACGACTACCTCGTCAAGCCGTTCACGATCAAGGAGCTGATCACTCGGGCCGACAACCTGATCCAGCTGCACCGCGCCGAGGAGCGACTTCGCGCACTGGAGCTGAGCGACGACCGCGCGCGGATCGCGCGCGACCTGCACGATCTCGTGATCCAGCAGCTGTACGCGGTCGGGCTGCGTCTGCACGCTGCCGCGCCCGAAGACGCGTCGCCCGACGTCCGGCAGCGCATCACCGAGACGATCGACGACCTGGACCTGATCATCGGCCAGCTCCGGGCGACCATCTTCGACCTCAACCGGAGCGCCGCGACCGATGGGCTGCGGGCGCGCGTCGTTGCGTTGACCGCCGACGCTGCGCAGCGGTTGGGCTGTACGCCGCGGACCACGATCACCGGCGCCGTCGACACCCTGGTCGATGGCAAGATCGCCGCCGAACTGCTGGCCGTGCTGCGCGAGGCACTGTCCAACGTCGTGCGGCACAGCAGGGCGGGCGCGGTCGGCGTGACGCTGGAGGCGAGCACCGACGAGGTGGTGCTGACCGTTTCCGACGACGGCGTCGGACCGCCGGAGGGTCTGTCCGCGGGCGAGGGGTTGCGCAACATGGCGGCCCGCGCGGGATCGCTGGGCGGGACGTGGACGATCACGGCCGCCGAGCCCGCCGGCACCGAGATCCGCTGGGTGGTGCCGCTCAACCGCGGTTACTGATCGCCGTCGGTGGGGACGACGATCGTCACGGTCGCGCCGCCGCTCGCGCCGGTGCTCGTCTCGGCGTAGCCGTCGTGCGCCTGCGCCACTGCCGCGACGATCGACAGGCCGAGCCCGTCCGCGCCGATGTCGGATCGGGCCAGCCGCTTGGCCGGGATGCCCGGGCCGGCGTCGCTGACCGACAGTGCGACCCGATGGTCGCTGCACTCGGCGCGCAGCGTGACGTCGGCGCCGGTGCCGTGCCGGAACGCGTTGTCGAGCAGGTTGCGCACGGCCTGGCGCAGCAGCACCGGGTCGACGTCGACGACCTGCTCGCCCGCCTGGACGGCCACCGCCCGGCCGGTCGTCGTGAACGGCGCGGCGCATTCGGCGCAGAACTCGTCGAGCCGGACGCGCTCGCGGCGCACCGACATCGGCCCGCGCCTGCTGCGGGCGTGCACGAGCAGGTCCTCGGCGAGCCGGACCAAGTGGTCGGTCTGACCCGCCGCGGTCCGCAACGTCTGCTCGAGCTCGGCGTGACTGCGCGGCCGACGCAGCGCGAGGTCGAGTTCCGCCTTGAGGACGGCGAGCGGGGTGCGCAGATCGTGACTCGCCTCGTCCAGGAAGCGACGTTCGGCCTCGATCGCCTCGCGCTGGGCACGCAGCACGGGTCGCTCGGCGATGCCGGCGACGACCCAGCCGATGCCGGAGGCCAGCAGGATCGCGGCCGGAATCCCGATGGCGAGCAGGAGCAGCAGCCGGTGCTGCGCATCGTTCTTGTCGCCGAGATTGGTGCCGACCACGACCACCAGCGGGTGGCCGCCGTCGCGGACCGGCACGGCCAGGAGCCGGGTCAGCTCCGGTATCCCGGGCACCCGAAGCGTCAGGAACGTCGGGCCGGCGAAGCCGCGCAGCGTGGCCGCCGGCAGCATCGGGGCGCGATGTACGGCCTCCGACGCGTCGAGGATGCGGCCGTCCAGGTCGAGCACTTGGCCGAACGCCTCGTCCGGGTCGATGACCGAACTGCGTGCGTTCATCGGGATCGGGCCCTGCGCCGCGATCGCCGAGGTGATCGCTGCGGCGCGCGAGCGCAGCGCGAGGTCGATGCTGCGCTGCAACTCGGTGCCGAGCCGGGCATAGAGGAACACGGCCAGCCCGGCGAGCACGACGGCCACGCTCAGCGCGAACGCCAGCGCGACGCGCAGCCTAAGCGGGAGGCTTTTCCGCATGACCGTCCGCCAGCCGGTAGCCCACTCCGCGCACCGTCTCGATCGCCGTGCGGCCGATCTTGGCGCGCAGGCTGGCCACGTACACGTCGACGATGTTGGAGTCGTTGTCGAACGCGTCGTCCCAGACGTGGTCGATGAGTTCGGTCCGGGTCAGCACCTCGCCGGGCCGGCGCATGAAGCACTCGAGCACCGCGAACTCCTTGGCCGTCAGGACGAGTGACACGGCACCGCGCTGCACCGAGCGGCGTGCCGGGTCGAGCAGCAGCTCACCGACGGCCAGTACGCACGGCCGTTCCCGCGCGCCGCGGCGCAGCAGGGCGCGCAATCGAGCGAGCAGTTCAGGGAACGCGAACGGTTTGGTCACGTAGTCGTCCGCGCCGAGGTCGAGGCCGCGCACTCGGTCGTCGACCGCATCGCGTGCGGTGAGAAAGAGCACCGGCACCCAGCCCCCCGCTGCGCGCAGGTCGGCAAGCAGCGTGAAGCCGTCGCGGCCCGGCAGCATCGCGTCGAGTAGCACGGCGTCGTAATCGTGCTCGGCGACGTACCACCAGCCGTCCTCACCGTTCGTCGCGACGTCGACGGCGAAGCCCTCCTCCGCGAGGCCCCGGCTCAGGACGCTGGCCATCGCCGGCTCGTCCTCGACGACCAGCAGGCGCATGGCATCAGTGTGCGGTCAGTGGCTGATTTGCACGAGGACGAGGCGCTCCTGCGGCCCCTTCACAGTTACCTCGGACACGTCGCCGACGCCCTTCGCGTACCACTTGTTGTCGATGACGCCGGGCTCGAGCCGGGTGGTCTCCTCGGTGCGCAGCGCGTGCGGGAAGGTGCCGGCCGGCACCCGCACCCGCGTCGACAGGTCGGCCACCGAGAACGTGTCCTCCGCGTGTCCGGGGTACCACTCCTGCCTGAAGTGCCTGCTCAGGTGCGGCCGGGCCGGCATGAACACGCCCGGTTGTGCGCCGTCCACCCCGGAGTGCCACGTGCCTTCGGTGGAGGTCACCTTGCCCTGGTCGTTGAGCTCGGCGGTGTCCTCGCCGAAGTACCAGACGTTGCCGCAGCTGTCCTGGGCGAAGTAGTCGTGCGTGCGCTCGACGACGTTGCCGGACTGGAACAGCCGGTCGAACACAACCCGGGTTCGGACGCCGTCGAGGACACGGGTCTTGTCAATGACGACGACAACGTCCACCACCGGATCGCCCTCGTCGAGGCCGCGGTAGCGGTAGGTCGTGCCGGGCCGCAGTGGGTACCAAGGGTTGGTGACGTCCGGGCCGAAGTGGGCCGGTTCGATGCGCGGGTGGTAATCCGCGCCGTTGCCGTAGGGCGGCAGCGGGCACGAAGCGGACGACGGCTCGGCTCGCACCGAGCCCGAGCTACACGCCGACAGGACGCAACACAGGACGAGTGCACCGAGCAGTCCACGAACGGTCATGGCGGTTCCTTTCCGAGACCGTCACACCGTAGGAACGCGCTCATGAACCGGGCATGAACCGCCGCGCGCCGACCGCGGACACAGCGCGCCCTGGAATCATGCAAAGGATGTTGCTGATCAGCCCCGCGTGGCGCGCACCGCTGATGTGCGGATGCGCCGTCGGGGCAGCAGCCTTCGCCGCGCTCGCTGCGACGCTCGGCGTCGGCGGGTCGACCTCGTTCGACGCCTGGATGTTTCGCGAGATGTACGCGCGCGTCGGCAGCGGCGGCGCTGCGACGCTGCTCGACATCAGCACGCCGGCGATCTCGATTGCCTTGCTGGCGCTCGTCGCGGTCGTCGCCGCGCTGCTGCGCCGCTGGGAAGTCGTGGCACTCGCCGCAGTCGGGCCCGGCATCACCGTGCTGCTCACCCGCGAGGTGTTCAAGCCGATGCTCGGCCGCGAGTTCGTCGTCGACGGGTTCAGCGCGCTCGACGGCTTCAGCACGACGGGCTCGTTTCCGAGCGGTCATGAGTCGGCGGTCGCGTCGGCGTCCCTGGTGTTGGCGATCGTTGTTGGCCGGCTGCCGCTGGGCCGTCGCGCCCGCGCTGCCGTTTTCACCGTGCTGGTGGCGTGGATCGTCGTGGCCGCGCTGGGCCTGGTGCGCAACTTCTACCACTACGCGACGGACACGATCGGGGCGATCTGCCTGGCCGCCGCGGTCGTACCGGCGACCGCCCTGGCGATCGACGCGATCACGCGTCGATCGGCGGCCCGTCGGTCGCCGTCAGCTGCACCATCCGTTGATCAACAGGACCGAACCGTCACTACGCAACGGCTCGGCCCTGTTGATCACCCATAGGTGAGGGGCGTACTGGCTAACTCGAAAGGCGCTGGCGGGCGCGCGCTGCGTACTCCTGCGCGGTCTGCCCCGCGGCCTTCATCTTCTTGGCCGCGACCGGCCCGTACTCCTCGATCGCGTTGCGCGATTCCTGGTACGCGTGCCGTGCCGCATCGCGGGCTGCCTGTGCCTTCTCCACGGCGACGGGCCGGTAATCGTCGTAGGCTTGCCGCGCTGCGTCACGCGCGACCTGCGCCTTCTCCACGGCGACCGGCCGATAATCGTCGTAGGCCTGCCGCGCTGCGTCACGCGCGACCTGCGCCTTCTCCACGGCGACCGGCCGGTACTCGTCGTACGCGTTGCGGGCAGCCTCGCCGGCCGTCCGCATCTTGTCGGCCGCGATCGGGCCGTACTCGTCGCGGGCGTCGGCCAGTCGCTTGCCGGCCGTCTCGGACACGTCCTCGGCGCGCTGCTTCAGATTCTTCATGTACTCGGCGTCGGAGACCCGAGCCCGGCGCGCCTTGCGCCGCGCCTTCCTGCTCAGCTCCGTACGACGCTTGGAGATCGACGCCTCGATGTCCGCGACGCCTTCGCGTGCACCCTCGAGCGTGGCGTCGGTGATGAGGCCGAGTCCGATCCCGAACATCCACACGTCCTTCGAGATCGGCGAGCCCTGCGAAGTCGGCCGCAGACTGCCCTCGTGGTGCATCCCGGGCGTGTGCCAGTACATGTTCAGCAAGGCACCCGAGAACCCGACGAGAGCCGCACCGGCGAGCACGGGCGGCACGATCGGCAGCAGCAGCGTGGTGCCGACGGCCATCTCGCCGACGGCCAGCGCCTTCGCGAACGTCTTGGGCTCGAGCTTGCCGAGGAATGGGTAGGTACCGCTCGCCATCCCGTGCAGCGTCTTGGCTGTGTCGTCGTCGGCGCTCATCTTGGTGACGCCGGAGTTCAGGATGTACGCGCCGGTCGCGGCGCGCAGCGGCGCACGTCGGAGTTTCGCCGACACACTCATGACCCCTCCTAGGACCGGATCCGGAGGGGAGCTCGGTTTGTCCACCTCCTTGCAGTCCGTCATACCCAGGACGGCAGCCACATATGCGCGTGCCACTCGTCGGTGGTGAGCAGGCCCCCGGTGAACAAGGGCCACATCCACACGAAATCGACGATCACCAGGGCGAGAAAGACGGAGATCCCCGCGATGCCCCAGTAACGGCGGCGCAGCCCGCGTTCGTACTCGTCGTCGTATGCCCGGGGCAGACGTGGCGGCAGCGCCGGGCCGAGCAGCGCGCCCATGGCGAGCACGAGTCCGATGATCATGAACGGGACGAGCGGCGCCATGTAGAAGAGGAACTTCGTCCGGCTGCCGAACTTCAGCCAGACTACCCAGCCGGCGAGGAACGCGACCCAGACCGAGCCGGCGCGCCAGTCGCGGGTGGTGAGCCAGTGCCACGCGAGCCAAAGCAGCATCGGGACGAACGCCCACCACATGAGCGGCGTGCCGAGCAGGAGCACCTCGCGCGAGCAGCCGCCCGACGAACCGCACGCGGTGGCGCTGCCGTCGTAGTAGAAGTCGACGGGCCGGCCGATGACGAGCCAGCTCCACGGATTGGACGCGTAGGCGTGCCCGCTGGCGAGGTGCTCGTGGAACCGGAATGCGTCGAAGGTGTACGCGCCCAGCGAGCGGATCGGGCTGGGCACCCAGCCCCAGTTGACCGGAATGCTGAGATCGAAGAAGTGCAGCCCGATCTTGATGTGCGCGCTCGTCCCGTGGTTGTCGGCCCAGTGCCGGTTCCAGCTGTTCTCGCCGGCAAACCAGCCGAGGTAGGTGAGCAGGTAGGCGCCCACCGGCGCGACGAGCAGCGAACCGATCCCGGGCAGCACGGCGCGTTGTGCCCAGTTGCGCGCGGGGCGGCGCACGCCCGCGGACTTCAGCGCCGCCCTGTCCCAGATGAGCGACATCAGGATGAACGCGACGAAGAAGAACAGGCCCGTCCACTTCACCGCGCAGGCGAGCCCGAGCATCACGCCGCCGACGAGCCGCCACGGCCGCGGGCCCAGGGTCGGCACGCCAGCGGTGAGATCCGCGCCTTCGGCGACCAGCCCGCCCAGCCGGGCGCGCATCTTGTCGCGATCGATGACCAGGGCGCCGAAGGCGGCGATCACGAACGTCTGCAAGAAGATGTCGAGGATCGCGGTGCGGGCCAGCACGAGCGACATGCCCTCGAGCGCCATGAGCAGGCCGCCGATGAACCCGAACAGGTTGGAGCGCATCATGCGGCGCACAATGCGGGTCATCATGATCACGCCGAGGCAGCCGAACACGGCCGGCGCGATACGCCAACCGACCGAGTTCGAGAGATAAGCGGTGGACGTGTGGTTTCCGGTGAACACGCCCTCGAGCCACTCCGAGCCGCCGATCAGCCATTTCCCGAGCGGCGGATGGACGATGAACATGTAGCCGCGGTTGTCCTCGTACCCGTACCGCAGCAGTTCCTGCGCCTCGGTGGCATAGTAGACCTCGTCGAAGTTCTTGCCGAAGCTCGGCCCCTGCGGGACCGGGAACTTGCCGGGCGGGAAGCCGAGCGCCCAGAAGCGGGTGAAGCCGGCCAGGATCGCGATCACCAGCGTGGACAGCCAACCCAGCGACGGATGCGGGTCGTGCCACTGCTGGAGCGCGGCAGGCACCGGACGCGGCTGCGCCGGCTCGGCGGCCTCTTCGGGGTGCTCCGCTTCCGCGGGTGCCTCGAGGGTGGCCGTCACGCGAACGATCCTAAGGGCGATCTCCGCCGGATCTTCCGACGACCCGTGCCTCACCCCGTCGCGTGGTCACTTGGGACGCGAGTGGTCAGCTATACCTGACCACTCGGCGCCTAACTGACCCCGCAACGGGGCATTAGGTTTTGGGACGTGACAGCACAGGGGCGGGTGGTGCTCGCGGCGACGCCGTTGGGGCGGCCCGAGGACGCCTCGACGCGGCTGCGCGACGCACTGGCCACCGCCCCCCTGATCGCGGCCGAGGACACGCGCCGGCTGCGCCGGCTGTGCGCCGACCTCGGCATCGCACCTGCCGGGCGCCTCCTCTCTTACTACGACGCCAACGAGCCGAGCCGGGTGCCGCAGCTGCTCGACGCGCTGCGCGCCGGCCAGGACGTGCTGGTGGTGACCGACGCAGGGATGCCCGCGGTGTCCGACCCCGGCTACCGGCTCGTCGCGGCGGCGGTCGAGGCGGGGATCGAGGTCACGGCGCTGCCCGGCCCGTCCGCGGTGACGACCGCGCTGGCCGTTTCGGGGCTGCCGGTCGACCGATTCTGCTTCGAAGGTTTCCTGCCGCGCAAGCCGGGCGAGCGGCGGCGTGCATTGGCCGAGCTGGCCGCCGAGCGCCGGACCCTCGTGTTCTTCGAGGCGCCGCACCGCCTCGCGGCAACCCTCGACGACCTCGCTGCCGCGTTCGGAGCCGCCCGTCCGGCCGCGGTCTGCCGCGAGCTCACGAAGACGCATGAGGAGATCCGCCGCGGCACGCTGGGCGAGCTCGCCCGGTGGGCCGCCGGCGACGTGCGCGGCGAGATCACGCTGGTGGTTGCCGGTGCCGCGGCGACCGCGGAGGACGCCGCCCCGGCCGAGCTTGCTGCCGACGTCGCGGCCCGTGAGACGGCGGGCATCCCTCGCAAGGACGCGATCGCCGACGTCGCGCGCGACCGTCGGCTGCCGAAGCGGGTGGTCTTCGACGCGATGGTTACCGAAAAGAGAAGGTGAGTAGATCTGCCTTGCGGTCCCGGCGCGGCGGGAGAACGATCGGCTCACCAATCAGTCGCACGGGGGAGAACGTCATGTTCGTTCAGGTCATTCAGGCGAAGGTGAAGGACGAGGCCGGCCTGCGCAGCGCGCTCGACACGTGGCGCGATCGGCTCCTGCCCGGCGCTGCCGGCTACCTCGGCACCACCGGCGGCATCACCGAGGACGGCATCTTCATCGCACTGGCCCGCTTCGCGGACGCCGACTCCGCCAAGGCGAACAGCGAACGGCCGGAGCAGGGTGAGTGGTGGACCGAGGTCGAGAAGAACCTCGAGGGAGCGGTCGACTTCCTCGACTGTGACGACGTCACGGCCTGGCTCGACGGTGGGTCGGACGATGCCGGGTTCGTGCAGATCATGCGTGGCCGCAGCGAAGACGTCGCCCGCATGCACTCGCTGTTCAACAAGCACACCGCCGAACTGCGCGAGGCTCGGCCGGAGATCATCGGCGGGCTGATGCTCGACGCAGGAGACGGCCGCTACGTCGACGCCATCTACTTCGCGTCCGAGGAGGCCGCACGCAAGGGCGAGGCGCTCGAGCCGCCGGAGCAGGTGCGTGCGGACATGGAGGAAGGCATGCAGCTGATGGGCGAGGTCAGCTACTTCGACCTGCGCGACCCCATCCTCGTCTCCCCATAGGGCCGCGCGCTCGATACCGACGCGGGCGCGCTCACTAGTCTTGCTCCGTGAGCAGCGAGCACATCCTGACCTGCGTCGCCTGGCCGTACGCCAACGGCCCGCGGCACATCGGGCACGTCGCCGGCTTCGGCGTGCCGTCGGACATCTTCGCCCGCTACCAGCGGATGGCGGGCAAGAAGGTGCTGATGGTCAGCGGGACGGATGAGCACGGCACGCCGATCCAGGTGCAGGCCGACAAGGAGGGCGTCGGGGCGCGCGAGCTCGCCGATCGCAATGCGCTGATCATCGCGAAGGACCTGCAGAACCTGGGGCTGTCCTACGACCTGTTCACGCGCACGACGACGAAGAACCACTACGCGGTCACGCAGCAGCTGTTCCTCGGCCTGCTCGCGAACGGCTATATCTTCCCGCGCACCCAGCTCGGCGCCGTCAGCCCGTCGACCGGCCGCACCCTGCCGGATCGCTACATCGAGGGCGAGTGCCCGATCTGCCACTATCCGGCGGCGCGCGGCGACCAATGCGACAACTGCGGCAACCAGCTGGATCCGATCGATCTCATCAACCCGAAGAGCCGGATCAACGGCGAGACGCCGAAGTTCGTCGAGACCGAGCACTACTTCCTCGACCTGCCCGCGTTCGCCGAAGTCCTCGGCGACTGGCTGAAGAAGCAGAATCACTGGCGGCCGAACGTGCAACGGTTCAGCCTCAACCTGCTCGACGACCTCAAACCCCGCGCGATCACCCGCGACCTCGATTGGGGTGTCCCGGTCCCGCTGGACGGCTGGCGCGATCGCCCGGACAAGAAGATCTACGTGTGGTTCGACGCCGTGATCGGCTACCTGTCGGCGTCGATGCAGTGGGCGCAGCGCACCGGTGATCCCGACGCGTGGCGGCCGTTCTGGCAGGACGCCGACACGCTCGCGTACTACTTCATGGGCAAGGACAACATCGTCTTCCACGCCGAGATCTGGCCGGCGATGCTGTTCGGCTACTCGGGCATCGGCGCCAAGGACGGCACGCCGGGCGAGTTCGGCGCGCTGAACCGGCCGTACGAAGTGGTCTCGAGCGAGTTCCTGACGATGGAGGGCCGCAAGTTCTCGTCCTCACGGCAGGTCGTCATCTACGTCGGCGACATGCTGTCCCGCTACGACGCCGATGCGCTGCGCTACTACCTCGCCGTCGCCGGCCCGGAGAACCAGGACACCGACTTCACGTGGTCCGAGTTCGTGCGGCGCAACAACGACGAACTGGTCGCCAGCTGGGGCAACCTCGTGAACCGGACCGTCTCGATGACCGCGAAGAACATCGGCTCGATCCCGGCCCCTGGCCAACTCTCCGAAGCAGACCTAGCTCTGCTCAGGCAGAGCGAGCAGGCGTTCGGGACGGTTGGTGAGCTGCTGAGCCGATCGCGGCAGAAGGCGGCGATCGGCGAGGCGATGAATGTCGTCGCCGCGGCGAACAAGTACCTGTCCGACATGGAGCCCTGGAAACTGCGCAACTCAGATCCGGCTCGGATGGAGTCCGTGCTGCACGTCGCGCTGCAGGTCGTCGACGACGTGAAGACGCTGCTGACGCCGTTCCTGCCGTCGTCCGCGACGAAGGTGCATGCGATGTTGCGCGGCTCGGACCGGTGGGCCGCCATGCCCGACCTCGTCGAGGTGGACGAGGAGACGGCGGTCGGCTCGCCGTCCTACGCGGTGCTGACCGGCGAGTACGACACCGGCGCGCGCTGGGAATCGGCGCCGCTCGAGGTCGGCCGGCCGCTGGCGCCGCCGACGCCGGTGTTCACCAAGCTGGACCCGTCCGTGGTGGACGAGGAGCTCGCCCGGCTCGCCGGTGACTGAGGTCGACCCGCTTCCCGCACCGGTCTTCGACGCGCACACGCATCTCGACGCGATGGCGCAGCGGGCCGGCGACGCCGCGTCGGACGACTTCGTCGCCGGTGTCATGCGCGATGCGCGCGCCGTCGGCGTGGTTGCCGCCATCACCGTGGGGGACACGCTCGCGTCGTCCCGCTGGTGCGTCGCGGCGGCCCGTGCGCATCCGGATGTCTACGCGGCGGTGGCCGTCCATCCAACCGAGATCGCCGGTTTGGACGACGCGGGCTACGCCGAGCTCGAGGAGCTGGCGGCCGATCCGCGCGTGGTGGCGATCGGCGAGACGGGCCTCGACTACTACTGGAAGCGCACCGAGCCGACCGATCAGCAAGAGCACTTCCGCCGGCACATCGACCTCGCCAAGCGGACCGGCAAGCCGCTCATGATCCACGACCGGGACGCGCACGCCGACGTGCTCCGCATCCTGCGCGAGGAGGGCGCGCCGGATCGGGTGGTCTTCCACGCGTACTCCGGCGACGCCGCCATGGCCCGCGAATGCGTCGCTGCGGGCTACGTGCTCTCCTTTCCGGGCGTCGTGACGTTCCGCAACGCGCCCGCGCTGCGCGACGCCGCGGCGAGCACGCCGATTGATCATCTGCTCGCCGAAACGGATGCGCCCTTCCTCGCGCCGCACCCGCATCGCGGCAAACCCAACGCGCCGCGGCTGCTGCCGCTGACCGTGCGCGGCCTGGCTGCCGCCGGCGGTCATGATCTCGACGTGATGTGCTCGGCGATCGCCGAAACCGGGCGGCGGGTGTTCGGAATCAGGCTCGGCTGACACCGACCGCGGCACTGCTCCGCTGTCCGTTTTGTCCGGGTTGTACGAGCGGTGTGGCCTGTCTCACATTGCCGCTTGCAACTGCAAGCATGTCGTCTATGTCCACAGCCCTCAACCCCTGTGGAAACCCCGGTTGATAACGGTTCGGTCACGTGCTCCGAGCACCCACGAACACTGGCCTGAACGCATGTAGGGAAATTGTCAAATCGCCTTGACCGTAAGGCGTTTGCCACGGAAAGCAGCGACACCACGTCGACGTGATGCGGTTCACGACATACCCGGCAAAGTGAGCAATTCGGGCTTTCTGAGTTTGGGTCCGTCCGCTTGCTCTGGCTAGCGTCCGGATTGACCAATGGAGTTCGCGAAGCGTGCGACTGAACGTGAGGAGTCTTAGTGCGTCGCAGCGTCAAGTACGGCCTCTACGGTGCAGCTCTGGCCAGCGTGGTGAGCGGCACCGCCGCGTTCGCCGCAACATCGTCGGCCAGCGCAACCCCCGTCACCCTCGTGGTGGACGGAAAGGCAACGAAGATCGATACCTCGGCGAGCCAGGTTGCCGGCGTGCTGAAGGACGCCGGCTACCGGGTCGGACCGCACGACATAGTCGCGCCGTCGCTCAACTCGAACATCTCGAGCGACCTCCGGATTGTCTTGAACCGGGGCAGGCTGCTTCACCTCACGGTGGACGGCCGCGACCGCAATGTGTGGACCACTGCGCCGACCGTGTCCGAGGCGTTGGCCGACCTCGGTTACCCGAGCGCCGACTTCGTCTCGGTGTCCCGCTCGAAGCGGCTACCCCTCGGCCCTACGAGCATCGAACTGCGATCGCCCAAGCCGGTGACCGTCGTGTTCAAGGGGGACCGCACGCACGCCATGACCACGGCGCTGACCGTGGGTGGGCTGCTGCACACCCTGGACCTGCCGGTGGGCAAGCATGATCGCGTCCACCCAATGCGCGGCAAGCAGATCGAAGCCGGCATGAAGATCCAGATCCAGCACGTCGTGTACAGGACCGTGACCCGGCACGAGGCCATCTCGTACCCGGTGTCCAAGCGCTACACATCGGCGATGTACGTCGGGCAGACTCGGATCCTCCGAAGCGGCCACGAGGGCTTGGCCAAGATCACGTACCGGGCCGTGTACGTGGATGGCAAGTTCACTGGCCGCACGGTGCTCGACCGCACTGTCGTGCGGGAGCCGACGACCCAGATCGAGCGGGTCGGCACCAAGCACCGCCCGACCCCGGTCGTGAACAACGGGCTGAACTGGGATGCCGTCGCCAACTGCGAGTCCGGTGGCAACTGGCACATCAACACCGGCAACGGGTACTACGGCGGCCTCCAGTTCGACTACTCGACCTGGTTGTCGAACGGCGGTGGCGCGTACGCGCCGCGCGCTGACCTGGCGACCAGGACCGAGCAGATCGCGGTCGCTACCCGGCTGTACAACGCCAGCGGGTCAAGCCCCTGGCCGGTTTGCGGGGCCTACCTGTAGGCGCCGCGCCCGCGCGAGTTGTCCGCGTGTCCCTGGCATATTGCCGGGAGACACGCGGACAACTTTGGGTTAACGGCCACAACTTGCCAGAAAACGCCCCCCGGCTGTCGGCGGCCCAAACGCATCCGTTATGGTTCCGTGACCACTGCGGAAAAGCCGCCCGCCCCGCCGGTTCACCCCGAGGAGCTCGCTCACTTGCTGCGCAGCGTGAAGTACGGCCTGCACGGCGCCGTGTTGGCCGGGTTGGTTGCTCTGCCCGTTTTCTGGAACACGGTCGACAAGACCGTCGATCTCGTCGTCGACGGTCAGCCCCACACCCTGCACACCACGGCCCAGCGTGTTGGCGACGTCCTGGCGAGCGAGGGCTACCGGCTCACCTCGCACGACCTGCTCGCCCCGTCCGCGTCGTCGAAGATCGAGAACGGCGCACGCATCGTGTTCCGCCGCGGCCGGTTGCTGCACCTCGACGTCAACGGCACCGCGACCGATGTGTGGACGACCGCCCCCACCGTGTCGGAGGCGCTCGCCGAACTCGGCTATTCCACCAGCGACTTCGTCTCGGTCTCGCGATCGCGCCGGCTGCCGCTGCAACCGACCGAGATCGCCATCCGCACGCCGCGACTCATCACGATCATCCACGACGGCAAGCGCGAGCAGGTCACGACCACCGAACAGACGGTCGGGCAGGTGCTCGCCGACATCGAGCTGACCCTCGGCCGCCACGATCGGCTCTCCGTCCCGCTGAACGCCCACGTGCGGGCCGGCGAGAAGGTGCGGATCCAACGTGTCGACCGACGCGTCGTAACCAAGATCGAGAAGCTGCCGTTCAAGGTGACCAAACGGCCCGCGCCGAACATGCTCCGCGGGACGAGCAAGATCGTCCGGCGCGGCGAGAAGGGCCGGGCGCGAAATACCTACGTGATGATCTACATCGACGGCAAGCTCGCCGGCAAGACGCTGCTGCGGACGGTGGTTCTCACCAAGCCGCTGCGGCAGATCGTCGCGGTCGGGACGAAGAAGGTCCCGTACGCCCCGCCCGCGCCGGTGCCGAGCCCGGGCACCGCGAAGGCCATCGCGCGCAACCTCGTGTCGCAGCGGGGATGGGACACCGCGCAGTACAACTGCCTCGTCGTGATGTGGAACAACGAGAGCAGTTGGAACGTGCACGCGAGCAACCCGTCGACCGGCGCCTACGGCATCCCACAGGCGCTGCCCGGCTCCAAGATGAGTACCGCCGGCCCGGACTGGCAGAACAACGCCACCACGCAGATCACGTGGGGGCTGGGCTACATCGCGGAGCGGTACGGCACGCCGTGTGGCGCCTGGTCGTTCTGGCAAGCCAACGGCTGGTACTGACCTTTCCGAGTTGTCCGCCCGTCGGAACGTGGACGCGTGCGGAAGGGCGGACAAGTCAGGCTGGGTAGGGTCGGCCGAGTGGACCTACTCGAAGACGCCCGAGCGATGCAGGACGATCTCGTCGGGCTGCGCCGGCAATTGCATCGCGAGCCCGAGATCGGGCTGGAGCTGCCCCGCACGCAGGAGCGCGTCCTCGCCGCACTGGACGGGCTGCCGCTGGAGGTGACGCCGGGCGGCCCCGCGCTCTCGTCGGTCGTCGCCGTGCTGCGCGGCGGCGCGTCGACCGGGCGCACGGTGCTGTTGCGCAGCGACATGGACGGGCTGCCCGTCGCGGAGCACACCGGCCTCGACTTCGCGTCCACCAACGGCGCGATGCACGCCTGCGGGCACGACCTGCACACCGCGATCCTCGTCGGGGCGGCGCGGCTGCTCAGCAGCCAGCGCGCAACACTCAATGGGGACGTGATCTTCATGTTCCAGCCCGGCGAGGAGGGCTTCGACGGCGCCCGGCACATGCTGGAGGCTGGGGTGCTCGACGCCGCCGGTCCGCAGCCAGTGGCGGCGTACTTCACGCACGTCACGTCGTCCACCTACCCGAGCGGCACCATCGCGATCCGCCCGGGGCCGATCATGGCGGCTGCCGACACGCTGCACGTCACGGTCCTCGGCGCGGGCGGGCACGCCTCGACGCCGCACGGCGCGCGCGATCCGATCGTGGTCGCCGCCGAGATCGTCACCAGCCTGCAGACCGTCGTCACTAGACAGTTCGACGTCTTCGACCCGGTGGTCGTCACCGTCGGCAGCTTCCACGGCGGGGCGCAACACAACGTGATCCCTGATCGGGCCTACTTCGAGGCCACCGTCCGGACGTTCTCGCCCGACCACCAGGCCGCGATCACCGAGCGGGCGGTCCGGCTGTGCCACGGCATTGCGGAGGCACACGGGCTGCGCGCCGAGGTCGACTGGGAGACGCTCTATCCGGTGACGACCAACAACGCGGGCGAGGCCGAATTCCTGGCCGAGACTGCCGCGGGGCTGTTCGGCGAGCAGGCAACCGTCACGATGCCGCACGCGCATCCGGGCGCGGAGGACTTCTCGCGGGTGCTCAACGCGGTGCCGGGCGCGATGGCGTTTCTCGGCGCAACCGCTCCTGGCATGGAGCCGGAGACCGCCGCCTTCAACCACTCGCCGCTCGCGACGTTCGACGAGGCGGTGCTCTCCTCCGGCGCCGCGCTCTACGCGAAACTGGCGATCGACAGATTGCAGCATTGAGCACCCTGCTCGGTCCTGCGGAGATCCGCGCACTGGCCGCCCGGCTGGGCGTGCGTCCCACGAAGAAGCTCGGGCAGAACTTCGTCCACGATGCGAACACGGTGCGGCGCATCGTCCGCACCGCGGAGTTGAGCCCGGACGAGCCGGTGCTAGAGGTCGGGCCCGGGCTCGGCTCGCTCACTCTCGGCCTGCTGGCGGCCGGCCATCCGGTGATCGCGCTCGAGGTGGACGCGGTACTCGCGGCCGCGCTGCCGCAGACGGTGGCGCAGCGGCTTCCCGACGCGCCGCTCACCGTGTTGACGGCGGATGCGCTGCGCGTCACGGAGGTCCCGGGCGCGCCGACGGCGCTCGTCGCCAACCTGCCCTACAACGTCGCGGTGCCGGTCGTGCTGCACCTGCTTGACGTGGTGCCGACGCTGCGGCACGGGCTGGTGATGGTGCAGGCCGAGGTCGCGGACCGGCTGACGGCGGTGCCGGGATCGAAGGCCTACGGCGTCCCGAGCGCGAAGACCGCCTGGTACGCGGCCGCCACCCCGGCCGGAGCCGTGCCGGCGCCGGTGTTCTGGCCGGTGCCCAACGTCGAGTCGGGGCTGGTGCGGCTGACGCGCCGCGACCCGCCGACGACGAGCGCGAGCCGCGCGCAGGTGTTCACGGTGATCGACGCCGCGTTCGCACAGCGGCGCAAGAGCCTGCGCGCGGCTTTGGCCGGCTGGGCCGGCTCGCCGGCCGCAGCCGAGGACGCGCTGCATGCCGCCGGCATCGACCCGCGCGCCCGGGGCGAGACGCTCGACATCGCACAGTTCGCGCGACTCGCCGAGCACCGCCCGTCATAACCCCCTGCGAGTTGTCCGCCCTTGGGGACGGGTACGCGTACTGAAGGGCGGACAACTCGCCGGCGCGTTTCGACTTGTCCGCCTTTGAGTGCGTTTACGCGCTACGAGGGGCGGACAACTCGGGGAGAAATAGAGGTTGTTAGGAGCGTCCGGCGAAGAGGCTGGTGACGCTGCCATCCTCGAAGACCTCCTTGATCGCCTTGCCGAGCAGCGGCGCGATCGACAGCACGGTGAGCTTGTCGAACTCCTGCTCGGGGCGGATCGGCAGCGTGTTGGTGACGATGACCTCGCGGACCTGGCTGTTCTTCAACCGATCGGTCGCCGAGGCCGAGAAGATGCCGTGCGTCGCCGCGACGATGACGTCGGTGGCGCCCTCGGCGAACAGCAGGTCGGCGGCCTTGGAGATCGAGCCGGCGGTGTCGATCATGTCGTCGATCAGCAGCGCGGCGCGGCCGGCGACGGCCCCGACGACGCGATTTGCGACCACCTCGTTGGCGGCGTCGATGCTGTGCGTCTTGTGGACGAATGCGATGTCGAGCCCGCCCAGCGCGTCCGCCCACTGCTCGGCCATACGCACCCGGCCGGTGTCGGGGGACACCACGATCAGGTCCTCGTGGCCGTACCTCTTACGCACGTAGTCGGCCAGGATCGGCAGCGCGAAGAGGTGGTCGACCGGGCCGTCGAAGAAGCCCTGGATCTGCGCGGTGTGCAGGTCGACGGCCATCAGCCGGTCAGCGCCCGCCGTCTTGAACAGGTCCGCGATGAGGCGCGCCGAGATGGGCTCACGACCGCGGTGCTTCTTGTCCTGCCGCGCATACGGGTAGAACGGTGCGACGACGGTGATCCGCTTGGCCGAGGCGCGCTTGAGCGCATCGACGAGGATCAGGCTCTCCATGACCCATTCGTTGATCGGATCGGTGTGCGACTGGATCACGAACGCGTCGCTGCCGCGGACCGACTCGTTCGGCCGGATGAACAGCTCACCGTTCGCGAAGCGGCGCCGCGTCGTCGGCGTGATCGTGCTGCCGATGTGCCCCGCGATCTCTTCGGCGAGTTCCGGGAATGCGCCTCCGGAGAGAAGTACGAGGCTCTTGCGTCCCGCAACTTCGAGATTCGCCATCAGCTGCGATCCTTCTTGTCCTCGAGCGATCGTTCGGCAGCTTCGGCGGCGGGAGTCCCCCGCCGCTTCCGCAATACCCAGCGTGCCACGTTTCGCTGCTGGGCGCGGGCGATGCCCAGCGCGCCGGGCGGGACGTTCTCAGTAATGACCGAGCCGGCCGCGGTATACGCCCCGTCGCCCACCTCGACCGGCGCGACGAACATGTTGTCGGCACCGGTGCGGGCGTGGCTGCCGATGACCGTTTGGTGTTTCGCGACGCCGTCGTAGTTGACGAAGACCGTGGCAGCGCCGATGTTGGAGTGCTCGCCGATCGTCGCGTCGCCGACGTAGCTCAGGTGCGGAATCTTCGTCCCCTCGCCGACCTCGGCGTTCTTCAACTCGACGTACGTGCCGATGTGCACGCCGTCGGCGAGGACGGTGCCCGGCCGCAGGTAGGCGAACGGCCCGGCGGTGACGTTCGCCCCGACCTTTGCCCGCACCGCCACCGTGTACGACATGCAGGCCTGTGCGCCGACCGTGGTGTCGGTGAGCGTGACCTGCGGGCCGATCGAGGCGCCCGCGCCGACGCGCGTCGCGCCGTGCAGTGCCACGGACGGCCAGAGCGTTGCGTCCGGCTCGATCGTGACGTCGGCATCGACCCAGGCGGTGGCCGGATCGATCACCGTAACGCCCGCGCGCATGTGTGCCTCGAGCAGTCGCGCGTTGTAGACGCGGTGCGCCGCGGCGAGTTGGACGCGGTCGTTCACGCCCGCTGTCGTGTCGGCCGGTGCGACGAGGGCGCCGATGCGATACCCCGCGCCGGCGAGGATGCCGATCACGTCCGGCAGGTACTCCTCGCCCTGTGCGTTGTCGCTCGTCAGCTTGCCGAGTGCATCGCGCAGCAGCGCGTGGTCGAACGCGTACACGCTCGTCGCGATCTCGGCGATCGCGAGTGCTTCGGGCGCGGCGTCCTTGTGCTCGACGACCTTGGCCACCGTGCCGTCAGCGGTGCGCACGACCCGCCCGTAGCCGGTCGGGTCCGCGACGACACTGGTCAGCAGGGTGGCCGCGGCGCCGGTCGCGGCGTGCTCGGCCGCCAGGGCGGCTAGCACATCGGCGGTGAGCAGCGGGGTGTCGCCGGGCACGACTACGACCGTCCCAGTAGCCGTTTCGGCAACGGCGTCGAGCGCGAGGCGGACGGCGTGCCCCGTCCCGTTCTGCTCTACTTGCACCACCGCCGTTGCCGCCGGTGCGATGTGCTGCAAGTGCTCGGTGACGGCGTCGCGGCGGTGGCCGACCACGACGAGGGTCTGCTGTGCAGCCAGTGGATCGACCGCGGCGAGCACGTGGCCGAGCAGCGTCCGGCCGGCGAAGCCGTGCAGAACCTTCGGCAACGTGCGGGACTTCATCCGGGTGCCCTCGCCCGCGGCGAGGACGATGACCGCGATAGGCGAGTCAGGCACCTGGGCATACACCTTTCATTGCCGGTAGACGATTGCTGGGGGACTCGGACTCGAACCGAGACTGCAAGGCTCCAAAGGCCTGCGGGCTGCCGATTACCCCATCCCCCATTTCGTATGGACGGAGGACATCAGCCTATTTCATGCCCACTGTTGCCTTGCCCGCCCATTGTTGTTGGCTACGCTCACGTAAGTTACGTTGGCGTAACCACCCGCTCCCTCACGTGAGGAACAGTTCCAACTCATGACGCTTGTCGGCGAACGCTCCGCAGCAGATCCGAAGCAGATCTTCGAAGGCACCAAACGGCCCGGCGAGCAGGTCGTGCTCTATCTCTTCGTCATCGTGCCGTTCCTGGCGTTTGCCGCGGCGATCCCGGTGGCGTGGGGCTGGGGCCTGAACTGGACGGACGTCGTGCTGTTCGTCGTCTTCTACTACTTGTCCGGGCTCGGCGTCACGATCGGTTACCACCGGTACTTCACGCACGGTTCGTTCAAGGCCAACCGACCTTTGCGCATCGCGATGGCGATCGCCGGCTCGATGGCGATCGAGGGACCGGTGATCCGCTGGGTGGCCGACCACCGCCGGCACCACGCCAACAGCGACAAGGAGGGTGACCCGCACTCGCCGTGGCGCTACGGCGAGACGCTGCCTGCGCTGGTGAAGGGGATGGGCTGGGCGCACCTCGGCTGGATGTTCGACGAGAACCACACCAACCGCGACAAGTACGCCCCCGACCTGATGCGCGACAAGGACATCGAGC
Source organism: Jatrophihabitans sp. (assembly GCA_035642535.1). Lineage (GTDB taxonomy): Bacteria > Actinomycetota > Actinomycetes > Mycobacteriales > Jatrophihabitantaceae > Jatrophihabitans. Next base: position 9,099 of record DASQSE010000078.1, on the reverse strand, counting down.
TCGTCGACAGGCTGTTCCCGCTCTGGTTGGCGCTGTCGATGCTGCTGCCGCCGGCCATCGCGGGCCTCATCCACATGTCGTGGGGCGCGGCGCTCTCGGCGTTCTTCTGGGCGTCACTCGTGCGCGTCTTCCTGCTGCACCACGTCACGTGGTCGATCAACTCGGTGTGCCACACGATCGGCGCCAAGCCGTTCCAGGCACGCGACAAGAGCACTAATTTCTGGCCGCTCGCGATCCTCAGCTTCGGCGAGAGCTACCACAACACGCACCACGCCGACCCGACCGCGGCGCGGCACGGCGTGTTGCGCGGTCAGCTCGACACTTCCGCGCGCATCATCTGGATCTTCGAGAAGCTGGGCTGGGCCACCGACGTCCGCTGGCCGAAGCCGGATCGCCTCGCAAAGCTGCGCACCGCCGCCTGAACTGATACCGGGCCGGTGGACGGGGATTTAGGCTGGCCGGGTGAGCGTGCGGCAGATCCGGAACTTCGTGGGTGGAGCGTACGTCGAGCCGGACGAACGATGCTGGGACAAGATCAGCCCGGTTGACGGGACGGTCATCGCGCGCGTCCACGAGGCCGATGCCGCACTCGTAGACCGCGCCGTGCAGGCCGCCCGAACCGCGCTCGACGGCTGGTCGGCCACCGCGGTCAACGCGCGCACCTCGCTCCTGCGTCGAGTGGCCGACTGCATCGAGGACCACTTCGAGGAGTTCGTCCGCGCCGAATGCGCCGACACCGGCAAGCCGCACCGGCAGGCGCGCGAGTTGGACGTGGCGCGCGCCGCCGCCAACTTCCGCTCGTTCGCGGACACGGTCGCCGCGGCCGGGCAGCCGTCGTTCCTGACCGATCTGCCGAACGGCCGGCAAGCGCTGAACTACGCGGTGCGCAAGCCGCTGGGCGTCGTGGCCGTGATCGTGCCCTGGAATTTGCCGCTGCTCCTGCTGACCTGGAAGGTCGCGCCCGCACTCGCGTGCGGCAACACGGTAGTCGTGAAGCCGAGCGAGGAGACCCCGTCCAGCGCGACGCTGCTCGCCGAGGTGCTCGACGAGGCCGGCCTGCCCGCCGGCTGCTACAACGTCGTGCACGGATTCGGGCCGGATTCGGCCGGGCAGTTCCTCGTCGAGAACGCCGGCATCGACGGCGTCACGTTCACCGGCGAATCCACGACCGGGGCGTCGATCATGCGCGCCGTCGCGCCGCGCGTCCGGCCGGTGTCCTTCGAACTCGGCGGCAAGAACGCCGCCCTGGTCTTCGCCGACACCGACCTCGACGCGACGCTCGACGGCCTCAGCAGATCGGTGTTCGCGAACACGGGCCAGGTCTGCCTGTGCACGGAACGCGCCTACGTCCAGCGGCCGATCTTCGACGACATCGCGGCCGGGCTCGCCGAGCGCGCTCGCGGCCTGCGTCTCGGCCGTCCGGACGACGATGCGACGACGACCGGGCCGCTCATCTCGCAGGAGCATCGGGAGAAGGTGCTCGGCTACTACCGGCTCGCCGAGGAGTGCGGCGCGAAGACGCTGGTCGGGGGCGGTGTGCCGTCGCTCGGCGCGGAACTCGACGGCGGCGCGTGGATCGAGCCGACGCTCTGGACGGACCTGACGAACGCCGACCGGCCGATGCGCGAGGAGGTCTTCGGTCCGGTCGCCGCGCTCGTCCCGTTCGATACCGAGGACGAAGCCGTGGCGCTGGCCAACGACACCGAGTACGGCCTCGCGTCGTCGGTCTGGACCACCGATCTCTCCCGCGGCCACCGCGTCGCCCAGCGGATGCGCGTCGGCATGTCATGGGTGAACACCTGGTACCTGCGCGACCTGCGCTCGCCGTTCGGCGGCGTCGGGCTGTCGGGCATCGGCCGCGAGGGCGGCGAGCACTCACTCGACTTCTACACCGAGCCGACGAATGTCTGCATCCAACTCTGAGCTGTTGGATGCGGCGCAGCGCGACCGCACGGCCATCCAGCAGCTCGACCTCGCGCCCGATCTCGCCGCGGCGTATCGGATCCAGCGCGAGCTCGTCGGGCACCGGCTGGCGCGCGGCGAGCGCCTCGTCGGGTGCAAGCTCGGCTTCACCAGCAAGGCGAAGATGGCGCAGATGGGCGTCTCCGAGATCATCGTCGGCCGGCTCACCGACGCGATGCAGCTCGCGGACGGCACCGAGGTCGACCTCGGCCGCTTCATCCACCCGCGGATCGAGCCGGAGATCGCGTTCAGACTGGGCCGCGACGTCGATGGCGACATCGCCGACTGCGTCGACGCCGTCGCGCCCGCGCTGGAGATCATCGACTCGCGCTACCGCGATTTCCGGTTCAGCCTCGCGGACGTGATCGCCGACAACACCTCGGCAGCGGCGTTCGTGGTCGGGGAGTGGCAGCCGATGCGCGATGTGGCAGATCTGGCCGTCCGGCTCGTCGTCGACGGCAGCGACGCGGAGGTCGGCTCGACCGCTGCGATCTTGGGCCACCCGCTGCGCGCACTCGAAGAGCTGGCCCCGCTGGCCGCGAAGTACGACATCGCGATGCGCGCCGGCGACGTCATCCTGGCCGGCGCGGCGACCGCCGCCGTACCGTTCGGCCCGCACCGCGTCGCGGCGCACGTGGCCGGGCTCGGCAGCGCGAGCGTGCGGGGCGTCGGGTGACGGTGACACCGAGGGGGCGCTTCCCGCTCGCCAAGCGAGTGGGCGAGCACGTCTACGTGTCGGGCACCTCGGCTCGGCGTCCCGACAACACGATCGCCGGTGCGGACGTGGACGAACTTGGCACCACTGACCTCGACATCCGAGCGCAGACCCGCGCGGTGCTCGACAACATCCGCGCGACCCTGCAATCGCACGGCGCCGACCTCAGCGACCTCGTCCAGGCCACCACCTACCTGGTCAGCATGAACGACTTCGGCGGGTACAACGAGGTCTGGGCCGAGTACTTCGACGAGAGGGGCCCGACCCGCACCACGGTCGCGGTGCACCAGTTGCCGCACCCGCACCTGCTCATCGAGATCCAGGCCGTCGCCTTCGTCCCGGAGGGATCACCGTGAACCTTGAGCCGATCAACTTCCAGCACTGGATCGAGGAGAACCGGCACCTGCTCAAGCCGCCGGTCGGCAACAAGACGATGGCGGTGGGCAACGACTTCATCGTGATGATCGTCGGCGGGCCCAACGCGCGCACCGACTATCACGTCGACCCGTACGAGGAGTGGTTCTACCAAATCGAGGGCACGATGCACGTCGACCTGATGGTCGACGGCAAGCCGGAGTCGGTGCAGATCGGCCCGGGCGACACCTGGCTGCTGCCGGGCAACACGCCGCACTCCCCGCAGCGCCCGGAGGCAGGCTCGATCGGCCTCGTCATGGAGCGAGTGCGCGAGGAGGGCGTGCTCGAGAAGTTCCAGTGGTACTGCCCGAACTGCGCCGCGCTCGTCCACGAGGTCGAGCTGCAGGTGCGGGACATCGTCGTCGACCTGCCGCCGGTGTTCAGCGCGTTCTACGAGGACGAGGCGGCGCGCGTCTGCAAGAACTGCGGGCACCTGCACCCGGGCAAGGGCTGAGCTTGATCGATATCCACAGTCACTACGTGCCGCTCGGCTGGCCGGACCTCGGCCCGGGCGCGCCGTGGCTGCGCATCGACTCCGAGCAGGAGGCGGTGATCATGCTCGGCGCCCGCGAGTTCCGCCGGATCGGGGCGCACTGCTGGGACGCCGAGGTGCGGCTCGCCGACATGGACGTGGATGGCGTGGACGTACAGGTCGTCTCACCCACGCCGGTGTTCTTCTCCTACGGGGCGGATCCGGGCCAGGCGACGAAGATCGCGACCATCATGAACGACCGCGCGCTGGAGATCTGCGCCTGCTCGGATCGGCTGATCCCGTTCTGCCAGGTACCGCTGCAGGATCCGGACGCCGCGTGCCGCGAACTCGAGCGCTGCCTTGCGGCGGGGCACGTCGGCGTCGAGATCGGCAACCACGTCGGCGACCGCGATCTGGACGACCCGGGCGTGGTCACCTTCCTGCAGCACGCCGCTGCGATCGGGGCGCCGGTCTTCGTGCATCCGTGGGACATGCCGTCCCACCCGCGAATGGACCGCTGGATGGCGCAGTGGCTGGTCGGCATGCCGGCCGAGACGCATCTGTCGCTGCTCGCGATGATCCTCGGTGGGGTGTTCGACGCGGTCGACCCGGCGCTGCGCATCTGCTTCGCGCACGGCGGGGGCTCGTTCGCGCACTGGCTGGGCCGACTCGACAACGCCTGGCACGCCCGGCCGGACGTCATCGGCACCTCGGCGCAGCCGCCGTCGAGCTACATCGGCCGCTTCTTCGTCGATTCAGTGGTGTTCGCCGAGCCGGCGCTGCGGTTGCTGGTCGACACGGTCGGGACCGATCGCGTGCTGGCCGGCAGCGATTATCCGTACCCGCTCGGCGAGCGGCCGGCCGGCGACATCGTGCGTCGTGCGACGTTCCTGGACGAGGACGCCCGCGCGAAGCTGTTGCGCGGCAACGCCGAAGAGTTCCTCGGCAGGAAGGTCGCTGCATGACGTCGGACGAACAACACGCCCGCTCACTCGACGCGGCCGACGAACAGCCGACGCTGCGCGAGCAATTCCACGTGCCGCCGTACGGGGACGGCGAGGCGGCCTACTTCGCCGGCAACTCGCTCGGCCTCCAGCCGAAGACGCTGCGCGCGCGGCTGCAGCAGGAGCTCGGCGACTGGGCCCGGCTCGGTGTCGAGGCGCATCTCGAGGGGGCCCGGCCGTGGGTGTCCTACCACGAGTTGTTGCGCGAGCCCACGGCGCGACTGGTCGGCGCGTTGCCGTCCGAGGTCGTCGTCATGAACTCGCTGACCGTCAATCTGCACCTGATGATGGTCAGCTTCTACCGGCCGACCGCGACGCGCTTCAAGATCGTCATCGAGGACTCGGCGTTCCCGTCGGACAGCTATGCAGTGCGCAGCCAGGCCGCGTTCCACGGCTACGACCCGGACGAGGCGGTCGTACGGCTAGCGCCACGCCCGGGCGAGGCCGCGCTGCGTGCCGAGGACGTCATCGCGTATCTGGAGCGTGACGGCGCGAGTGTGGCGCTGGTCCTGCTCGGCGCCGTCAACTACTACAGCGGCGAGTTCATGGACATCGCACCGATCACCGCCGCCGGGCACGCCGCGGGCGCCGTGGTCGGCTGGGATCTCGCGCACGCCGCCGGGAACGTCATCAGCCGGCTGCACGACTGGGACGTGGACTGGGCCGCGTGGTGCTCGTACAAGTACCTGAACAGCGGGCCCGGCGCCGTTGCGGGCGCGTTCGTGCACGAGCGGCACCTCGCCGACCGGGCGCTGCCCAAGCTGGCCGGCTGGTGGTCGACCGATCCGGCGACCCGCTTCGAGATGGGTCCGGTGGTCACGCCGGTCGACACCGCCGACTCGTGGCAGTTGTCCAACCCGCCGATCCTCGCGATGGCGCCGGTGCTGCTGTCCTTGGAGCTGTTCGACGCGGTCGGCATCGCGGAGTTGCGCGCGAAGAGCGTCCGGCTCACCGGCTACCTCGAGCAGCTGCTGGACGAGGTTGCCGACGGACGGGCGTTCGACGTCATCACGCCGCGCGACCCGGAGCGGCGCGGTGCGCAGCTTTCGGTCCGCAGCTCCGGCCTGGACGCCGGCAAGGTGTCGACGGCGCTGCGCCGCGACCATGGCGTCTACGCCGACGCGCGGCAGCCGGACGTCATCCGGCTCGCGCCCGCGCCCTTCTACTGCACCTTCCACGACTGCTGGCGCGCGGCCCGCGCGCTGGCCGAGGTGCTCGACCGTGGATGAGGTCGCGATCGTCGGCGCCGGGCTCGCCGGCTGTCTGCTGGCCACGCTGCTCGGCCGGCGCGGCATTCCCGTGACGCTCTACGAGCGACGTCCCGATCCGCGGGTGGCCGGCGCCGAGCGCGGCCGGTCGATCAACCTCGCGGTGTCCGCGCGCGGGCTGGACGCGCTGGAGCGGGTCGGGCTGCGCGACCAGGCGCTCGAACGGGCGCTGCCGATGCACGGGCGGATGGTGCATCCGATCCAAACTGCCAGTGGCCGGCAGAGCTTCCGGCCGTACAGCGCCGACCGGCAGCGCGCGATCAACTCGATCAGCCGCGCAGAGCTGAACCACACCCTGCTCGACACCGCTGAGCAGAGCAAAGGAGTGTCGGTGCGATTCGAGCACCGACTGGCCGAACTCGATCTCGACGGTGCACGCTCCGGCCGGCTGCATTTCGAGACGCCGGTCGGCACGACGGAGGCGCGGGCCGGCATCGTGCTCGCCAGTGACGGCTCGTACAGCGCGGCGCGGCGCGCGGTCACCTTTCGGCAGGGCTTCGACCTCAGCCAGGACTACCTCGAGCACGGCTACAAGGAGTTGACCATCCCGGCGCGCGACGGCGACTTCGCGCTCGACCCGGACGCGCTGCACATCTGGCCGCGCGGCTCGTCGATGATGATCGCGCTGCCGAACCTGGACAAGTCGTTCACCTGCACGCTGTTCTGGACGGGCGAGGAATTCGCGGCGCTGACGTCGCCGTCGTCGGTACGCGCGCTTTTCGCGGCCGTCTATCCAGACGTGGTTGACCTGATGCCGACCCTGGCCGAGGACTTCGCGCTCAACCCGGTCGGCGCCCTCGCCACTATCCGGTGCTGGCCCTGGGTGCATTCCGGGTCCGGCGGCACCCTGGCGCTGGTCGGCGACGCGGCCCACGCGATCGTCCCGTTCTACGGGCAGGGCGCGAACTGCGCGCTGGAGGATTGCGTGGAGATCGACCGCTGCCTGTCGGAGACTGGCGGGGACTGGACGGAAGCGCTGTCGCGCTATCAGTCCCGGCGCAAGGCCAACTGCGACGCGATCGCGGAGATGGCCCTGGACAACTTCGTCGAGATGCGCGACAGGGTCAACTCGAAGGTGTTCCAGGCGGTGACGGCCGGCCGTCACTTCCTCGAGCGGCGGCTGCCGGGCACGTACGTGTCCCAGTACGAGCTCGTGTCGTTCAGCACGGTCCCCTACGCGGAGATCCGGGGCCGGATGAAGCGCCAGGACCGGGCGACCGCGCTGGTCGCCGGGGGGTTGCTGGCCGGGTCGCTCGCGGGGGTCCGCGGCGCGCTGCGGAGGAGGACGCCATGACGTCATCGTCATCGTCATCGTCATCGTCGACGGAGGAGCTCACCTACGGGTCGTACCTGCGGCTGGATGACCTGCTGTCGTGCCAGACGCCGCGAACGGACAAGCACGACGAGCTGCTGTTCGTGATCATCCACCAGGTGTACGAGCTGTGGTTCAAGGAGATCCTGCACGAGGCCGTGCTGCTGCAGTCCCGGCTGGAGGCCGGGAACGGCGCGGGCGCGGAGGCGACCGCGCACCGGATCGCGAAGATCCTCAAGACCGTGGTGGGGCAGCTGGACATCCTCGAGACGATGACGCCGCAGCAGTTCGCGAGCTTCCGTCCGAACCTGGGCGGCTCGAGCGGGTTCCAGTCCTACCAGTTCCGCTACATCGAGGCGGTGTTCGGCCGCCGCGGCTTCTCGCGCTCGGTAATGGACGCGGAGCTGGAACGGATCGTGGCGCGACCGGCGGTGTTCGGGTCGCTGCTGCGTTACCTGGCGGCGTCCGGCTATTCCGTGCTCGACGGCGTCCTGGACCGGGACCCGAGGCTGCCGTGGGAGGGCGACGAGCGCGTCCAGGCGCTGCTGGTCAGCGTCTACGCGGACGCGTCCACGCCTGGGGAGGTCTGCGAGGCCCTCGTCGACATCGACGAGGGCGTCCAAGAGTGGCGGTACCGGCACGTGAAGATGGTCGAGCGGATCATCGGCATGAAGACGGGCACCGGCGGCTCGACCGGCGCCGACTACCTGCGCGGCACGCTGTTCCAGCCGTTCTTCCCTGACCTGTGGGCGATCCGTTCCAGCGTGTGACGCCCGTCACGCACCTGTTAAGCAGCCTGGTATACGAACTGGTGAGTAACCATGGGGGCAAAAGCCGCATAACGGGCAACGGCGTGACGCTTGGTATACCAGGATGTTGATCTTGAGCAGAGGCACCGCCCACTCAGCGTCGGGGCGGCCATGTGCGGGCGCTCCGCGGCGCGGCCGGAACGAAGCGCCGGATGCAATAAAACCACCAAAGACGCTTAAAACAATAGAAACACCGAAAACACGGACGGGGGATCCACCATGACCAACGCCGAGGCTGATGTAGTGACCAAGCTCAGTCCGCGGTCGGTGCGCGAGACGGCTGACAAGCTCACGGCGATGATCAACGCGAAGGGCATGAGGCTGTTCGCCGTCATCGACCAGGCGGCCGAGGCCCGCCAGGCGGGGCTCACGTTGCGCGAAACCACGCTGGTTATCTTCGGCAGTCCCAAGGCGGGCACGCCGGTGATGGACGCCGCGCCGCTGTCCGCGCTTGACTTGCCGCTCAAGGTGCTGATCTGGGCCGACGGCGACCAGACGAAAGTCTCTTACTACGCCCCCGCCGCACAGGCTGCCGGCCACCACCTCACCGCGGACCTGGCCGCCAACTTGTCCGGCATCGATGCTCTCACCGATGCGCTCGTGGCCGCCTAGCGCCACGTTCTCGGTCCCGCGAACGGGCAACCGAGCACCGGTCAGCGGCCCCGAGCGCGTGCGACCCGGTGAACGCCGCCCCGGTGACGGACGGATGGGCCTCGGCGCGCGCGAGCAGCGCGGCCGTGACCCGCTCCCGGTCGGCGGGTGAGAACAATCCCGTCACCCCAGGAGTCCGGGCAGCGCCTCGACGGCGGCCGCCCAGTCGGGGGAGGCGGGGTCGATGAGCGTGAAGTGGTCTCCGTGCGTCTCGCGCAGGACGGCGTCGCCGCCCGCCCCTGTCGCCGCGGCCACGTACCGCTCGCTGTAGCGGAACGGCACCGCCTCGTCGGCCCGCGAGTGCAGGCAGACCACGGGCACGCCGAGCGGCACGGCGGCCATGGGGTCGGCGAGCCGGTACTCCTCCGGCAGGTCGTCGGGTCCGCCGCCCATCAGGTCCTGCGCGGCCGTCTGGCCGACGCCTTCGCGGGCGCAGTCGGCCAGCGCCAGCACGCCGGCCTGCGACACGACCCCGCGCAGCGCTACGCGCGG
>DASQSE010000077.1:0-41897 GCA_035642535.1 Jatrophihabitans sp. | reverse complement strand
CCGCAGCGTCGGCCAGGCTGGTGTGATCGAAGTCAGTCATGCTGGCCCGCCCATCGTCATGATCAATGCCATCATGACATATCGGTCGGACCGTACTTTGCGCCATTAATCGGGGCAGCCGCGCGGCTTCCGAAGGGGCTGTTGCGGAGTCAGTCGGCGCTCAGTCGTCGGTCAGTGGCTTGATCGCGAGGCGGACTACCCGCCCGCGCCGGGCCCACCGTTCGGAGTCCGGAGGGGCCGGCAGCATTCGCTCGAGATCCTGCTTCTGCCGTTGGACCAGGGTCGGGCCTATCGCCTCGTCGGTCAGCCAGCCCCAGTACTGGCCCTCGGGGTCCTCGGCCACCAGCACGGGCATCAGCACGGCGTGCCCGCGTCGACTCGGGAAGTGGATGTCTGCGCTGAGACTGCAGTACAAGGTCTCGACGGGGTGCGCGCTCGCAGGTCGGGTACGGCGCTCGATGCCCGCCCACATCGCCCACTGCCCCGGCGACGGCGGTGCCGCGTCTTTGTGCATCGGTTCCGGGTCTGTGGTGTCGAGCGACTCGGCGGGGGGCGGGGGCAAGAGCACAAGGTGCGAACGTCCGCGGTTACGGCCACGGCCGGCCGGGTGAGCACGGAGCGCGGCGCCCTGTCGCCTCGCGCCGGCCAGGTCTGGCGTCATCGAACTACTCGACAGCGAACGCGCATAGTGATCAGCCCCCGTGATCATCTTGGCGATTGCGGCGTGCTGCGGCGCGCGCCGTCGCCAAATGGATCTACAGTCTGCGCGTCGCCGTGCGTGCGGGGAAGGGACGAAGGTCACCGGCTCGCCGGCGTCCTCGGTCGACGACGAAAGCAGGTCCAGCACGATGGCTCACGCGGCTGAACGCCGTGCCGCGCCCGATCGAGCCGCGGTTCGCGCCGCCGTGCGCGCCACGTACGTCGCGTTCTTCGGTTCGGGGTTCGCATTCGCGAACTGGGCCGCGCGCATCCCGCAGGTGCGTGACCGGCTAGACCTGACGCCCTCTGAACTGGGCTACGTCCTGCTTTTCATCGCCGCCGGTTCGGTGATTGCCCTACCGCTGTCCGGCCGAATCGTCCACCGGTTCGGCTCGCGGCGCACCGTGACGGTGACGGCGGTGTTCGTCGGGATCGGCATGGCGATCATGGCCGTGGGGTATCTGTCCGGGGTCGCGGTGCTTGTCGTCGGCCTGTTGCTGTTCGGCTTCGCCAACGGCGCCTGGGATGTCGCGATGAACGTCCAAGGCGCGCTCGTCGAACGCCACCTGGGCAGGTCGATCATGCCGCGCTTCCACGCCGGCTGGAGTGTGGGCACCGTGTCCGGCGCGCTCGTCGGCACCGCCATGGTGGCCTGGCAGGTGCCTGTCGGCGCGCACCTTTCCGGAGTCGCCGTAGCGGTAGCGGTCTCGGTCGCGCTCGGTGTGCAGCGGTTTCTTCCCGACCGCGACATCGCTGCCGAACCAGCGGAGCCGGCCCGACCGGCCCACGCGTGGGCAGCGTGGACGGAGCGGCGCACGCTGCTCATCGGCGCCGTTGTGCTGGCCTTCGCGTTCGCCGAGGGCAGCGCCGGCGACTGGGTCAGCGTCGCCGTGATCGACGGCTACCACGCCTCGGCCACGGTCGGCACGTTGACCTTCGCCGTGTTCCTGGCCGCGATGACCACCGGGCGATGGTTCGGACCGGCGCTGCTCGACCGATACGGCCGGGTGCCCGTCGTGCGCGCCGCCACCCTCGTAGCGATCACCGGGCTCGCCCTGTTCGTGTTCGGCAACGCCATCGCGCTAGCCCTGGTCGGCACGCTTCTGTGGGGCACTGGAACCTGCCTCGGCTTTCCCGTCGGAATGAGCGCCGGTGCGGACGACCCGGCACGCTCGGCCGCTCGGGTGAGCGTCATCGCCTCGATCGGCTATTGCGCGTTCCTCGGCGGCCCGCCGCTGATCGGTTCCCTCGGTCAGCTGCTCGGCGTGCAACACGCGCTCACCGCGGTGGCAGTGGGATTGGCGCTGGCGGCGCTGATTGCGGGCTCGCTCAAGCCCGCCGCCGACACCTAGGCTGCTGACGATGCTTGTCGAGTGGGTGGGGCATGGCGAGAACGTCGCGAACGTGACCCGCACGCTCTCCTTCAAGGTCTTCGACGGTGAGCTGACCGAGTCCGGCATCGCCGAGGCACACCGCATCGGCGAACGGGTGCGGATAAGCGACGATCAGCACGCGGTGCTGGTGTGTTCCCCGCTGCGGCACGCCGTCCAGACTGCAGAGATCGTCGGTCAGTACCTCGGGTTACCGATCGCCGCCCGAATGGACGAGTTACGCGAGCTCAACGTCGGTGAGCTCGACGGGCGAAACGATGACGCTGCATGGGCGACCTACGCGGAGGTCGTGGACCGGTGGCGCGCCGGCGACCTCGATGCCCGGTTCCCCGGTGGAGAGAGCGGGCGTGAGCTGAGCGAACGCATCCGGGCCGGACTCCTTGCCGTCGCCGCATTGGCTGATCCACGTCCGGCCCTGGTGTGTGCGCACGGCGCCAACCTGCGTGCGGTGCTGCCCAGCCTCATGGGCGTGCCCGATCCCGGCGTCGACCTGCGGACCGGAGAGAGTGCGCTACTGGCGGTCGCTGCGAATGAGGACGGTACGGCCGGCATCACCCTCATCTCGTGGGGGGATCTCCGGCAGCCGGCCTGCTGAGTCGTCAGGAGCGCTGACGCACCAGGAAGTCGAGGGTGGCGCTGTTGAACGCGTCGGGATCCTCGTGCATGCCGGCGTGCGAGAGATGATCGAAGACCACCAGCTCGCTGTGGGCGATCCCGCTGTGCAGCGGCTCGGCGAAGCGAGTTGAGCAAACGACATCTCGTGCGCCGAAGGTGATTAACGTCGGGGCCGTGATCTCGCCGAGCGCCGCGCTCGCGTCGTGTGCGACGACCGCGTCGAGCTGAGCTGTGAAGGCCTCGACCGGTTGCGCCGGACGGCTGCGCACGAAGTCCACCAGCGTGTCGACGAACTCCGGTCGGTCGGCATACATCTCCGGCGTGAAGCACCACGGGAAGATGGCCTGGATGACTACGTCTGCCACGGTCGGCAGCGCACCGGCGAACGTGCGCCACTGCTCGACGATGGCCTTCAGATAGTTGTCGCTGGTGTGCCATCCGCTGTGCACCGACAGCGAGCGCACCCGGCCCGGATGCCGGGCGGCCAGGTGCAGACCCACCGCGGCGCCCAGCGACATGCCGGCCACGTGCGCCTGTCCGATCCCGATTGCGCCGAGGAAGGCGGCGACCTGGTCGGCGTAGCCGTCGGTCGAGTAGGGCCCGGGCGGCTTGTCGCTCTCACCAGTGCCCGGCAGGTCAACGGCGATGCAGCTGAAGTGTTCGGTGTAGGCCGGGAGCTGGAATGCATAGCACGCGTGGTCCGCGGAGGTGTACGGAATCAGCAGCAGCGGCTCGCCCGTGCCCTGCACCTCGTAGTTGATCGTGAGCCCGTCCACCTCCGCCTGCGGCATGGTCGTCCCCCTCCGGCTGATGGGTCGCGCCCCGATCCTCGTAGCGATCGGCCGGCAAGGCAACGCCCGCGGCACCGGTTGATTCAGGCGATGAGGCGGGGGGCAGGCTCGACGTCAGAGTCGTGGTCGGCCGGGCGAACCGGGAGCGTCTCGATCGATGCGGATGCCTGCTCGGCATCCCGTGGTGTCTCGCATGCCACGAGATGGGCGCGGTCGCACGCGCAGCCACGCCACGCCCAGGCGGTGAGCACACCGGCCAGGGCGAACTCCAAGGTCACCAGCACTCGTTCAGCAACACCGAACGACCAGGCGGGCACCGTTGACCGCGTCTCGTACTGCAGCAGGCTGGCTACCAACACGACGAGCAAGCACGGGCCGGAGCCGACCGAAAGCCGCCGGGCGAGCGTGGTCAGTCGCGAACACACCGAGGCGCGATGGGAACCCAACAGGACCGGGGCAACGGTCAGCCCGCCAAACGCCAGCATCGTCGCCACCCAGTGGATCCGGCCCGCGATCCGGACCGCGCCGTCCGGCTCATGCTCCGGGAACACCACGATCAGGATCAGGCTCAGCGAACAAATCGTGAGCAGGGCGCGCGCCGGTGCGCGCCCGGTCAGACATCTGCCGCGGACGAGTGCGCCGACGAGCAGCAGCAAGCCGAGGGCCAGCGCCGACACCGCGACGTCGAACAACCAGCCGTACGGCATGAACGCGAACTCGCTCAGCGGCTGCGATACCGGATCGACTCTGCGATCGGCCGGCAGCACGTGCAGCACCGCGAGGATCGTGGCGCCGGCAAGCACCGCCGCGCCGGCCAGCAGCGCGCACACTCGCGCCGACCGAGTCGGGTAACAGAGCAGACGTCCGGCCCGCACCGTGATGCTCCTTCCGGCGCACGGGTCGTCGTTGCCGCCGCTGCGGAGTTCGCTGAGCCAACCGGCGTCGTTACCCGTTCGTTATATACCTTTTACCCGTTTTCGGCCGGTCATCAACCACGCAGCCGCATTGCGGCCGCGGCGTTTCAACAGCGGGCGCCATCGGGTATCAGCCGTGCATGACAGCGATTCGACATGGCCGCCGGTTTCAGTCGGGATGCAGTGCGGACGAGCACGCGTGGGAGACGCGGGACTACCCGACGCGGTACGGGCTGCGCGTGTGCACCAACTGCGGTCGTGCCGAGGTGACGCTGCCGGCGCAGCGCTCGCGCGAGCATTTGCCGGCCCACATGATGCGTCCCGCCGCCGCTGCGTAACGCCGATCCTGCCGTCAGGGCATCCGGGGCCTGTGCGGGTCGCGCAGTTCGGCCGCGAGCAGGGCGGCTTGGGTGCGGTGTTGCAGGTCGAGTTTGTGGAGCAGGCTCGAGACGGTGTTCTTGGCCGTCTTCTCGGACAGGGAGAGCCGTTTGCCGATCTCCCGGTTGGTCAGACCCTCGGCGAGCAGGTCGAGGACCTCGCGCTCGCGGTTGGTCAACCCGGCGAGGCGTCGCTCGGCCGGCGTGCCGAGCCGAACCTGCTCTACTGCCCGGGTGATGACGGCGGGGTCGAGCACAGACCGGCCGGCCGCGGCCTGCCGGATCGCATCGAGCAGGCCTGAGGTGCGGACCTCTTTGAGCAGATAGCCGGAGGCGCCGGCGAGGACGGCCGCGAGCATTGCGTCGGGGTCGTGGTGGGAGGTCAGGATCAGGCAGTAGGTCTGCGGGAGCGTCGAGCGGATCCGCCGGCACACGTCTATCCCGTCGCCGTCGGGCAATCGCGCGTCGAGGACGGCCACGTCCGGTCGGATCGCGGGGATGCCGGCCAGCGCCTCGGTAGCCGTGCCGGCCTCGCCGACGACCTCGAAGTCTGGTTCGGCGTTGAGCAGTTCGGCGATGCCGTGCCGCACCACATGGTGGTCATCGAGCAGGAAGATGCGAACGGACTGCCCCGTCGGGTTTCGTTCCATATCGCGTCTCCTCCCGTGCTGCGACGCAATAGCTGGGCGGAGAACTCGGCATCCCCGCACGCCGAGCCTGCGCGGTGGCGCGGGCAGCGGTTAGGGGCCTAGGTCCCGCCATGTCTGGACATTTCGGCACCCGCTTGGCCCGGCGAGGCCGGCTGTTCGCGGTCCCGCCGCCGCGGCGGATCGAGAACGTCGACGTTGCGCATGTCCCGCCCAGGTCAGGTCGTTGGGCATCTGTGCGGCTCGTGCGCCGGGCTCGATGCTGGATTACAGACCGATCGGGGGAGGCGCGCGATGCACTCGACGACATCGGCCGCGTTCGAGTCGGCAACGATGGCGCTGCTCCGGCACGCCGCTGAGCAGGCGCTCAAGGCGCCGTCGATTCACAACACGCAACCGTGGCGGTTCATGCTGACCGGGCAGCGGCTCGACATCTGCCTGGATCTGTCGCGTCGCCTGCCGGTGTTGGATCCGCGCGGGCGGCAACTGCTGATCAGCTGCGGCTGCGCACTCGGCAACGCGCGGGTGGCGATCGCGGCCGCCGGCTATCAGCCGATGGTCGAGCGCATACCGACGCCCGGCCTGCACAACGCCGTGGCGCGGTTGGGCGTCGGGGCCGCGCGGCCGATCGACGCGAGCGCGAGGCTGGCCGCCGCGATTGGGCGGCGGCGTACCAACCGGCGACGCTTCCTCGGTGCGCCGGTCTCCGACGACGAGGCGGCCGCGCTGGCAGCCGTCGCTCGCAGCGAAGATGTCGAGCTCGTCCGCATCCAGGCTCCCGAACAACGCCGGTTGCTGGCCGAGCTGCTCACCCAGGCGGCCCGGTTCGAGGCAACCGACTCGGAGTACCTCAAGGAGTTGCTCGACTGGACAACCGACGACCCGGCTCGCCTCGACGGAGTGCACGCCGCCTGCGTCCCCTATGCCGGCCACGGTGCGGCGCAGCTTCCCGGCGCTCCGGTGCGACAGTTCGACCTACGCGCGATGGGCTGGCTGCCCTCCGCGGTCGCGCTGGGCGACGAGTGCGTGTTCGTACTCTGCACCGACGCAGACGAGCCGAAGGCGTGGTTGCGGGCCGGCGAGGCGCTCCAACTGGTGTGGCTGGAGCTGACCGCCACCGGGCTGTGGGCGAGCCCCATCGGCCAGGTCGTCGAACTGCGCGGAAGTCAGCAGCGCTTACGCGAGGGACTCGCGCTGTCCGGATATCCGCAGCTGCTACTGCGCGTCGGACGAGCCCCGCAAGCGCCCGCCGCGCGCCGCCGAACACCGTCGGAGGTCATCACTGAGCACCTGAACTAGCACTCGCGACAGTCAGTCGAAACGGGGGGAGTGAGGGAAGGCCCTGGCATGGGATCATCAGACTACTTCTGCGCCGGCTGCAGCCGACGGCTCAACATTGATCAGCAATCCTGCCCCGAATGCGCGACACCCCGAGCCGACTTGATCGCGGCGACATTACCCACGCCAACCGCGCAGTTCGACCCGCACCAGCCGATCGGCGAGCGCAACCGGCTGCCCGCCGACTGCATCTGGAACGAGCGGCCATACCCCGGACCGGTTCCGGACGACGCGCGGCGAGCGTGGGACGTGCCTGCGCGATTCGCCAGGCTGGGCACTCTCAGCGGCCGACCCGCACAAGAGATCATCAACGTCGTCGGCCCGCCGAACTCGATCGGCGCAATCACCGGCGGTGGCTGCCTGCGTCAATGGTTGAAGCCCAACCCGGTCACCGGCTACCACTACGCGGTGAGCTTCGATCCCTATGACATCTGCATCGGGATCACCTATCAATCCGACAACGACTGAGCGCGGTTCCCGCGGGAGGGGATTCGGCTGATCGTGGTGCCGTCAGCTGTAGTCGGCAAACAGGCGTCGGTTCGCGCCATCGACTGTCATGAAGCCGCCGTAGGGGACGATCCACTGCGGTCGGGTATGCCCGAACGGGGGACCGACCACGACGACCGCGTCCGGGTTGTACTGATTGACGAACTCGATCGCGGTGTCGCGTTGCTCGTCGCGCTTCGCCCGCCTCTCCTGCGACGACGGCCGGACAGTGAAGTCTGATGTCGGAGGACGCCCGACGACGACGGCGCGCACAGCGCTCAGAATGCCGCGCTCGCCGAATGATCTGAGTATCTGGCCGAACTCCCGCGCCGGGATCAGTTCCTCGGAAGACTCGAGGAGAAGTACCGCGCCGTCGAGCACGGTCGAGTCGTTAGGAAACCGACCGGCGGTCAGAATCTGCTGGAGTACATCGATGCAGCCGCCCCATGTCCGGCCGGTGATCGAGCGTGCCGGCCCGGCCCACACCCAGGACTCGGTCGGCTCCCGTTCACCGAATTCGGTCAGCGCGCGCGGGCCGGTCCACTCGTGCCCGAAGTCCTCCGACTCGCCCGGCTCGATCAGCTCGATGGTTTCGCCCGTGAGGAGCGCGGCCCGCAGGGAGCGCTCGTGGATCGGGTCGACGCCGGGACCCGGCCCGAGATGAACCTGCGTCGAGCCGCCGTAGAAGGCGGCGACGCCGTTCGTCCAGAGCCAATTGAGCAGATTGGTGTTGTCGCTGTATCCCAGGAACGGCTTGGGGTCATCAGCGATGCCGGTTGCATCGAGATGCCGGATGACGGTGATCTGATCGTCGCCTCCGATGGTGGCAAGCACCGCCCGAATCTCGGGATCCGCGAACGCCGCATTGACATCCTCGGCACGGTCGCGTGCCGAGGCGCCGAGCTTGCGTGTTGTCGGAAACTCCACCGGACGCAGCCCGGTCACGGCTTCGAGCCGCTGCAACGCCTGGTCGTGTACGGCGGGCGCGACCGCCGGCGCCGCGAACGACGGTGACAGGACAGCCACCTTGTCGCCCGGCTCGACCTTTCGGGGCGAGATCAACTCCACCGTCGGAACTCTACGACCGCGCGGCGTGCCACCGAGCGAATCGATGAAAGGCTTGTCGCATGTCAGTCGAGGTGCATGTCGAGGGCCGAGTGGAGTCGGGACGTCTGCCGGACTTCGCCGAGGCCGTGGAGCGCTATCGCGCTTGCGCGGGCGAGCACGGCTACGCCGTCCCACAGGTACTGCTCGGTCTGTCCGGACCGATGAATACCGTGCGACTGGTGTATCGCTATGCAGAGCTTTCCGAGTACGACGAGCACGAGTTTCGCGCCATGACCGACCGCGAATACGGCAAGCGTGCTGCGGCGATGCGGTTCAGCGACGGCACGCTCAGCTACACGGTCTTCCGCGTGCTGTAGCCCTGCCCGGGCCTCGAATGGATCACGTTTCCTGCCTCAGGAACGCTTCCGTCTCCTCGAAGCGTGCACAGCGGAGGAAAGGTGATCACCGGGTGCTCGCGCCGGACCGACCGGCAACGACGCTATCCGCGCATGGTTCCGGTTTGCAGATAGCGGGCGTGCCACGACAGTGATTCGTCGAGCAGGTGTGGGGTATGCCGCCCGGACGACGCCGTCAGGGCGCGGTCGAAGTAGTCCTGCAGCGCCGGTCGGTAGTCCGGGTGGGCGCAGTTGTCGATGATCTGCTTGGCGCGGCGCCGCGGCGCGAGACCGCGCAGGTCAGCGAGTCCCTGTTCGGTGACGATCACGTGGACATCGTGTTCGGTGTGGTCGACGTGGCTGACCATCGGCACGATGCAGGAGATCGCGCCGCCCTTCGCGGTCGATGGCGTGAGGAACATCGAGATGTAGGCATTGCGCGCGAAGTCACCCGATCCGCCGATGCCGTTCTGCATGCTCGAGCCCATCAGATGCGTGGAGTTGATGTTGCCGTAGATGTCGGCTTCGATCATCCCGTTCATCGCCAGGCAGCCGAGCCGCCGAACGACCTCCGGATGGTTGCTGATCTCCTGCGGGCGGAGCACGATCCGCTGCCTCAGGTCGTCGATCTCGGCAGTGAACGCGTCCATGCCCTCCGGGCTGAGGGAGAACGCGGTCGCCGAGGCGACGGCCATCGTGCCGGAGCGCAGCAGTTGCAGCATGCCGTCCTGGATGACTTCGGTGTAGGCGCTCAGTGGCCGGAACGGTCCGTCGTCGAGGCCGGCAAGGACCGCGTTCGCGACGTTGCCGACACCGGACTGCAACGGCAGCAGCGCTCGGGGCAGCCGTCCGCGCTGCACCTCATGGGCGAGAAAATCCAGCAGGTGCCCGGCTATCTGACGGGCCGCCTCATCGACGGGCTTGAACGGAGCATTGCGGTCCGGCGCGTCGGTGCGCACGACCGCGACGATCTTCTCCGACGGGCAGCGCAGGTGCGGCACGCCGATGCGGTCGGCCGGGCCCAGGATCTGGATCGGCTTGCGGTCGGGCGGCAGCGCGGTGCCGTAATAGACGTCGTGCATGCCTTCCAAACCGGGCGGCATCCATTCGTTGACCTCGAGGATCACCTTGTCGGCCTGATCGATCCAGGTCTTGTTGTTGCCCACCGACGACGACGGGATGAGCTCGCCCTCCTCGGTTACTCCGGAGACCTCGACGAGTGCGACGTTCAACGGCCCGAAGAAGCCCTCCCACACCATCTGCGCGACGTGCGACAGGTGCACGTCGAGATACTCCATCTCACCGGCGTTGATCTTCGCGCGGCTCACCGGATCGGACTGGTAGGGCATGCGCAGATCGATGCCGTCGACAGCGGCCAGCGCGCCGTCGAGCTCGGGCGCGGTCGACGCCCCCGTCCACACGCTGACTTGAAACTGGTCGCCACCTTCGCGCGCCTCGGTGATGCGCCGCGCCAGCGCGCCCGGCACCGCCTTCGGATATCCGGATCCGGTGAACCCGCTCATCCCGATGTGTGCGCCCGGCTCGATCAGCGCTGCCGCGTCGTCGGCACTCATCACCTTCGCGGCGATCCCGGCGGATCTGATCCGCTCCTCCACCATGACCACACACTGCCAGATCGATTCCCGCAGGTGCCCGCCCGTCGGACCTACGTAGTGCAACCGCCGGGACGAAGGTCCTCGGTGTCGGATTACGCCTCTGCGGATGGCTGTCGCTGCCGATTTAGCACGGGACAGACGCCCACCTCGCCCCTCGGGGGGACCATGATCCTTCTGGATGCGTGGTCGAGCGCACCCGTCGGGCAGCAGCCGAATTCGGCGCTGCCGCTGTCGGCACGCTCCGGCAACAGAACCTTTCGCGTTGCAGCACTGCTGGGGGCGACCTGGCTTGCCGGATACGCGCTTGCCACGGCGCTGACGGCGCCGGCGACCTCCGCGCGACAGTTCGTCGGCGACGTGGTCTACCTGGTGCCCATCGCTACGGCGTGCGCGCTGTCCTTCGGCGCTTTGCGCCGGGTGCGCGGCCGTCGTCGCAGCATGTGGTTGCTCCTGGTCTTCTCGAACGCGCTCTGGCTCGCCGGTGAGATCACGTGGGGCCTGTATGCCTACGGCTGGCACCGGCCGGCCCCGTTCCCGTCGGTTGCCGATGCGTTCTACCTGTCGTCCTATCTGCTCGTGCCGTTGGCGCTGTTGCTCGGCTTCGCCGGGGCGAGCGGACGACGCAAGATTCGCGCGCTGCTTGATTCGGCCGTCGCCGCCATGGGTGTGGGCGCACTGGGCTGGCAACTGCTGATCGCCCCGCAGTTCGACTACGGCTGGTCGCTCGCGACCGCCACCGGCATCGCCTACCCGCTGATCGGTGTGGTCATCCTCGTGACCCTGCTGGCGGTCGGCGTGGGCGGGCATCGGCATCTGCCGGTCTCGCTGTGGCTGGTCGGCGCGGCGTTTGCCGCGTCCGCTGTGACCGATGCTGCGTACACCTACCTCGCTTCGCTGCACAGCTACGTGGACGGCGACTGGCTCAACGTCGGCTGGCAGGTGGAAGCCGTGCTGCTCTGCCTCGCGGCGCTCGCCGCGCGGCGTGACAACGAGCGCGAGCTCGAGGTCGATCCGATCGGTCACGATGTCGCCGTCCCGCCCGTCCTGGCCGGTGTGGTGTGCGCCGTCGCGGCGGTCGGCGACCTTGCCGTGGAGCACGGCGTCAGCCCACTGATCCTCAGTTGCGCCGCCATTGTGCTGCTCGGCCTCATTGGCCGCTTCATGATGTCGGTCTCCGACCAGCGGCAGGTCTCGGTGCAGCTGGACCTCGCGCTGCGCGAGCAACAGCGGTTGGCCGTCACCGACGGGCTGACCGGCTTGTACAACCGTCGGTTCTTCGAGGAGGTACTGCAACTCGAAGTCGACCGGGCCCTGCGCAGCAGCACGCCCGTCGCGCTGATCGTTGCCGACCTTGATCACTTCAAGTCCGTCAACGACCGGCACGGTCATCAGGACGGCGATGCGGTGCTGGTGGCCGCGGCAAAACGGTTGCGTGGCGCGTTGCGTGATCACGACGTGCTCGCCCGATACGGCGGTGAGGAATTCGTCGCAATTCTGCCCGGCGCGGACGCCGAAGTGGCGCTCGAGATCGCCGAACGCTGCCGGCAGGCGGTGGGCGACGCGCCGATCCGGGTCCACGACGGCTACCACGTCGAGGTCACGTGTTCGTTCGGAACCGCCGCCGTACCCGACGACGCGAAGACCGCCGACCAGGTCATCAGCGCGGCCGACCGGGCTCTCTACGTGGCCAAGGAGGCCGGCCGCAATCGGGTCGTCGCGGCGAACGCCCGGGCCGAGGCACCCCCGGTCGACACGGGATCACTCACCGCGCTCGTCCATCTGGCCGACGTCGTCGATGCCCGGATGGGCCCGGGCGAGCACAGCGCCGCGATGGCCGTGTGGGCCGGGATACTGGCAGACGCCCTCGGCCTCGACCCGACGCAACGCTCTCGCGCGATCACTGCCGCGCGACTGCACGACATCGGCAAGATCACCATTTCGGATCAGCTCCTGAGCAAACCCGGCGCGCTCACGGCCGCCGAGTGGGCGATCATGCGGACCCATCCTGACGAGGGCGCGCAACTGCTCCAGGACATCCCTGGCTACGAGCACGTCGCGGCGATCATCCGCGGGCACCACGAACGCATGGATGGGCGGGGCTATCCGGACGGCATTCCGGCCGGCGAGCTACCCGTCGAGACCCGGTTGGTCAGTGTCCTGAACACGTGGGCGGCCATGCTCAGCGACCGCAGCTACGCCGCCGCGCGCAGCACCGAGGACGCCTGCCGGGAGCTGCGCTCGGCGCGTGGCAGCCAGCTGGATCCGGACATCGTCGACGTCTTCCTGACCCTCCACGCGGGCGGTCTGATCCAGCCGCCGGCCAAGCGCACGTTGGACCCGAGCGTCAGGACCGGCTGACCTCGGCAGGACGTGTTGATGTGGGCTGCGGCTCGCTAAGTTGATCAGGTCTTCCTGCCGCGCGCACGCCTCTCGGCGCAGTTCGCCGGCGCGGTCTTGGGAAGAATCGGGGCGTGCCTGCGGCGTAGTCGCGGTACTCCGGCAGGTCCGCGAACAAGTCGCGTTCTTCGAGTCGGACGGCGACGACGATGTACCCGCAACTCGCACCGGCGAAGAGCAGGTGTCCCGCGGTCATTACCGGCGTCGCGAGCAGCGCAAGGAAGAAGCCGCTCATCATGGGATGCCGGACGAGTCGGTACGGCAACGGAAGCCGAAACGACGGTACGGCTTGCGGCTCGCCGCGCAGATGCCGACGGACCTGTCGCATCCCGACCATGTCGAGGTGGTCGATCGCGAAGGTCATGGCGACGACGAGGACCCAGCCGAGGCCGAACAACGCCCAGAGGACGGCTCGCGCCCACGCCGAGTGGACGTCCCACACGACGGCGGGGATCGGTCGCCATTGCCACAACGTCAGAGCCAGCGCCGCAGAGGCGGCGAGGACAAAGCAGGATCGCTCGACATGCTGCGGCACGAGCCGTGTCCAGAGGCGCTTGAATCCGGGCCGGGCCATCACGCTGTGCTGCACCGCGAACACGGCCAGCAGCAGCAGGTCGATCACCGCGGCAGGCACGGTGCCGGCGTCCGGGCCGCCGCTGTCGACCGTGCGTGGCACGCCGGCGCCCGCGACGAACATGACCGCGTAGCCGAACACCGCGATGAAGGCCAGATAGGCGAAGACAGCGAAGCCGGCCGACGCGGCGGCACGCGGCCTTACCCCGGCGGCTGCCTCGGTCGTCTTGGTCACCCTCGTCCTCCTCGCGTATGTGCGGCACGCCCACCCAGGTGAGCGCGATTAGGCACTAGCGTCGTTGGCTCGGCGGCGGTATGTCAGGCGGGGAAATACCCCACTTTCGGCAAGGTCGAACGGAGGACCAGTTGGAACAACAGCTGGGCTCGACCTGCCTGCCCGATGGCACGAAGGTGGCGTATGCGACAGCCGGCGACGGGCCACCGCTGCTGTTTATCGGCGGCTGGCTGAGCCACCTCGAACTCAGCTGGGCGCTGCCGGCCGAGCGCCGGCTGTTCGAGGGCCTCGCGCGGGGACGCACCGTGCTTCGCTACGACCGGCCGGGGTGCGGACTGTCCGAGGGGCCCGCGCAGGTGACGGCGTCCCTGCGGTTGGAGCTCGATACCGTCGCCGCGGTCGTTGCCGCGGCCGGCGTGGACCGGTGCGACGTGATGGGCAGCTCGCTCGGCGTGCCTGTGGCGATCGAGTGGGCGGCGCGGAACCCCGAAGCGGTGGATCGCCTGGTGCTCTACGGCGGATGGGCGCGCGGCGCAGATATCGCTCCCGCGGCGGTGCGCGAACACGTCGTCGGGCTGGTGCGCAGCCACTGGGGCCTGGGCGCCGACGTGCTCACCGACATCTTCGCGCCCGAGGCGTCGACAGGCACCCGGTCCGCGTTGGCCGCCTACCAGCGACAAGCGTCTTCGGCTGCCACCGCCGCGGAGCTACTGTCGCTCTGCTACCGAATCGACGTTGCCGACAGCCTGAGAAAGGTGCGCGCTCGGACACTTGTCGTGCACCGAGAACACGACCGGGCCGCGCCGGTCGACCAGGCCCGACTCGTCGCGACCGGCATCCCGGCCGCGCAGCTGCGGCTCCTGCCCGGGCGTTCGCACTTGCCCTACATCGGCGATGTCAACGTGCTGATCGCGCTGATTCGCGACTTCCTCGGCCTGCCCGGGCTGCGTCGCAGCAGGGCGCCGCACCTGACCACTCGTCAGGGTGAGGTCGCCGCGCTGATCACGCAGGGCTTGACCAACCGCGAGATCGGCCAACGGCTCGGCATCGACGAACGGTCCGCGGAAGGGCACGTCGAGCGCATCCGCATCCGACTCGGGGTGCGCTCGCGGGCGCAGATCGCCGCCTGGTGGGTCGCAACGAACACCTGATTGCGGCCGGCACGATCAATCGCCAGGCTCATTGCGCGACCTTCAGCGACACGCTGGCAGCGGCCGTTCCGCGGGTCGCGCGCAGCATCCAGCAGCCTGACTGGGTGAAGCGGTCTCCATTCATCACCAGGGCGCGGATACGTGCTGCCCAAGTGTGGGGAACGGCTTCACGGGGTTCCACCCTCACCGCCGACGCGAGCAACGCGCATGCACAGGCCACCGCGCGGGAGGTGCTGCACCTGCTCGGCGAGCAGGCTGCCGGGCAGATTGCGGGCGGCCGGCGCGGTGTCCGCAGCGGCCGGTTCGGAGATCATGCAGATCCGGTACGTGGTCACCCCGTGACCGGCGTCAGTTGACCCTGGGCTCGACGGCCCGAAGGTCAGCACTGCGACCACCGCGACCGGCGCGAGGGCGATCGGGCGGAACGTCGGTTGCCACCAAGGCCAATGGGTTACTCGCGCGAGCCACGCTGCAGCCGGCCACTTGCCGCCCACGTCGAGCGTCTCCTCGTTCGCGGCGGAGCAGCCACCCGAATCGAGCCACTCGATCTCGCCAGCCACGCTGCTAAGCGTGCCTCGCTCAGCTCCTATCGCAAAGCATCGTTGACGCTGTGCAGCCATATGCTCCGCACGTGGTGGTCGACTATGCAGCGGCCGGCCCGATAACCGACCTGGCCGGGGTGCCGTTGGCAGCGCTCGAAACACTCGCGGTCGATCCGGTGAGCATCTGCGCGCCCGTCCAGTCGCTGGTCATCCAGCCGGGGGATGCACGCGAGCTTGGTCTGGCCGAAGAACGCTTTGCCGAGAACCAGATCCGCCCGGCGCGCGAGCTCGTCACGCGGCTGCTCGGGCTCGATCCCGCGCCGCTGAGTTCCGCTCGGCCGCCGGGCAAACGGTGGTCGGCACCTGCCGGCACTTCGCGGTCCTGAGTTGCGCGTTGCTGCGTTATCGGGGCATCGCGGCACGGGTCCGCTGCGGGTTCGCCACCTACTTCCAACCCGGCCAGGGACTGGATCACTGGATCACCGAGTATCGCGACGACGACTCGCAGCGCTGGATCCGCCTCGACGCCGAAATCCTCGGCCAGGCGGTGCTCGATCGCCCGGCGGATCTCCGGCCGGGTCAGTTCCTAACCGGGGGGAGGCGTGGCTGGGGTATCGCCGGGGCGACCTCGACGCGGCGCGGTTCGGCGTCTACGGAACCGAGAATTGGGGACCCGGGGAAATTCGCGGTAACGCGGTCAAGGACCTGGCCGCGCTCAACAAGGTCGAGACCTTGCCTTGGGACGAGTGGGGCCGCATGACCGACGCGTACGACGGCAGAACCGACGCGGGCTACGACGAATTGCTCGACACCCTCGCAGCTGTGTGTGCGGCCGATGAACCCGCAGCGGTCGCGGACCTCTACACGCACCCGGACCTGCGCGTGCCCGACGATCTCATCCGCTGACTCGACGCCGCGGTCGATCAGTACTGGCGCTGCCGCGCGTGTTCGCCGTCGTCGAGCAGGTCGGCCAGTGAGGCTTCTTCGCCGTCTTCGATGTCGCTGGCTACGGACTGCTTGGCGATCTGCGACACCCGGCTGCCCAGTTCGGTGATTCCAACGGCGGGGGGCGGTTCGTCGCTCGGACCACGTTGGTGTGCCGGCCGGTGCCGTGGACGCGTGCGTGCTGCTTGCGCCGAGGGGACCAAGCGCCGCCAGTGCGTTACGAACAATGCGATCGCGCGTATCGAGGCTGCCCGCGTTGTGGCGAGGGCGGTGCGGCAGCGTGGTGCTAGGAACGTGATGGTGCGAGACCAGGCTGTCCGGGTGTTGGCGAGGGCGGTGCGGCAGCGTGGTGCGAGGAACGTGATGGTGCGGGACCAGGCCGCCTGGGTAGCGGCGAGGGATCGTCGAGCCGGAGCACTTGGTGCAGAAGCCATCTTTCGAGGCTAAGCCGGTAATGCGGCTCTTAACACCGTTTGTCCTTGTTTCACAGGGTCGAGGCCGCACCGCACCGACGATCTGGACAGTGTGTGACAGGTGAGACCTCGCGTCGCGGTTACCCCTCCTGGGTTGATCAACAGGCCTGAGCCGTGACGACACGATGGTTCAGGCCTGTTGATCACCAAGAGGAGAGGGCTGATGGAGCCCGCGCGCGTGCTACGGCATTGGCACGCCCTGCACCACGACGGGGGAGTGCAGCGTGTAGTCGAGTTCGTTCGACTGTTGCACTCCGGATGCGGTCAACGTGTCTACCACCTTCGGTACCAGGTTCGGGTCGAAGGTGCAGTGTGCGTCGTTGCTCGCAGTCGCGCACACGCCGAAGTTGAACGGCTGCGGCGTCGCCGCGAAAGTGCGCGCCTGATCGTGGCTGAAGCCGTCCTGCCCGGTCAGGGTCACCGTGAACGACCACCCATTGGTCGGCACGCCGCCGAGTGCGGTCTTGTCGACCGAGAAGGTGATGTAGCGGGAGATCGCATTCGCACTGATCGCCACCGTCCCGACCGTGTTGCCGCCGGCATCGATGAAACGCTGTCCGAAGCCCTGCACCTCTATCAGCCGGCTCCACGCATCGGCATCGGCGATCCGGTAGTTCCGCTGCTCCGGCTCGGGGAACTGCGCATCGAAGGACGGGTCGGTCGACGTCTGCGACGCGCCCGGCACATGGACGTACACGTCGACGAGCTGCGCGCCTTCTGGGCTGCCGAACGTCGGGGTGAGGTCGCGGGTCTGCACCCGGAAGGTGACCGTCGTGCCGGTGTCGTAGACCTGGAAGTCGGTGAGATCGAACGCGCCGGCGTGGAACGCCGAATCGGTGGGGTAGGCGTAGTTGCCTGGCCCGTTGTCGTCACCGGTCGGGTCGGCGAGGTCGGCCAGCAGCGTGCCGTGGACGACGTCGTTGACGACGCTGCGAACCGTCTGCGCGGTGTCACCTGAGGCCGTGGTGCTTGCAATGACCAGCACGTTGTTGCCGTCAGCCGGCGGGATCGTTACCTCGAACGACCCGTCGCCGCCCGCGGTCGTCGTCACGTGTGTCGTCGCGCTGTTCTGATCAGTGGCGACGTCCGCGACGTCGATCGTCGCGCCGGGCGCAGCGGTGCCGGCGACGTCGATCGGGTTCGTCGCCGTCGTCTGGTCCTGCGGCGAGGTGACGGCCAACGGCGTCGTGCCCTGGTGATGGGTGATGTACCGGTCGACGGTCTGTGCCGGACGCTCCAGCACCCGCCGGGCCGAGAGATCGGCGGTGAGGCGGACCTGCGAACCGGCGCCCCACGTCAAAGGTGCGGCCGAACCGTCGGGATGCCCGTTGGCAAAGCCGATCGACGCGAGGGTCGGATCGGAGCCGTACGCCGAGGGCGCGACGTCCGCCGCGTCCCAGACCTGCTCGGGCACCAGCCCGACACCCGACGATTGCGCGTCCATCGCCGCGAGCAGCTTGCCGGCGGATGCGGCCTGCCCGGTGGCGAGCTCCTGCTCCCCGCGCTCGGCGGCGAGCACCGGCCAGATGTGCCCGGTGCCCTTCCCGGTCGGCGCCCAGGGCGCGCCTTGCACAGCGCAGGCGTTGCCCGAAGCGAGGTTGCAGTCGCTGTAGCCGTCGCCGTTGTAGCGCAGCCAGCCGGGCCCGCTCGGGGTCTGCTTCTCGATCGTCGCGTCGACGACCTGCAGCGAGTTGGCGACGTCCGGATCGGTGGCGGGAAGCTCGCCGAGGCGGACGAGCTCCTGGAAGCCGGCGTCGATGACGCGTCGCTGGTCGAGCGTCGGTCCGCCGTTGTTGAGGTTGTAGCTGATCGCCGCATTCGGGTCGCCGGTCTTCGAGAGCCGGATGAAGTACGGGTTCGGCGAGAGCGGGCCGTTGGTCGTCACCGTCCAACCCTTGACGCTGCGCTGGTACTGATCGGCGGTGGCGAACCAGATGCGTGCGTCGACGGCGTCGCCGCGCTGCTGCGCGATTGTGGCCGCGGCGACCATCCCGGCGATCTCGGCGGCAATCGTCGACGGCGAATAGCCGCCCTGCTCCTCCCAGCGCTCCGGCCCGAAGGTCGGCCCGTGGCTGATCAGGTAGTTCGCCGCTGACTGGATGTGTGGCCACAGCACGTTGTCTCCGGCCAGCCCCGACTGGAGGGCCATCAGGATCGGGTACGCCACCTCGTCGAGTTGCGTGTTGAACGTGTCCGGTGCGGTCTTGCCGTTGACGAGCGAGTTGCGCGGCATCGATCCGTCGGCGAGTTGCTGGCGCAGGAACAGGAACCGGGTGGCGTCGCGCGCGGTGGCGAGGTCGCCATCGGTCAGCAGCGCCGTCCACGCTTCGTACAGGTCGCGTGCGAAGACCTCGCGGTAGGAGCCGAAGTAGGTGTTGTTCGGGTCGCCGGCCGAGATCGACTGCCCCCACGGCGAGGCGAGCGACGCCACGATCGCGCCCGGGAACGTCTTGTCCTCACTTGCCTTGACGACGTTCGCCGAAAGGTAGTACTCGCTGACGGCGGCGTCCTGCTGCGCAGCCGTGAGCCCGCCGATTGCAGCGGACGGATGCCGTAGGCCCGCGTCGTAGTCGCGCCAGCCGTGGCGGTAGTCGCGATTGAGAAGGCCGAACGGCGTGCCGGCGCTCGCCCCGGCCGTCGTCACCGCACTCGCCTGCGAGGTGCCGAAGCCGAGCGCGAGCGTGAAGGTGCCGTCCGAGGCGGGCGAGATTGCCGCGGTCTGCTCGACGTTGCCGTTCGTCGCGCTGTCGTAGACGGGCGCCAGCGCGTGCGCGGTGTCGAGTTGTTGCAGGCCATCGCTGGCCGTGCCGACGAAACCGCTGCTCGCAGCAGTGAACGGCCGGTTCGCACGCAGTGCGAGATAGCTCGGCACAGCGTAGTCGCGGTTCGCGGCATTGGTGACCGTGTTCGTGTCGAAGCTGACCGGCACCGGCGAACCGCGCGAGGTGTCGACGACTGCCGAGTCGGCGCCGCCGTTGCCCGAGCCGCCGCCGCCGTTGCCGCCGACGGTCGCGTCGAGGCGGACGTAGAGGTGGTAGTTCGCCGCGGCCGGGACCAGCGGGGTGTACTCGCTGTGCGCCACCACGCTGTTCCGCGCCGGGTCGGTCAGGTAGGTCGTGGCGAGCCGGTACTTGCCGGACTTCGCGGTCGCAGTGACCGTGCAAACCATGCCGGTCGAGTCGGCCGAGACCGTGTAGGTCATGTCACGCGTCTGGAGGTCGGTGAAACTGGAGCCGTCGGTGACGATGAACTGCATCGTCTCGACGTTGGTGGTGTCGATCGTCGGGGCGTAGACGTCGGAGAGCACGCCGTCCGCGACCGTGTACCAGATCTTGGGCGTCGTGTTGCGCGCAGTACCGAGACAGTCCTTGCGGGCGAGGTCGAAGTGACTCAGCGATCCCGGCCCGGCCGGCGCAGGAGTCGCCGCGGCGGGAAGGCCTGAGACAGCGACGGCGACCGTCGCCGTGGTCGAAACGACTACTGCGAGCGTGGCGAGCATTCTGTGTGAGCCGAACATGTCGTCGTAATCCCCCTCAACCCCGATCTATGTTCGCAGAGCGAACATATTGAGTGCCGCTTTTTCTACGAGCCACGGCGGCCCGTGTCAACGGTTCCCGACGAGAAATTGCGAACTCGACGTCGGGACGGACTTATCCGACGGACGTCCTGTCGGCCGCCTGCCAGCCGCCCAACTCGGCCGAGACCTCGGCGGCGGACGGCCGGTCGACGGGCTGAGCGGCCGTCATTGCGCGCAGCAGCGCGGACCATCCTTCGCCGAGGGCGTCTGGGATGTGCGGCGGCCGGCGTAGCCGGGCGAGCGCGGCCTCCGCGCCGAACCCCGGGTAGGCGACCTGCGCGGTGTGGCTCTCCAGCAGCACCAGCCCGAGGGCGTAGACGTCCGTCGGCGGGCCGGCCTCGGCACCGGTCGCCTGCTCCGGGCTCAGGTAGTTGGGCGTGCCGATCGTGATGCCGATTTCGGCGATGTGGGTCGAGCCGACCAGACGCGCCACTCCGAAGTCCGTGAGCCGCGCCCGCAGCGTCGGAGGCTCGTCGCCCGCCGCGGCGTGGAGCAGCAGGTTGGCCGGCTTGATGTCGCGATGCACCACCCCGCGGCCGTGCAGATAGGCGAGTGTGTCACTGAGCTGCGCGCCGAGTTCGTGTACCTCCACCGCCGACAACGGTCCCTGCGCGATGCGATCGGACAGGGTCTGCCCGTCGACCAACTCCATGACGAGGTACGGCGTGCGCGTCCGCTCGACGCCGCTCGGAGCACCCTCGGCGCCGGCGTTGTAAACCCTGACCACGCCGGGGTGGCTCAGCGCGGCCAGCGTCCGCTTTTCGGCGTCGATGTGCCCCACTTCCGCGCCCGCGGCGCCGAAGCGGAACATCTTGACGGCGACCGGCCGCCGCAACACCAGGTCATCGGCCGCCCACACCTCGGCCATCCCGCCGCGCCCGAGCCGGCCGGTCAGAAGATAGCGGTCATCGAGGACAGCGCCCGCAGCGGCGTCTGCTCGCGCCGCGGGGTGCCCGAACCCCCGGCCTGGGCTCACGACGAAACCACCCCCGCTTCCAGTACTCGTTACGCAACATGCGGCAAATCGGTTCAAAGGCGCCGCGCCGGTCGGGCGGAACCGCCGCTGGATACCGTTGTGGGTGCTCGAGATCGCGGTCGTCGCCACCGCCTTCGGCCTGGTATTCGTCAGCGAACTGCCCGACAAGACCGCCATCGCCGGACTCGTGCTCGGCACCCGGTTTCCGTGGCGGTGGGTCTTCGTCGGCATCGCCGCCGCGTTTCTGGTGCATGTGATCGTGGCGGTTGCGGCCGGGTCGTTGCTTACGCTGCTCCCGCGCGACGTGGTCGAGGCGGTGGTGGCCGGGCTCTTCCTGCTCGGCGCCGTGCTCGTATGGCGCGAAGGTCGGGACGATCTCGAAGAACAGGAGCGGCGCGACGAGGCCGAAGCATCGGCGCTGCCCGATGCCCGATTCTGGAAAGTGGCCTCGCTCGGCTTCGGCGTGATCTTCGTTGCCGAATGGGGCGACCTCACGCAGATCATGACGGCGAACCTCGCCGCCAAGTACGACAGCCCCATCTCGGTAGCCGTCGGCGCGCTGCTCGCGCTGTGGAGCGTGGCACTGCTGGCCATTCTGGGCGGGCGCACCCTGCTGAGGTTGCTGCCGATCCGCTGGATAACCCGCATCGCCGCGGCCATCATGCTGGCGCTGAGCGCAATCAGTCTCGTCAACGCGGTCTCGGGGTAACCACCCGAACCGCGCGAGCCGATGAGCCGTATTCGAAGTCAAGGCCGACCCGGACAGCGACACGACGAGGTGCTGGTGTGAGACAAGACGAACGCGCCCCGTTCGTGGCCGCGCTACAGCGGTCCAGGAAGGCGGCCTTCCCGCCGGGCGAGTACGTCGGCCAGGAGGGCTTCATGCGGGCCGGCGATATCCGGCAACTGGCCCGGCACGCGCGGATCGGGCCCGGCGTATCGGTGCTCGACCTGTGTTGCGGCGTGGCCGGTCCCGGCCGATTGATGGCCGCGGAGACGGGCTGCCAGTACCTGGGTATCGACTACTCCGTCGAGGCTCTGGAACTCGCCACGGAACTGGCCGGCGACCTGCCGTGCCGCTTCGAGCAGATGTCGGTCCCGCCGGTGCCCCGCGGGCGCTTCGAGGTCGTGCTGCTGCTCGAGACGATGCTTGCCTTTCCCGACAAGCAGCAGCTGCTGGGCGAGGTGGCCGACGTGCTGGAGCCGACCGGCCGCTTCGCCTTCACTGTCGAGGAAGGCCGCCCGCTCACCGCGGCCGAGCAGGCCCGGATGCCCGATGCGGACACCGTCTGGCTCATCGAGTTCGCAGAACTGACGGCTCTGCTTCGTGGCTACGGTTTGACCGTGACCTGGCAGCAGCAGTGCAGCGCGTCCCACTACCGGACGGCGGCCGCGTTGCTGCGGGCGTTTCGCGCAGACTCCGCAGAGCTCACCAGGCAGCTCGGGACGCGGGCGACAACCGAGTTGATCAGAGCCCACGAGCTGTGGACCGACTGGCTGCGCACCGGACGGGTGTGCAAGTTCGCTGTCGTGGCGGAGAAGCGATGACCGAGTCCCGTGCTCGGCTGCGGCGGCTGCCGATGAACCGTCGCGATCGCAATTCCGTGATCCGATCAGAGGGACCTGACGGTTACGGAGGCGCGGTGCGGACGGTTCGAGTGGGGGCGGCCCTGGGCGGCCTGATCACCCCCGCCCTGCTCGGCTGCCTCGCCCTGACGACCGGACTCGACGCGGCCGGGTGGGCGGTCGGACTGGTGACCGGCTGGTCGGCGACGGCGTTGCTGGTCGCGGCCCGGGCACGTAGCGACCGACCGGCGATCCTGCCGGCCGACTGGGTGACCCTTACCAGGGCCCTGCTGATCGCCGGAGTCGCCGCCCTCGTCGGCACCTCGTTCGGTCGGCCGGTGCCGGTCGGTGCCGTCGTCGCACTCGCCTCGATCGCGCTGGCCCTGGACGCCGTCGACGGGCCGGTGGCGCGGCGCACCGGCACCGCCACGCCGTTGGGCGCCCGCTTCGACGGCGAGGTCGACGCGTTGCTCCTCCTCGTGCTGAGCATCGAGGTGTCCCGTGACTACGGCCTCTGGGTCGTCGCAATCGGGGCCCTCCGCTACGCCCTGTTGTTCGCCGGATGGGTGGTCCGGTGGCTCGCCGCGCCGCTGCCGCCCAGGTACTGGCGCAAGGTCGTCACGGCCGTGCAGGGCATCGCCCTCGCCGTCGCCGCATCGGGATTGCTGCCCCGCACGATCGGCATGATCGCGGTGGGCGGCGCGCTGGCACTGCTCGCCGAGTCCTTCGGCCGCGACGTCATCTGGCTCTATCGCAGGGGCGCAGGTACGCGTACCCGCCTGGTGTTGCGGCGTGCCACCGCGCTGGTCGCGGCCGCGATCGTCTGGGCGGTGCTCGTGGCACCCGACCGGCTGGATCGGCTCACCCCGGCTGCGTTCGCGCGGATCCCGGTGGAGGCGCTGGCCCTGATCGGGGTGGGGCTGCTGCTGCCGCCCCGGCCGCGGCGGGTGCTGGCGGGCGTGGCCGGATTCGCCTTCGGCCTGCTCGCCGTCGTCAAGGTCTTCAACGTCGGCTTCTACGAGGAGCTCGGCCGACCGTTCGACCCGGTGCTCGACTGGGGCAACCTCGGTCCGGCGATCGGCGTGGTGCGCGATTCGATCGGTAACAAGGCCACCAACGTGCTGCTCGTCCTGGTGCTGTTGGGGCTCGTGCTGCTGATCGCCCTAGTCACCGCGGCCACGCTCCGGATCAGCACCGTGACCGCACGGCACCGAAGCGGCTCGGCTCGCGGGCTGGTCGTGCTGGGCCTGGTCTGGGCGATCTCGGCGGCCCTGTCACTGCAGGTGGCCCCGGGCGTCCCGATGGCCTCGACGAGTGACGCTGCCCTGGCGGTTGCGCAGGTGCGCGACGCGTACGAGGCAGTGCAGGATCAGCAGCGATTCGAGACGGAGATCCACGCCCGCGACCCGTACGCCGCGATGCCATCCTCCGATCTGCTGACCGAGCTGCGCGGCAAGGACGTCATCGTCGCCTTCGTCGAAAGCTACGGTCAGGTCGCCGTCCAGAACACGAGCTTCTCACCCGGCGTCGATCGCGTGTTGCGCAGCGGCACCGACACCCTCTCGCGGGCCGGCTACGAGATGCGCAGCGCGTTTCTCGATTCCCCGACCTTCGGCGGCATCAGCTGGCTGGCCCATTCGACCCTGCAATCCGGGCTGTGGGTGGACAACCAACAGCGCTACGACCAGCTCATGGGCGGCGACCGGTTCACGCTGGCCCGCGCCTTCAGCAAGGCGGGTTGGCGCACCGTCAGCGACATTCCCTCCGACGACTGGACGTGGCCGGACGGCAGGACGTTCTACCACTACGACCAGCTGTACGACCGGCGCAACGTCGGCTATCTGGGTCCGTCGTTCAGCTACGCCGCGGTGCCCGACCAGTACAGCCTGGCCGCGTTTCAGCGCCTCGAACTCGCGCCTGCGCATCAGCCGGTGATGGCCGAGATAGATCTCGTCTCGTCGCACACCCCGTGGACGCCGCTGCCGACGATGGTGCCGTGGGATCAGCTCGGCGACGGCTCGATCTTCTACTCGAACCCGACACTCGGTCCGTCGCCGGACGTGGCGTGGCGCAACAGCGGCACCGTCCAGAAGTTGTACGGGCAGTCCATCCAGTACTCCATGCGAGCGCTGACGTCGTGGGTCGCCAGACTGCACGACGACAATCTCGTGCTCATCTTGCTCGGTGACCACCAGCCGGCCACAACGGTCAGCGGCGCCGACGCCAACCACCAGGTGCCGATATCCGTCGTGGCCCACGACCCGGACGTGCTCGCCCGGATCGACTCGTGGCACTGGCAGGACGGGTTGCTGCCGAGTCACTCCGCACCCGTGTGGCCGATGGATGCGTTCCGCAACCGCTTCCTCGATGCGTTCAGCAGCACCTCGACGGCCGCAGCCCAGCGCCCGTCACCGTGAGGCGCACCCGCTGAACCTGGACGACAGCGCGTACCGCAGCAGCACGACGTCGCCGATCTGCTGCACCTCGACCAGCGGCGCGCGCCGATGCGGGTTCCACGGAAAGCTCTCGTCGTCGACGAAGCGGCGCGTGCCGGAACTGCCGACGAAGAACGGCGCGATCACCAGTTGCAGCTCGTCGGCCAGGTCGGCCGAGAGGAATTGCGTGAGGATCGAGCCCCCGCCTTCGACCATCAGCCGCTGCACACTGCGATCGGCGAGGTCTTCGCAGACACGCCGCATCGCGACCGGCTGCCCGGCGTCGACGACGGTCGCCAGCTGGCCGAGCCGTCGGCGGACCGCGGCGACGGCGTCACTTGCGCAGTAGACCAGCTTGTCCGTCTCGCCGGCGGTGAAGAAGTCCGCGTCCGGGTCGAGGTTGCCGCCGGCGGTGACGGTGACCTTCATCGGCGACGCTCCGAGGCCGCGGCCGAGCCGCTCGCGCCGACGCTCCGGCGAGCGGACGAGCAGCCGCGGATTGTCGTTGCGGACGGTGCCAGCGCCGACGAGGATCGCGTCGCACGACGCCCGCACACCGTCGACGCGGTCGAAGTCGGCGTCGTTGGACAGCAGCAGCCGCTTCACGGACGCGCTGTCGAGATAGCCGTCGATGGACATCCCGCAGCTGAGCAGCGTGTACGGACGGTCAGCCATCGACGACACCGGCGGGCTCGGGTCGGCGCTGCGCGAGATTCGCGCGCGTGACCGGTGCCTTCCGCTGCCGGCGGCCGAACCAGCCCGCAACCAACACCACTGCGCCGGGCAGCGTCGCTACCGCGATCAGCACGCCGTATGTCGTACCCGCCGCGACGCCGCGGGCGGCACCCAACCCGGCCGCGGCGAATGCCCAGGCGGCGACACCCTCGCGCGGCCCCCAGCCGCCGAGGTTCACCGGCACCGCCGCAACCAGCAGGACGAGCATGGTCAGCGGCAGCAGTTCGGCGAGCGAGGCGGTCGATCCGGCCGCTCGGGCCGCGATCAGGAACGTCGCCGTGTACCCGGCGACCGCGATCAGCGAGGTGCCGACGACGCCGGGCCACCGGTTCGGAGCAGCCAGGGTGCGCAGCTCCGCGGCAACCACCCGACCCGCGCGCATCCAGCGCGCGGATCCATCGCGCTGCGTGCGGGGCACCGCGCGCACGACCAGCGCCGCCACGAGGAGACAGATCGCCGCCGCAAGCAACACGACCACCACGGTGTCACGTACCGGCGACCCGACAAAGCACAACACGATCAGCGCGACCGCCACTTGGACGGCCTGCGCGGCCGCGCGCTCGACCACGACTCCGCGCAGGCCGCGGCCCAGGTGGCCGGAATCCCGGCCGTGCCGCACCCCGCGATGGACGTCGCCGAGGATGCCGCCGGGCAACGCGGTGTTCAGGAACTGCGAGCGGTAGTAGGCGGCGAACGCCGTCCTGAATCGCAGTGGGACGTCCGGCCCGCGCGCGACCAGGCACCAGCGCCAGGCGTTGCAGGCGGTGGTGAGCAGTGCGATGCCGGAGGCGGCAAGCAGCGACCAGAGGCTGACGGACCGCAGGCCGTCCAGAAACGGCCCGGCGCCGAGCCGCACGACGATCACTGCCAGCACACCTGCGCCACCGGCGAGGCGTGCCCAGGTCCACATCCTGCGATTCACTGGGCCGTTCACCTCCTCGGCGTCGTCGCGATCTGCCCTCTTCAAACGGATACGGAGCGGATGCTCGACCCGTTCATCTGGGGCCGCGCCGGGGGAGGACGAGCAGGTCGCGGTGCTGGACGAGCACCCGGAGCCGGCCGGCCGCCGCGTCCGCGTGGCGCTGACGAGCGTATTCAGCGGCATGCGCCGTCAGCTCCGGTCGCTGCTCGCAGGCGGCGGACAACCAGCCGGTCAACCACGCGGACGTCAACGCGGACGACTCGGCGCCGAGTCGCCAAGGGCTCGTGCGGACCACGACGTCGCAGCCGAAGCTGCGGAAGGCGCGGACCGCGGCGGCGGCAGCGTCGGGGCCGAGCAACTGCCGCCCGTCGGTGCTGCGCCGTTGATGGGCGTTGAACGCGTCTGCGATTGCGGCGTCGAGCGGGTGCGGCGGCCGGAGCTCGACCCGCCCGGTCACAGACAGACTGAGCAGAGCAGGGCTCTGCTCAGTCATGCAGGTCGCGACGAGTCGGTCCAGTTCGTCGGCGGTCAGCAGATCGAGCAGTGCGGAAGTCGTGATCAACGCGGCCCCGACGCACTCGCCCGGCGCGAGCCGGGTGACATCTCCCTGCCGTACGTCCACGGTGACCGCCGAGCCGTCCGCAGCTTGCGGACGTTGTTCGCGCAGCGTCTCGGCGAGCAGGTCGGCGTCCAGGTCGTGACACACCCAGTGCTGCGGCCCGGCGAGCCGCGGCGCGAGCCAGCGCAGCATCGAACCGGTGCCGCACGCGAGATCGTGCACCACCAGCGGACGCCGGCCCGGCAGGTGGCGTTGCAACTTGGCGACCAGGTCGACTGCGCGCGCTACAGCGTCGGCCGGCTCGCGCAGCGCGAGCCACGACGAGCTGACCCGGACGGCTGTCATGCCGCAGCCGCACTAAGTACCCCGGCAACCTGCTCGGTCGTCGCCGCCCAACTCGGCAGCGTCGCTCGGCGCGCCAGCGCGGCGTGCCGCAGACGATGTCGCGTGCCTTGATCGGTGAGCCAATCGCGCAGCGCGACGGTGAGCGCGCCGGCGTCATCGGGCGGCACGAGCATCCCGGGCCGCGCGCCATCGGGCGCGCGACCGAGCGCGTCCGGCAGGCCACCCGATGCTGCCGCGATCACCGGCACGCCGCGGGCGAGCGCCTCGGTCACCACCATGCCGTAGGTCTCGCCGCGCGAGGGATGCACGAGCACATCGGCGGCGCAGTACGCCTGCTCGAGTGCGGCGCCGGTCAGCGGACCGGCAAGGTGCAACCGGTCCGAGAGCCCGGCCGCGTCGATCGCGCGGCGCACGCGCGCGACGAACGCCGGGTCGCCGTCCAGCGGGCCGACGCACACGCATCGCCATGGCTGGTCGGCCAGTGCGGTGAGCGCCGCGACCAGGACATCCTGCCCCTTGTGCGGCGCGACGGCGGCGACGCAGACCAGTTGCCCGCCGTGCGCGCTGCCGCTCGCGCGCGGCGCCGGATCGACACCGGGCGCGGCGACGTGCACTGCATCCGCGGCCAGTGGGTAGTCGGCGAGCAGTCGGTCGCGCGTCCACCCGCTCGTGGCGATCACCGCGCGCGCCGCGCTCAACACCGCCGCCTCCGCAGCCCGTCCGGGCGGGCCTTCGCCCAGTGGCATGTGCAGCAGGACGACGAGCGAGAGTCGGCCCGCGGCCGGGACGAAGACCTGCGCGCCGGCCGAGGCGATCAGGCCGTCGACGAGCACGACCGCACCGTCGGGCAACTCGGCCACCACCCGCTGTGCGACGCGCGCCCCGGCGGCGCCGAGTCGCGGCCAGGCATCCGGGACCGCGTGCTCGCTGACCTGCCAACCCGCGGCAGCCAGGCCGGAGCACAGCCGTCGGTCGTACCGATTGCCCCCGCTCGGCCGTGCCGGATCGTCGATCGCATCCGGGACAATCACGTGCACCGTCCGCGTCGGGTCGGGCGTGCTCATAGCGGCCGTTCGTAGCCGGCGGATGCGACGTGCGACTCGTGCAACGTCACCGCGATCGCCGCGAGCCCGCGCGCGGCTTCCCCGAGCGCGCCCGCCTGCACGCGCTCGGCGAGCCGGTCGGCGACGACCTGCGCGAGATATTCGGTGGTGGTGTTGACCCCGGCGAACTCGGGCTCGTCGTCCAGGTTCCGATACGTCAATTCGGCGAGCACCGACTGTAGTTCGGCGCTGGCGCGGCCGATGTCCACGACCACGTTGTCGGGATCGAGCGCCGCACGGCGCAGCGTCACGTCGACGACGTACGTTGCGCCGTGCAGCCGCTGCGCCGGGCCGAACACCTCCCCGCGCAGGCTGTGGGCGATCATCAGGTGGTCGCGGACCGTCACGCTGAACACGCGCTCATCTTTGCTGGTAGCTGATCGTGTGGCACAGCGCGGGCAGTTCGCCGGTGGCGAGCCGGCGCATCACATCCGGCAGGTCGCTGAACGCGGACGAGCCGGTGAGCAGCACGTCGAACGCGGGGTCGCGCAGCAGTTCGAGGGCGAGTGCGAGCCGCTCGGCCGTGCTGCGCCGATCGCGGCGCGCGGGCGCCACTCGCCCGACCTGGCTCGCCCGCACCGCGAGCCGGCGCGAGTGGAAGGCGCCGCCGAGCCGCAGGGTGACCGGTGCGTCGCCGTACCAGCTCAGGTCGATCACCGTGCCCTCGTCGGCAAGGAGCGTGAGTGAGCGCTGTAGCCCCGCCGAGGTCGCGCTGGCGTGGAAAACGAGGTCCCGGCGCCCGGCCGCGGTCGCCGGGCTCGCGAACTCGACTCCGAGCGCCGCCGCGACCTCGGCCCGCGTGGGGTCGAGATCGACGAGCGTGACCTGGACGCCGGGGATTCCGGCCAGCAGCCGGGCGACGCAGCAGCCGACCATGCCGGCGCCGACGACGGCGATCCGATCGCCGAGCAGCGGCGCGGCGTCCCACAAGGCGTTGACCGCGGTTTCCACCGTGCCGGCGAGCACCGCGCGGCTCGCGGGCACGCCATCCGGGACGGCGGCGACCGCCTGCGCCGGAACGACGTACGCGGTCTGATGCGGATACAGGCAGAACACCGGTCGGCCGGCCAGCGTGTCCGGCCCCTCCTCGACGACACCGACGTTGAGGTAGCCGTACTTCACCGGTGCCGGGAACTCGCCGTCCTGGAACGGCGCGCGCATGACCTCGTACTCGCTGACCGGCACGCTGCCGCGGAAGACGAGCGTCTCGGTTCCGCGGCTGATTCCCGACCAGAGCGTGCGGACGAACACCTCGCCCGGTTCGGGCTCGGGGACCGGCACCTTCCTGAACTCGCCGACGCCGGGTTCGCGCAGCCAGAACGCCAGCGCCTCTTCCCGTACCGAGCGCATCGGCCTCCCCGTCTACTCGCCCGACGCTAGCAAGGTCGGTGCTGGTCCGTCCCCTCAGCCAACCGCCTGGACCGCGTTGCCGCCGGCGGATCGCGTCGGTGCGTGATCGGTGTGCCGCGCATCCGCGTGCAATACGCCGAGCAACGCGAGTGCGGCGACAGCGCCGACGCCCTCGGCGATCGCGCTGAGCGTCTTCTCGCCGTACCACAGCGGCTCGTACATGTTCGGGAACGGCCCGAACGCGCCCACATTGACGTACCGGTAGACGACCACCGCGGCAGTACCTGCCGCCAGGACGATGAACGCGAACGCGGCGGTGTACCGGCGCGGCCGAAGCAGCAGGGCAGCCGCCGCGATCAGGGCTACCGCCCCCTCCGCGCGGAACAGATCGCCCTGGCTCAGCGTGCTCGTCTTGACGCCCGAGTATGCAGACGCGAGATGGAAATGTACGTATGCGTCGATCGCGAGTCCCGCCACTGCGATCAGGATCAAGCCCCAACGCACCGTCAGTCGGCCTTGCGCATTCATTGCCATCAGTACCTCCGGCTGATTTCGGGTGCCGGTGACTCCGGCAGGAGCACTAGCTCTCACCTCTTAGACACGGGATCCCGCCCCGTTGGGTTCAGCTGACACGCTGTCGGCAAAGGACTGGCCCACGTTGGCGTGATTGGCCGTAGCTGCGACCGAAGCGGCGAATCTAACGTGCGTACAGACCGGGTTCGGTCGATCACGGTTGGAGGGTACGTGCCCGGGAACGACATCGTCTTCGAGCACGTCGACGTCGTTCCGATGCAGTCAGAGCATGTGTTGGCCGACCAAACCGTCGTCGTGCGAGACGGACGGGTCGACCGGCTCGGGCCGAGCGACGAAGCCGTGCTCCAGCCCGAGTCGGAGCGGATCGACGGACGCGGCAAGTTCCTCATGCCGGGGCTCACGGATATGCACACCCATCCCGTCGAGGAGCGCCAGCTGCTGCTCTATCTCGCCCACGGCGTGACGACGATCCGCAACATGTGGGGGATGCCGCGGCACCTGAAGTGGCGGCGGAGCATCGCAGCGGGCGAGCTGGTGGGTCCGCAGATCTACACGACCGGGCACTACCTCGACGGATGCCCGCACAAGCTCACCTGGATCCATCCCGTCGCGGACAAGCACGAGGCCGTCGCCGCCGTGCACGCGACCAAGCGGGACGGCTACGACGCGGTCAAGATCGACGACCAGCTGCGTCTCGACGCCTACGAATGGGTGATCGGCACCGCCGCCGAAGCCGAGATCCCGGTCTGCGGACACGTCCCGTTCCGGGTCGGATTAGCGCGTTCCTTGGCGGCAGGTCAGGTTTCCTTCGAGCATCTGCACGGCTACCTGGAGGCGGCGCTGCCCGGCGATCGGAGGCCGGTCGGGCCGGCCGACGCGCGGGAGATGATCCTGCAGGAACTCGCCGTCACTCCGGACGACCGGTTCCTCGACCGCGTCGCCGAGGCGGCACAGGCTACGCAGGCGGCGGGCGCGTGGAACTGCCCCACGCTCGCGGTGCGCAAGCACTGGACGCAGAGCCGCGCCGAACTGGTCAACTCGCCGGAGACGGGGTTCGAGTCGGCGCTGCAGATCCACCGTCGGCGCTGCTGGTCGGACCTGCTCGCGTCGGCGACCGGGACCGAGAACGGCGCCCGGATGTGGGAGCTGTATCTCGCCACCACGAAGCTGCTCAGCGACGCGGGTGCCGGACTGCTCACCGGCGCCGACTCCGGTCACCCGACGCAACCACCGGGTACGTCGTTGCACCGCGAGTTGCAGGCTTTCGTCGAGGCCGGGCTGACGCCGTACCAGGCGCTACAAGCCGCGACGCGCAATTCCGCGCGCTTCCTCGGCGCGGAAGGGGAGTGGGGCGTCGTCGCGATCGGCGCCCGGGCCGACCTGTTGTTGCTGGACGGCAACCCACTCGTTGACATCCGCAACGCGTCGCGCATCGTGGGCGTGCTGGCGGCCGGTCGATGGTTCCCGGCCGGCGCCCTCGAAGCGCGACTGCACGAGACTGCCGATCAACCCTCGGCCGCGCGCACCCGGTGGTTCACGACCGGCGGATTCGCCACGACGGGCAGCGAAGCGCGCACGTACAGGTATGCGATGCGCTGGGACGGCATCGACGTCGGCGCGGAAGATGTGGAGCTTACGCGGATGCCGGACGGCAGCCGGCGCCTGCGCAGCCGTGTGGCGATCGACCAGCTGATCACCGAGCTGTGCCTGCCGGGTGGCGAGGCGGGGCGCTACGAGGTCGAGCTGACGACCGACGGCAGCGGCGTTACCCGCACGGCGAGTTTCGAGTGCGACGGGCCGGATGGCCGGCAGCGCATCGCACTCTCGCCCGGCGAGGGTGGCTTCTCGGTCGACGGCGCGGGGCTGGATCATCGGCAGCCGGCCCGCTTCGACGCGGACGCCGATGCCGTGCTCTCGATGCCGCTCACGATCCTTTGGGTCCAGGTGGGTCTGCGCAGCGTGCATCTCGAGGTGGGTGAGCAGGCGATCCTCGAGGTGGTGGGGCCGGGACTGCCGCCCGACTTCGTCGTCGGCCGCAGCCGTCTCGAGCTGGTGCGCGGCCCGGACCGTTCGATCAACGCCGCCGCCACGGCACGTTGCTATGAATGTCGGCTGGCGCGCGCCAACATGACGGTGCATGCCGAACTCACCTGCGACCCCAATGGCATCCCGTTGGAGGTTGTCGTCCAGGCCGGCGCGGCCATGTCCGGGTTCCGCGGCGGCAGATTCCCGACCGTCATCCGCCGCGCGAGCCGACCGGCTCCTTGATCAGCGGCACGCCGACGGCCTGGTGATCTCCATGAATATCGACGGGTCGCCCAGCGCCGCGAAGCCGCTGCGCTCGTACAGCGTGTGGGCGTCCCGGGTCGCGAGCAGGATGCGCCGGCAGGTCGCAAGTGCCGGGTGCTCGAGTGCCGACCGGGTGAGCCGATGCCCCAACCCGCGGCCGCGGTGCTCGGCCGCGATGTAGACGTCGGCCCAGTACGCGAACGTCGCGCGATCGGTGATCATTCGGCCGAAGCCGACGAACGCGCCGGAGGCGGCAAGCACCGAAAGGCAAATGCTGTTTTCCAGCGCGTCGTCGAGAACGCGTCGGCGTAAGCCGCCCGACCACCAATAGGCGTCGGTGGCCAGCCATTCGAAAAGACGGTCCCGGTCGATCGCCGCGGGGTCGTCGGTGATCACATAGCCATCCGGCTCCTGACGCAGCACGAACCGGCCGTCAGTTTCCGTACTGCTTTGTCTCGGGCCGCTCGACCATCAGCGCATGCGCGACGTCGTCGGCGATCGGACGGTGCTGGGTGCCGCGCGGTACGACGAACAGGTCTCCGCGGTGCAGCGTGACGGGCTCACGCCCGTCGAGCTCGATGCGGAAGCTGCCGTCCCAGCACAGGAACAGCTCGTCCTCCTCGTGGGTGTGCCACGGGAATCGCCTTCGAAGCGCGCCACGCGCACGACGGTGTCGTTGGCGAAGGTGAGATCGCGCGGCTGCCACGGACCGTCCAGGGCGGCGATCGCCTTGTCGATCGAGACGGGAGTTCGGTTCATGCGAACCATCCTGGAAGCGGAGCGCTCGCGCGCCGATAGCCAATTCGGGATTACTGGTTTGCCGCAGGCGGCGGGCTGACGCGGCGAGCGATCCAGACTTCGCCCAATTCGACAGTGCAAACACCGTCAACCTGGTCGACCAACTGCATGCGCAACCTGCCATCGCTCAGCAGGCCGACCCGCCAGCGCGAACCGTCGCCATTCGCACAGTCGACGCCGCCGCGCGTGCTGAGGTCCAGCCGCCCGGCGCGATAGGTGAACGTGCCGAACGCCCCCGGGCCGGAGAACAGGGTCGTGAACGGGTCCATGGCGTAGGTCCCGTTCGCCCGGAGGTCGATCAACATCTGCCCGGCGAAGAAATCTGCCTCGTCCACGATCCAGATCCCGACGAGCTCGTCGCGCTGCGGCCGGTGCCCGGGCGGCGTTCGGCAGGTTCGCTCGTACTTCTCGGTGAGCGCCTCGGGCACGGCCGCGAGGTGCAGCGTGCGGAACTCCGTTCGCCCGGCACTCACGTCGGCGACGCTGATTTCGTTCGACGGCGGCGGCGTGGATCGGCAATCGAGCTGGGCATCCACCGGCACGGCCACCGCACCGCCGGGCGGCACGGTGACCGGCGCGACGCTCGCACTCCATCCCACCGGCGCGACCTCGGTGACGCGGGCCGACCGGTCACCCGTGTTGTACAGCGTCGCGACGAATTCCGGACCCGCGTAGTCGGGTGGTCGATTCGCGACGACGGCGCCGACGACCAGCTGGGCGCCGTGCGCGGTCGACGGGGCGGCCGCCGCGGCCGACGGGTGGCGCTCGCTGCGGCCCACCCGCCAGCCCACCACCGCTGCGACGGCAACGAGCAGCACGACCGCAGCCACTACCCGCGCT
Source organism: Jatrophihabitans sp. (assembly GCA_035642535.1). Lineage (GTDB taxonomy): Bacteria > Actinomycetota > Actinomycetes > Mycobacteriales > Jatrophihabitantaceae > Jatrophihabitans. The sequence continues at coordinate 7,236 of DASQSE010000077.1, read as the reverse complement.
CGATTCCGTTGTGGTGATCGCGGCCCGAGGACGAGCTCATCCTCGGCCGGCTGCCCGCCGCCCCCGTCGTCCATTGCCGAAGACGGTACGTGCGGCGCAGGCGCTCGACAACGAGCTTGTGGCACGCGCGGCGACGAAACAGCTACGCCCGATGTGACACACCGGCGGATTCGTCACATCTGGTCACATCTGCGCACCGCACTTCGACCCCCGTACAGAGGCATGTTCTGCCGCGAGTCCACCGGAGGTTCGAGCATGGCGGCACCGATCGGCCGAGCTGCGCGGTTCATAGACGAACGGGCCAGGCTGGCGCGCTACACGCGAGCGGCACTGAACAAGGTGTTCCCCGACCACTGGTCGTTCCTGCTGGGCGAGATCGCGCTGTACTCGTTCATCGTGCTGCTCATCACCGGCACGTACCTGACGTTCTTCTTCGACCCGTCGATGGCTCCGACGGTCTACCACGGCCGGTACGTGCCGATGCAGGGCGTGACGGTGTCCCGCGCCTACGCGTCCACGCTGGACATCAGCTTCGACGTGCGCGGCGGCCTGCTGGTCAGGCAGATCCACTACTGGGCGGCGCTGCTGTTCATCGCCGCGACGTTCCTGCACATGTTGCGGGTCTTCTTCACCGGGGCGTTCCGGAAGCCGCGTGAGTTGAACTGGCTGATCGGCCTGCTCGTGCTCGTGCTCAGCGCGGCCGAGAGCTACTTCGGCCACCTGCTGCCCGACGACCTGCTCTCCGGCACCGGCCTGCGCGTCGCCGACGCGAGCATCCTGTCGATACCCGTCGTCGGCACCTGGCTCTCGTTCCTGATCTTCGGCGGACCGTTCCCCGGCACCAAGATCATCGGTCGGCTCTACATCGCACACGTCCTGCTCCTGCCCGCGCTGCTCGTCGTGCTCATCGCCGCCCATATCGGACTCGTCGTCCGACAGCGGCACACCGGCTTCCCCGGCCCCGGCCGCACCGAGCAAGCGATCACCGGCCAGCGGCTGATGCCGTACTACGCCGTCAAGACCGGCGGCCTGTTCTTCGTGGTCTTCGGCGTACTGGCCGCGCTGGGCGGGCTCGCGCAGATCAACCCGGTCTGGCTCTACGGGCCGTACGACCCGGCGCAGGTGTCCGCCGGATCGGGGCCGGACTGGTTCCTGGCCTTCATCGACGGCGCGAGCCGGCTGTTCCCGTCGTGGGAGATCCGGCTGTGGGGGCACGACGTGCCACCGGTGTTCTGGGCGACCGTCGTGCTGCCCGGCATCTTGATCGTTCTCGCGGCCGCCTACCCGTACATCGAGGCGAGGCTGACGAAGGACCGGGCGACGCACAATCTGCTGCAGCGTCCGCGCGACGTACCAGTGCGCACCAGCCTCGGCGCGATGGCGCTCACGTTCGTCATCGTGCTGTTCGTCTCCGGCGGCAACGACACGATTGCGCGGGTGTTCGGCGTCTCGCTGAACGCCCTGATCTGGGGTGGCCGCATTGCGCTGCTGATCCTGCCGCCGCTCGCCTACCTCGCCACGTACCGCGTTTGCCTCGGGCTGCAGCGGCACGACCGCGAGGTGCTCCAGCACGGCATCGAGACCGGCATCGTCAAGGTGCTGCCCACCGGCGAGTTCATCGAGGTGCACCAGCCGCTCGGCCACGGCCCGCTGCGCTACGCCGGGAGGCCGGTACCGAAGCGGGTCAACCAACTCGTCGCGCCGATGAGACAGCTCCGCGGATTCTTCTATCCGGTCAAGGAGAAGCCGGAGATCCAGGCCGCGCTCGACGAGTCCGATGCCGGCTCGACGGCGCCGGCCCTAACGTGGCGGGGAAGGGGCGATGCTCGCGGCGACTGACCCGACGGGGAGGCGACGGAATGGACGACGATGTCGACTGCTCCGCGGTCGTCCTGGATGTGGACGGGACGCTACTGGACTCGACCCCGGCCATCGAGCGGGCCTGGCGGGCTTGGGCGGCCGAGTACGGAGTGGACCCGGAAGTCGTGCTGCGCGACGCGCACGGCCGTCGATCCGAAGACACCATTCGCAGCCTCCTTCCGGCCGACCTGGTCGACCGGGCAGTGCGCCGTCAGCACGCCCTGGAGATGGAAGACCTTGGTGACATCACCGCCCTACCCGGCGCGCGGAAGCTGCTCGCCCGGCTCGCCGAGCGGCACGGGCCGAGGTGGGCATTGGCGACGTCGCTCATCCGACCCATGTTGGTCGCCCGCATGGCGGCCGCCGGATTGCCGCTGCCTGCCACGGTCGTGACGGCGGACGTGGTCACCCACGGCAAGCCCGACCCGGAGTGCTACTTGCTGGCCGCCCGCAAGCTCGACGTTGCGGCGTCCGAGTGCCTCGTGATCGAGGACGCACCAGCCGGCGTCATCGCTGCGAAGGCGGCCGGGGCAACGGTCGTCGCGGTGACGCACACGTTCCCGGCCGCGGCCCTCGCGCCCGACGCCGATTTCGTGATCAACTCACTGAACCAGCTCCAGGTCACCGATCACGGGTTGCGCATCGGCTAGGCAGGCGTGGGTTGAGCCCCGCGATCCGCTGCCGCCGCGGCGCGCCGGCCGGTGATCGCCTCGTCGAAGAGCTGCTCGTAGCACCGTGTGGCCACGCTGCGCGGCGCGTAGTAGGGCACGGGTGCGCGCCGCGCGGCCATCTGCTCGATCAGCGACTGCGCGGGGATGGCCGTCGTGGCGATGTTCTTGTGCCGCAGCGGCAGCTGCTCGACGACGTCGCGGTGCAGCCGCTTGCGGCGGTCGACCATCGAGAAGAACCCGAGCACCTCTGGCCGCCGCTTCACGGTCAGGGCGAGGTCGGCGAGTTGTTCGAGCGTGCGCACCGACAGCGTCGTCGGAATCAGCGGGCTGAGCACCTCGTCGGCCAGGTACAGGACGTTCTCGGACACCAGCGAGACGCTCGGCGGGCAGTCGAGGATCAGCAGGTCGTACTCGTCGCGCAGCGGTTCGAGTACCCGCTCCAAGCGCCGCGTGGGTTGTTTCGTCCGGTCGAGCATGAGGTCCATGTGCCGATAGGTGAAGTCGGCAGGCAGCAGATCGAGGCCGTCGAAGTCGGTGCCCTTGAGCGCTGCCTCGATCGGTTTGCGGCCGCGCACCACCCGCTCGCCGCCGCCCTTCACGCGTGGCCGCACCCGGAGGATGTAGGTCGCGGCGGCCTGCGGGTCGAGATCCCACAGCAGCGTGCGCTGCCCCTGACGGGCCGCGAGGTAGGCGAGGTTAACCGCGGTGGAGGTCTTTCCCACGCCGCCCTTGATGTTGTAGACGGCGACGCTCTTCACCCGTCGGCCGATCCGAGGTCGGCCACCCGCCGGCGGGTTTTCGACCCGCAGAACCGCGCCAGCCGGCGCGCCATCACATCCCGCGCTGCGAGGTCGCGCTGCAGGGTGCGATCGCGCAGTGCGCCCATTGCAAGCAGCGTGTCCGGCGCGGCGCCGCGCCTGCCCATGACAGCTGCCAACTCGGTCAGGTGCCGGCGCTGCACGTCGACGTCCTGGATGTCGCCGAGGCAGTCCTGCAGCGACTTCAACGCGGACAGCACCTTGCGGTGCGGCTCGCGCGGATATACCGACGCGTACCCGTCGAGCAGATAACGCATCCGCTTGCAGCGCCGCCGCAGCCGATGCAGCTCCTCCGGGTGCGTCTGATCGGTGACCGGTCGCGCCGACTTCACGATGCGCCGGTACGCGCCCTGTGCGAGTTCGGCGGCGGCCGCGCGCGTGGTCGGCCCGGGCATGCCGGGCGCGCCGATGTAATCCAGTGCCACGTGCCATTGTTCGCTCAAGGCGACGCCGCGCGGCGATTCCAGGCCGGTGCGCAGCGCCGACAGCGCGCGGCGCCGCTGCCCGGCCAGCAGTCGACGCAGCGGCTCGAGATCCTCGAGCCCGGTGAGGTCGGTGTCGCCGTCCCCGGCGAGTTCGAGCAAGTACACGTCCAGGTCGCGCAGCGGCGCGGTGAGCCGGCCCAGCCAGGCGAACTCCTCGGCGAACCGGGCGGCGGATTCGTCCGGCAGCAACCCGGCTCCGAGGCGCAGCAGCGACCTGGTGGCGCGGATGGAGGTGCGCATCTCGTGCAGGTACTCGATGTCGACATCCGCCAGCACGCCGGGTCGGACGGCGTCGATGACGTTCAGCCACCGGCGCAGCACGCCGGCCAGCGACTCCGCGGCCGGTGCGCGCGCGTCGAGCTGCAGTGGCGCGACAAGCGGCTGACCGGGGACGTGGCCGGCCGCGAGGAAAGCGGCAGCAGCGGCGGTGCTCGAATCGGGAAGCGGGCTTATCGCATCGGCCAGCAGTTCCGCGCAGCGCGCACCGTCGCGCTCGTAACCGCGCAGCGGCGCGACCACGACGCGCAGCGGCAGCGGTGCCGGTCGATCGCCCATCAGACGCTGCTGGTCGACCTCCACTCGTACGCGGATCTTCTCCTCGGCGTCGAGTAACCGCAGGCGCAGCGAGTGCACGCCGACCTCGGCCAGCGGCAGCAGAGCCCGCACGCCGACCGGCGACGCGATGCGCTCCCGGACCGCTGATTCAGGAAGCGTGTCGACCCGGCGCGGCCAGCGGTGGGAGGACGACGGCGCGGTGATGAGTTGCGGCGCACCGTAGGACAGCAGGAGGCTGCCTTGCCGGCCACGCCGCGCATCGCGCAGCGTCATCCCGGCTTCGTGCAGGCGCCAGTCCGCGGTGTCCAGGCAGGTCCAGGTGACCGCACGGCCCGGCTCGATCCGCACGCGGTAACGCGCGGACAGTGCATCGGTCACCTGGCCCGGATCCGTTGCCGCCCCGAACAACAACTCGCCCGGTTGCACGCGTGCACTCCTCAAGTCGCAATGCAGTCGACTATAGAACCAACAGCAGGTGGCGTTCACGTGAACTAACGGTCGGCTCAGTGCCGTCCGCCGGACGCGCGCGATACCCAACGGGTTCGTCATTTTCGTTGTCGGGATTCACCTGATTCGTCCACGATCAGGGCTATGCCCGAACCCGGAATGACGGGACGAACGCTGCTGCGAGCCGGCATGCTCACCGGTGCGTTGACGCTGGCACCGACTCGGCTCACGAGCGCGGCGGCTGGTGACGCCACGACGACCGTGCTGAGCGGCCATCTGGACACCGGCGCAGCGGACTTCGTCTACTTGCCGATCGACGTGCCGCGCGGGGTGCGGGAGATCGCGGTCAGTTACACCTACGACAAGCTGCCGGTGCCGAGTGGCACACTCGGCAACTCGCTCGACATCGGGATCTTCGACGAGCGGGGCATCCGGCTCGGCGGGCCGGGCTTTCGCGGCTGGTCCGGCGGGTTCCGCACCGAATTCAGCATCGCCGCGGACCAGGCGACGCCCGGTTATCTGCCCGGACCGGTCAACGCCGGCACCTGGCACATCGCGCTCGGCCCTTACCAGATTGCACCGCAGGGGCTGAACTACGAGGTCACGGTCACGCTGAACTTCGGTGCGTCCGGCACGCCGTTCACCCCGCAGTACCCGCCGCAGCAGGTGCCCGGTCGATCGCGTGCTTGGTACCGCGGTGACTGTCACCTGCACACGGTCTATTCCGACGGCCGCCGCCTGCCGTCGGAGGTCGCCGCGGGCGCTCGCGCTGCGGGGCTGGATTTCATCGTCAGCACCGATCACAACACGTCCTCCTCACATGCGGTGTGGGGACCGCTGGCCGGCGGCGACCTGCTGATCATCACCGGCGAGGAGATCACGACCCGCAACGGCCACTACCTGGCGCTGGGCATCCCACCCGGGCAGTGGATCGACTGGCGTTACCGCGCCCGCGACGCCGTCTTCGACGATTTCGCGGAGGAGATCCACGACAGTGGCGGGTTAGTGGTGCCGGCCCATCCGTACTGCGCCTTCGTCGCGTGCCGGTGGAAGTTCGGTTACGACGTCGTCGACGCGGTCGAGGTGTGGAACGGGCCGTGGACGGTCGACGACGAATCCGCGGTGGACACCTGGGACGCGATGCTGGTCGAGGCGGTGCGCGAGCGGCGGCGGTGGCTGCCGGCCATGGGCAACAGCGACGCGCACAGCGAGCCACAGGTCATCGGGCTGCCGCACAACGTCGTGCTCGCGAACGCGCTGTCGAAGGACGCGGTGACCGCCGCGCTCGCGGCCGGTCGCAACTGGATCGCCGAGTCGTCAGTGGTGAGCTTGACCTTCACCGCCACCGCCGGCGGTCATCGCGCCGGCATCGCCGACCGGCTGCCGGTCAGCCCCGACACGCCGGTGCAGGCTCGCCTCGATGTCGCCGGCATTCCCAACGGCGTGGTGCGCATCATTTCCGACGAGGGCCAGGTCCTGCAGGCTCAGCTGCCCGCCTCCGGGACGGGCACGATCACCTATCCGACGACTCCATCGCTGGCCGCCTACTTGCGCGCCGAGGTTCGCCACCTGCGCCCGGACGGCACGCCCGGCAACGGCAACGGCATGGGTCCCGATCTCCAACTCGGACCGATGGCCGCCCTCACCAACCCGATCTTCCTCGGCAAGGCCTAGCTACCGTCGAAGCGCACCGCCGTCTCGAGCGCTGCCTAGAGTTGCTCGGCGATGAGCTGCCATCCATGACGATGCTGATCGGCAAGGTCTGCCGTCAGTGCCGAGTGCGAGATCGTCATCAGAGTTTGATCGGCACCCCGCGGCAACAGCGTCACCAGGACGTGGCTGACCAGCGACGGATCCGGCCACGTCGAGCAACTCCAGGTGAAGCCGATGCGCGAGGGACGGTCTAGATCGGTATACGTGCCGTGGACGTAGAACGGCCGGCCGTGCTCTTCGATGTCGATTCGGATGCGGCCACCGATGCGCGGTTCGGCCTGCACGCTCAGGCAGCGCGCCGGCCGCGGGCACATCCAGTCCAGTAACGCGTCGGGGTCGAGCCACTGCTCGTAGACCTCGTCGGGCGTGGCCGGGAGCAGCCGTTCGACGATCGCGCTGACGACACCCGGCCCGGTCATGCGCCGGGGCGCTTACGTTTCAGGCGAGCGGCGAGGGCGTCGGGCCTGCTGTTCCAGAACGATGTCTGTTCAGCGATCCAGTGTTGCGCCGGATCGAGCGCGGTTGGTCGTAGCGAGAGCCAGTGGTCGCGGCCCCGCACCGACCGCTCGACGAGCCCGGCGGCTTCGAGCACCGCAACATGACGGGACACCCCTGCGAAGGTCATCGGTAGGGGACGGGCCAGGTCCGTGATTCGCGATTCGCCGCTGCGCAGCGCCACGAGCAACG
>DASQSE010000076.1:0-17002 GCA_035642535.1 Jatrophihabitans sp. | reverse complement strand
CACCGAGAACGCCACGAAGGCCGGCACCGCTGAGGCGATCGGCGCGATCCAGTACACCGGCTTGTCGGCCAGCACCGGAATGATCTCTTCCTTGAACGCCAGCTTGATGCCGTCGGCCAGCGACTGCAGCGTGCCCCACGGTCCGGTGCGGTTCGGCCCGATCCGGTTCTGCATCCGCCCGACGACCTTGCGCTCGAACACGATCGAGAACAGCGTCATGACGACGAGGAACGCGAAGACGGCGACGACCTTGATCAGCGTGATCCAGAACGGCTGATCGCCGAAGCCGGGGAGGTTCTGCGAGCTTGCGAGCAGACCATGGGCATGGGCCTGTGACGCGGCGTCGATCATGACGCCTCCCCCACGACCGGTGGCGCATCGGTGCGGACGAGCGTGACGGTCGCGCCGTGTACCGCGCCGAGCGTGGCGCGCACCGCGCAGTCACGCGCGTTCGTCGGCAGCCACACCGTGCCGTCCGGCAGTACGGCGATCCCGGCCTCTACGACTAGCGCGCCGGCGTCGGTGCTGATCGAGACCAGCTCGCCCTCTGCAACCCCCAAGCCCTGCGCCGTCGCCGCACTCAACAGCGCGCGCACCGGCTTGGCCGTGCCGGCCAGGTTCTCGTCGCCGTCCTGCATGCGGCCCGCGTCGATCAGCTCGTGCCAGGTCGCGAGCAGTGCCTGACCGGACTTCGGCGCCTCGACCGCAGCGCGCCCGACCGTCGGCGCGGCCGGCCGGCTGCTCGCCGTGCCGAGCTCCAGCAGCTCGTCGCGCGCCGCCTCGATGGTGGGCAGGCGCAGGTCGACGTCCAACTCCTCGGCCAGCGCATTCAGCACCCGCCCGTCCGAGATGGCTCCGGTGCCGGCCAGGGTGAGCTCGAACGGGCGGCGCCGACCCTCCCACGTGACGTAGCGGCCGGCCTTCTCGGCAGCCGGCGCGACCGGTAGCACGACGTCGGCGTGCTCGGTCGCTGCGCTGCGCCGCACCTCCAGGCTGACGACGAACCCTGCGCGTTCCAGAGCCTCGTGCGCTGTCGCGGTGTCGGCCACGTCGTTGACGTCGAAGCCGCCGACGACCAGCGCGGCCACCGAACCATCGGCCGTGGCGTGCAGGATCGCGTCCACATCGCGCCCCGGCTGCGCGGGCACCGCCGCGCCCCACACCGCTTCGACCTCGGCACGGCCGACCGCGTCGCTCACGACCCGCGCGCCGGGCAGCAGGTTGGGCAGCGCGCCGGAGTCGATCGCGCCACGCTCGCCGGCGCGGCGCGGAATCCAGGCCAGTCGCGCGCCGGTCGACGCGGCCAGCGCCGCGGCCGCGCTCAGCGCACCGGGCGCCGACGCAAGCCGTTCGCCCACCAGAACGAGCGCGCCGTCCTCGCCGAGCGCGCCCTGCACCGGCCCGGGCAGCGCGTCCAACGCGGACGCCTCGTCGCCCGGCAGGCACGGGATGAGCGTGCCGTCCAACTTCTGCAGGCCACCCGAGGCGCGAGCGGCGAGCGACCACACCTTCGTCCGGCCCAGCCGCGTCGACTTGCGCAGCCGCAGGAAGACGATCGGCGACTCCTCCTCCGGCTCGAAGCCGGCGAACAGCACCGCCGGCGCCTTCTCGAGATCGGCGTACGAGACGTGGTCGGGCGTGACGCCGGCGACGCACGCCGCGAGGAAATCGCCCTCTTCCACCGACACCGGCCGGGTGCGCGCGTCGACGTCGTTCGTGCCGAGCGCGACGCGGGCGAACTTCGCGTAGGCGTAGGCGTCCTCTTCGGTGAGCCGGCCGCCCGGCAGCACGCCGACGCCGCCGCGGTCGACGGCTTCGCGCAGCCCGGTCGCGGCACGCGCCAGCGCCTCCGGCCAGCTCACCTCGACCAGTTGACCGTCCTCACCGCGGGCGAGCGGGACAGTCAGCCGATCGGGCTGGGTGGCGTAGTGGAACGCCCAGCGACCCTTGTCGCAGTTCCACTCCTCGTTGACGTCCGCGTCGAGGCCGGCCAGTCGGCGGGTCACCTTGCCGCGCCGCCAGTCGCTGCGCTGCGCACAGCCGGAGGAGCAGTGCTCGCACACCGACTCCGTCGACTGGAGGTCGAACGGCCGGGCGCGGAACCGGTACGACGCACCGGTCAGCGCACCGACCGGGCAGATCTGCACGGTGTTGCCGGAGAAGTAGGACTGGAACGGCACCTCGTCGGACGTGCCGACCTGCTGCTGCGGACCCCGTTCGAGCATCTCGATGAACGCGTCGCCGGCGATCTGCTCGGAGAAGCGCGTGCAGCGCTGGCAGAGCACGCAGCGCTCGCGGTCGAGCAGCACATTGGACGAGATCGCGACCGGCTTCGGGAACGTCCGCTTCGTCTCGTGGAAGCGGGAGTCGGCGCGGCCGTTGCTCATCGCCTGGTTCTGCAGCGGGCACTCGCCGCCCTTGTCGCAGATCGGGCAGTCGAGCGGATGGTTGATGAGCAGCATCTCCATGATGCCCTGCTGCGCCTTGTCGGCGACCGCGGACGTCAACTGCGTCTTCACCACCATGCCGGGCATGACGGTCGTGGTGCAGGACGCGGCCGGCTTGGGCATGCCGCGGCCGTTGCCCATGTCGGTGACCTCGACCAGGCACTGCCGGCACGCGCCGGCCGGCTCGAGCAGCGGGTGATCGCAGAAGCGCGGGATCGAGACGCCGAGTTGCTCGGCGGCACGGATGATCAGCGTGCCTTTGGGAACCGAGGTCTCGATCCCGTCGATCGTCAGGGTGACGAGATCTTCCTTGGCAGGGGCTTCGGTCATCTCAGTGGGCTCCTGCTAGGGCACGCGCACCTGCGAAGGGGCAGCCCTTGTTCTCGACGTGGGCCATGTACTCGTCGCGGAGGTACTTGATCGAGGCCAGCACCGGACTCGCCGCGCCGTCCCCGAGCGCACAGAACGCGCGGCCGAGGATGTTGTCCGACAGGTCGACCAGCGTGTCGATGTCCTCTTCGGTTCCTTCGCCGTTCTCGAGGCGCTCGTAGATGCCGACGTACCAGTACGTCCCCTCGCGACACGGCGTGCACTTGCCGCACGACTCGTGCTCGTAGAACTCCGACCACTTCTTGACGGCGCGCACCACGCAGTCGTCCGCGTCGAAGATCATCACGGCGGACGTGCCGTTCATCGAGCCCGCCTGCACGGCGGAATCGAAGTCGAGCGGGACGTCGATGTGCTCGCCGGTGAACAGCGGCGTGGACGAGCCGCCGGGCGTCCAGAATTTGAGCTGCTTGCCGCGCGACATCCCGCCGGCGAGTTCGATCAGCTCGCGCAGCGTCGAGCCCATCGGCGCCTCGTACTGCCCCGGGTTCGCCACCCGTCCGGACAGCGAGAACATCGACGTGCCGGGCGAGCCGTCCGGGCCGAGCGCCTTGAACCAGTCGGCACCGCCGAGCACGATGTACGGCACGTACGCCAGCGTCCCGACGTTGTTGACGACGGTCGGCGCGTCATAGAGCCCGTTCGTCGCGGGGAACGGCGGCTTGAGCCGCGGCTGGCCGCGCTTGCCCTCGAGCGAGTCGAGCAGCGCAGTCTCCTCGCCGCACTCGTAGGCGCCGGCCCCGGTGTGCACGACGATGTCGCAGTTGAAACCGCTGCCCAGGATGTCGGTGCCGATGTAGCCCGTCGCGCGCGCCTCGTTCACCGCCGCCACCACGCGGCGGATCGCGTGCACGGCCTCGCCGCGGATGTAGATGAACGCCCGCTCGGCGCGTACCGCGTAGCAGGCGATGATCACGCCCTCGACGATCGCGTGCGGGTCGTTCATCATCAGCGGCAGGTCGCGGCAGGTGCCCGGCTCGCCCTCGTCGCCGTTGACGACGACGTAGTGCGGCTTGCCACCGTCCTGCGGGATGAAGCCCCACTTCATGCCGGTCGGAAAGCCCGCGCCGCCGCGGCCGCGCAGGTTCGACTCCTTGACGACGGCGATGACGTCGTCGGGCGGCATGCCGAGCGCCTTGCGCAGCGCGGCGTAGCCGTCCAGCCGCTCGTAGTTGTCGATCTTCCACGGCCGGTCGGTGCCGAACCGCTTGGTGAGGACGGGCGTCAGATTCACTTGGCTTCCTCACCACCGGGCTTCGCGGGGTGCGCTGGGTCCGATTCGGCCGTCTCCAGCGGCGCGTCGTGCTGACTGGTCGGCTGCTGCTTCGCGCCGGCCTCTTGCGCCGCGGACTTGTCCGTCCGCGCAGGTTGCTTCGCGGTTGGCGTCGGCTCCTCGAGCGCGAAGGACGGCGCGGTGTCGCCGCGCTCGATCGCGAGCTTGACGCCGACTTCCGTCGGAGTGCCGGTGCCGTTTGCGTCCGGCGCCAGCGCGCCGGGCGCGTCGTGGAAGCCGGCGATCTGCCGCTCGATCTCCTTGAACGTGCACAGCGGCGCGCCGCGCGTCGGCATCGGCCGCTCGCCGGACTGCAACTGGCTGACGATGTCACGCGCGCTGCCGACCGTCTGGTTGTCGAAGAACTCGTAGTTGACGGTGACGATCGGCGCGTAGTCGCAAGCTGCCAGGCACTCGGCGTGCTCGAGCGTGATCTTGCCGTCGGCAGTTGTCTCGTCGGGCCCGACGTCGAGCTGCTCGGACAGCGCCGTGAAGATCTCGTCACCGCCGAGCATGCCGCACAGCGTGTTGCGGCAGACGCTGACGAGGTACTCGCCGGTCGGCTTGCGCTTGAACATCGTGTAGAACGTGACAACCGCGACGACCTGCGCCTTGGTGATGCCGAGTATGTCGGCGCAGAACGCAATGCCGTCCGGCGTGACATGGCCCTGCTCGGACTGCACGAGATGCAGCAACGGCAGCAGCGCCGAGCGCTGGTGGCCCTCCGGGTAGCGCGCAATGAGCTCCGCCGCCTCGGCGCGCGTCTTATCGCCGAACACGCTCGGGTCGCCCGGGCGATCGAGGTTGATGACGCTCGTCCGGAAGTGCGAGCGGTCGGCGTCGGCGGTGGTCGCCAGCTCCGTGCGCGATTGCTGCGTGCCGAACGGGACGTCCGACGGGAGTGAACTCATCGGTCGCACCCACCCATGACCGGGTCGATCGAAGCCACGGACGCGATCGTGTCGGCCACCATGCCGCCGATCGACAGCGCCGCGACCGATTGCAGGTTGATGAACGACGGCTCGCGGAAGTGCACGCGATACGGCCGGGTGCCGCCGTCGCTGACGACGTGCGCGCCCAGCTCGCCGCGCGGCGACTCAACGGCTGCGTACACCTGCCCGGCCGGCACCCGGAAGCCCTCGGTGACGAGCTTGAAGTGGTGGATCAGCGACTCCATCGAGGACGCCATGATGTGCTGGATGTGCTCGAGCGAGTTGCCCAGTCCGTCCGGGCCGAGCGACAGCTTCGCCGGCCAGGCGATCTTCGGATCGTCGATCATCGTCGGGCCGGGCTCCAACCGATCGAGCACCTGCTCGACGATCTTGAGCGACTCGTGCATCTCGGCGACGCGCACCACGAAGCGCGCCCAGCAGTCGCCGCGGTCGTCGGTCGGCACCTCGAAGTCGAAGCTGTCGTATCCGAGGTAGGGCTCGGTCTTTCGCAGATCCCACGGCAGCCCGGCAGCGCGCAGCAGTGGGCCGGTGAGGCCGAGCGCCAGGCAGCCTTCGACGCCGATCCAGCCGACGTCCTTGAGCCGGTTCACCCAGATCGGCTGGCCGGCGAGCAGCCGGTCGACGCCGCGCAACTCCTCGTGCTGCCCCTTGAGCCAGCCGCGGATCGCCTCGTCGTAGCCGTCCGGCAGATCCTGCGAGACGCCGCCCGGACGCACGTAGGCGTGGTTCATGCGCAGCCCGGTGATCAGCTCGAAGATGTCGAGGCAGCGCTCGCGCGCGCGGAAGCCGTTCGTCATCGCGGTGAGCGCGCCAAGCTCCATGCCGCCGGTCGCGAGCCAGACCCAGTGCGAGGAGAGCCGGTTGATCTCCATCATCAGGATCCGGATGAGCTTCGCGCGCGACGGCGCCTCGACGCCGAGCAGCCGCTCGACCGCCAGGCAGTAGGCGGTCTCGTTGAAGAACGGCGACAGGTAGTCGGCGCGGGTCAGGAACGTGACACCCTGCGTCCAGGTGCGGTACTCGGTGTTCTTCTCGATGCCGGTGTGCAGGTAGCCGACCACGACGCGCGCGTCGGTGACCGTCTCGCCCTCGAGTTCGAGCACGAGGCGCAGCACGCCGTGCGTCGACGGGTGCTGCGGGCCCATGTTCATGACGAGCCGGTCGTGGCCGGCCGCGCCGACGTCGGCGATCGCGGCGTCCCAGTCGCCGCCCGTCAGGTTGTAGACGCGACCCTCGGTGGTCGTCCGGTAGGGGGCGTAGGCGTCCGTCATGACGCACCCCCCTCCCGCGAGTTGTCCGCCCGTCCGCGCATGTCCGCGTACTGGAGGGCGGATAACTTCCGAAAGGCCCGCGAGTTGTCCGCCCGTCCGCCCGTGTCCGCGTATTGAAGGGCGGACAAGTCGGTGGGTGGGTTGCTGCTGTGCTCGCTCACTTGTAGGCCCTCCGCTCGTCCGGGGGCGGAATGGTGGCGCCTTTGTACTGCACCGGAATGCCGCCGAGCGGGTAGTCCTTGCGCTGCGGGAAGCCGTCCCAGTCGTCGGGCATCAGGATCCGGGTCAGCGCCGGGTGCCCGTCGTAGACGATGCCGAACATGTCGTAGTTCTCGCGCTCCTGCCAGTCGGCCGTCGGATAGAGACCGGTCAGGGACGGAACGTGTGGGTCCTCGGCGCTGACGGCCACCTCGAGCCGCACCCGGCGCCGGTAGGTCATCGAGGTGAGGTGGACGACGGAGTGCAGCCGATCGGGCGTGCCGAGGTAGTCGACCCCGGAGACACTCGAGCACAACTCGAAGCGCAGGTTCGGGTCGTCGCGCAGCACCTGCGCGACGCCGTTCAGGTGCTCCCGCGCGATGTGCAGGGTGAGCTCGCCGCGGTCTACGACGACCTTCGTGATCGCCGCGCCGGATTGCGGGTAGGCCGCGTACAGCGAGTCGACGAGCTCGTCGAAGTAGCCGCCGTACGGACGCTCCGCGCCGGGCGCCACCCACGGCTCGCGCACCAGCCCGCCGAAGCCCGACGTGTCGCCGGTGCCGGAGACGCCGAACATGCCGCGCTGCTCGCGGCCGTACGGGCCCGGCACCTGCCGGTCGATGGTGGTGTCGGGCGTGGGCGTGGCGCCCACGATGTCGCCCGCGCGCTGCTCCGGGGCGGAGTCTTCCGGTACGGGACGCTCGGGTGGGGTGCTCATCGCTGCCCCGCTTCCCGCAGCTCTCGATCTTCCTGCGTCCGGTAGGCCAGGTGACGGCAGCCGCAGGAAGATCGCGTCAGGACTGTGGATCTTCCTGCGCTCGGTAGGCCACGTGACGGCAGCCGCAGGAAGATCGGAAACATCGGCGCCCTCATCGGCCGAACTTGTAGCTCGACGGGACGAGCTCGACGTCCTGACCCTCCAGGCGCTTCGCGCGCCGCGGGCCGAGCGGCTCGTTCATGATCTTGTGGTGCAGCTTGAGCACGGCGTCGATGAGCATCTCCGGACGCGGCGGGCAGCCGGGCAGGTACATGTCGACCGGGACCACGTGGTCGACGCCCTGCACGATCGCGTAGTTGTTGAACATTCCGCCCGAGCTCGCGCAGACACCCATCGCGAGCACCCACTTCGGCTCCGGCATCTGGTCGTAGATCTGCCGCAGTACGGGTGCCATCTTCTGGCTCACCCGGCCCGCGACGATCATCAGGTCCGCCTGCCGGGGCGACGCGCGGAACACCTCCATGCCGAAGCGCGCCGAGTCGAAGCGCGGCGCTCCGAAGGTCATCATCTCGATCGCGCAGCACGCCAACCCGAAGGTCGCGGGCCACAGCGACGACTTGCGCGTCCAGTTCACGAGCTTCTCGACGCTGGCCAGCAGCACCCCGTCGGGAAGCTTCTCCTCAATTCCCATCTGACTAATCCCAGTCCAGTCCGCCGCGGCGCCACACGTAGGCGTAGGCAACGAACACGGTGACGATGAACAAGATGATCTCGACCAGTCCGAACAGGCCGAGCAGCTTGTTCGCGACCGCGTACGGATACAAGAAGATGATCTCGATGTCGAAGACGATGAACAGCATCGCCGTCAGGAAGTACTTGACCGGGAAGCGGTGCGGGCCGAGCGGCTGCGGCGTCGGCTCGATGCCGCACTCATAGAAGTCGAGCTTCGCCTTGTTGTAGCGTCGCGGTCCGGTGAGGGGCGCGATGCCGACAGAGAAGACGGCGAACGCGGTCGCCAGCGCGAACAGCAGCAAAATCGGCAGGTACGGCGCCAACATCTAAGTGCTGTTCTCCTCTCTTCGGACGGGGCGGTTGGAGCGATCCACAGGCTAGTCCTGACTCGCCCGCTACTTGACCGCCGGGGTGATCCGGGTGAGCGCATTGATCACTCGGTCGGACAGGTCTCCGTCGTGCGGGTCGGTGAGGTTCGCAAGCAGCTTGAGGACGAAGCGCATCAGCGCTGGATGCGGCAGCCCGTGCCGGGTGCAGACCTGCATCACGCGCGGGTGACCGATCAGCTTCACGAACGTCGCGCCGAGGCGGTAGTACGCACCCCACTCGGCGCGCATCCGCTCCGGATACGCGTGCAGCGCGCGTTCGCGAGCCTCGCCGGCCGGCAGCGCGAGCGCCTGGACCGCGGCCTCGGCGGCGAACTTCCCGGACTCCATCGCGTACGGGATGCCCTCGCCGTTGAACGGGTTCACCGAGCCGCCGGCGTCACCGACGAGCAGCATGCCGCGCACGTAGTGCGGCGTGCGATTGAACCCCATCGGCAGCGCGGCGCCGCGTGTCGGGCCGACCGCGTTCTCCTCGCGCAGCCCCCACTCCTCCGGCGTGTTGTTCAGCCAGCGGGTGAGCAGCGCGCGGTAGTCGGTCTTGCCGAAGCCGGCGCTCGAATTGAGCACGCCCAACCCCGCGTTGACCGTCCCGTCCCCCATACCGAAGATCCAGCCGTAGCCGGGCAGCAGCTTGGAGTTGTTGATCGGCCCGTCCCACAGCTCGAGCCAGGACTCGAGGTAGTCGTCGTGCGTCTTCGGGCTGGTGTAGTAGCGACGGACGGCGACGCCGAGCGGCCGCGTCTCGTTGCGGTGCACGCCGAGTTGCTGCGCCAGCTTGCCGGAGACTCCTTCGCAGGTGAGCACGAGCGGGGCGCGGAAGGTGACCCGCTTCTTGTCGTCGGTCTTTGCGGCGACGCCGTGCACCCGGCCGGTGGCGTCGAGCAACGGCTCGGTCACGGTGGTGTGCTCGTAGAGCCGGGCGCCCGCCTTGACGGCCTGGGTCGCGAGCATCGCGTCGAGATCAGCGCGCGGGCGGACGAGGCCGAACGGCGGGAAGCTGGTGAGCTCGGGCCAGTCGAGGTGCAGCCGCTGCCCGCCGCCGATGACGCGCAGCCCGCGGTTGTGCAGCCAGCCGTTGCGTTCGCTGACGTCGATGCCCATCTCGACGAGCGCCCGGGTGCCGCGCGGAGTGAGGCCGTCGCCGCACACCTTCTCGCGCGGGAACGCGCTCTTCTCGAGGACGGCGACGTCGAGGCCGGCCGTGGCGAGCCAGTACGCCGCGCTGCTGCCGGCCGGACCGGCGCCGACGACGAGCACGTCGGCATCGTGCGTGATGTCCGGCGCAGTGGTCGTGGGCGCTGCAGCGGGCTGCGTCGTGGGCGCTGCGGCGGGCTGCGTCATCGGCGTGGTCGCGGCGACCGATTCCGGCATCGCGGACTCCCCACTGACGAGCAACAGACTTTGTGAACGCCTTCACGAGCTGTTCTCAGCGAGTGTATTCCTCGCGTCCATCGCGCTGATCAGTGGCCCGCCGCGCCGCCGGGGTGACGGCGCACCGGCCTCAACCGGCGGAATGCAGCAGTTGCTGCAGGTCCTGCTCGACCGTACTGGCGAGCTCATCGAGCCGATCGGCGTTCGAGTCGCCGGCGTCGTGCAGCTTCTCGGCCAACTGCTTGAGGAGCTCGACGAACGACGTGCCGCTCGCCCCGTAGCTGAGCGACTTGAGCAAGTCGCCGCCGCCGATCGAGTGGCGCAGCAGCTCGAACTCGGAGTTCAGCTGCTGGACCAATTCGCCGTGCTGCCCTACGTGGAGTACCTGCGGATCGATGCTGACGTACTGGAACCAATCCTCGAGGGCCTGAGAATTCAACAGCTGGTGCGGGGCGGAATCCTGCGCGCCGGGTTGCTCGACCGGCCGCCACTGCTGCGCCGAGCCATCCCACCAGTAGCCGTCGCGGGATATCTGCGCACCTTCGGGCATGATCGTCATGCCGGTGATCGTCCGCGCCCGACTGCGCCCGGTCGCGGTACGCCGGGCGCTGCTCAGGGGAAGCAATCGCTTCCCCAAGGGGCATCAGGTCGTGGGCGCCGGCGCCAGCTCTGCCTCGGTGGACTGCTCGTCTGCCTCGGTGGACTGCTCGGCGCCGGACGGCTGCCGCTGCGGGCGGACGAGCACCAGCACCGCCAGTCCGGCCAGCACGCCGACGATTCCGGACACCAGGAACGCCCATTGCACGCCGGAGACGGCACCGGCGTGCAGCGCACTGTCCAACGCATCGCGCGCCCTGGCCGGCGCGTGTTGCAGCAGCGTCGGCGCTTGCCCGCCCGCAACCGCGCGGGCCACGCCCGTCGCGTCCGGCACGCCGCGGCCGTCGAGCACGTCAGCCGCGCGGGCGGAGAACACCGAGCCGAGCGCGGCGATGCCGAGGGCGAAGCCGAGTTGCCGAGACGTATTCACCGCACCGGCCGCCATGCCACCGCGCTGCACCGGGACGGCGGCCATCGCCGCCGAGCTCAGCGTCGGGGTCGCGAGCCCGACGCCGACACCGATGAGCAGGAAGCCGGGGATCAGCTGCGGCCAGCTCGCCGAGCCGTGGATGAGCAGCGCGCCGACCAACCCGCCGAGGCCGATGAGCAGCAACCCGCCGCCGATGATCGGCCCCGGGTTCGTCCCGTGCAGGAAGCGTCCGATCGCGGCCGAGACGGCGAACGCGGACAGCGACAACGGCAGCCCGGTAAGACCCGCCTGGATCGGGCTCAGCCCGAGCACCGACTGCAGCCAGATGGAGGTATAGGTGAAGGACGCGAAGGCGGCCAGCGTGAGCAGCCCCGCGGCGAGCAGGATGCCGACGAACGACCGGTTGCGCATCAGTCCGAGATCGAGCATCGGCTGTCGAATCCGCGTCTCCACGACGAGGAACGCGATCAGCAGCACCGGCGACGCCAGCAGCCACGCCCAGCTGCCGGGCTGCGACCAGCCGTGCTCGTTCGCGTGGATCAGCCCGTAGGTCAGCGCGGCGGCGGCGGCGGTGAAGGTCAGCATGCCCACGACGTCGACCCGGCCGCGATGCGGCGCGTGCGCGTCTTCGAGGACGAGCGCGCAGAGCACGATCGCCAGCACGCTGACGGGCAGGTTCACGAAGAAGATCCACCGCCAGGACACGCCCTCGGTGAGCAGTCCGCCGACGATCGGCCCGACCGCGGCGGACGCGCCGGCGACGGCGCCCCACATCCCGTACGCGACGCCCCGGTCGCGACCGCTGTAGTTGCTATTCAGCAGCGCAAACGTTGTCGCGAACATCGCCGCGGCCCCGACGCCTTGCACGGCTCGGGCGGCTACCAGCGCGGTGTCGTTGGGTGCGATGCCGCAGACGAATGACGAGGCGGCGAACAGCGCGAGCCCCGCGATGTAGGCGCGGCGGTGCCCGACGAGATCTGCGATCGAGCCGGTGCCCAGGACGAGCGCGGCGAGCGTCAGCGCGTAGGCGTCGACCACCCACTGCAGCGCGCCGAAGGAGGTTTCGAGGTCCTTCGCCATGTCCGGCAGCGCGACGTTCACGATGGTGACGTCGATGAGCAGCATGAACGTGCCGAGGCACACCGTGACCAGCGGCAACCACTTGCGCATTGAAAACCTCCGAACGCTTTCGTCCAGTCTCGTCGTACCGACGGACAAGCCACCCGTATATCGACAAACGGCGTAGATTTCTGCCATGAATTCGCTGGCTGCGGCGGAATCCACCACGCTGGACGTGCTGGACCGGCAGATCGTGCGCAGCCTGCAGCTCAACCCGCGGGCACCGTTCCGGCGGATCGGCGAGGCGCTCGGCGTCTCGGAGCAGACGATCGCGCGCCGCTACCGCGCCCTCTACCGGGACGGCGTGCTGCACGTCGTCGGGATGGTGAACACCACCGCACTCGGCGAGAGCGACTGGTTGATCCGCATCCGGTCGCGGCCGGACGCCACCCTCGACCTGGGTCGCGCGCTGAGTCAGCGGCCGGACATCTCGTGGGTCAACGTGACCGGCGGCGGCTCGGAGATCGTGTGCGCCGTCCGCTCGCACACCTCCGAAACGCGCGAGCACCTGCTCATCGACCGGCTGCCGCGCACATCGGCCGTGCTCGACGTGACAGCGTCGGTGATCCTGCGGCACTTCCTCGGCGGCAGCGCGTCCGGATGGCTCGGCGTGAGCGATGTGCTGACCGCCGCCCAGGAGCTGCTGTTGCGCACCGACCTGCCGAGCCGCGTGCCGGCGCGCGGCATCCACACCCTCGAGCGCAGCGACTACGCGATGCTTGACGAGCTCGCGCGCGACGGCCGCGCATCGTTCAGCACGTTGGCGAAGGCAGCCGGCACGAGCGAGGCGCGGGCGACACGGCGGCTCAGTACGCTGCTGGACGCCGGCGTCGTCTACATCGACATCGACCTGGCCGCGGCCACGCTGGGCTTTCCGATCTCGGCCTACCTCTGGCTGTCGGTCGCGCCCGGCCGGCTGGACGCGACGTGTCGGGCACTGACCAAGCATGTGGAGACGCCGTTCGTCGCGGCGATCAGCGGGCGCGAAAATGTCGTCGCCTCGGTCACGTGCCGGACCCTCGACGAGCTGTACCGCTACGTAACCGAGCGCGTCGGGCCGATCGAGGGCGTGCAGTCGATCGAGGTGTCGCCCGTGCTGCGTCGGATGAAGCAGGCCGGGACGTTGGTGGACAACGGCCGGCTCATGACGCGTCGCTAACGTCGTCATCGTGGAGGTACACGACGCGACGCTCGCCGAACTCGACCCCGTGACGCTGTACGGCATTCTCGCGCTGCGGTCGGCAGTGTTCGTCGTCGAGCAGAACTGCGTCTATCTCGATCCGGACGGCCGCGATCTCGAGCCGGACACGCGCCACCTCTGGATCGAGCGCGACGGCGCGGTCGCAGCCGCGCTGCGGATGCTGCACGAGCCGGACGATTCCATCCGCATCGGTCGCGTGGTCACCGCGGCCGCGGCGCGGCGCACCGGCTGCGCCGAGGCGCTGATGCGGCGCGCGCTCGCGCTCGTCCCCGACCGCGCGGTCTGGCTCGGCGCGCAGACCTATCTCGCCGACTGGTACACGCGCTTCGGTTTCGTCGCCGTGGGCGAGCCGTTCGACGAGGACGGCATCCCACACCTGCCCATGCGCCTGCGCCGCGAGCCGAGCAAATAGAACGCGTTACAGTTCGGCGATGGGTGACGAGGTCGAGATCCCGTGGCCGGACGTCGACGTGCCGGCCGCCTTCGAGCGACCGGATCACGCGGCACATCCGCGCGGTGGCGCCGAGTTCGCGGCGCTGCACGCTGCGCAGCGACTGCTGCAGGATCGGCTGGCCGGTGCCGCGCTGCCCGCCGATGTCGCGGGCATCGTCACGGAGCAGCTGCGCCAGCTCGGCGCGCTGCTCGCGGCCTACCAGATGCCCGAGCCGGATCGCATCGACGGCTGGCGTCCGGACCTGCCCGGCCGCGGCCACCCGTTGCTGCCGCCGTACCTGATCGACGACGAGACGGAGACGACGCTGTCCGGCCGCGTCACGTTCACGCGCTTCTACCTTGGCGGCAACGGCGCGGCGCACGGCGGCGCGCATCCGCTGCTGTTCGACGACGTCCTCGGCCGCGTCATGAACCACAAGCAGCCCGGCGTCTCGCGCACCGCATCGTTGACGGTCAACTACCGGCGGGTGACCCCGCTGGGCGTCGAGCTGCGCTGGGAGGCATCGCGCGACCGGGTCGACGGGCGCAAGCGATGGGGCTCGGCGCGGCTGCTCGATCAAGCCGGGATGCTGCTCTCCGACGCCGAAGGCTTGTTCTTGCAGCTGCTTGCGGGGCAGCCTTAGCTTGTGCGCCGTCCGATCGCGCTGCTGGTCGCCGCCGCCCTGCTGATCGCGGGCGTCGCGGTGGCGATGCCCGCCGCGGCGGCGATCTTGTGGCCGAGCCGGCTCACCTCAGGTAATCGGCTGTCCGCCGGGCAACAGCTCGTCTCCACAAACGGCCGCTACCACGCGCTCGTCACCTCGTCCGGCCGGCTGGTCGTCCGGACGGCTGCCGGGCAGACGCACTGGGCAACAGGGCAGGTCGGCGACGGCGCGGTCCTCGTGCTGCACCGCAACGGGCAGCTCGCGCTGGCGGTCGACGGCAAGGCCCGCTGGCGCACCCGCACCTACCGGTCGGGACCCGGCGACGTGCTGATCATGGGCACCGACGGTGTGCTGCGGCTTCAGAACGACGGGCTGGCCGTGTGGTCCAGCCGGGTGTCGAGCCGATGCCCGAAGCTGTCGAGGCGAACATTCGTGGTCGACATCAGCACGCAGCGCGCGCGGCTGTGCCGGGCCGGCCAGCAGATTCGGACGACTGCGGTGACGACCGGCGCCAGCGCCCGCGGGTACGGCACGCCGACCGGCCGGTGGCGCGTCTACGCGAAGGTGCGCAACACCACGCTGTATCCGGCCGCCGGCGGCGCCTACCCGGTGAAGTTCTGGATGCCCTACAGCGGCCCGTACGGCGCGCACGACTCGCCGTGGCAGCGGTTCCCGTACGGGTCGCAGCTGTACAAGACGCGCGGCTCGCACGGCTGCGTGCACGTCCCGGGCCGGGCCATGCGCTGGCTGTTCGGCTGGGCGCGCATCGGTACCCGGGTGATCGTGCATCGCTGAGCCGGCTCACGCCGAGAACGAGCCCGGCGTCCAGGTCCGGCCGCCGTCGGACGTGACCAGCCAGCCGGTGCGATCAAGAGACATGCCGTAGCCGAACGAACCCGATCGGAACTTCCATTCGAGCGCCGAGATCGTGCCTGCCACCTGCCAGCTGCTGCCGCCGTCGGTCGTCCGGTAGAACGTGTACGAGTGCGACAGCCCGCTTTGGTCGCGGCGCGACGCGTGGACTGCGGTCATGACGTCCTCCGACTCGGCGGCGACGACATCCGAGCCGCGAACGCCAGCTGGGCCCGGCACCGCCGTGAAATCCGTCGAGCCCGGCGCCGCAACGCGAGCTCGCGCTCCGAGGCAGTTGACGACGAGCGCACCGTTGTCGGCGGCGAAGGAACCCGTGCCCATGAAACGGTCGTTGTTGATGTCCCTCGGAACGCCACAAACATCCTGCGCGACGTGGTGCCAGGAGCGGCCGCCGTCGCCAGAGCGCCAGATGCCGGTGCTCGTGTTCGTGGCCGTCTCGCCGGCGAACAGGAGCACATGGTCGCCGACGACGTCCAGCCCGGAGGTGTAGTACCCGATCTCGCCGGCGGCCGGCGTGCTCAGCTGCCAGTCCGCGCTGCCGACCGGTGCCGTTTCGATCTCGCCGGGACACCCGGCCGAACACTGCTGGTTGGGCGCCAGCCGGATCGCCCGGCTGCCCGCCACGACCATCTCGTAGTTGCCCGGCTCGCCGCTCACCGGATCGGTCTCACGCGTCCAGGTGCGGCCGCCGTCGGTCGTCCAGTAGAACTCGTGCAATCCCCAGAGATAGCCATCGGATTCGGTGGCGAAAAGCACCTGGTTGACACACGGCCCGGCGATACCGCCATTCGTGTTGCACGACCCCGTCGTCATGTCGAGCGAGGAGACCAACCCGCGGGGGACGCTCAGCGGGTGCCATGCCGCGCCGCCGTCCGTGGTCACGAGCAGCGTCGGGCAGTCGGTTTTGCTGCCGGAGTCGCACAGGGCGTCGCCGAGTGCCCAACCGTGCTGCGCGTCGGAGAAGTAGACGTCGGCGGCGCGGAAGTGCGGCACCGCGAGAGGCTTCGTGACCGTTGGCGATGGATTGGGCGTGGGGACGGAATTCGAGTGCTGCGGCTGCGCGTGGTGGTCGTCCGCAAGCAGATTGGCCGCAATCGCACCGCCGGCAGCCAGGATCGCGATCGATGCGGCGGCGAGCAACGGCAGCGCCCAGCGCTTCGCCTGACGGCGCGCCGCGCGGCGGACGACGGCGGGGCGGCCTTCCTTCGCGTTCGTGATGAGCCGCGTCGCGAGATCGCGCTCCGGGCGCACCGCATCCGATACGTCCTCGAGAGCGTGCCGGACGATCACGTCGAACTCGTCAGAGACCGGACGGTTGTTCATCATCGGCTCCCTTCCGCGGTCGCCGGGACACCGAAGTAGGCGGCGCGCATCGCGGCCAGCCCGCGGCTGACCAGGCTGCGCACCGAGCCCGGCCGGCAACCGAGGGCCGCCGCGACCTCTGCCTCGGGCAGTGCGTAGAACTAGCGGAGCACCACCGCAGCGCGCTGCCTTTGCGGCAACGCCACAAGCAACTGCCAGATGGTTCTCGAGACCGTCACCGACTCCGCGAGATCCGACCCGTCCCTACCGTCCGGCAGCTCCCAGCGCGATTGGCTGCGCGCCGCGGGTGAGCGCCTCATGCTCATGAACCGGTTGCCGATGCAGCGCTGGACGTATGCGATCGGCTTCTCGGCGGTCATCACCCGATCCCATTTCGGATAGAGCCGCACGAGCGTGTCCTGCAGCAGCTCCTCCGCATCGAGCCGGTTCCCGGCGAGCAGGAACGCCGTGCGGTACAGCGTCGGGGTCTGCTCGCGGACGAACCGCTCGAAGGCCAGATCGTCACTCATCGCGCATCCCTCCCATGCCATACCGACGCCGCGAGGGGCGAAACCGTGGCACGAGGGCGCGATTCGGAGCCGGAGCCGCCTCGGGGAATCGAACCCCGGACAACCTCATTACGAGTG
>DASQSE010000075.1:0-17158 GCA_035642535.1 Jatrophihabitans sp. | reverse complement strand
CCGCCGCGATGTAGTGGACGCCCGCGAACTCCGGCTTGGCCGCGTAGAACCTGTCGAAGCCGGCCTGGATCCGTTGGTACACCGGGTTGTCCGGCCAGGTCTCGCGCGGCGGACGCGGCTGCGGCATCTCGCACAGCCACTGCTCGAGGCCCTGGTGCGCCGGGTCGGCAGCGAGCAGCCGGTGCAGCGCCGTCGTGCCGGTGCGCGGCAGTCCGGTCACGAAGATCGGCCGCTCGATCGCCGCGGCATCGCGACGCCGAAAACCGGCCTCGCTGACCAGGCGCGCGACAAGTGCGCCGCGCAGCTCGGCTCGCTTGACGCGCCGCCCCAGCTCGGTGAGCTCCTCGTCGCGGGCGTAGGACTCGAGCAGCACGCTCAGCCCTTCGCGGTATTCGTTCCCGCCGAAGTCGGTCAGCCTCGTCAGCCGCGTCGCCGAGGCCTCGAGGTCCTCGACCGTCCCGACGCTGCTAGTGGTGGAACTCGCCACAGTTCACGTCCAGACAGTGCCCGGTGATGTCCCTGGCGAGATGGGACGCCATGAACACCACCGCGTCGGCGATCGCGTCCGGGTCAGGCAGCCTGCGCAGATCCATGTCGGCGGCCGTCTCGTCGTAAACGACCTGTGCCTCGACGCCGCGCTTCTTCGCGAGGTAGTCGAAGTAGTTCTGCAGGGTGTCCGCCCAGATGTAGCCGGGCGCGACAGAGTTGACGCGGATGCCCTGTGGGCCGAGCTCGCCGGCGAGCGCCTGGGCGAGTGCGAGCAGCGCGGACTTCGCCATCTTGTACGCGCCGTACGGCATCGAGGAATGGCGCAGCACCGAGGAGTTGATCATCACGACGTTGCCGCACGACTCCGTCAGCGCCGGGACGAACAACCGCGTCAAGCGCAGGGCGCCCAGGACGTTCGTCTCGAACCCGGCCCGCGTCTGCCCGAAGTCGACGTTCACGAGCGGACCGAGCGGCGGGACGGCGAACGCGTTGTTGACGAGCGCGTCGATCCGGCCGAACTCCCCGAGTGTGGCGTTGACGAGATGCTGCGCAGCTTCGTCCGAGTTGACGTCGGTGCCGATCGACAGGGTGCGCCGGCCGAGTTGCTTGACCTCGTCGGCCACCTCGGCGAGCCGCGACTCGGTGCGCGCGGCGAGCACGACGTCCGCGCCGGCCTTCGCGCATTGGATGGCGATCGAGCGGCCGAGCCCGGGTCCGACACCGGCGACGACGACCACTTTGTCTTCCAGCAAGGCGTTCACCCCAACATCCTGTTCGCAACGGCCCGCTGGCGGGCGGCGATGCGCGCTCGCCACTGCTCTGGCGTGACGCGTGCCTGCTCGTGGTAGGGCAGCGCTTCCGGCAGCGCGGCGAAGGGCACCTGCTCGACGACCGGCCCGTCCGCGGCGGTGAATTCACGCGAGGTGCGCTGCCATCGGATCTGCAGGTAACCGCGCCGATGGCCGGTGGTCTCGAGCCAGTTCGCCAACCCCGGATCGCGTTCGCAGACGACAAAGCGCAGCAGCCCGTCCGGGTCGTGCCGGGCCTGGTGCGCGGTGAGCGACGTCTGGTGGTTGATGAAGTCCATCGAGACGTACCACATGGTGCCGAGCTGGAAGCCCTGATACGGCGCGTCCGAGGCGGGCACGGTGACGATCAGCGCCTCGTCCTCCGCGAGCTCGTAATGCCCGGCCGACGAGTACTGCGTAGCCAGCCCGCCCGGCGTGAGCCGGGGCTCGGTCATCGTGTTCACCGGCAGCTTGAGATAGAACCACTCCGGGAACCGGAGGAACGTGCTGAGTTGCTGCAGGAGCGACTTCGCGGCCGCGTTGTAGCGCTTCTCGAGTCTTGCCTCATCAGCGAGCTCGGGCGCCGCCCCGATGCGGTCGACGCGCTGGATCGCGATCGTTCCCGGCGGTGCGCTCCAGTCGCTCCACACCTCGCGCACGAGCAGCATCGCGGCGCGTGGGCCGAGCGCGAAGTAGTTGCCCCCTGCATCGGCGCGCGGCGGTCCGAAGCGGAGCTCGAAGGTCCCGTCCGAGTCGAGCTCGATCGCTCGGTCGTCGAACGCGCTGAGGCTGTCGGGGACGTCGGCCGGCGTGTAGTCGCCGTTGAGGATCTGGAAGCTCAGGTCGGCCGTGCCGCCGCGCCGGCCGGTGACCACGTACTCGGCGTCGTCGCGGATCCGGGCGCTGAAGTACAGCGTGTCCGGGTTGTCGAGGCCGACCTTGGTGTACGGAGTGGCCGAGCGGACGAAATAAGGAAAATCCCGTTCGTAGCCCCACGCCGACGACATCGCCGCGCGGATGCTGCCGGCCAGGTAGTCCAGACCTTCGACGACATCCTGCTCGCTGCGCACGTGCGGTGCGTCCCGGATGACCTTCTCAGCGGCCACGACCGCGTCGGCGAATGCCTGCGTGAGCATGAGGCAGACGGTAGAACGTGTTCTAGTGAGGGTCAACACACCCTTGCGCGCGCCGGTGTGCAGAGCACCCCGGCGGGCCGCCTATGATTTACCGGACGAAGTTCGCGACCTCGTCGGTGCGTTGGTGTCCACGCTCGGTCGCGAGTGAACCTAGCGAGGGTGCCCAATGCCCGTTTGGGCGCCGCCACCCAGAACTGAGCGAGGCAGGTAGCAGGATGACGGTTGCGTACGAGATGACACATCTCGAGACGCTGGAGGCCGAAGCAGTCCACGTCTTCCGCGAGGTGGCCGCCTCGATCGAGAAGCCGGCGCTGCTCTTCTCGGGCGGCAAGGATTCGGTCGTCATGCTGCACCTCGCGGTCAAGGCCTTCTGGCCGGCGCCGGTGCCCTTCCCGGTCATGCACGTGGACACCGGGCAGAACTTCGACGAGGTCATCGCGTTCCGCGACCGCACGGTCGAGAAGTACGGGCTGCGCCTGGTCGTCGCGCACGTGCAGGACGACATCGACGCCGGCCGGGTGCACGAGGACTACCCCGGTGCGCCGCGCAACCGGCTGCAGACCGTCACGCTGCTGCGCGGCATCAACGAGAACCGCTTCGGCGCGGTGTTCGGCGGCGCCCGCCGCGACGAGGAGAAGGCGCGCGCCAAGGAGCGCATGTTCAGCTTCCGTGACGAGTTCGGCCAGTGGGATCCGCGCAACCAGCGTCCCGAGCTGTGGTCGCTCTACAACGGGCGGCACCGCAAGGGCGAGAACATTCGAGTGTTCCCGCTCTCCAACTGGACCGAGCTGGACATCTGGACCTACATCCTCGAAGAGAAGATCGACCTGCCACCGCTGTACTTCGCGCGGAAGCGCACGGTGGTCGAGCGCGACGGGATGTTGCTCGAGGTCAACCGGTTCATCGAGCCGGCCGACGGGGAGACGCCGTTCGAGGCCGTCACCCGCTATCGGACGGTCGGTGACGCCACCTGCACCGGCTGCGTGGAGTCCCTGGCCGCGGACGCGGACGCGATCGTCGCCGAGGTCGCAGCTGCGCGAATCACCGAACGCGGCGCGACACGCGCGGACGACCGTATCTCCGAAGCCGGCATGGAAGATCGCAAGAAAGAGGGCTACTTCTAAATGAGTGCACTGCTCCGGATCGCCACTGCGGGTTCGGTGGACGACGGCAAGTCGACGCTCATCGGCCGGCTGCTCTACGACTCGAAGGCCATCTTCGAGGATCAGCTGGACGCCGTCACGCTCACCAGCCAGCGGCGCGGCCAGGACGTCCCCGACCTCGCGTTGCTCACCGACGGGCTGCGCGCCGAGCGGGAACAGGGCATCACGATCGATGTCGCCTACCGCTATTTCGCCACGCCGAAGCGCAAGTTCATCATCGCGGACACGCCCGGCCACGTGCAGTACACGCGCAACATGGTCACGGGCGCGTCCACGGCCGATGTCGCGCTGATCCTGATCGACGCGCGCAACGGAGTGCTGGAGCAGTCGCGGCGGCACGCGTTCCTCGCCACCCTGCTCGGCATCCCGCACTTGTTGATCTGCATCAACAAGATGGACCTCGTCGACTACTCGCAGGCGCGCTTCAACGAGATCCGCGAGGAGTTCCGCCGGTTCGCGATGAAGCTCGAGGTCACCGACCTGACCTTCATCCCGATCTCCGCGCTCACCGGTGAGAACGTCGTGCAGCGCGGTACGGCGATGCCTTGGTACGAGGGCACGTCACTGCTGCACCACCTGGAAGACATCCACGTCGCCTCCGATCGCAACCTGATCGACGTGCGCTTCCCCGTGCAGTACGTCATCCGCCCGCACCAGTCCTCGCACGCCACATTGCACGACTTCCGCGGCTACGCCGGCACGCTGTCCGGCGGGGTCGTCCGCGTCGGCGACGAGGTGACGGTCCTGCCGTCCGGGTTCACGACGAAGGTGTCCGCGCTCTGGCGGCCGGGCGGTACGAAGATCGAGGAGGCGTTCGCCGGTCAGGCGCTCGTCGTCGAACTCGCCGACGACATCGACATCGCGCGCGGCGACCTGATCTGCCGGCCGCACAACCGGCCGCACGTCAGTCAGGAGATCGACGCGATGGTGTGCTGGCTGACCACCGAGTCGCAGCTGACGCCCGGTGGCCGCTACACGATCCAGCACACCACGCGGTCGACGCGCGGGGTGATCGCCGAACTCGACTACCGGCTCGACGTGAACACCCTGCACCGCGACGAGTCGGCCGAGGACCTCAAGCTGAACGAGATCGGCCGCATCCGGCTGCGCACCCAGCACCCGCTGCTCTTCGACGCGTATCGGCGCAGCCGCGACACCGGCAGCTTCATCCTCGTCGACGAGGCCACGAACAACACCGTCGCCGCCGGCATGATCACCGGCCCCAGCCAGCACGACGCGAAGGTCGTCTGGCACCGTGGCTCGGTGGAGCGCGCCGAGCGCGCCACCACCGGTATGACGGTGTGGCTCACCGGGCTGTCCGGCTCGGGCAAGTCCTCGATCGCCGCCGAGCTGGAGCGCCGCCTCGTCGCGTCGGGTCGGCCGGCCTATCTGCTCGACGGCGACAACCTGCGGCACGGCCTGAACGCCGACCTCGGCTTCTCGGCCGAGGATCGCGCCGAGAACGTGCGCCGCGTGGGCGAGGTCGCCAAGCTGCTGTCCGACGCCGGCGTGATCGCGATCGCGTCGCTGGTGAGCCCGTACATCGCGGACCGGCAGCGGGTGCGCACCTCGCACAGCGAGGCATCGGTGCCGTTCCTCGAGATCTTCGTCGACACCCCGCTCGAGGTTTGCGAGGCACGCGATCCGAAGGGGATGTACGCCAAGGCGCGGGCCGGCGAGATCTCGCACTTCACCGGCGTCGACGACCCGTACGAGGCGCCCGAGGCTCCGCACCTGCGGCTGCGGCCCGAGGACGGCGACGCCGCCGCCCAGGCAGCGCTCGTCCTCGAGCTGATCGAGCGGATCGCCGAGTAGTCGAAGGTGAGTGACACAGACGGTCGGGTTGCCGCCGAACTGGCCGGCCAGGCGGGTGACCTGCTGCTGACGCTGCGCAGCGCGAGCGGGCTGACCGGCAAGGATCTCGGCAAGCGTGGCGACTCGGCGTCCAACTCGCTGCTGTTGCGCGAGCTCGCCGAGCGTCGTCCCGGCGACGCGGTGCTCTCCGAGGAGTCGGCCGACTCCCCCGCGCGGCTGTCCGCGAAGCGCGTGTGGATCATCGACCCGCTGGACGGCACCCGCGAATACGGCATGGCGGGCCGCGACGACTGGGCAGTGCATGTGGCGCTGTGGCAGCAGAACAAGGGCATCACCGCCGCGGCCGTCGCCCAGCCCTCGCTGCGCGTCGTCTACTCCAGCGAGACGGTGCGCTCGGCGAAACGACGTCCGCGGCCGCGGCTGCGCTTTCTCGTCAGCGACAGCCGACCGCCGGACTTCGCCGCCCCGGTCGCCAAGGCGCTCGGTGCCGACCTGGTTCCGATGGGCTCGGCCGGCGCGAAGACGATGGCCGTCGTCCGGGGCGACGCCGATGCCTATCTGCACGGCGGCGGACAGTGGGAGTGGGACTCCGCGGCGCCGGTCGGCGTGGCGGTCGCTGCTGGGCTGTGCGCCTCGCGCATCGACGGCAGTCCGCTGGCGTACAACAGCGAGCACCCCTACCTGCCCGATCTGCTGATTTGCCGCAAAGAGCTCGCCGACGACCTGCTCAGAGAGATCGCCCTGGCGAGTTGACGGCCACGGCCGGTGTACGCGGGGCGCGCACGGCTTGACGACCCTGCGTGCACACTCTTACGCGCAGACCCCACAAAACGTGATCTCAGCGCCTGCGGCGCGTTCGTTGCGGCGCTTCGACGTCCCTCCTACGGTGGCCACGTGACAGATCCCGAGGACGTGACCCAGCTCCGGAAATCCGACCTCGTGGAGGTCGAGGTGGACGAGTCGCCCGACGACGACCGCCCGCACCCGATCGAGGCCGACCCCGCCGATGTCGCCGACCAGCGCCGCAGCGAGCGCGACGACGACGAGGACGAGCGCATGGAGGAAGAGGCGGGATACTGAACGGCGATCTCACACCAAAACAGCACGATCTGCCGTAGGCTCCCTGCAAGCTCGCAACAAAAAGCCGGTTTTGTCCACGAGCGTGCCGGAGGTGTCCCTAGTGACAGCCACGGATCTGGATCCCCCATCGATTGGCGAGAAGGTCTCGGTCGAAACTGTCGACCTGGATCCGCTGCGCGCCTTCGTCAGGGTGACAGGCGACCTAGACGTCTCGACCGCCGCCACCCTGTGGGCGGTGCTGCAGGGTCACCTTGCAGCCGGGCGAAAACATCTGCGCCTCGACCTTGCCGGGGTGGCTCTCCTCGACAGCTGCGCGCTCAGCGGCATCGTCCAGATACATCACGAGGCGCTCGAACTGCGCGGCACCCTCGTCCTCTCCGGAGTCAATCCGCACGTCGCGAACGTGCTGCGGATGACCGGTGTCGACGACGTGCTCTTCCTCGCACGCTGAGCGGGCGGCATATTTGACGACACCTGTCGTCAAATTTAGCCTCTCGCCATGACGCCTCCCGCGACGCTCACCGCTGCCTTCCAGGAGACTGCGAGCCGTAACCCCCACAACATCGCGCTCAGTACGCCGGACGGGTCGACGCGCATCACGTGGCGGCAGTACGCCGAGCGAGTGCAGACGCTCGCCACCGGATTGGCGGCCCTGGGCGTCGAGCCGGGTCACACCGTCGGGCTGATGCTGACGAACCGCCCGGAATTCCATCTCTTCGACACGGCGATCCTGCACACCGGCGGCACGCCGTTCTCGATCTACAACACGCTCGCGCCGGGGCAGATGGCGCACCTGTTCGCCAACGCCGCGAATCACGTGGTGGTCTGCGAACGGCAGTTCCTCGACCAGGTGCGGGCGGCGACGGCCGCGACCGACACCTCCGTCGAGCACGTGGTGTGCATCGACGCCGAGGTCGAGGGCACGATCTCGCTTGCCGAACTCGAGGCCGGCCGGTCGGAGCATTTCGACTTCGCGAAGACGTGGCAGGCCGTCCAGCCGTCCGACGTGCTGACGATCATCTACACCTCGGGCACGACCGGCCCGCCGAAGGGCGTCGAGATAACGCACGCGAACATGCTCGCCGAGCTCGACGCCACCACCGGGATCGTGCCGATCACGCCCGCCGACACCGTCATCTCCTATCTGCCGGACGCGCACATCGCGAACCGTTGGGGGACGCACTACAACAGCCTGCTGACCGGCATGCAGGTCGTGACTCTCGCCGACATGAAGCAGATGCTCACGGTGCTGCCCACGGTGCGGCCGACGTTCTTCGGTGCGGTGCCGCAGGTCTGGTACAAGCTCAAGGCGGGCATCGAGGCGCAGCTCGCCGCCGAGAAATCTCCGGTGAAGAGGCGGCTGGCCCGCTGGGCCATCGACATCGGGCGGCAGCGGGCCCGGCTGGAGTCCGACCGCAAACCGGTGCCGTGGGCGCTCGCCGCGCAGCACGCCATCGCCGAACGCCTCGTGCTCGGCGCCGTCCGTTCCCGGCTGGGCCTGGACCGGGTGCGGTTCGCCGCGACCGGGGCCGCCGCAATCGATCCGGAGGCGCTGGAGTTCGTCCTGGGGCTGGGGCTGCCGGTCTGCGAACTGTGGGGCATGTCCGAGCTGTCCTGCGCCGCCACCGTCAACCCGCCCGACGCCGTCCGGATCGGCACCGTCGGCACCGCGCTGCGCAACGTCGAACTCCGCATCGCCGACGACGGGGAGTTGCTGGTGCGCGGCCCGATCGTCATGAAGGGCTACCGCAAGGAGCCCCAGAAGACGGCCGACGCCATCGACGGCGAAGGTTGGCTGCACACCGGAGACATCGCGACGATCGACGATGACGGCTACGTCCGCATCGTCGACCGCAAGAAGGAACTGATGATCAACGCGACGGGCAAGAACATGTCGCCCGCGAACATCGAGGGCACGGTCAAGGTCAGCTGCCCGCTCGCCGGTTCGATCGTTGCGATCGGTGACAACCGGCCCTACGTCGTCGCGCTGCTCACCCTCGACCCGGACGCCCTTGCCGCGTTCGCGAGCGCACACGGCAAGGCCGATACTTCGCCCGCCGGGCTGGCCGACGATCCCGACGTCCGGGCCGCCCTCGAGACGGGCATCAAGGAAGCCAACAGCCGGCTGGCGCGGGTCGAGCAGATCAAGAAGTTCGTCATCCTGCCCGTCGTGTGGGAGCCGGGCGGCGACGAGGTGACGCCGACGATGAAGCTCAAACGGAAGCCGATCGCGGCGAAGTACGCCGACCGTATCGAGGAGCTCTACGCCGCCTCGTGAACGACGTCCGGCGCGTCGCGTGACCGGCCACGAGCAGCGACGGGACGGGCCCGACGCCGGGCGTCACGGCGATCGGATCCAGCCGCTCACCGTTGCCGAGCTCATCCGGATCCAGGCCGCGGTCGATGCCGTGCGCGATCACGCGCTGCCCGGGCTCGAGAGCGAGTTTCTCTCCGTCCAGCGTGACATCGACCTTGTCCGGCTCGAACGACACGAGGTCGATGATCCGGGCGACCTCCGACCGCGCCTGCGGATAGGACCAGGCCGCGCCCTTCCGATCGCCGATGTCGTAGTAACTCGCGAGGCCCTTGTACGGGCAGAACGTCTGCCCGTCGGCCGGCGCCAGCGCGCTCTCGTCGATGTCCGCACGCGGCACGTACCAGCGCGGCGCGAAGCCGGACTCGTACAGCACGACCGGCCGCGTCGTATCGGCGACGACTCGCTCGCCGTCGGTGACCACGAGATGCCGTGAAGTCTGCCGGATGTCGATGCGGTGGTACGGGTCGGCGGCATGCCCGAGGATGCGCTCGTCCTCCTCGTAGAACGCGTCCATCGCCCGCCACGCGAACGCCACCCGGTCGCGCAGCTCGTCGGCGTGCTCGGGCAGCGCGGTGTACTGCCACGCGGCCCGGTCGGCGCGCTGGTCGCCGACGGCGACCGAGTACCACGCGGTGTCGCCGAGTTCGCGGTGGCGGGTGGTGCGGTTGTCGCTGACGAGCACGTCCTGCCGGACATCGCGCAGCGGGAAGAACGCGACCGGGTAGTGGCCGGGTTCGTGCAGGAGCAGCACGTCCTCGCTGTCGGCGATCCAAGCGTCGGCGAACCGGACGCGCATGCGGCGGCGCAGCGGCTCCGCGAAGAGCAGACGCTGCGGTAGCGGCTCGGGGGTGAGGAAGCGGCCGACGGAGCCGCTGCCGAGCGGGCCTTGCTGCCAGGAGAGTCCCATGGTCGTGTTCCTTTCGGTGTGTCTCATTAACTACTTTGAGAACATTTACCAGTTAGGTACCGTCACCCAAGCATGTCGTGCTATAACCTGTCAATAGTTGTTTGGAGGTTAGGAATGGAACTTGCGGAGGAAGCGGGCGACGCGACGTTCTTGCTCGACCTGCTCAACAGCACGCCGATCATCGACGGAGTCCAGCGCGACGAACTGGAAGCCGCGCCGGCCGCCCGGGCCTGGCTGCGCGCGCGCGGCCATTCCGGCTCGGCTGCCGAGGTGCAGGCAGTCCGCACTGCCCGCACTGCCTTGCAGGCGGTATCGCGCGGCGCGCGGCGGCCGAAGTCGCTCGCTCCGCTGCTCGACGAGGTCAGCTTCCGTCCGGTCGTCAACGAGGACGGCGTCCAGTGGCGCCTGGCTGCGCCCGCCGACCGTGCCGCCGCAGCGCGCGCCGTGCTGGCCTGGGATGCCCTGCGCCGAATGCGGCCCGGTCGGCTGCGGCCGTGCGAGAACCCGGAGTGCGCGCTGTTCCTCATCGACCGCAGCAAGCCGAACAAGGCCCGCTGGTGCTCGATGGCAGCGTGCGGCAACCGCATGAAGGCGCGCCGCCATTACGAGCGCACGCGCACCAACCGCACCCACTGACCCGATCCGGCGAGAGGAGCGACACCATGGCAACGCTGCTGTCCGTCAACGTCGGGCTGCCCAAGGACGTCGCATGGCAGGGCCGCACAGTGCACACCGGAATCTGGAAGCGCCCGGTCGACGGTCGGGTGATGGTGCGGCGGCTCAATGTGGACGGCGACGGCCAGGGCGATCTGAACGGACACGGCGGCGAGCAGCGCGCCGCCCTCGCCTACCAGATCGACTCGTACCGCCACTGGCAGCAGCACTTCGGCCGCGACGATTTCGAGTTCGGCCAGTTCGGCGAGAACTTCACCGTGGACGGGCTGAGCGACGACGAGGTGTGCATCGGCGACCGGTACCGCATCGGCGAAGCCGAGTTCGAGGTCACCCAGCCGCGCGTCACTTGCTTCCGGGTCGGCATGCGACTCGGCGAGCCCGAGTTGCCGGCCCTACTCGTCGCCCACCATCGGCCCGGCTTCTACCTCCGCGTCATCACCGAAGGACACGTCCGAGCCGGTGACGAGATCGTGCAGACGAAAGTCGGACGGCACGCACTGAGCGTCGCCGACGTGGACGCGCTGCTGTACCTGCCCGGACGCGACATCAATCTGCTGCGCGCCGCGGTCGACATCCCCGCCCTCAGCCCCGGCTGGCAGCAGTCCTTCCATGAACTGCTCGACAGTGCCGAGCGGGGCACCGTGGCCGCGGCCCCGCCGGTCGGCGTGGAGCCGGGGTGGCCGGGCTTTCGCCCCCTCCGCGTCGAGAAGCTGGTGCCGGAGAGCACGACGGTGACGTCGGTGTACCTGGCCGCGGCGGACGGCCGGCGCCTCCCTGCGCCGCGGGCGGGTCAATACCTCACCCTCCGGGTGGCGGGAGCCGGCGAACCCGCGCCGGTGCGCAGCTACTCGCTCTCCTCCGATCCGGATGCAGACGTCTACCGGATCAGCGTGAAACGCGAGCAGCACGGTGTCGTCAGCGGATACCTGCATGCCCGGCTACTGCCGGGCGCGACCGTCGACGTGGCCGCGCCGCGCGGCGAGTTCGTGCTCACCGACGAGCAGCGCCCGATCGTGCTGATGTCGGCCGGCGTCGGCGTCACACCGGTCCTCGCGATGCTGCATCAACTCGCCACCGCGCAAAGCAGCCGCGAGATCTGGTGGATCCACACCGCGCGCGACGCGCACCAGCATGCGTTCGCAGAAGAGGCACACCGACTCCTCGAGTCGTTACCGCACACCCACGAGCACATCTTCTACACGGCCGCGGACGCCGATCCGTCGCCCGCATCAGCCGTCCGGAAAGGACGGCCGACGCCCGCCGTACTCGCCGAGCTCGGCCTGCCCGCCGACGCCGGCGCCTACCTCTGCGGACCGAGCGCGTTCATGGACGCGATGCGCGACGCCCTGCTCGGGGTCGGACTCGCGCCCGATCACGTGCACACCGAGTTGTTCGCCGCGCTGCCCGCGATCAACCCCGGTGTCACCGACGTCCGGCACGTGGCACCGCACCAGCCGTCCGGGGCGCCGGGAGACGGACCGCAGATCACCTTCGCGCGCAGCGCTCTCACCGTGCGCTGGTCGGACCGCCATCGGTCGTTGCTCGAACTTGCCGACGCCTGCGATGTGCCGACGCGCTGGTCCTGCCGGACCGGCGTCTGCCACACCTGCGTCACGCCGTTGCTCGCGGGCGACGTCAAGTACGCACCGGATCCCCTGGAGCCACCGCCCCTGGGCGAGGCGCTGATCTGTTGCAGCCGACCGCGCGGCGACGTCGTCCTCGACCTCTGACGCCGGCTACCCGCCGAACGCGGCGCCCGCGATCTCGCGGCCAGGTTTGGCCCGCTGCCAGAACCCGTACGTACCCTGCTCGAGCAGTTCACGTCCGGCGTCGACGAGCGCACCCAGAGCGGCGAAGGCGAACGCGCCGCCGACCGAAATCCGCGCGACGCCGAGTTCTGCGAGTTCTGCGACGGGCGGCGCCGCGGCGAGTGCGAGCACGTTGACCGGCCGGTCGACCGATTTCACCACCGTCCTGATCTCGTCGGCGCTCGTCAGGCCCGGCGCGTAGAGCACGTGCGCACCGGCCTCCTGGTAGCTCTGCAGCCGGGCGATCGTGTCGGCGAGATCCGGACGGCCGTGCAGGAAGTTCTCGGCCCGCGCGGTGATCACGAGGTCGTGCCCCGCCACGTCCACGGCGGCCGCGACCCGCTCGGCGGCGAGTCCGGCGTGGTAGATCGGGTCGTCGTCTCGCTGGGTGTGATCCTCGATCGAGCAGCCCGCGAGCCCGGCGGCGACTGCCTTCTTGACGGTCTTGGCGACGCCGGACGGGTCGTCGGAGAAGCCGTTCTCGAGGTCGGCCGACACCGGGACGTCGACCGCGGCAACGATCGCCGCCGCATGCCCGATCGCCTCCTCGCGAGTGACGGACATGTCGGCGCGGCCGAGCGTGGCCGCGAACCCGGAACTCGTCGTCGCGAGCGCCTGGAAGCCGAGGGCGGCAAGCACGCGGGCGGATCCGGCGTCCCACGGGTTCGGCATCAGCAGCGGCTGGCCAGGGCGGTGCAGGTCGAGGAAATGACTCATGTTCCCCATCCTGGCCCGCCCCACCGACAGGGTTTTGGTCGATCTCTCCGGACTCGGCATCCTTGGACCATGACGACGACCGATCGCCCGGCCGATGTCGCGGTGACGATGCTGCCCGCCTCGGAGGCCGAGAATGCCCGGCTGGTTGCCCGGCTGGTCGCCCTCGTCAACGAGGTGTACCGGCACGCCGAGAAGGGACTGTGGCAGGACGGCCCGACTCGGACGACGCCCGACGAGCTGACTGACCTGATCGGCGCGCAGCAGATCGCGCTGGCCACGCGCGAAGGGCAGGTCGTGGGCAGCGTGCAGGTCAGCGACATTGCCGATGACGTCAGCATGTTCGGCATGCTGGTCGCCGATCCCGCACATCGAGGCATCGGCGTTGGTAACGCGTTGGTCGAATTCGCCGAGGGGCGCGCGCGGGACGCCGGGCGGCGGGCGATGCAGCTGGAGCTCATCGTCCCGCGCAGCTGGACGCACCCGCACAAGGAGTTCCTCGCGTCCTGGTACGGCCGGCTCGGCTACCGCGCAATCGGATCGACGGCCATCGGCCGAACCCACCCGCAGCTGGCGCCGCTGCTCGCCACGCCGTGCGATCTCAAGATCTACGAGAAGCCACTCCGGTAGCGGTGCTACTGCGCACGCTGGAGGAACAGCGGATTCGCCATCGGCACGCCCCACGGATTCTGCACGGAGAGCGTTCCGGTGATCATCCCGTTCGGCAGCAGTTGCGCGCGGACCGCGGCCGGTGCGCCGTTCGCGTAGCGCCCGGCGAAGCCAATCGCACGGGTACGCGGGTCGAACAGGCCCTCGCCGGCGAACGTCATCATCCCGCCGATCATCGCGGCGACGTTGAGGTACGCCCCGGACTGCCGGATCGTGCAGCGGTCATAGAAGTTCATCGGCGGACACCACACGCCGGTCAGATCGATCCCGCCGAAGCCGGCCGTAGTTTCCGGCACCCAGGAGTCGCCGTTCGCGGCGGCGACCTGAAGGATCTCGGTGGCCACCGACGGCCGCGCCTGTTGGCCGGTTACCCAGCCGGCCGATGCCGGCGGATGTGCGGCGTCCAAGCGCAGCGCCTGCCACTGCGACTTCATCTGGCGGACGCAGCCCAGGAAGTCGCCCGCCTCGTCGAGCAGATCCGTCGCCGAGCTGAGCACATCACCTATGTCGCCGAAGTCCATCCCAGCCCCCGATGCCGTCGGACCACTCCTACCGGTCTGTGCTTCGAGGAGCCTGTCCATGGCCGCGGTGATACGCGCGCACGCAGTGCACAGGTCAGACGCGCGCCTCGGTCACCAGGCGGAGCCCGAAGCCGACGAAGACGGAGGCGCTGAGCCGGTCAAGCCACGCCCGCACCCGGTCGCGCGCCAGCACCTGCCGCGCGCGGGTGGCCAACCGGCCCAGCAGCAGGTACCACAGCACCGCCTCGACGGCCTGGACGGCGGCGAGCGCGAGCGAGGTAACCGCGACGGACGCGCCGGCGGGGATGAACTGCGGCAGGAACACGACGAAGAAGACGCCGAGCTTCGGATTGAAGACGCACGTGACGAGTGCGCGCCGGTAGCCCCACCCGAGGGGCAGCGCGCGACGTGCGGGACCGGCCGGATGCGCCTCCGCCGACTTGCCACGGCGCGCCGCGATCAGCGTCCGCGCGCCCATGGTGAGCAGGTAGGTGGCGCACACCAGCTGGAACGCGGTGAACAGCACTCCGCTGGCGCGCAACGCCGCTGCCAAGCCGAACGCCGCGGCCGCGCCCCAGATCAGCAGCCCGGTACCCACGCCCCAGGCGGCGCGCGCGGCGGGACGGCGGCCCGCGTGCAGTGCGGTGCTGAGCACCATCGCGGTGTCCGGCCCCGGAAGCATGGTGATCAGCGCTGCCGGAAGCGCGTAAGTGAGCATCGGCTCGAGGACCTGCG
Source organism: Jatrophihabitans sp. (assembly GCA_035642535.1). Taxonomy (GTDB): domain Bacteria; phylum Actinomycetota; class Actinomycetes; order Mycobacteriales; family Jatrophihabitantaceae; genus Jatrophihabitans. The sequence goes on along the minus strand of DASQSE010000075.1, from coordinate 2,341 downwards.
CGGCGATGTCGGTGAACATGGCATCGAGTCTGCGGTCAGCTCATGGTATTCGTCCAATGCCAAATAGCGCCGAAACTCATAGATCAAGTTGATGTATCTGGAACGGGCCCAGACGCGCGCAACGGCCAGACGAGCGCCTGCGCGACGATCACCTGCTGGCCCTTGCAGGTGAGTGCGGGCCCGTCGTACAGCTCGTAGCCCAGCGCGAGTGCCTCACTCACCCGGTGGCAGAAGCTGTCGTCGTCCGGCCCGGTCAACACGCGGTAGGTCGGTAGCCCGTTCGGCGGCTCGATCACGTTCCGAAGCTACTCAACACGTCCCTCGCACGACCGCGCCGTTGATGGACACCCCGTGCACCGTCCGGTAAGGCTGTCGTGGTGCGTCGCGCCGCGGTTCCGCTGCTTGCGCTGACTGCAGCACTCGTGTTGGCGGACTCGGCGATCGTCACGCTTGCGCTGCCCGAGATCCTGCGCCGCCTGAACGGAACTGTTGCGCAGGTCGCTTGGGTACTGATCGCGTTCAACCTCGTGCTGGCGCTCGGCGTCGTGCCGGCGGCCATGGTGCTGGTGCGCCGTGATCCCGCGCCGCTGTGCGCAGCCGGCATCGCCGTGTTCGCCGCGGCTTCGGCCACCTGCGCGCTGGCCGGGTCGATGAACGTGCTGATCGCCGCGCGGTGCGTGCAGGCGGTGGGTGGCGCGTTCGCCCTGGTCGGTTGCCTGGAGTTGCTGGTTGCGGCAACCGACGAGCGGCGCGGGGTCGCTGCCTGGATCGCGGCGGGCGTGATCGGGACGGCGACCGGACCGGTCGCCGGCGGTCTGCTCACCGAGGCGATCTCGTGGCAGGCGATCTTCGTCGTGCAAGTGCCGATTGCGGTGCTCGCGGTGCCCGCGGCGCTCACGATCCGCGGAATCCCGGTGCACCCACCCGAGCGGCACCGCCCTGCGGTGCTGCCCAACGTCGCACTGGTCCTGCTCTCGGCAGCGCTGACCGCCGCGCTGTTCCTGCTCGTCCTGCTCCTCGTCGACGGGTGGCGACGCTCGCCGGCGATCGCCGCGCTGACTGTCACGGTCGTCCCGGTCGCGGCGTTCGTCGCGAGGCCGTTCGCCCGGCTGGCCCGCGCCGGGCCGCAGTCGGAAACCGCCGCGGGCTGCCTGCTCATCGCAGGTGGACTTGCCGCGCTGGCGCTGCCGCCCTCAGCACATCTCGCCTGGACGATCGCACCGCAGGCGCTGGTCGGGCTCGGCCTCGGGTTGACCGTCGACTCGTTGACCACCGACGCACTGCGCGACCGGTTCCCGCGCGCGCTGCACGGCGGTTGGACGATCAGTGCCCGGCACGCTGGAGTCGTACTCGGTCTCGCGATCCTGACGCCGGTGTTCACTGCCGACCTGCATGACGCGCAGGAGCCGGCGCAGGAGGCGATCACGGCGCTGGTCGTCGATGCCCCGTTGCGCGCGCAGGACAAGATCGCGCTCGCCCAGGGTCTGAGCGATCGGCTGGTGGCCGAGCGCGGCCGGGTGCCGGACCTGCATCCCGCGTTCGCCACGCTGCAACTGCCGCCCGCGGAGCGGCCGGCGGCCGACCAACTCGAGCGCGATCTGAACAACCAACTCGAACGCGCGGCGACCCGCGCATTCCGAGACTCGTTCCTGATCGGCGCCGGGCTCGCGCTGCTGGCCCTGGCTGCGCTGGTTCCGCTGCGCCGCCGCGTGCCGAGGTCTGCGTCGTGAACGCGCGGGCCGTCCTGCTCCCCGTCATCGCCGCGGCGCTGGTGAGCGGCGTGCTGGGCATCCAACTCGCCAACGGCGGCGGGAACTTCGCTCCGGCGCGCGCCGCCGACCCCTGCGCGGCCCGCAAGGTCACCTCCGTCTCGACCGGTATCGAGGGCCTCGGCGAGCGGCTCGTGCTGCTCGGGCTCGACGGTGCCGCATGCCGCCTGCACATGACCCGCGAAGCGCTCATCCTCAAGCTGGCCCAACCGGGCAGACGCACCGACGCTCAGATCGCGGCACTGCGCGCCGGCCTGCTCGGCGCGGTGCACCGGATGAAGGCGGAGGGCACCCTGCCGCCGGCGTCGGACCTCACCGACGAAGCTTTGGACGAGGCCGATCTGCCCTTCCTGGTAAAGGCCGCGATCCGCCTGCTGCCCGACTCGGTGATCAACGCCGGCCTGAAGACCGACGACGTCCTGCGCCGCACCATCAACAACCTGGACCTGCGCGCGCTGCTCGCCCACTTGGACAACCCGGACGAGATATCGAGCCAGCTCCGCGCGGCGGTCATCCAAGCAGTCAAGGACTCCCTCGTGGCCCGGCTCCGCAGCCTGCTCCCCTGACGCGCC
>DASQSE010000074.1:0-24922 GCA_035642535.1 Jatrophihabitans sp. | reverse complement strand
CCTGCGCCATCGCCGCGAGGTTCCGCGCGCTCCAGTAGGCAGACTCGAGATCGGGGTTGTTGTTGTTCGTGAGGTTGTCGGAAAGACACTCGGGGTGGCTCTGCTCGTAGGTGGCGTTGGCCTTGTAGTGGTCGGTGTCGTTGGACAGCGGCGCCATCGTGGCAATGCCGTTGTAGGCGCGCGGCGTGCCGGTCACGTTGGGCCGCGAGACGCCGTTGCTGAACAGGTAGTTGTACATGTTCCACACCGGTTCCTGGGCGACGAATCCGCGAAGCGATCGGACGGGCCGGCCTGGGTCCAGCCTTCAGGCCCCGTCTGTCCGGCGTGGCTGAAGTACGGGCCGACGGCGAGGATCACCGGCGTCCTCGCGCCCGACGGCAGATCGGCCGGCCGGAGCACCTCGGCGTGGAGTTCGACGCCGCTGTGGTCGGCGGATGGGAAATACGCCTCCGTCCACACCGCGCCCTCCGGGACGCGTGGATTCTCGTCGTGCGTGATGCCCTGTTGCGTCGCAGCGGCCGAGGGTGTTGCGGCGGTCGCAATACCACCCACCACAAGGGTGGCGATCGTGATCAGCACGCCGGTAGCGGCCGCCGTTGTCCGGTTGCGCAGCTTCATCGGTTCTCCCGAGCAGTAGCAGTGGTCCGGAGCGCGGATCCCTGCGAAATTCGTAGACCGGGACAAATCAGCTGTCACTACCGCATATCCGACGTCATGTACGAACCTGTTCGTGAACTCAGTCGCCGGCGACCTGCGCCAACGCGTCGCGCACGACTGCGAGGTCGGCCGGATCGATCCGGTCGATGAACAGCTCGCGGACGAGTTTGACGTGCGCCGGCAAGACTCGCGCGAGCAGTGCCTTTCCCTTCGGCGTCAGGCGAAGCAGCACCGCTCGGTCGTCGTCCTTGCGAGCGCGCCGCGCCACCAATCCGCGGTTCTCGAGCTGCCCGGCCTGGTAGGTCAGCCCGCTCTTCGTGACGACCAGTCCGCGTGCGAGTTCGCTCATGCCGATGCCGTCGGCCCGGGATCCGAGCTGGGCGAGGATCGAGAACTGCACCTCGGTCAGGTCGTAGTCGCGAAGCTGCTGTGTCACCGCCCGCTGCAAGCGGTCGCCCGCGCCGCGCAGCGCGAAGTACGCAGCGAGCTCCTCGTCGCTGAGAGCTCTGACCACGTGCGCCCCTATTTGTTCAAATTTGAACGACACGCTACCGTTAAACTCGTTCAAATTGGAACGATAGCAGGAAGGCAGCAATGAGCAGCCAGCAACGCGAGGTCATCGACCAGATCGCCCGCAACAGCGAGTTCGACCTCGGTGGTGACGTCGACGAACAACGCCCGCTGTATGCGGACATGATCAACGCGATTCCGCTCCCCGGCGATGTGCGCACCGAGCGCATGACGCTCGGCGGTGTCCCCGCCGTCACCATCACCGTCGACGGGATCGAACCCGACGGCACGATCCTGTACTTCCACGGCGGCGGGTATGCGATCGGCTCGGCCGAGCTGTCCGTCGGGCTGGCGTCCGAACTGGTCCGCCGCTCCGACACCCGCGCGGTGTCCGTGGACTACCCGCTCGCCCCCGAACATCCCTACCCGGCCGCTCTTCAGGACGCGGTCGCGGCGTATCGCGCGCTGCTCGACGACGGCATCCCGGCGCAGGAGATCATCCTCGCCGGCGAGTCGTCGGGCGGCGGGCTCGCCCTCGCCACAATCCTCGCGACCGACCTGCCGCGCCCGGCCGCCGTCTACGTCGCTTCGCCATGGGTCGACCTGACGACGACCGGCGCGAGCATGACGACCAAGGCAGCGGTCGACCCGTCCGTCACGCCGGCCGGGCTCCGTCGTCGCGCTCGTGAATACGCGACGGGCCACGATCTGGCCGACGGCCTCGTCAGCCCGGTCTACGCCGACCTCACCGGCTTGCCGCCGTTGCTGATCCAGGTCGGCGGCAACGAGGTCCTGCTCGATGACGCCACCCGACTCGCGGCTCGGGCGGCCGCCGATGGGGTGCCCGTCACCTTGGAGGTCACGCCGGACGTCCCGCACGTGTTCATCGGCTTCGCCGGCATGCTCGACGAGGCCGACGCGGCGCTCGCCAAGGCCGGTCGGTTCATCCGCGCGAATCTTCGCAACGGGACACGTGACTCCTAACGAAGGACGGCCCGCCGGACTCGTTCCGGCGGGCCGTCCAGGTCATACCCGGATCAGTCGTGGTCCCGTGACGGCAGGTACGCCCCCGGCACCTGGTTCGGCGCGAGGATCGTCGAGTCGCCCGGGTAGGGCACCTTCCATTCGTGCGTCCGGTACCACGTGAACCGGTTCATCTGCTCCGGGTTCGCGTAGTCCGGTACAGCGGACTCGCCGGTGAACCGCTGGTGCTGCGCCCACGTCGCCCACTGCGCGGCGACATCCTGCTCCGCGGCCGGGACGGCGACCTTCTTGGCCTCCTGCGCATTGAGCTGCTGCGCGGCGGCGCCGGTCAGGCCGAGCGTGTCCGCACCGCAGTCGGGTGTCGGGCTGACGCCCTCGGTGAGCGGAACCTGATTCGGCACCGCGGTGAACGGCGCGTAGTTGGGCCGGTTGGTGAACGCGCCGTACATCGGCGTGGCCGCGGCAAGCTTCTGGTTCAACGGCTGCCCGCCGAGGATCTGCTCAATCGTGCGAACCATGGTGATCTGTGTGTAGTACGTGCTGTCGACCACGCCATGCTGGGCCCACGGGCTGATGATCTGGATCGGCGCCCGATGGCCGTCGACGTGGTCCGCACCGTCCTGGCTGTCGTCCTCGGCGATGAAGATCGCCGAATCCTTCCAGTACTTACTGTGCGAGATCTCGTCCACGATCCGACCCACTGCGAGGTCGTTGTCCGCGACCTGCGCCTCCGGATCGGGAGTCCCGCCGGTGTGGTCGCTGGACAGCCAGAACATGTTGAAGTTCGCCGGACCGTTCTGCTCGAAATCCTGCTTCCAGATCTGGTAGCGGTAGATGTCCGGGATGTTGGTGTCGAACTTCGGTGCGTCGTGGTTCGAGATCGCGTTCAGCGACGGGATCGGCGATTCGGTGTCCGACCTGATGGACGGGTCGGTGAGCACGCTCGGGTCGCCGCCTGCGTCGACGCTCTTCGTGGCGCAGTAGTACTTCTGCCACGTCGCGCCGGCCGGCTTGGTCTCGAACTGCATGAACTCGCCGAAGTTGCGCGCGGTGTTGCCGGCGGACTCGACGGCCGTCCACAGGAACCCCGAACGCTGATGGCCCAACACGTCGTCCTCGGTGTCGTAGCTGCGGATGTACTCGCCCGCCGACGACTCGGTGTACTCCGGGTCGTCGCCCTGCATCATCCAGTTGTGCCCCTCGGCCGAGTTCGTGCCGATGTCGTACACGTTGTCGTAGAGACCGAATTGCTTCTCCAGCGCGTGCTGGTTCGGCGTGACCTTCGCGCCGAACTGCGTCAGTGTCGGGTCACCGTTGCCGCGCGAGTCGTCGCCGTAAACCTGGTCGTAAGTGCGGTTCTCCTTGACCAGCAGGAAGACGTGCTTGATGGTCGACGGGTCGCCGATACGGCGCGGCACCGCCACGGGCGACACCGGGCCGGCGGACTCCTCGACGTCGTGCTTGCCCCACCCGTTCTGGGCGAAGACCGTCGGCGTGTACTTGGCGATGGCCGGATCGCTCGGCAGGCTGAACCGGGTCAGCGAGGCCGTCGTGCTGTGCGTGCCGTGACCAGTCGCAGGCGCGGTACCCGGACCCTTGTTGAAGGTGAGTTCCGGACCCCGCGCGTCGATGCCGCGAGTGTTGGTGACGACGACCTGGCCGCCGACAGTGGCGACAGTGGCCGGGTAGTAGTCCGTCGGCAGCAGGCCCAGATAGCGCACCGGTTCCTGCGGGCTGCCGTAGTAGTAATAGACCGCGAGGGCGTTCGCCCGACCCAGGCTGACCAGCAGATGGCCGTCCTGCGTCATCGCGATGCTGTCGGGTGCGTAGCCCACCTTCGACGACGGCCACGGTTGGGTGGCGATCGTCTGCACGACCTGGTCCTTCGTCGTGTCGATGACCGAAACGGTGTCACTGAACGTGTTCGCGACGAACAACGCGCTGTCGTGGACGTACAACGCGGTCGGGTGCAGCCCCACGTTGATCGACTTGACCGCGGCGGCCGCGTCAGAGGTGTCGATGACGGAGACCGTCCCGGTCGTCGACGTGCCGAGATACGGATCGGCGGGCACCTGGGTGCCGTAGGAGTTGATGGTGGTGTCGCCCGCTTGGGCCGGCCGACCGCCTTCGTTGCTGACGTAGAGCTCGTTGTCGACAAGCGCGAGCTCGCGTGGCGCGGTGCCCACGTTCCACGTCTGCTCGACCGCGCCGGTCGTGGGATTCATTGCCACGACCGTGTTCTGCCCATTGACCGCGACATAGAGCGTCGAGCCGTCGGCGGAGTAGATCGACTTTCCGACCAGGGCGGACAGGCCGTTCACCTTGGGCAGCGGAAAGGACGTCGGCGTGCCCAGGGTGCCGTCCGCGTTGACCGGGAACCGGGTCAGCGCGTCCTGCTGCGGCAGCCAGAGGAAGTTGCCGTCCGGCGAGTACGTCGGACCTTCCTGGCCCACGGTGAGGTTGGTGTATCGCTCGCTCACCCCGGATGCGGTGCCGACCGTCCAGATGAGCTTGTAGCTCGGCAGGTCGAAGATCTGCAGCGACACCGACTTGTCGGTGCTCGTCGCCGCGAGGAAATGGCCGTCCGGGCTGACCGTCGAACCCATGAACTTGCCGTACTTGGTCAGCAGCCGGTCACCGATCGGCTTGATGATCTGGTCGCTGGAGACCTGGATCCCGTTGGCGTACTCGGTGCCGACCTGGTTGTCGCCGAACACCGCCGTGGAGGCGTAGGCCATGCCTCCGCCAGTCACGGCTATCGCCGCAGTGCCGAGGGCGAGGATACGGATCCGGCGGCTCGCGCGTGCGCGCAAGAGCCCGTCACGGACTCCCGAGACACGTCGCCGCTGGCGCGTGACTTGCATAATCATCCTTTCGAAGTGCCGGCAAGCAGATCGACCAAGCCGTCGAACTGCCAGAGCGGGTTGGGCGCGTCGCCGGTCGCGGTGCGTACCGGGAAGTAGCCGTTCACCTCCTTCGGACCGTCGCCGTCGGCGACGTACCGCCCATCCGCGGTTACGTCGAGTTGGTAGACGGCGGTGCCCACGGCGGTCGCGCCGGGCAGGTGCCAGGACACGACGCAGCGCCAGTCGTTGCCCGGCCCCTCGTCGGTGACCAGGTCGCCGCCCTTGTCGCAGGACGCGGCCGTCCGGAGCTGCGCCTCGGTGACAGCCGGCCGGTTGAGCTCGTCGGTCTGCAGCCGGTAGAGGTGGGCGAACGACGTGGCGAGTACGGCCTGCAGCTTCGTCCGCTCGATCCCCGAGCCGTTGACCGGAGTCGAGGCTGCGAGCACAGCGACGGTCAGCGCGACGAGGGCAGCCAGCGGCAGCACCCCTCCCACGACGACCCGTCGGCCCGATCGCTCGTAGCCGAGGTCGGTGAAGTCGCGACGCAGGAACAGTCGGTAGGCGAGCGTGGTGGCGGTGAGCGCCCAGGCGACGCTCACCGCGAGGCCGATGAGGAGCGGACCCTGCTGGGCCGGTTCGGTGAAGAGCCCGCGCCAGGTGAGGAACGCGTTGCTCGGCAGCGCCAGCCGTACGGCCACCGGCAGCGGGAGCAGCTGCGCGATCTGCAACAAGAAGGCGAGCAGCGCCGGCATCAGCAAGCCCATCGGCGAGCGACCGAGCGCGACCGAGCCGAGCAGCCCGACCGCCGCGAAGACGAGCGTCGGTGCCAGCACGCACGCCCACGCGAGCAGCACGTTCGCGGCCGCGTCCGCCGGGCCGAGGAGCTGGCCGTCGAGACCCACGAGCGGTCGGTCGCCGACCGCGGCAAGGCCCCCGACGATGCTCGACGTCGCGAGCCCGATCACCAGCAGCAGCATCACGGAGAGGCTGGCCAAGGCCTTCGCCACGAAGATCCGCCGCGGCGAGCGAACCGCCACGACGAGGTGTCGCCAGGTGCCCAGCCGATCCTCGACGGCGAACACGTCCCCCGCGACGAGCGAGGTCAGCAACGGCAGCGCCCACGTGCACGAGAACGACAGCACGACCAGCGAGCCGGCCCAGCCGGTCGCGTTCATCCAGCGGCCGAAGATGGTGTCCGTCGGCAGCGAGTTCTGCTGGCTGACCACGGCCACGAAGCCGGCGGGTGCGATCCAGCAGGCCAAGAGGAGCAGCCGGATCCGCCACTGCGCGAACAGCTTGACGAGCTCGAAGCGGTAGCCGGACAGCAGCGGCGCCGGCCGGGCCGCGACCCGCGGCAGCGCGACGGTCGCAGTCATCGCCGGTCCTCCTCGTCGTCCTGCCCGGCTCGGATCCCGGTGTCGGTCAGGGCCAGGAACGCGGCCTCGAGCGGTGGCACCACAGGTGCGAGCTCGCGCACCGCAACACCGGCGTCGACCAGCCGGACGACCAATTCGTCGAGTGCCGGACCTGCGCCGCGGACGACGAGTGCCTCGGCGTCGCGCTGTCCGCCGGGTTCAGCCGCGGACACGAGGTGGAGCCCGGGCGTCTGCGCCGCCACTCGCTGCGCGTTCGCCGGGTTCGAGGTCAGCAGCCGGTAGTCAAGCTCGCCGCTCTCGGCCGCGAGCTTGCTCACCGGACCGGCGAAGACGACCCGGCCGGTGGCGAGGATGGTGACCTCGGCGCACAACACCGCGAGGTCGTCCATCCGGTGGCTGGAGAGGACGATCGCGGTGCCTTCGTCGGCCAGACCGGTGAGGACGCCGTGCACGTGGCGCTTGCCGGCCGGGTCGAGGCCGTTGGCCGGCTCGTCGAGGACGAGCAGCCGCGGCCGGGTGAGCAGCGCTGCGGCCAAGCCGAGCCGCTGCCGCATCCCGAGTGAGAATCCGCGGACGCGGTCGGCCGCGACATCGGTGAGCCCGACCTGCGCGAGCGCATCATCGACGTCCGCTGCACGTGCGCCGCCGGAGCCGCGCAGTGCAGCCAGTGCGGCGAGGTTCTGCCGGGCGGTGAGCGAGGGGTAGAGCCCGGGTCCGTCGACGAACCCGGCGACCCCGTCGGATACCGCGAGCCGTCGGCCGACCGGCGCGCCCAGGATCTCGAGAGTGCCGGCGTCGGCGACCGCCAGGCCGAGCAACAGACCGAGAAGAGTGGTTTTGCCCGCGCCGTTCGGACCCACCAGCCCGTGTATCTGCCCCGCAGTCACGTCGAAGTCGACACCGTCGAGCGCGACAACCTCGCCGAAGCACTTGGTGATCCCACGGGCCCGTACGGCGACTGGAGTTCCGTCCATATACGTCCCCTTTGCGGTGTTCAGGCAAAAGGAACCTATGTATCACGGATTGCGCGGTTAGGACGGGCAGTGAACCCTTCGGCAAACGCCAACCGACCCACGGGTTACGTGGCCCGCATCGTCGATCTCAGCGATGATTTCCGGCATCGCCCGGCGTCTGCCCTGATGCCAGCGAATAGAACTTCAAGGAGGACGTCGTGACAAGCACGAAAGCTCGCGTCAACAAGGTCGCAACGGTCGTGATCCCGGTGGCGGATCAGCAGGCTCTGATCGACTTCTACATCGACAAGCTCGGCTTCGAGAAGCGCATCGACGAGCCGTTCGCCGAGGGCATGCGCTGGGTCGAGGTCGGCGTCGGCGACGAAGGAACGACGACGATCGCCCTCGCGCCACCGCCGCCGGGAACGGCGACCGGGAATCGGGAGACGGGCATCAGCCTGCAGACCGACGACATCGACGCCTACCACGCCGGGCTGAAGGCTGCGGGCGTGGACGTCGACGCAGAGGTCAGCCGGTTCGGCGACCCGGTGCCGCCGATGTTCTGGTTCCGCGACCCCGAGGGAAACTCGCTCCTGGTCGTTCAGTAACGAACGTCTCGCCGCCGAGTGTGGCTCGGTCCGGCGCAACATCGTCGCCGTACGCTTTCGACGATGACGACCGAGCCGCACATCGCCTATTTCGCGCTCGGCGGCACCATCTCGATGAGCGGCGATCCGCGCGGCGGTGTCGTGCCGCGCCTGTCGGGCACCGAACTCGTCGATGCGCTCGGCGCGCTGCCGGTCGAGGTGCGCGTCCACGACCCGGTCGCTGTCCCGGGCGGCTCACTGACCTTCGCCGACGTCCTGGACGTCGTGGACGCGGCGCGCGCAGCGGTCAATGAGGGCGCGGTCGGCGTGGTGCTCACCCAGGGCACCGACACGCTCGAGGAGACCGCCTTCCTCATCGACTCGATCTGGGAGCACGAGGCACCGTTCGTGCTCACCGGCGCGATGCGCAACCCCACGCTGCTCGGCGCGGAGGGGCCGGCGAACCTGCTCGCCGCCATCCGCGTCGCGTCGTCGGCGGACGCCCGCGGCCGCGGCGCCCTCGTCGCATTCCTCGACGACATCCACGCGGCGCGGCACGTCGTGAAGTCGCACACCACGAGTCCGGCCACGTTCGTCTCGCCCGACCTCGGCCCCGTCGGGCACGTCGTCGAGGGGACGCCGCGCTTCCTCGCGACTGTGCCGCCGCGCCGGCCGATCGCCGGATGGACGCGTGGGCGCATCGCGCAGACCAACATCGCGCTCTACACGACCACGCTGGACGACGACGGATTGCTGCTCGCCGGTCCTGATCACAGCCACCAGGGCCTCGTCGTGGCGGGCTTCGGCGTCGGGCACGTCCCGGCGCGCCTGGTCCCGGCGCTCGTCGAGATCAACGAGGTGATGCCCGTCGTGCTGGCGTCCCGCACGGGCAGCGGCTCGGTGCTCACCGACACCTACGGCGCACCCGGCTCCGAACGCGACCTGCTCGCCCGCGGCTTGATCAACGGCCGATTCGTCCATCCGTACAAGGCGCGGGTGCTGCTCAGGCTGCTGGTCGCCGGCTGCGCGACGCGCGCAGAAATCGCCTCGGCGTTTGCGGCGCTCGGTTGACGGACGGACGTGCAAGAGTAGGCACCGTGAGTGCGCCGGTGATCCTCGCGATCGACGGGAACTCGCTCGTCCACCGCAGCTATCACGCGCAGGCGCGCACCGGCCTGCATGATGCCACCGGCCGCCCGGCCTGGGCCGTCCGCGGCCTGCTGATGCAGCTCGTCGCGGCCGTCGACCGGATCCGACCGAACGCGGTGATCGTCGGCTTCGACGATCCGGACGAATCGGCGCGCCGCGAGCGCTGGCCGGACTACAAGGCCAACCGGATCGACAAGCTGGAAAGTCTGGTCGACCAGCTCCTGTGCGCTGTCGAGGTGCTGCGCGAGCTCGGCGTGGCGGTGCAGGTGCCGCGCAGCCTCGAGGCCGACGACGTGCTGGCCTCGACGGTTACACACGCGAAGGCGCTCGGTGCCGCGACCGTGGTGGTCACGTCCGATCGCGACGCGTTCGCGCTCATCGACGAGACGACCACGGTGTTGCGAATCATCAACGGTGGTGTCGAGGCCTCGCCGATGATGACTGCCGAGCGGCTCGTGCTGCTGCTCGGCGTTCGTCCTGAGCAGTACCGCGATTTCGCCGCGCTGCGCGGCGACCCGGCCGACAATCTGCCCGGCGTGCGTGGCATCGGACCGCGCTCGGCGGCTCGGCTGCTCCAAGAATTCGGCACCGCCGCCGCTGCGTTCGACGACCTCGATGGGGTGCGCAGCCGGCTCGGCCCGGGTGTCGCCGCGCGGCTGGCCGACCCGGCTGCGCGGCCGGCATGGGAGCTGAACTGCAAGGTGATGGCCATGCACGCCGACGTGCCGATCGAGCTCGACCTGGCCACCGGCCCCGGCGTGCTGCCGCTCGCCGCCGACGCGGTGGATGCCGTGTTCCGGGCGCAGCGACTGCTGTGGACCGTCAACGAAGCGCTGTGCGTGCTCGCCGACGCCGACCCGGACCGGCTCGAGCAACCGCGCGAGCATCTCCCGTCCTGGTTCGACCCTGCGCCCAGCGGCGGATGGCAGCGACCGCGGTTCCCGAAGCTCCCGGCCCGCCCCGCCACCGCGCAGTTGTCGTTGTTCGACTGATCCACGGGTCCCGCCGCCCTCGCGTGGATGCGGGCTCCCGCAACCCTTTGCTCTGCTCAGCGTGAGCGAGCATCTGCTCACTGCGACTGAGCAGAGCAAACGGTCCAGGGGGCCCGCCCTGCGGTGACGGCGTCTCCGGGCAGTTGCGGCGAAGCGCCTACCACAAGTCCGCGGTCGGCAGATCAGCTCGCCAGCGGCAGCGTGCGCGCGTCGCTGCCGGTCACCCGCGCCCAACTGCGGCGTGCTCGCTCGTTGTACGGCGCGATGTCGGCGTGCACGCTGCGCAGCCCGGCCGCGCGCGCGTGCTCGATGACGGCGGCCATCAGCGCCGGGCCGATCCCCTGCCCCTGCTCGGCGTCCACCACGCAGACCGCGATGTCGGCGTCGTCCGGACGATCCGGATAGCGGCCGTACTCGGCCCAGCCGATCAACTCGTCCCCGTCGATGGCCGCCACCGCATCCCACGAGCAGGGCCAGCGCTGCTCGGTGCTGCGCAGATAGGCGGCCGGCAGCGTCGGCACCGCGCCCCAGAACCGCAGCCAGAGTGTTCGCTCGGAAAGCCCGGGGGCGGCAGCCGCCAGCCGAGCGAAATCGCCGCGCTCCCACGGTCGAATCCGTACCGGTGCTAACTTCATATCTGGAAGTTAGATCGAGTCAAAGCTGACTGTCAATTTATTAGTCAGCTATTCTGGACGGGTGACATGGCTCGACTACGACACCGAGCGCTGCTCTATGTTCCGCACGCTCGCGATCATCGGCGAGAAGTGGACGATGCTGCTCATCCGCGACTGCGCCAACGGTGTCCACCGCTTCGACGACTTCCGCCGACACGTCGGGCTGTCCGAGGCGGTACTCGCCGACCGACTGCGCACCCTCGTCGCGCAGGAGATCTTCGAGACGCGCGAGTACCAGGAACCGGGGCAGCGGCGGCGGCGTGAGTACCGGCTTACCGCGAAGGGCTGGGACCTCTTCCCCGTCCTCGTCGCGCTCATGCAGTTCGGCGACAAGCACTTGGCCGGCGACGACGGCCAGCCGTGGCAGGTCCGGCACAAGGCATGTGGTCACGCCGTGCACGCCGAGGTGCTGTGCACTCACGACCACCAGGTGCTGACCCCGCGCGACACCGAGTCGGTTCCCGGGCCCGGCGCCCGCCCTATCGCGTCCTGACCTTGCTCTGATCATCGCGTGACCGCCCAGCCGCGCGACGGCACTACAGTTCCGGCGTGCCTGCTGACGCTCGTGGTTTGGTGCTGGTCGTCGAGGACGAGCCCGCGATCGCGGACGTCATCAAGCTCAACCTCGCCGCGGCCGGGTACGGGGTACAGGTCGAGCCGGACGGTGCGCGTGCCCTCGACCTCGTCTCTCGACTGCGCCCGGCAGCGATCGTCCTCGACATCGGTCTGCCGGGCATCGACGGCGTCGAGGTATGCCGACGGCTGCGCGCCGAGCAGGACTGGACGCCGGTGCTGTTCGTCACCGCCCGCGACGACGAGGTCGACCGCATCATCGGCCTCGAGATGGGCGCGGACGACTACGTCACCAAGCCGTTCTCGCCGCGCGAGCTCGTCGCCCGCGTTACCGGCGTACTCCGCCGCACCCGCGGCGTGCCGGAAGCCGAGCCGCGCACCGTTGGATCGGTGACCCTCGACACCGCGCAGCGCCGCGTTCTGGTCGGGACGGAGGAGATCACGCTCACCGCCACCGAGTTCGACCTGCTCGCGTATCTGATGCGACGCCCCGGCCGCGTCTTCAGCCGAGAGCAACTGCTCAGTGCGGTGTGGGGCTACGCAGCCGTCGCAGGCACTCGCACCGTGGACGTGCACATCGCCCAACTGCGCGCCAAGTTGGGCGCCGCGAGCCCGATCCGCACCGTCCGCGGCGTCGGCTACGCGGCCGAGGATCGCACGCCGTGAAGCGCACGTCGCTCGCGACGCGCATCTCGCTGCTGAGCGTCGGGATCGCCGTCCTCACCGCCGCGATCGCGGGCGGATTGGCGATCGGGCTGATCCGCAACGGCGGCACGGACACGGCGCGGCAGAACCTCGGCCGGCTCGCCGACGTGGCCGCCTCCGCGGGGGAGAACGGCCGCGTCACCATGGCGATCGAAGGCCGGCTGCGCAACGCGCTGCGTGCGCTGGACGTGCAGGGCGGCCTGATCGGCCCGTCCGGCCGGGTGGTGTCCGCGTCCACGCTGGTCCGCGCTTCGCTGTCGCGGACGGAGGCCGCAGCCGTGGTTGCGGGCGATGGCCTTTCGTTGACCCGCACGGTCGACGGCACCCAGGTGTTCGTCGAGGCGCGTGCCGCCGGTCGCGGCGGCATCGTGCTCGTGCAGCGGCGCAGCGACGCCGTGGCGCAGGACGAGCGCGCCATCCGGCGGACGATCCTCGCACTGCTGATCGCGGGCGGGCTGGCCGCTGTCCTCGGGCTCGTCGTCGCGTGGCAGCTCGCGCGCCCGCTGCGGCGAACCGCGGGCGCCGCCCACTCGCTCGCTGCCGGCAACCGGGACGTCCGGCTGCCCGCCGAAGGGCCGGCCGAGGTGGTCGAGGTGAGCGAGGCCGTCAACTGCCTCGCCGGTGCACTGCGGCAGTCGGAAGCGCGGCAGCGCGAGTTCCTGCTCTCCGTCTCGCACGACCTGCGCACCCCGCTGACCGCGATCGCCGGCTACGCCGAGTCGCTCGCCGGCGGTGTCGTCCCGCCCGAGCAGACATCGCAGGTCGGCGGCGTCCTGCTCGGCGAGGCAAAGCGGCTCGAGCGGCTGGTCGGCGATCTGCTCGACCTCGCCCGGCTCGGTGCACAGGACTTCCGGGTGGAATTCGCGCCGGTCGACATCACTGCACTCGTGCACGGCGTCGCGCGGGTGTGGGCGGCCCGCTGCACGAGCGCAGGCGTCGAGTTCCGCCTCGAGGCGCCGGAGTCAGCGCTGTGGACGACGACCGACGCGACGCGGCTGCGGCAGGTGCTCGACGGACTGTTCGACAACGCGCTGCGCATAACGCCGCACGGCGCGCCGATCGTGCTGGCCGCGCGCGGCGCCCCCGGCCAGGCGCTGCTCGAGGTGCGCGACGGCGGGCCCGGGCTCAGCGACGCCGACCTCGGTGTCGCATTCGAGCAGGGCGTCCTCTATGAGCGCTACCGCGGGGTCCGCCAGGTCGGCACCGGCCTCGGTCTCGCGATCGTGCACGGCCTCGTCCAGCGCCTGGGCGGCACGATCGAGGCCGGCCATGCACAGGAGGGCGGCGCGCGCTTCACGGTGCGGCTGCCGGCCTGATCCCTCCGCAAATTGTCCGCCCTTCGGCACGTGTGCACGTGCCGAAGGGCGGACAACTCCAGATGGGTGGGGTGGTGGGTGCGGGGTGAGTGCCGGTCAGTGCGCGAGCTTGATGACGTGCTTGGCGGTCAGCGTGGAAGTGCCGGTGCCGGCCACGCCGACGTGGTCACCCGTTGCGATGTCACCGATCGACGACAGCCCCCGCGCGCGGTCGCCGAGCACACGCACCCTGGTGTCCTTCGTGACCGCGTAGGTCTCGCTCGTCCCATCTCCGCTGCGGATGGTGATCGAACTCGACGACACGGATGTCACCATGCCGGCGACGAAGTCGTGCGTCACGTAGCCGTCCTGACCGTTGATAACGACCTCGCCGTGCGCGACATGGCGCAGCAACCTGGCGTCGCGACGCAGGCGACGCAGCTCGCCGAGCGGGCGCAGCCCGGACTGGTCGGTCGAAGTGGTGGTCACCTGAGTGCCTTCGGTTCCGTTCGACCCGCTCAACGCGAGCGCGGCGCCGCCGGCGCCGATGATGGCCGCCGCGGTGACGCCGCCGACAAGGATCTTGCGGTACATCTGCCCTCCTGATGTCGCCCTCCCGTACGTCCTCACTCTCGTGTGCGCACGTTCGAGCGGCCCTACGGAACTGTTCGGATCAGGTAAGACTGCGCATCCGCGGAAAGGGGCTGCGTCGGGAATCCCCGGAGGTTCTAGGGTCAGGCTGCGATGAACGACTTGGCCGAGAAGGCGCTCCAGGGCCTGAACGTGGCGCGCCGTGGGGTTGTCGGCCATCCGATGCTGACCTTCGGCGCGCTCGGCCTCGTCATCGCCAGCGGTGTCGTGGTCGCGGGCGGCCAGGTCAACTCCGTCCGGGCGACCCGACCGCTCAACTCGTGGCTCGGCCTGCAGGACACCCACACTGCGCAGGCCAGCGACTGGGTGGCGGGCGCGATCATGCTCGCGGCGCTGGCGCTGCTCGTCCTGCTCTGGCTCGCGGTCGTCGCCTTCGTCCGGCGCCACGACCAGCCCGACGCGCGCGTTTGGTGGGTCGCCGCGGCGTGCGGCCTGCCGTTCGCGCTCGGCCCGCCGCTGATGGGCACGAGTGTGCAGACCTACGCGGCGTACGGGCTGTTGCAGCGGCACGCGCTCAGCCCGTACGACTACGGCCCCAGCCGGCTCGGCAGCGATCACATCGTGACCGCGATCGAACCCGGCGCGCGCGGCACCCCGAGTGCGGCGGGCCCGCTCGGCAGTCTTCTGCAGCACCTGTCTGTGTCGGTCGCCACGGGCAGCACGACGGGTGCGATCATCGTGCTGCGCGCGGTCGGCGTGATCGCGGCCGTCGCGATCGGCCGATTGGCGGCCGACCTCAGCGGGGCTTTCCCGTGCCGGGCGTTGACGCTCACGGTGCTCAACCCGCTGCTGCTTCTCTACGTCGTGTCCGCCGCGCGCCTCGACGGGGTGATGCTCGCGCTCGTTCTGGCGGCGCTCAGTGCGGCGAACCAGCGACGCTGGCTGGTGTCGGTCGCGCTCATCTGCCTGGCTGGCTGCGTGCTTGCCGAGGCGTTCGTCGTGCTGCCCGCGATCCTCGCCGTGCACTGGCTCGGCCGGCGCACCATCCCGACCTGGCTGTTGCTCGGCCGCGATCTGCTCGTCGCGGCGGGAACGACCGTCGCGGCCGGGTTCATCGTGCGGGACGGGTTCGGCTGGTTGTGGACGGTGACGAAGCAGTTCTCGGCGCATACGCCCTACTCGATCACCGGCGCGATCGCGAAGTTGCTCAGCCCGATCGTGCGCGGCGCGTCCTACGACGATCTCGCCGCCGGCGCGCGCATCACCGCGGTGACCGCGATGGTCTGCGTCATCGCGTTTCTCATCGGCACCGCCCGGCAGCGCTCGCTGGAGCGGACGGCCGGCTACTGCCTGCTGGCGCTCGGTCTGCTGTCGCCGGTGCTCTATCCGTGGTACCTGCTGTGGGGAACGATGTGCCTGGCCGCGAGCGCGAACGGCGCGCGGCTGACGGCAGTCCTCGCGCTGTGTGCCGCGGGGTGCATGCTGGACCCGCAGGGATTCACGCCCACGACGACGAACGTAATCACCGGGATAGCGCTCGGCGTCGTCGCGCTCGTAATGATCAGCCTGCCCGCGCTGCGCCGGGACTCTCGCGAGCGACAGTCGGCGACCGCGGGAACGTGACGAGCCGCGCGCCGCGCGCGGGCACTGTCGTGATGTTGCGGGTCTTCGACCGCTCGGCCGGTCCGCCCGGTGCGATGTCGACGCGCTGCAGCACGGCCTTCAGCACTGCTTGTGCCTCCACCATCGCGAGCGATGCACCGAGGCAGCGACGCAGCCCGCCGCCAAACGGGATCCATGTCGCGGGCGGCGGGTTCCCATCGAGGAAGCGTCCGGGGCGGAACTCACCAGCGTCGTCGTACAAGTCCGAGCGGCGGTGCACGAGTTGGATCGACGGGAACACCACGACGCCGGCCGGCAGGTCGTACCCCGCGACCCGAACAGGCTTGTTCAGCCGACGCGCGACGTTCGCGATCACCGGCCGCAGCCGCATCGCTTCCTTCACCGTCGCCTCGAGGTAGGCCTCGTCGTTCTCGTCCGCCGCGCGCTGGACGCGGGCGAGCAGTTGCGGACGGCGGGAGAGATCGTGGAACGTCCAAGCCAGCGTCGACGCAGTGGTCTCGTGGCCCGCAAGCAGCAGCGTGATGAGGTGATCGCGCAGCTCCGCGTCCGTCTGATTCGGATCGGCGACGAGCAGCTTGGAGAGCACGTCCTTGCGCGCTGCGCGGTCGCTCACCAATCGACGCTCCGCGATCTCGGCGTACAGCAACTCGTCGACCTGTGCCTTGAGCTCCGCGAAGCGCCGCCACGGGCCGATGCCTTGCAGGCGTGGGTAGACCCAGCCGATGAAGATCGTCGGGCCGATTCGGACGAGGCGCCGCAGCAGCGGCCGCATCTCGACGATCCGGTTCTCGTCGGTGACCCCGAAGACGATCCGCAGTATCACCTCGAGGCTGACGTCGTTCATGTGCGGGTGCACGGCGAACGGCACGCCGACCGGCCACGAGGCCACGCTGTCAGCAGCCAACTGCTCCATCAGCTCGCCCCAGGCGCGCATCGTCTCGCCGTGGAACGCAGCCATCACCTTCTTGCGGGCTGCTTTGTGCGCGTCCTCGTCGAGCAGCAGCACCGAATGCCGGCCCATGACCGGGCCGAGGATCGCGTTGCCCTCGCCGGCGTGGAACGTGTCCGCCGATCCGGCGAAGACCTCGCGGATGTGTTCCGGGTTGCTCAGCACGACCCCGTGCCCGGCCGGCGCGATGTGGATCGAAAACACGTCGCCGTAGCGCCGCCGCCACCGCGGTGCGCTGAAGTCGCGTTGGGTCAGGAACATGATCGTCTGGAGCAGCCTCGGCTGCCTCGGGCCCGGCGGCAGCACGAGCGACTCGGGCAGCTCGCGCTGGGTCACGAAGCGATCCAGCAACGTCATGTTGTCCATATATACGCGCGTATAAGACGACCGTCTAGCCGCGGTTATCCTCGACGCCATGAGTCATCGCGAGCAGCTGCTGGCGGCCGCCCGTCGGCTGTTGGAAGAGCGCGGCTACGCGCACATCACCGCTCGTGATCTTGTCGCCGCGTCGGGGACGAACCTCGCCAGCATCGGCTACCACTTCGGTTCGAAGGCAGCGCTGCTGAACGAGGCGATCGAGGGGGCGTTCACCGACTGGGCCGAGCAGTTGGCGGCGTTCGTGATGTCCGACCCGGACGCGACGCCGATGCAGCGGGCGCACGCGACGTGGGTCGCCGCGCTGACCGAGATGCCGCAGCACCGCTCGATCCTGCAGGCCTACGTCGAGGCGCTCGCCCAGGCGTTGCGGGTGCCCGAGCTACGCGCGCAACTGGCCGGCCACTACCGGCGCGCGCGCCGGATGGTGGCCGCGCTGGTGGCGACCTCGCTGGGTGACGACCTGACCCCGGACGATCCGCGCTGCGCCGCAGTCGCGACGCTCGTCATCGCGGCCTGCGACGGACTGGCGCTACAGGCGCTGCTCGATCCGGAGAGCCTGCCCAACGGCGCCGACCTGGTGGCAGGTCTCGAGGCCGTATGGAACGCCTCGCTCCCGACCACCAAGACCTCGTGATCAAGAGGCTCGAACCGTCGTGAGGCGACGGTTCGAGCCTCTTGATCAACGTTGTTCGTCGGGTTGCGGCGGCTAACTCGGCTGCACCGCGGCGAGGTCGGTCTCGGCCTCCAGCAGCGCGGCCTCGATCGAGTCGAGCGCGTTGTGCACGTCGACCGCGGCAGAGTGCAAGTCACCGCGGCTCACCGTCGGCGCAACACCGAGGACGAGGCCGACGACATCGGACGCATCGCTTGTGACGGTCGCGAGCAGGCCCATCGCCTCTTCGAGCGCAGCCTCCGCCGCGGCCTTCTCCGGGCTGCGCGGCAGATCGGCCAGCTCCCCGGCGAGGCCCTCGACGCTCGCGCCGAGCGACGCCGCCTCGGTGCCCGCACCATCCGCCGCCGTCACGGTCGCCACCTGCAGGGCGGCGAGTTGGCGGCCGGTGATGGCGGCGGTCATCAGCGCGTGCAGATCCGCACGGCTGCCGGCGTCGGTGACGTCGGCCAGTTCGCCCTGTACGGCGGTGCGGTCGACGTTGAGGGTGTCCAGCAGCACGCCTTCGTCGGCAAGGTCCAGCGCGTCGGCGGCGGTGCGAAGCCGTTGCACCGACTTGAGCTGGGCAGCGATCGCGTGCGCGGCGCCGCGCTTCAAGCCGGCGAGGTGGTCGGCGGGCTTGCCGTGCTCGTGCGCCTTACCGTGCTCGTGCGCCTTACCGTGCTCGTGCGCCTTGCCGTGCGCGCCATGTGCGTGGCCGTGGTCATGGGTGGTGGCGTGATCGTTACGTGGGTAAGCGGCGGCAGTGCCGGCAAGGGCCGGGAAGGTCGCGAGCAGGCACGCGCAGGTCAGCGTCGCGATGGTCTTGGGCAGGGTGGGCATCTTGGCCGCTCTCAATCACTCGACGTGATCCCCGCCAGCGGCAATTCTAACATCAGCCTCACATGAAGCAAGATGCTGGGTGCGGCAATCAGCCGCTCGTGATCTCCCGAACGGCCGGCCGCACGTCCGCGAGATAGATCGCCGCGACAACGACGGAGATCAGCGAGATCGGCCAGAGTGGCGCGCTCACGAAGGTGCCGAGCAATCCAGCAGCGACGAGGATGAGCAACCACGTCGGCTTGGTCAGCTTGTCCGCCGCCGGGAACGCCGCGGCCTTTCGGATCATGCAGTCGAGTAAGGCCCAGACACGCAGCGCGATCAGTCCGTACCACAGGATGCCGTTTGTCCAGGTGTAAAGCGTGTCGATGGCATCCACGACGTCAGGTTACCGACCCCGCACAGGACTGTGCCCCGCCTCGCGGACGAGGCGGGGCACAGACGCGGTTGTTCGCCGCTCAGCTCTGCGGAGTCTTGCGCGCCGGAGCCTTGCGCGCGGCGGGCTTGCTCGCCGGCTTGGTGGCCGGCTTCGTCGCGGCGGGCTTGGTTGCAGGCTTCGCGGCCGCGCTCGGCGCGGACTTGGCGGGCGTGGTCCGCTTCGTCACCGGCTTGGCGGTGCGGCCGGTCATGTGCTGCACCGGCTTGACGACGCGGTCCTGCACGGCCTCGACCACGACCCCGGCGAAGGAGTGCGCGGCGTCGACCAGCTTCGCGACCCGCTCGTCACTCTTCACGGTGTCCAGCAGGTGCTCGGCACGGTCGGAGACGGTGGTGCGGTACTCCTTGACATGCGCGACGTACGGCTCGACGGCCGTCTTGATGGCCTCGACGTTGATCGCCTTCTCGGCGGAGGCCCGCAGGTCGGTGACGGTGGTGCCGGCCTTGGTGGCGAACTCGGAGACGTTCTCGCGCGTCTTGCCGTAGAACTCGTTCGCCTGGCCGGTCACGTCGTTGAGCTGCGCCTGTGCCTGATCGAGCACGTGCTTGCCCTGGTTGACGGCGTTGTCGGTGCGGGTACGGATCTCGGTTGCGATGGACATATCAATCAACTCCTCTGATCTCAGTGCGGTGGCTTGGTGGTGCTCACGGCCGATGCCGGAGTTTCTTCGCTCGCCGGAGACTGGGCGTTGCCCGTCTCCGCGCGCAGTTGGGCGTTCTCGCGCCGGAACGACTCGTAGATGTCGAGCAGAACCTGCTTCTGCCGCTCGCCGAGATCCGGATCGCCGAGAATGGCCGCGACGAGTTCCTGGTTGCCTTCGCGGAACTCGAGAATGCCGGCCCGGACGTAGAGCTGCTCGGCCGATATGCGCAGCCCCTTGGCGATCTGTTGGAGGATCTCGGCGCTGGGTTTGCGCAATCCCCGTTCGATCTGCGAGAGGTACGGGTTCGAGACGCCCGCGAGCCGAGCGAGTTGGCGCAGCGAGACTTGCCCTTGCTGCCGCTGCTCCCGGATGAACTCTCCGATCGCAGCACCGCTGCGTTTGGCCTGCTCTCTCGGCCCGTCGGCTATCACGCTTTAAGTCTTACGCAGGACTGCTAGCAATTGCAAGCGGCCAGCTAGCATTTCTTGTCACGGGCCAAAAAACGGGCCGGTCTGCCCGGCCCGCCTCTGGTCCAGGCTTCGCTAACCGTCGATGAGCGGGTGCCCGCTGCCCTGCTTGCGCTTGCCACCGGTCTTGTTCAGCACGACGCCCACGCCGAGCAGCACCAAGGCGGCGATCACGATCAGCAGGACGTCGACACCGGTGAACGACGTGCCTCCCGGGCCACCCGGGCCGGGGCCGGCGCTCGAGCCGGCCGCGCCGTGGGACTGGATGCGGATCGTCACGACCGGGCTGCCCGGGCACGTCGGATTCTCCGGCGTGCCGACTGCGACGATGCGGTGCGCGCCTGTGACGCCGTCCGGCAATCGGACTTGGGTCGTGAACGAGCCTTGGCCGCCGACGGTGAGCGACGTGAGCACGACGGGCTGGGTGTGCAGCACCAGCCGCAGGCTGGTGTCCGGCTTGAAGTTCGCGCCGGACAACGTGATCTGCTCGCCCATCATCGGGCGCGTCGTGCTCACCGCGAGGCTCGCGCCGGAGTGCGCCGGGTAGCACGGCGCCGACTCAGCGGCGGGTTGTACGGCTTGCGCCGCCGGTGCCACGAACATGGCAGCGAGGGCGGCACCGGCGATCGGGACGATCGCTCGTAGTCTCATCGGCGTTGATCCTTCGCGTTCGCCGAGCACACTGTTGTTGAGATCAACGCGGCAGCCGCAAATAGGGTGCGCGCGCCTGTCACGGCCCGTCCGAACAGAAGCAGCCGGAAATGGGCTGGGTCAGGCTATCTCGATCAACGCGCTTTGTCCTGATATGCGAAGGGTGGCGTCGTCCGGGACGGAACGCTTGACGACCGCGAGCGCGATCTCGCCCAGCTCGAAGTGGTGCACCGCCGTGCCGAGAAACCCGATCGCGCGATCGTCGAACTCGACCGGCGTGCCCGGCTCGGGCAGTACGTCGGATTCGCCGCTGAGGTGCAACAGCACCATTCGGCGCGGCGGCCGGCCGAGGTTCTGGACGCGGGCGACGGTTTCCTGACCGCGGTAGCAGCCCTTGTCCAGATGCACGGCAGTACCGATCCAGCCCACCTCGTGCGGGATCGTTCGGTGATCGGTCTCCAGGCCCAGCCGCGGCCGGCGCGCCTCGACCCGCAGCGCCTCGTACGCCCATAGTCCGGCGCGATGAGCGCCCGCCTCGACCAACGCGTCCACGACGCCCGGGGCGTGACCGCGCGGCACGACCAGATCAGCCGCATCGGCGCCCGGCCACGCCATGCGCCGGACGAACCCGCCGCCCCGGATCGGCTCGGTGCGCCCGGCCCCTGGCGGGACGGGCAGCCCCGCGAGCGCCAGCACGGTCGGCGTCGCCGGCCCGACCATGGACAGCACAGCCCACTCCCGCGAGACATCGGCCGGGTCGACGCGCTTCATGAACTGCATCTTGCGGAGGTAGGCGAGCACCTCCGCGGCGGCGCCGGGTTCGGTGTCCAGCCAGACCGTCGAGTCGTGTTCGGTGACCTGCCAGTGCTGCTCGACGTGCCCGTGCGGAGACAGGACGAGGGCCTCGGTCGCGTCGCCCTCGGACAGCGAGGAAAGGTGCTGCGAGCAGATCGTGTGCAGCCAGCCCAGCCGATCCGCGCCAGGCACGGCGACCACGTCGCGGTTGCTGCGGTCGATCACGCCCGCCCCGGTGGCGAGCAGGCGCTGCTCGCGCAGCGGGTCGCCGTAGTGCCAAGCAATCCCCGCGTCTCGCCCGGTCGCGGGCACGGCAAGTTCGGTGGTCATCTCGGAAGTCTCATCGCTGCTGGGAGGTCATTTGTTCCGGGGCACAGTCCCGGCATCGGCCGAACGCGGTGAAATGCGCCCGGTCGAGCACGAAGCCGTCGGTCTCGTACAGCCGGCGGGCGAGCGGCTCGACGATGGATGCGTCCGCGTCGGCGACTGCGCCGCACGCGTGGCACACCACATGGATGTGGTCGTCCTCCGCCGGCCGGTAGGACGGCGCGCCGTGCCCGAGGTGCGCGTGCCGCACCAAGCCGATCTGCTCCAGCAGTTCGAGCGTGCGATAGACCGTGGTCACGTCGACCCCGGTTACCGACTCGCTGACCTGCTCGGGCGTCGCGTGCCCGAGTGAGCGCACCGCGGCGAGCACCTGCTCGCGTTGCGGCGTCACCCGCAGTCCGCGTTCGCGCAGCCGGACCGCCAGCTCAGGTGCGTATTCGGTGGGCACTCATCCATCGTAGGTAGCCTCGGCTCGTGCGTGGGGTTGTCGCCGTCCTGGGTGTAGGACTCGTGGACCCGTCGACGCCGGTGATCCGCGCCGACGACCCGGGTGTGACGCGCGGTGACGGCTGCTTCGAGGGCTGCCGGCTGCGCGACGGCAAGATCGACAAGCTGGACGCGCACCTCGCGCGGATGGCTCGCTCGGCGGCCGCGCTGGGGATCCCGTTCCAGCCCGACGAGTGGCGCCCGCTCATCGACGAGGCGGTGGCCGCGTGGCCGGCGCCCGGCGAGGCGGCCGTCAAGCTGCTGCTCACCCGCGGGCCGGTCGGCGGGGTGCCGCACGGCTTCGTCGCGATCGGTCCGCTGCCGGTCGACTACCCGCGGCAGCGCCGGGACGGGCTCAGGGTGGTCACACTGTCACGCGGCTACCCGTCCGACGTCTTCCGCGACGCGCCGTGGCTGCTCGGCGGCGTCAAATCGCTCTCGTACGCCGTCAACATGGCGGCGCAGCGCGAGGCTGTCCGGCGCGGCGCCGACGACGCAGTGTTCGTCAGCGCGGAGGGCTCCGTGCTCGAGGCACCGACCGGATCAGTCGTGTGGTGGGACGGGCACACACTGCACACCACGCCGACGGGCCCGACCGGCATCCTGGCCGGCACTACGCAACACCTGCTGTTCGAGCGCGCGCGCGACGCCGGTTGGCGGACGGCCGAGACGCTGGCGACCGTCGACGACCTGCACGCCGCCGATGTGGTCTGGCTGGTCGGCACTGTCCGCGGCCCGGTCGACGTCGTGGAGCTGGACGGCAAGCAGCGCGCGCGGGTGCCGGACGTCGATCGTGCGATCCGGCGGATGGCCGGGTTCGGACCGAACTCTTGACCGGTTGACATCACCGAATACGGTTGGAGTACACGAGGAAGGAGGTGGTCCGAAGTTGAATACATACCGGACACGTGAGGTGGCTGTCCGCTAACCACCGCAGTCGCAACGGACTTGCTTGGCTTTGCCTCTGCCGCGAGCGAGCGGTGGGAAGCAATTCCGGGCAGCTACCCGGCCCCCGAGTTGTCGGCCTGTCCAGCCGACCCGACCTACGGATCGGAAACGACTCGGGGGCTGTCTTGTGCCTACCGACCCGCGGCCCGATTTGTGCCTAGGCTGGGTGAATGACGGGCTCTGAGCCGGCGGAGCCCCGCGGCGAAGCAACGCGTGATGGGCGTTCGACGCGGTGGGATCCCCATAGACGTGAACGCCGATTGTCCATAATCAACGCCGCGATTGCGGCGATTGAGGAGCATGGGCCGGACGTCCTGACTGCGCAGATTGCGCAGCGGGCGGGCGTCCCGCGCACCCACGTGTATCGGCATTTCGACGGCAAGCCAGCCCTCGACCTCGCGGTGTCGACACACGTCGCGACCCAGATCGCGCAGCGGATCCGCACCGGCCTCACGAGCGGCGGCACCGCGATCGCGATCATCGGCGGCGCGGTCGACCAGCATCTCGGGTGGGTCGAGGCGCACCCGAATCTCTACCGCTTCCTGGCGCAGCACTCCTACCGCGTGCGCACCGACGCGGTCGGCACGGCCGGTGACGCGAAGGCGGTCTTCGCTGCTGAGCTGACCACGCTCTTCTCGCGCTACCTGACCGCGCTCGGCGTCAGCACCGAGCCGGCGGAGCGGGTCATCGTCGGCGTCGTCGGGCTCGTCGACGCCACCGCGGCGTGGTGGCTCGGGCACCCCGACCTGCCGCGGGCGACGATCGCCGCCGAGCTGACCGACGAGGTCTGGTTGCTGATCGAGCGCACCAGCCGGCAGCTCGGGGTCGTCCTCGCCCCGAACCAGCCGCTGCCCGTCATCTAGCTCCGGATCAGCGTCGCGTTGAGGTGCGGCGCGTAGGGCTTACCGGCGGGCGCGAGGTCGGTCGCGTAGCTCAGCTCGGCGCCGTGCACTGCGTACAGCCGCCGCTCGCCGTCGACGTCCTTCGCGGTGGGCGCGTGCTCGGCCGACTCGGTGGCCAGCTCCCAACGCTGATCACCTGCGGTGCCGCGGAAGACCAGTGCTTCGCCGGTGTTCGATGCCAGCACGACCTCGACGTCGTCCGGCCCGGCGCCGGGGCGCCAGAATCCCGACTCGCGCCATGCCTGCCGGATCACGTCGCCGGCGTCGTCGATCAGCCAGGACCGCGACTCGTACGCCAGGAACGGCCGCCCGTCGTGGACGAAGCTCACCTGCTGTCCGTAACGGAACTGGTGCCCGTCCGCGGGCGCGACACCGACGCCCGCGCCATGCCACACGCCGAGCAGCGGGAGCAGGGCGAGCAGGCTGTCATGCAGCGGTGGGCCCGCGCGCAGATCTGCGGTGTCGGGCTGCATCACCGACCGCGACTCAGCCGCAGGGCGACGTATATGCCGCCGACGGCGATCGTCAGAAACGTGCAGACCAGCAACGCCAGGTAGGTCGCTTCCACGCTGCGGACGCTACCGCGACCACTAGCGATAGCCGTGCGCGACGCCTCGCGTCCGCCTAAACCGCAAAGTTGTCCGCCCTTCGACACGTCATGACGTACCGAAGGGCGGACAACTCGAGGTTGTTGCTACTGCAGGGAGAGGCCGGTCTGCACCAGGCCGGGGCCGCTGGCCTGCACTTCCTTGCGCACCTGGCCGTCCTTGTGCAGCACGGACAGCGTCCAGGTGCCGGGCGCGGCGAAGAACCGGAAGTCGCCGGTCGCGGAGGTGACCACCTCGGCGGTGAATTCGCCGGTGCCGTCCAAGAGACGCACGTATGCGCCCGGCACCGGCGCGTCGTCCTTGCTGACGACGCCGTAGATCACGG
>DASQSE010000073.1:0-32923 GCA_035642535.1 Jatrophihabitans sp. | reverse complement strand
CCGCAGTTCTACTCGATCTACCGGCTGCAGCAGGCGGGCGGCGCGGCGGCGAGCTTCGACTTCGGCGCCACGCACGTCGACGATCTCGGCTACTTGTGGGAGTACCTCGGCCACACGCTTCCGTACTCCGACGACGAGCTGGCGCTGTCCGACGAGATGATCACGTTCTGGTCGCAGTTCCAGCGCACCGGTGACCCGAACGGCAACAACGTGCCGTCCTGGCCCGCGTTCTCGCCGAGCGCGGGTGACTGGATGGAACTCACGGCATGCAGCAC
The DNA here is from genome assembly GCA_035642535.1 of Jatrophihabitans sp. Taxonomy (GTDB): domain Bacteria; phylum Actinomycetota; class Actinomycetes; order Mycobacteriales; family Jatrophihabitantaceae; genus Jatrophihabitans. The sequence goes on along the minus strand of DASQSE010000073.1, from coordinate 32,648 downwards.
ATCTGAGGCCGGCAACCAGCCACCTGCCGCGTGCTCGGCCGCGAGCGACCACTACCTCACCGATCACAAGATTGCTCTCTGGGCCAGCGTGCTCGGCTGAGTCCGCTCGCCTGACCCGGACCGCCGTCGTGCGGGGGGTCTCGTCCACTTCCGAGACACCCCGCACGCGGCCTCCTCCTGCCCACCACCTCGAAGGGTCGACCTATGCCTCGACTGCGACGCGTACCCCTGCGCATCCTCCTTCCCGCGGCCGCAGCGCTGCTTGCTGCTGCCACCACGGTCGGCGCCGCCGCATCCACCGCGCGTTCGGCGACCGGCACCGAGCTCGTGCACACCACAGACGGCGCGCTGCGCGGTGTCGTCACCGACAGCTACCGCGTCTTCAACGGCGTCCCCTATGCGAAGGCGCCGGTCGGCGAGCTTCGTTGGCAGCCGCCACAGCCGGCCGCGACCTGGTCCGGTGTCCGCGACGCGAGCCGGCCCGGTCCGGACTGCGTGCAGACGGCGGTCGCCTGGCGGCCGGCCCCCGCCAGCACGAATGAGGACTGCCTGTATCTGAACGTCTGGACGCCGCGGAGTGCCGCCACCGAGCTGCCGGTGGCGGTCTGGTTTCACGGCGGCGGCTCGATCAACGGCGCCGGCCGCGACTTCCGGCCGGTGTCGATGGTGCGCGAGGGCAACACGCTCGTCGTCACGGTCAACTACCGGCTCGGCGCCCTCGGCTACCTGACGCTGCCGCAACTGGACGCGGAGAGCAGCTCCGGTAACTACGGCCTGCTCGACCAGATCGCGGCGCTGCACTGGGTGCAGGACAACATCGCGCGCTTCGGTGGTGACCCCGCGAAAGTGATGATCGCCGGGCAGTCCGCGGGCGCCGGCTCGGTGTGCGCGCTGCTCGCGTCGCCCGCGGCCGCAGGGCTGTTCAGCAGCGCGGCCATCGAGAGCGGCGGTACCTGCGCGGCGACGCCTCGCGCGATGGCGCAGAACTCCGACGCCGCGTTCGTTGCCGCGGTGGGTTGCAACACCGGCGACGCCGCCGCAGTCGTCGCGTGCCTGCGCGCCAAGCCGGCATCCGACATCCTCAACGCGCAGCAGCACGCCGGCACATGGGGACGGGTGATCGAACCGGGTGTACTGCCGGTCTCGCCGCAGGCGGCGTTCGGAACCGGCGACTTCAACAAGGTGCCGGTTCTGATCGGCGGCACCGCCCATGAGGACCGCGCGTTCGTCTACGAGGGCAACGACCTGGTCAACCAGCCGGTGACCGCAGCCGGATACGTCGCCACAGTGCAATCGACCTACGGCGCGAATGCGCCAGCCGTGCTCGCGCAGTACCCGCTCGCCGACTACGCCAACCCCGGCACCGCGCTGGCCACCGTGCAGACCGACGCGCGGCACGCCTGCCCCGAACTGGCGAATGCGGCCGCCCTCACCGCGTTCGTGCCGACCTACGCGTTCGAGTTCCGCGACGAGACCGCCCCGTTGCGCTCCTACGAGCTGGTGCCCTCGTCGTTCTCGCTGGCGACGCAGCACTCATCCGAGCTGCCCTACCTCTGGGGCTCGGAAATGGCGACGCCGCTGACGAGCCGGCAGCGCGCGCTGTCGACGGACATGATCGCCTACTGGGCGCAGTTCGCGCGCAGCGGAACGCTCTCGCCGCAGGGCCTGCCACCGGTGCCGCGGTACTCGGCTGCCACGCCGCATGAGGTCGCCTTCAACGCTGCCGGTCCCGCCGTCGTCGACGACATGGCCGCCATCCACCAGTGCTCGTTCTGGGCCGGCCTCTCATGAGAAGGGAAGCGAGAACCGAAATGCCGTCATCCCATTTGATCAAGCGGCTCTGCCTCGCCGCCGCGGCGGCGCTGGCGCTGGCGATGCTGGCCACCTCACCGGGTCTGTCTCTCGTCTCGGCGAGTTCCTCCGCAACGCAGCTCACGGTAAGCACGAACGACGGGCTACTGAAGGGCGCCGTATCCGCGGACGCCCGCGAGTTCCTCGGCGTGCCGTACGCGCAACCGCCCGTCTACGACCTGCGATTCGCGCCGCCGCAGCCAGCGCAGCCATGGGCCGGTGTCCGTGACGCCAGCCGGCAGGCGCCGGCATGCATCCAGTTCCAGCCCAGCGGCGTACGCAACAGCCAGGCCACCAGCGAGGACTGCCTCTACCTCGACATCTACACGCCGAAGGATGCCCGCCCCGGCGCCAAGCTGCCGGTGGTGCTCTGGGCGCACGGCGGCGGGAACACGCAGGGCACCGGCGTCATCTACGGCGGCCAGCGCTTTGCCACGTTGACGAATTCGATCTTCGTGTCGATCAACTACCGACTCGGCGCGTTCGGCTTCCTCGCACTTGCCCAGCTCGACCAGGCAAGCACCGGATCCTACGGCCTGCTCGACCAGATCGCCGCCCTCAAGTGGGTCAACAACAACATCGCGGCCTTCGGTGGCAACCCACACAACATCACCATCGACGGTCAGTCCGCCGGCGGTGACGCGGTGTGCAACATGCTCGCCTCGCCGATGGCGGCGGGATTGTTCGAGCGCGCGATCATGGAGAGCCATGCCTGCCTGGGCCACAACCAGAGCTCCCTGTCGGCGGCAGAGGCGACCGGCGAGAATTACGCGGCGGCCGTCGGCTGCACCGACCCGGCAACGGTCGTGAACTGCCTGCGCGGGGTTCAGCCGTACGCGATCGCGAACTCCGCCTGGACGCCGAACCAGGTCGCGGCGGAGCAGAAGGTCCTCGTGCGGGGCGCCCCCTACGGCACCGCCGTGCTGCCCGAAGCCACCGAGCATGCCATCGCGTCCGGGAACTGGAACAAGGTGCCGCTGCTCGTCGGCAGCGTGCACGACGAGGCCAAGCTGCTGAGCGCCTTCGGCCACTTCGACATCACCGCAGACGAGTACGCCGCGCTGATCCAGTCGCAGTTCGGCGCGAATGCCGATGGCGTGCTTGCTCACTACCCGGCGAGCAACTACCCGAGGCCGTTCTACGCACTGGCCGCAGTGGGCACCGACTCGGGCAACGCTTGCAACAGCTACTGGTTCGCCGGCAACATCGCGGCCCAGACGCCGACGTGGGAGGAGGAGTTCAACGACCCGACCTCGCCGACCCTGTTCGGCTTCCAGCCGCCCGGCATCGACATGTCCAACGCGCACAGCGCTGAGTTGGCGTACCTGTGGAACTTCACGCTCGGCGACCGCCCGCTGACGAACGAGCAAATCGCCCTCGGAAAGCAGATGGACAAGTACTGGGCGGCCTTCGCCCGCAGCGGCAACCCGAACGTCGCGGGTCAGGCCAGCTGGCCCCAGGTCACCGCGGGCACGCACCCGGTGATCGATCTGCGGCCCACAGGCAACACCGTCTCGACCACCGAGTTCGCCGCCGAACACCAGTGTGCGTTCTGGGCGTCCATCGAGCCGAGCAGCTGAGCGGCCGGAGGCGATGAACATGGGACATGACAGGCGATCTGTCGGGAATGGACGCCGCGGCCTCGCCGGTGTCTTCGGATGCTGGGTCGTCCTCGCCATCGCGGGTGTGGCGTCCGCGTCGACGACTGCCGGCGGCGCGGACACGGCGGCCGACCGCGCTGCGAGCTACGGCCCAGTCGTCCACCACACGCGCCGCGGGCCGAGCGGCTATGCCGTGACGTTTCGCTTCTACGCCCCGCGGGCTAACCGGGTGCAGATCAAGGGGGAGTGGTCCTTCGAGCTACCGAGCGCGCTGCCGCAACTGGCCAGCACGCCGGACCACACGGTGCAGACCCCGGGCCTGCTACCCACACGATGGCAGCCCGGCGACGTACCGATCGCCTCACCGAACTCGACCAATCCGAACTGGCCGGTCATCGACATGACTGAGGCGGCCGACAGCGGGGTGTGGACGTACACCACACCGCTGCCATCAGGCGTGTTCACCTACGGGTTCTTCGTCGACTGCCACACCCCCGATCAGACTGGGTGCAGCGAAGTGCCGGACCCGGGCAACCCGGCGTGGAACGTGCCCAACGGCGTAGTGGACGGCACGACGGTGGCGACCAGCCAGGTCTATGTGCCTTCGGATGCGACGTTTGACACAGTCAACTACGAGTGGCAGGCGCCGGCTGCGGGCGCGAAAGGCAAACTCGCCTTCATCACCTACGACTCGCCCGGTCATGTGACACCGCCCGACACGAACTACCTCGTCGTCTACACCCCGCCCGGGTACGAACCCGACCGGGCCAAGCCCTACCCGATGCTCTACCTGAGCCACGGCGGCGGCGAGGACCAGATGGGGTGGAGCACCCAGGGTGACCTCGCCAACATCATGGACAACCTCATCGACAAAGGCGAGACCCAACCGATGGTGGTCGTCATGCCGAACGGAACCGGATACCCGAGCTCGCCGAACAACCAGGCCTACCGCACCGACCTCACCACCCGAGTGATCCCCTGGGTCGAGCAGCACTACCACGTGTCGACCTCGGCCTCTGACCGGGCGTTCTCCGGGCTGTCCTTCGGCGGCATGCTCACCAACCAGCTGATGCTCTAAACAGCAGCTCGTTCAGCTACTACGGGATGATGAGCGCTGGCCTGCCGCCCGGCACCACCCTGACGAGCGACCAGATAACGGCGTTGAAGCAGGCCACCATCTTCGTCGGCGCCGGATGGCAGGACCCGATCTTCGCCAACGGGTACCTGAACATCCACACCGGTCCCGCGCAAGAGGTGCGCATGCTGGCCAACGCCCAAATCCCGGTCGCGACCGACTACATCAACGGCGGCCACGAGTGGTACGTCTGGCGCATCCTCCTCAAGGACTTCGTCACCCGCGTCGCATTCTGGCCGGCCCCCGCGGCCACCTGGCCCCTGCAAGGGGGTTGACAGCGCATCACGTTCGATCGCGAGCGAGAACGCACGTCACTCGCCGTCAAGCGTTCGCACGCCGATCGACGGTTACGGCGGCAGGTGTGGAGCCGAGACGACTACTTGGTGTCATCGCCGCGGGCTCGGCATGCCGGGGCGCAGGTGTCGTACTTCCTGTAATCGGCGGCGTCCCCCGCCCGCCGAGCACAGGCGTGACTGCGTCACGGGCGTTGGCGGCGCCGTTCGTACGACGGTGGCAGGCGTTGTCGGAGGCTGGCCCCCTGACTCTGGACGTCCTCGGGAACGCGGGCGCGACGAGAGCATGACCGGCCGGCTAGGAGCTGCTGGCCTTGACCGCGCCCAGACGTCTGACCGGGTTAATCACCTGAGCGGCGATGTGGAACCCCGCGACACACCTGCCGCGGCCGGACGACATGTTTGTTCCTCATGGCTTGATGCCTATCGCGAACACGTGGACGGACGCCGACTGCGGCAAGGTGACCACGGCTACTTGCTTGCCAGCTAGCAGCGGGACGGATTGGTAGTAGATGCTGTACGGGACGCCGAAATTCGCGGGTCCGCTCGGGGTGTTCCGGTAATTCATCGTGACCACGGCCGTGCTCGCCCCGGATGACCAGTTCGGGAACGAGAGCGGGAACTGCTGCACGGTGCCGTCGGTGTAGGTGACCGCGACCGTCATCCCGGGGTAGTTGTACGCATCGGCGCCGAGGAAGGCGAGCGCGCTTCCGCTTCCGCTGAGGGCGATGCTTCGGCCGCCGCCGGCGACGTTGTCGGGTTGTCCCGCGGCCACGTCGGGCCACTTGAATGTCGTGCCCCGATAGCTAGCCGTCGCGCCCGGTGCGAGGCCGACCCGGATGAGCTCCTGCGCGGAGTAACTGTCCCCGTCTCCATCAAAGTTTCCGGGCGTCGGGTTGGTGTCGTCGCTGATGGCAATGTTGTTGTAGGCGTCGGCCAGCGAGGCGTACTGGGCGACGTATGGGGCGATGAAGCTCTCTTGGGCGCCGCTGCCGGCCGGCGCGCCGTCGGGCCACGCGTATCTCGCCCGAGTGCTGAGCTGGTATGTGCCGCCTGGTTTCAGTGAGTCGGGCGTCACCGCCCAGGTGATCCGCACAGTTTCGCCGGGAGCGACGGCAGCCAGTTGGGTCGGCGCCGTCGCGGCCACCGACCAGCCGGTCGGAACGTCGAGCGCCACGTTGACGTCCTGCACCGGCAGACGTCCATCGTCGGTCAGCGTTGCGGTCACGGTCGTCGTCTGGCGGGCAGTGAATGGCGAGCTCGAGAGGTCCATCGCGACGCTCGGCGGCGCCTGTTCCGGTGTACCGGGTCGCACCCGAAGCATCGTCGCGCCGTGCGCGGGAACGTTCGCGCTGATGACTCCTGCGGTCTCTGTGGTCGCCCCGCTCCACAGATCGCGAAGGATGTAGGCCCCGGCATCGTCGGTGAATCCGGCGGCAGAGGCAGTGGTGCTGATCGTTCGGGCGGTGTCGCCCTTGTTGAACAGCACGACTGCGACGTCACCGTTGGCCAGTGGCTTGGCCAGTACGTCGTAGCCGGTGCCGCTCTGCACGATGGTGCCCTGGGCGCCGAGCTTGTCCTGGTCGACGGCGATGACGTCCTTGTTGCGAATGATCGCCAACTCGGCGGGCGTCAACTTCGTCAGGGCGGTGGACAGCAGCAGCGGGGAGGCCATCTCCGACCACAGGGTGAACTGGCTCTGCTCCTCGGTGAGGCTCAGTCCACCGTTGCCGATCTCGAGCATGTCCGCGTCGTTCCAATGCCCCGGCCCGGCCCATTGCGCCAGCCCCGGGGTGTTGTCCTGGCCGTAGTTGCGCAGCACGCTCTGCCAGTTGTCGGAGATGTCCGAACCGAACCGCCACAGGTTGCCGTGCTTGTACAGCCAGCTCAGCTCGTAATTGAAGTCCGAACCGCTGCAGCACACGTAGGCGGGCGCCGACTCTGAGAACACGATCGGTCGGCCGGTGTTCAGCAGCGCCTGGCTGGCCTGGCTGTAGACGGTCTCGGCGACCTGACTGGCGCTCTCGCCCGGGTACTGATCACGCGGCTGGTAGCAGTAGTCGAGCTTGAGATAGTCCGTACCCCACGAGGCCATCAGATCCGAGTCCTGCGGGAAGTGCCCGTACATTCCTGCCGCGCCCTGGCAGGTCTTGTACCCGGCGTCCTCGTAGAGGCCGAACTCCAGCCCGCGAGCGTGGATGTAGTCCCCGAGCCACTTCATCCCGTGCGGGAACCGGGACGCGTCGACCTGCAGGTTGCCGTTCGCGTCCCGGTCGTGCTGCATCCAGCAGTCATCGATGTTCACGTACTGATAGCCGAGGTCCTTCAGCCCGAGGTTCACCATCGCATCCGCCGTTTTGGTGAACAGCGACTCGTTCATTTGGCTGTTGCATCCGAACCCGGCCCAGTCGTTGAAACCCATCGGCGGGGTCAGCGCCAGCCCGTTGTAGGACGGCGCGGTGTTGACCTCGGGCGGTGCAGCGGCGCTCGCCGGAGGTGCCGTGGCGATGAGGGCGGTGACGAAGAGCGTTGCCGCGGTCAGCGCGGCGGACCGGACGGTGCGGCTGGGGATGCGCATGCTCGGCTCCGTTCAGCGGGCGGGTATGCCGAGCACGTTGATCTCGGCGGCTGAGGCGAGTCCGCCGTGACCGGCGAGCGCGGTGAGTCGGACGTAGCGGGCGGTCTGGTCGGGGAATCGCGCTGTCTTGGTGGTGGCGTCGCCGACCCAATCACCGACGGCGACGTCGGCGAAGTTCGTGCCGTCGCTGCTCACCGAGATCGTGTACGAGGTGATGTTGCCGTTGGCGTTGTTGTCCTGCCGAGGCTGGTAAATCAGCCCGGAGACGTGGTACTGGTCGCCGAGATCGACGGTGATCGCGTGGGGGAGCGGCTGGTACGGCGAGTACTGCGAATGCCACAGCGTGGTCGGGTCGTCGTCGACGGCGTAACGAGCGTCGTAGGTGGGTTCTTGGGCGCTGTCGGCGGTGGCGACCATACCGGCGTGCGAGATGACCGCGAGCCGGATCGGCAGGTGTTGGGCGAGCGTGCCGGTGTGCCCGCCGGAGACGTAGCGCAGCGTGAGCGTGGCGGTGTACAAGCCGGGGTCGGCGTCGGCCGGCGCGCTGAGCTGCCAGCCCGCCGCGGCAGTGCCGCCTGGCGACACCGAGGCAGGCACGTCGGAGGTCGACTGGACGCTCCATCCCGCCGGCGGTTGCAGCGCCAGGCTGACGTCTGTGGCCGCCGCGGGTCCGGGGTTGCTGATCTGGGCGTGCACCTGAGCAATGTCGCCCGGTCCGGCGATGTCGACCGTGGCGGGTGTGACGTCGTGCAGGCTCAGCCTGGAGGCCGGGCCGGGTGCCGTGCACTGTCCGCTGGACTGGTCTGGCAGCGCGCAGGGTCTCGGCGGTACGGGCAGGACCGGCCCGTCGAGTTGCGCGAGTGCAAGCAGGGTTACCGCGCCCGTCCAGGCCAGCGGAACCACCGACGCGGGATCTCCCGCGGGACTGATCTGTTCGGGCAGCTCGCCGAGCATGTTGCGGTGCGCCACGAGCCAGTTCACCACCTGCTCGGCCCTGTCGGGCCGTCCGATGCCGGACCAGGCGACTGCGAAGAATGCGGTCTCCGGGCCCCAGCTGTTGGTCCAGGTGTGGCTCGGGTCGTTGCCCGGGACAACGCCGCCGTTGGAACGCAGCAGCGCCTGGTAGGTGTCGTCGATCGCGGCGCCGAGGTCGGCTGGGGCCTGGTTGAACGGCGGCGCCATGAACGTCACGGCGGAGTCGCGGCCGTGCAGCCCGTCGACCGTGCGTGGATAGCCCTGTGGCGCGAAGTACCGCGCGATGCCCGTGGCCAGCCGTCCGGCGGCGTCGCTCCACACGTCCGCGTCGGACGGATGACCGGTGATCCGGGCGAGGTCGGCGGAGGCGTGCAGCCCGGACAGCAGCGGGGCGGCCGTGCCGATGTTGGGCGTGGTGGTGCCGACCTCCCAGTAGTCGGGTTCGGCCGGTGGCAGCCCGCGGCCATCGAGCGAGTTCGCCGCGTAGTCGGCGGCCTTCTCGATCATCGGGTACAGGGCGCGCAACTGCTCGTTGCGGTGCGAGCCGGACGCAGCCTGGTACCACTCCCAGACCGCCCATGGCACCCAGCCGTTGGCGTCGAGTTGCCAGTGCCGGCCGTCCGGCGGGCCGGAGCCGTCGAGCTTGGTCCGCGCGTCCCAGGTGCCGTCGGCATGCTGGGTCTGCGCGTTGTAGGTCAGGATGCGGTAGGCGTCGTCCGGGTGGCCGGTGGCGGCGAACGCGGCGGCGATGAAGCTGGCGTCCCGCGGCCAGGAGTACTTCCACGCGCCGTACCAGGCGGCTGCCACCGCACCGTTGGGTTGGGTGAGCAGGCGCAGCGTCAGCAGCGCCCGCGCGGCCATTGCCTTCTCCGCCCCGGTGCGTCCGGGTACGGTCCCGGCGGCCAGCCAGGCGCGGGACGCCGCGATCTGCGCCAGCGCGCGCCGATCGCCGGCCGGCACGGTCACCGGTTCGCTTGCGCCTGCCGGCAGATAGCGCCAGTCTCCGTCGGGCAGTTGCAGGACGTTGCCGTCCGGCACGTACGAGGCGCCGTAGGCCTGGAACGGGGTCAGGGCGACGCTGGTCGTGCCGTTGCCGAGCAGCCCGGCGGTGTAGGCGGCGAGATCCCCGGCGGGAATTGCCTTGTAGCAGGTGTTGGTCGCCTGGCACCCGTCGGCACCGGACAGGTCGATACCGAAGGCGGCGTGGAAGTTGACCCAGCCGTCGAAGTCATAGGCCTGCCACCCGCCCCAGTACCCGACGTCGTAGTTCCAGGACGGCAATGCGCCGTCGAGCGCTGACTTGGTGCCGTTCCACACCACGTTGCCCGCGGCGCCGGTTGCCTGGAGGACGAGGTAGTAGGACTGGCCGGCCGTCAGGGTGGCGTCGACGGGGAAGTCGATCCAGCCCTCGCCGGAGCCGCCCACGCTCGTCAGGTCGACGCTGCTGCTCGCGATTGTGGTCGTCGGGTCGGTGACGTCGGTGCGGATCTGTGCGTCCAACGTGCCGACCGCCGAGTTGCTCACGAGGAAGGCGCTGACAGTGTGCACGTGCGCGTCCGACGTCGTGAACCGTTGCGCCGCCGCGTGATCGGGACCGTTGATCAGGAACAGCCCGCTGTCGGTCGCCAACTGACGGTCGTACGTCGTTACGGCGCCCGCGGGGCTCGTCCCGGCCACCGTCGCGCCGAGCGCCAGTGCCAGCGCGCCCGCGGCTGCCACGAGCCGACGCATTACCGCGACCCGACGCTCAGTTCGGCATTGATCGCGTTCGCGTCGCCCTGCAGGCCGGGGTAGGCCTCGAGCATTTCGACCGCGTACCAGCTCGCGTGCTCCTGGTTGCCCGGGTCGGTGACGCGCAGGTTGCCTTCCGAATCGAGGATCCATCCCTCGGAGATCGGCTGGCTCGCGTCCGGGTAGTACTGCCGCAAGAAGGCGTCGAGTTCGCTGATCCGCGCCTGGTTCCCGGCCTGCTGTTCGAACCGCCATTCCCACGCCAGGCCCTTGGTCAGGACCCAGTCGTTGTGCCCGGTGAACCCGTAGTCGTGCATCGAGGACAGCATCTGTATGCCGGACCAGTTCTTGCTCTCGTACTTCATGTACGCCTGCACCGTGTTCGCCATGGTCTGCCGGTCGAGTGCGTACCAGTCGACCGCGATCGGCGAGAGATTCGCGAACGAGTAGCCCGCGTAGAACCGGTTGTCCTGACGCACCTCATACTTCTCGCCGTAGATCGCTTTCCCGTCGACGGTGGTGACGAGGTTGGTCTCGATGCCTTGCTCGGTCAGCGCAGAGTAGGTCTGCCAGCGGCTCGCATCACTGGGATCGGCGAGCCGGGCCGCGATCGGGGCCAGTTCGTGCAGCGCCTCCGACGTGAACACGTTGGTCAGCAGGTCGTAGGTGTTGTGGTAGCCCTCGTCGTCGAGGATCGGATTCCGGATCAGATCCAGGCTCGCGTTCCAGTAGCCGGGCGTGTCGAGGTAGTAGTCGGCGTAGCGGCGCACGTAGGGCCAGGTCTCGGTGACGAACGCACGATCGTCCGGGTTGGCGGCCACGTACCTGGCCCAGACGAGCAGGACGCTGTACGCCTGGTCCGTCTCGTCGTACATGTCGTAGCCGGAGATGTGGAAGTCGGTGGTCCGCTCCCGATAGGACAGCGTGCCGTCGGCCGCACCGCGCCACGTGATCGAGCCGGGTGGCGTATCCGGTGCGTCCAGTCGGAGGGTGTACCCGCCCGCCGGCGGGTCCGTGAAAAGTGGAGGCAGGAACCGGAGGGTGACCCACCCGCCACCGGCCGGGATCTGATCGGTCGAGACGCTGGTCGAGTCGACGGCCCGAGCGTCCGGGCCGGCGCCTGCGAGCAATGTCGCGTGCACGGAACCCCGCGCGAGAGACGTCCGATCCAGCCACACATCCACCGCGGTGACCAGTCCGGGCGCCGGCATTTGCTGCGTCACCGGATCCGTACCGCCACCGAGCGGCGCGACAGGCAGGGACGTGTCGGTGTGCTGACCGGCGGCCGACAAGGTGTCCGACTCCTGGTAGATCCGGTGCGGCATGCGCGCAGCGCCCGATGCCGCGCTGTACCGAAAGATATAGCGCAGGATCGCGCGCGCCTTCGCATTGTTGCCGCCCCGCAGCAGTGCCAACGCGTTCACCGACGAGTCCCGCGTGTACATTGCGCCGTAGTAACCGGTCAGGGACGTCGGCGCGTATCCCCGCGCCGTGACTCGGTCGGCGAGGCTGCGGTAGGTGCTGTCGAACAGCGCCTTCTCATGCGCCGGCGGCAGCCCCGTGGAGCCGTCCGCGGGCCCCGCCACTGCCGTAGGTGCGCCGCAGGTCGCTGCCATCGCAGCGGATGCGCCAGCTGCCAAACCCACGGCGATCCATCGGCGCCACCCGCGTGGTCGGTCGATTCGCATTCGCTTCCCGTGCCAAATGTCTAGACAAATTCTGGGATGGATCAAAAGGTATAGACCACCTCAAACCACGTCAACCCCCATGCGCCGACCCGGTTTGGCCGGATTCGGTCATCCTGTTGCTCCCCTCTTGTCCGGGTATGCGCCGCGCATATGCAATGAATTGAAACGTTTCTATACCGGTCACACGGAGGCGTCGTGCCCGAACTGAGGAATCAGCTGCTCGGTGTCAACCCGCTGACTCCCGGTTTCGCGACTTGGTCGGTGCAGCCACAGCCGGGCACTGTGGCCTGGGCGCGCGGGCAGCTGCCGATGCCGCACGGCGCGCTCCACGTGAGCTGGACTCGCGCGTCCGCCACGTCCGCCACGTCCGCCGCGTCCGCCGCGTCCGGCGCGTCCGGCGCGTCCGCCGCGTTCACGCTGACGCTGCGCGCGCCCGGCGGCACGTCAGGCACGGTCAGTGTGCCGGCGCTCGACCGTGGCACCGGGGTCGTGCGCGTCGAAGGCCACGTCGTGGACGCCACCCCGTCCGGCGGCCATTTCACCGTGCCGGTCGGTGCCGGCCAGCACCTCGTCACCGTCACTCCGGGCTGACTGACCGTTGACAACGGAGGGTGTGGACTCATGTCGATAGCGATTCGCCGTCTCGCCGTGCTGGCCGCGACCCTCGTCGTGAGCTTCGCCGGGCTGAGCGTGCCGGCCCCCGCCGACACACCACCGGATACCACCGTGGTGAACGGTGACGCCGGCGGCGCGACGATCCGGTTCGACACCGCAGGCGACGCGGTCGACGCGCACGACGGTGAGATCGAGCGCTTCGGCGCCACCTATTACCTGTACGGGACGTCGTACGGCTGCGGCTTCGAATGGCAGACGCCCGGCACCCCGTTCTGTGGGTTCCGCGTCTACAGCTCCCCGGATCTCGTGCATTGGACCGACCGTGGTGCGCTATTCGACGCCTCCACGACGGTGTGGCAAGCGCGCTGTAACGGCTCGACGTACGGCTGCTACCGACCGCACGTCGTCTACAACTCGAGCACCGGCAAGTACGTGCTGTGGATCAACAGCTACGACGTCGCGGTCGGCTACCACGTGTTCACGTCGGACTCGCCGACCGGTCCGTTCGTCGAGCATGCCGTGCCGCACCTCGGGATGACCGACAGCGTGCCGGTGGGCGTCAACAACGGCGACGAGGACGTCTTCGTCGACCAGGACGGCACCGCGTACCTGGTCTTCACCGATTGGCGCGCGGGCGGCGAACTGGTGATCGCGCAGTTGGACTCGACGTATCTGAGCGGCACGGGCCGTTTCGTGCGGCTGGGGACGCGCGCTACCGAGGCACCGTCGATGTTCCGCCGCGGCGACCGCTACTACGTCACCTACTCCGACCCGAACTGCGGGTACTGCACGACGGGCACGTCCTACCTCACCGCGCCCTCTCCGTTGGGCCCGTGGACCGGTTCCGGGACGAGTTCGGACAACTGGACGATCCGCAACGGGGAACTCGAGGTCGACGGCGGCGGCATCGGGCTCAGCCGCGCCGGCGCCGACTGGACGAACTACACGATGAGCTTCCGCACCACGCCGCTGCAGACCGGCGGCGGTGGGAAGTATGCGCAGGCCGGCTGGGTCTTCCGCGCCTCGGACACCGGCACCGGTTACGCGTGGCTGCTGGGCAACTATCCCTACGCTGGCGCGGAGCAGGGCAGCCTGACGAAGGTCGTCTTCCGAGGCGGCTCGGTGGTGAGCAGCCAAGTCGTGCCGCTGCCGTTCGCGGTCGTCGGCGGCCAAAGCTATCAAGTCTCGACGACGGTCTCGGGTGACGCGTTCACCACCGTGATCGACGGTGTCACAGTCGACACCACGACCGACGCGACCTACAGCGCCGGACGGATCGGCTTCCGCGAGAGCGGCGGCAGCGACAACGAGAGCGCACTGTTCGACGACGTGCGAGTAACCGCACCGGACGGCACCGTCCTGCTCTCGGACGACTTTTCCGGCGACCTCGGACTGTGGGACCGCCCGGCGCCGGTGGTGCTCGGTACCAAGATCTCGACCACGTCGTGCGGCGGACAGCCCACCGACGTTGCGACCCTGCCCGCGCGCGGCGGCCCGGTCTTCCTCTACCAGTCCGACCGATGGAACAACGGCGCGGCGAACGAGGCGCTCGCGCTGCACTACTGGGAGCCGCTGCGCTTCGACGCGAGCGGTGCGATCATGCCGCTGCGCTGCGGCACCAGCTACGACCTGCCACTCGCGGGCCTGAACGTCCCGCCGCCCACGCCGCCCAGCAACACAGTCGAGAGCACTGGCGACGTCGGCTTCCACCAGTACTGCGATGTCGGCGGATCGGTGGCCCGGGCGCAGACCTTCACCGTGCACGCCGACGGGACGCTCTCGTCCGTGTCGTACACAACCGCGCAGTCCGGCCATCCGACCGCCCCGCTTCAGTTGCGACTCACCGACCTCAGCTCCACGGGCGCGTCCGGCCACACCATCGCGTCGGCGGACGTGCCGGCTTCCGCGGTTTCGTGGTCGCCGTCGTGGGTCACGCTGCACCCGGACCTGCCCGTCACGGCGGGTGAAAACTTCGCGCTCGTGATCTCCTCGGCCACCACGCGCGGGTGCTACAGCATGGCCTACGCCGATTCGAATCCCTACGCCGCCGGCGGCGCGCTCTACACCAACGACGGCGGCGCCACCTGGCGGCCCGAGCAGGGCCGCGACCTGCACCTGCGCGCCATCGTGACAGGCAGCTGACACGTTCAGGACTCAGCTCTGGAGGTACGGATGGGACGCCCAACGTATGCACGACGACTCATCGCTACGCTCATCGCGGCAGTGTCCGCGGTCTTGTTCGGTGTGCTGGTTGCAACGTCCGCGGCGGCCGCCGCCCCGTCGCGGGTGAGCGTCACCGGCCTGCAGACCGACCAGACGACGAACCCGCTCGGCATCGACGACATCCACCCGAGCCTGAGCTGGCAGCTGCGATCGTCGTTCAACGAGGAGCGGCAGAGTGCTTATGAGGTGCTCGTATCGACGACGCCCGATCGACTCATCCCGGGGCACGCGGACGTGTGGGACAGCGGCCGGGTCGCGTCCGCCGCCTCGGTCGGGGTCGGCTACGCGGGACCTGCTCTGGCGTCCGCGCAGCGGTACTACTGGACGGTGCAGGTCTGGGACGCCGAGGGGCATCCGTCTGCCTGGGCTCCGACCGCGTGGTGGGAGATGGGTCTGCTGCAGACGGCCGACTGGCACGGTGCGCAATGGATCACCCCGGACACCGCGGGACAGGACCAATGGTCCAACTTCACCGCCGACGTCGACTTCACCATTCGCTCCGGTGCAGCCAGCCTCGTGTTCCGCGCGAAGGACACCTCCAACCTCTACCTCTGGCAGATCAACACCGAGGTCGATCCCGGCAAGGTGATGCTGCGCCCGCACCTCGAGGTGAACGGTTCGTTCAGCCACCTCGTCCCGGACATCGACATCAGCAATGTGATCACCCAGCAGAACGTGGGCCAGCAACACCACCTTCGCGTGGAGGCGAACGGCCCGCAGATCACCACCTGGGTCGACGGTGTGCAGGTCGACATCCTCTCGGACACCACGTTCAGCACGGGCACGATCGGGTTCCGGGTCGGCGACTCTACTGAGGACTCGCGCTACGACAACCTCGTAGTGCGCGATCTGGACGGCAACGAGTTGTTCTCGGACGACTTCTCCGCCACGCCCGATCCGGCTTTCCCGCAGACGCCGATCAACGACGGACAACTCGAACCGAACGGCGGCATCGTGCTGATCGACCGCGATCCGCAGGCGCCGATGCTGCGCGACGACTTCGTCCTCGACAAGCCCGTCGCCCAGGCACGCGCCTACGTCGACGGCCTCGGCTTCTACGAACTGCACCTCAACGGTCAGAAGGTCGGCGACCGTGTCCTGAGCCCCGCCGATACGCCGTTCGAAACCCGGGACCTCTACGCGACCTATGACGTCACGAAATACCTACGCAACGGCCCGAACGCTATCGGCGTGTGGCCCGGCAACGGTTACGGCCCGCGGTTCAGCCAGTACGGATTCCGGTGGCTCGGCACCAAGCAGGCGCTGGTGCTGATCGACGTGACCTACACCGACGGCACGCACCAGACACTGACCAGCAACAACTCCTGGACCTGGTCGTCGGGGCCGATTACCACCGACGACATCTACGCCGGGGAGAGCTACGACGCGCGCTTGGCGCAGCGCGGCTGGGACAGCCCGGGCTTCGACGCATCGACGTGGAATCCGGTTGCGACGACGGCCGGCCCGGGCGGCCAGCTCGTCGCCGACGACGTCCCGCCGGTGCGGGTGGTGCGCACGCTGCATCCGGTGCGCATGACCGAGCCGAAGCCGGGCGTATACGTCTACGACCTCGGGCAGAACATCGCCGGCTGGGAGCAGGTGCGCGTCAGCGGCCCGGCGGCTACCACAATGCGGCTACGTACGGCTGAGGACCTCGGCGCCGACGGGATGCTCGACACCACGACGAACCGGAACGCGGCGAGCACTGACAGCTACACACTTTCCGGTGATGGGAACGAGACGTACGAGCCGCGCTTCACCTACCACGGCTTCCGCTACGTCGAGGTCACCGGCTATCCCGGAACGCCCAACCTCGCCTCGCTCGTGGGCCGGGTCGTGCACGCCGACGTCGCGTCGACCGGGACGTTCGCATCCTCGGATTCGCTGCTGAACAGCATCTGGCAGAACAACCGCCGGACGATCCTGAACAACTCGATGAGCATCCCCACCGACAATCCGGTGCGCGACGAGCGGACGCCCCCGGGCATGGACGTGCAGGCCTACCACGACGCGTCGGTGCGCGAGTTCGGGATGGACCGCTTCTACGCGAACTACCTGCACGACATGCCGCCCGGCAACGCACTGCCGACCGATGCCGGGAACGCGCAGAACCCGGATATGGGCGGTGACCAGATCTCGCTCGCCTGGACGTTGTACGAGCAATACGGCGACAAGGCGACGCTGGCGCAGATGTATCCGGCGATGAAGGCGTTCGTCGACACCAACGCCGCGAACGACCCGAGCCACATCTGGCCGGCCAACCACGGCTTCGGCGACTGGTGCCCGCCGGTATACGGCGACGGGGTGAACGGCGGTCTGGGCAGTCCCGGAATCGGCAACTGCGCGAGCGAGGTGTCGCTCGTGAACAGCGCGCTGTCCTACCTGCAGACGGTCGACGTCGCCAAGTCGGCCACCGCGCTCGGCTACCCCGCCGATGCCGACCATTTCACCGCGCTCGCCCAAGACATCAAGGACGCCTTCAACGCGACGTTCCTGAACGCGGCGCACGACGGCTACGCCGACGGCCGGCAGGTCACCAGCATCTTGCCGCTCGCCTTCGGGATGGTCCCCGCCGACGACACCGCCGCGGTCGGCAACAAGCTGGTGAGCACCATCCTCGCCGCCGCCGACGGCCACTTGGACACCGGCATCTTCGGGACCCGCTACCTGCTCGACGCCCTGGCGAGCATCGGGCGCATCGACGTCGCGATGAGTGTGCTGGACCAGACAAGCTACCCCGGATTCGGTTACGAGATCGGCCAGGGTGCCACCACCGACTGGGAGCAGTGGACGTACCGCTCCAACATGGAGTCGCATGACCACGCGATGTTCAGCGGCATCAACGCGTCCATGTACACCCAGCTGGCGGGCATCACGGCGACCGACCCGGGCTACGCCACGGTGGCGATCGCCCCGCAGGTCCCGCCGACGCTCAACCACGTCAGCGCGTCGATCGACACCATCCGGGGCGCAGTGGCGTCGACGTGGACGAAGCAGTCAGGCTGGTTCGACCTGACGGCCACCGTCCCGGTCAACGCATCAGCGACCGTCGCGGTGCCGCTGTTCGGCGGGTCCGCCGATCACGTCCTAGCTGATCAGGGTGCGACACTCGTGCGGATCGGCGGCGACACCGCGATCTACGCCGTCGGCTCGGGGACATGGCAGTTCCGCAACCGCCTGTCCTGACCCGAGCTACAACGTCGTGAGTGTCGTCGTCCCGGGTGTAGCGGTACGACGACGTCGGCACCGCCGAGCGACGGCCGTAATGCGTCGCTGGGCCCGCTCGCAGTGAACGCCGACTGTGGGTAGCGGCAGTGGCCATCGCAGCGTGCCGCTCGTGTTCCCGAGCAGCATCATGCTGACCCAGTAGCCACGTGACCGCTCGAAGTCAACGGCCACCAGACCGCGTACCGTCACCACCGTCCCGCTCGCGCCCCACCAAACGCCCCGGCTGCGACCTCGATTCGCCTACCCGCGCATCCGCGAGCCCGCCCGCCGACGCGGCGCTCGTCCTAGCGCGTCCTGGTGCCAACCGGCAGCGTCTCGGCTCTCAGCGGCGGAGCACCTTTCGTGCCGCAAGGCCGGGGGCTGCGGTGGCCCTAGGTCATCTGGAGTGGCCTGCGCGTCCGGTGATCACGAGCCGGCGGCCACCGACTGCCCAGGGCCGCCGGTGGCCCGGTCGAGGAGCAGCACCGATTCGAGGCCACAGATCTGGATGGTCCGCCGTACCCGCATCGGCACGTTCGTCAAGATCAGCGAACCCTGCTCGTTGTGACACCGTTCACTGGCGTTGATCAACTCGCTGAGGGCGGTCGAGTCGATGAACGTCACGCCGCCGACGTCGACGCGGATGACTCGTCGGCCGGTATCCAGGTGCCGGCTCAACTCGCCGCGCAGTTCCGGCGCGTTGGCCAGGTCGAGTTCGCCGCGCAGCGCGATGGCGGCCCGCCACTGATCGCAGCCGGTGGTCTCGATGTGGACCATTGCCACGGCCCGCCTTTCTGCCGGGGGCCGGATCCCCCGTGCAGTTCCTCGTGTGGCCCTGCGCTCACCCCAGTCGAGAGGAAAGGCTAGGGCGCAGCCGACGCTGCAGTCGACGCGCTCAGGTTACGCCCAACAAGACCTCAACGGCGCATCCCAAGTTGCGCACGCGGCTGCAGCCAGCCGCGCCGCGCCCCGTCGCGGTTGCGCCCGCTTCGTGGCTGCCCGCGAGCGCCATTCGCCGGCGGCGGCCGTCCGGCTTCGCACCCGTCGGGGCGGTGCCAGGTTCGGCGCGAGGCTGTTGCGTGGCACATCGCCGCGGGTAGGGCGTCGTTGACCAGGTGGGATCCACCGGCGCCGGTGGGGCGCATCCGCCGCACGGGGTTGGGGAGGAGGTTCGCATCCATGAGGTACGTGCTCGGCACCGAGTCCGAGGCCATGGCGTTCTCCGGCGTCACCGTCGACTACAGCCCGGCAGGACTCGTGCACGCCGTGGACACCAAGTCCGCCCAGTTCCACGCAGGCTGTGCGGTCGGCTACGCGGTGTGCGGCGTGGCCGTGCGGGTGTGGCAGGACAGGCCGTTCAAGCCGCACACCGACGCCGAGGTCGATGCCGAGTGCGCCTCCGTGGCAGGCAAGAAGTCCGCGATCGCGTCAGGCGAGCAGGAGCCGTCCGCACCGAGCCAGACCTAGCAGCTGCCCGGCCGCTGCGATCGGGTCGCCGTGATCGCAGCTTCGGTGGTCGAGCGCCGGCATAGAACGTCGGCACCCGCCGAACACTTGCCGCGCAGAAAGCGTCGGCTGGGACAAGATTTTTGCAGCCCATCCGATCAGAGCAGGTATGCGTGGTCCTACCGTTGGCGCTGCTTTCGGCTCGGTAGTCGGTACTTTGCATTGCACGGATACCCGGCGACACACACTGATCGTGTGCCCGGGTCAGGCCAGGACGGACGGCCCTACCCGCTCCTAGGGCCAGCGGGGGAACCTCGCCGGGTAGGTAGCTAGTCGGGAGCCACCAGGGAGGACGATGATCATGCCGCACGGCGTGACCGTGATCGATTCACCGATCCGAAACGACGAGTACATGATCGTTACGCCGACGCGCGCCGTCTACGTCGTCCGGATGACACCCGCCGGATGGGAGGCCGTGTCGAGCTTGCACAAAGATGCTAATGATCATTGGCGACCTTACCCGCTGTCGCGTGGATTCCGGCTCAATGATCAGGTGCTCCGTGCGCTCGATCAGTACGCGGGTATCGAGCACTGACCCCTGAGCTATGCCCGCTTCGGTCGACATCCCCATGCGACTATCTCGAACCCTGGCGAACGGGCCGGGCCGGTACGCACCCAGTCGGCCCGAAATGGTCGAGCAGCTCGCGGCCAATGTCAGCCCCGTAAGCCCCGAAGATCAGATCCGGGCCAGACATTCGATGCCCGAGCAGCCGGGTGAGCCATGGCCGATGGGATGAACTGTCGTCATCGGTAGCGCACCGAGGCGGTTGCCAAGATCATCGCGAATGGCGGGTCGCTCGGGTCAGGGTTGCTCCGCAAGGACAGCGTGAAGGTGCTACGGATCGTGCCGATGAGCACGTTCGCGAGGCCTTGGACCGCGACGCGCCAGGCGGCGAGCCGGGCGGGTCGGCGCGGCGCCGATGCGATGCCGATTCGGTTCGCGTGTTGGATGCCCGGTTCGACGCCATGCTGTCCGGCGCCACATCCGTATGGGGTGCGGTGTCGTTGACCGGCTAGACGCGAAGCCGCGCCGGGTAGCCGCGAACATGCCCCACGCGGTGGCGGGAAGAGGTTAGCGCGAACCTCCTGCCCGCAACACTGCGCAGCAGGCTGGCCACCCAGAGCAGCGTTGCGTCTACCTGCTCATCGACGGCCCGTCCGCTCGGATGTCGCCCGACGGTCGTAGTCGTGCTTGGTGGACCTTTCGAGGGAGAACGCGGTGCTGCCGCACTTCCCGACAGCCGCCCCAAAGCGCTGACCGCGACCGGCGAGGGCCAGGGTTCGACGCGCGGTGCAGCACGCTCGAGTCGGGCCAGTTCGCTCGCGCCGGATTGGCCGACCACCGCGCCGCGGGCGCGGGAGGTTCGGTGGTTCGGTCAGATATCCGGCGTCTCGGCTGCCGCGGTGTCGATCAGTAGGATGGGTTCCAGGCCGGCGATCTGAATGACCCGCCGTATGTGTGTCGGCACGTTGGTCAGGGTCAGCGACCCGTCCGCGCGGGCGCAGCGATCGGTCATGGCGGCCAACGCGCCGAGTGCGAGAGAGTCGATGAAGGTAACCGCATCGGCATCGATGTGGATGACGCGTCGACCGGCTCGGAGGTGGCGCCGCACCTGGCGACGCAGCGCGGGTGCCGCCGCGGCGTCGATCTCCCCGTACAGTGCGATGCTTGCGCGCTGGGCGTCGCTGGCCGTGGTGACGATTCTCGCGATACTCCTGTCGGCGAGACTGTCGAGCCCTGGTGCGTCCTGACCGGTCATCGCTTGTCCTTTCTGCTCAAACCCCCGTCTGTGGCCAACGAGTTGAACCGCGCACTGCCCGGCAACCGGGCCTGCGCGCCCTGCCTCACCGGCCGCACATCACAACGCCGCCACGTTCTCCCCACCTGCCGGCGGCCGATCCACGGGCCCGGCTCGCCGGCCACCATGAGCTCGACTTCGCCCGCGTCGTGCTGCTGTCGTGGGTGGCCAGCGGCCTGGTTCATCGCGATTGTTCGCATCTTCAGGCGTAGGGTGCCTGCTCGTCATAGGCCGTGGCGATCAACAGGATCGGTTTTCAGGCCGGTGATTCGATGATCCGCCGCACCCGCGTCGGGACATTGGTCAGTGTCAGCGCGCCCTGTGCGTTCGCGCAGCGCGCGACCCCGGTGACTAACGCGTTGAGGGCGGTGGAGTCGAGGAAGGTGACGCCAGCGGCATCGATGCGGATGAAGCAGCGTCCCGCGTCGAGGTGGCGATCCAGTTCGGTGCGCAGCGCGGATGCCGCCGCCATATCGATTTCGCCGGACAACGCGACGGTGGCATGCCACCCGTCGCTGGCCGTGGTCTTGATCTCCGCACTCCTCGTCTCGGCCGGGTCCTGCGACCCTGTCACCTTTTGCGTGGCCATCGCTGTGTCCCCTTGACTCATGTACGGGTGTCGCCCCGGAGCCGGCGAAGCAGCGCGCTCGGCTCGCGGTTGGCCCTTTTGCTCGCCGATGTATCGGTGCCGAACCACAGCGCCTGATCCTCGGCAGGCTTGAGTCGTAGATCTCGATAACCCACGGCTTGCCGTCTGCCTCCGCCTTGCCGCGGCGCCGTTGGCCTGCGCGCTGGACGCCATTCGTTATGGTTGGACAACCAGTCCGCTTATGGGACGACCATACCCAATAGTGGGACAAGATGCACCCGAAATGAGACATTGGTGTCCCCGAACCAGACGACACTGTACGCACGCGTGAGGGCCGCGATCCTGGAGGCGGCCGCGGCGGCGCTGGCCGAGCGCGGCGAGCAGGCCAGCATGGCCGACGTCGCGGCGGCCGCCGGGATGGCGCGCGCCACCGTGTATCGCTACTTCCCGAATCGCGAGGCGCTGTTTGAGGCGTTGGGGCGGCTCGCGATCGAGAACGCCGGCGAGCGGTTGCAGGCGGGCCGGCTGCAGGAGGTCGCGGTGCCGGAGGCATTCGAACGTGCGGTGCGGGCGCTGGTCGAGGTCGGCGACTCCTTCGTTGTCGTATCCCGCGAAAACGGGCGGCCCGACGCGGCGGAGTTCGACCGGCAAGTGGCCGCGCCGCTGCGCGCGCTGGTAGAGCGGGGCCAGTCGCTGGGCGAGATCAGGGACGATCTGCCGGCGTCGTGGCTGACAGAGTCCTTGATCGGCATCGTGGTGAGCGGGCTGCAGATGCGACCGTCGCTGGGCGCCGAGGACACGGTGGCGGGAATCGCGTCGCTGTTCTTGGATGGTGCTCGACTACAACACGACGCGAGTCCCGGGCCGGTGGCGGGGTAGGACGAGGGCGATCGCGCTGCCCAGAAGCGAAGAAGGGACAACGGGACGATGGAGAGGATTGGCCACCCAGCGGCCGGTGTGGCGGAGCAGTCGTCGGAAGCCGACAGCAAGCTGTTGCGTGGGTTGGTTGACTACCTGCGCCAGAGGCGACCCGAGCTACGGCAGGAGTGGGCGTCGCGAATCACCGATGCCCAGATGTTGCGGGTGATGCGCGCCGACGAGATCTTCTCCGAGGTCACGGCGGTCTATGACAACTACGTCAACGCGCTCGAGACCGGAAGCGTCGAGGCGCTGCGGGCCTACGCGCACGATCTGTCCGAGCGGATCGTGCGGCGCGGCGTGGAGACCGACGAGGTGCTCGGCACCGTGCTGCTGTTGCGCGACGTGCTGGCCCGCGCGCTGTTCGTCCGCCACCAGGGCGAGCCGGAGCTGCTCGGTCGTGTGCTCGATGTCTATGAGCCGGCGGCGAACCGGATCGCGGTGACCGTGGGCGTGAGCTTCGTCGAGGAGCGCGAGCGGGTGATCCGCGAGCAGCAGGCGGCCATCCGCGAACGCGCCGAGATGCTGCACCGGCTGTCCACCTTCCTGGCCGACGCCTCGCTCACCCTCGACGCCGAGGGGTCGCTCGAGGAGATCCTGCAGCTCGTGGCCGAGCACGCCCGCGAGCTGGTCGGCGCCGAGCACTGCCGCGCGGAGATCCGGCTACCCGACGGCACCACGATCGACGCCCACACCGAGGCAGCGCCAGGAACCGAACCGGCCACCGTGGCCCCGGCGGAGGTGGCGGCCCTCTACGCCGCCGTCGCGCCCGGCCGCCGATCGCTGCGGATGAGCTCGGCCGAACTCACCGCCGAGCCAGCCCGCCGCACGCTCGCCGGAGCGGGAGACCGGCTGCGCTCGATGCGCAGCTGGCTCGTGGCCTCGTTGTACGCTCCCGGCGGCAACGAGCTCGGTCTCATCCAGGCATTCGACAAACGCGACGGCGAGTTCACCTACCTCGATGAGGAGGTGCTCGTAGAGCTCGCCCAGATAGCCGGAGCGGCCGTGGAACGAGCGCAGCGCTACACCCACCGCGCCGGTTCGTAGCCGCTTCTCGCATCGAAGCGACACCACCGTGACGACCGCCCTGACGTACCTCGCCGCTGGCCGCACATCGGCATGATGATTAGATTGATCTTGGTCGAGCGGTGGGCGAGAAAGACATTCGGAGCGGATAACGAGCGCGAGGGATGGCGGCGCGGAGTGCTCGAGATCGACGGCTCCCACTCGATCTTGCAGCGGCCACGTGGGGTGAGCACCGCGGCGGCGCGACTTACATTGTCGTGATCGATCTTAATGGCGCGAGCGCCGAATATGTAGCGCTCAACCGTCGGTCTGGCTGGTTTGGTGGATGGCGTTATGTGGCGGTCGCAGTCTCGTCGAGCGGGCGCGTTGGGCCACGGCCGCCATCGTTTTCTGGTCGGGCTCGACATGGCGGATGTCGTGTGACTGGTGCTCGGCCTGTTCGCTGGCTCAGTCGGGGCATTCGGCGATCTGGCGCAGGACTCGGTGAGCGGCTTGGCGGTGCGCAGGTTCTGCGCGGCGCGCTGCTCGAACGGGTCGGCGCAGGCTTGGCGGGCACGGTCAGGGCGAGGTTGTTCGGTTGCGTGCCGCGGCGCAGGCGGGTTGCGGCCAGTGCGGCGAGCGCGTCGGCTGGGTGCCGCCCGGGTCGTTGCTCCTCGCGCCGCACGCTGTGCGGACACCCTGCCAGGCGCACGCCTGCGAGCAGGCGGGATTGGCAGCGACGGGGAATGACCGATCAATGGGCGACCCGGCAAGTCAACTGATGGCCGGGAGGACCGTCCCTCCGGACCCTAACGAATAGGTGGCCGCGCTCGGCAACCGACGAGATTTCGTAGCGAATCCGCCGGTTGGCAACGACTTCAACCAGTGGTCACACCGCGAGGTCTAGCGTTGCCGACAAGCCACTCATCCTGCCGGGGAATGGAGGCCTGTCATGTTTCATCGGACCGCGCTCGCAGCCGGCGCTGTAGCGGCATCGGTAGTGCTGTGCGTCCCGGTTGCCGCGTCTGCGGCCACGGTCGGGCCGCTGAGCCTCGCGTCGGGTCCGAGTCCGTTCGCGGATTGCACCAGCGGGCTGGACCCGGGCTCGCCGGGAGCGACGAACTTTCTGAACGCGGAGGTCGAGCCGTGGGTCGCGGTCAACCCGACCAATCCGAACAACGTTGTCGGCGCCTTCCAGCAGGACCGCTGGTCCAACGGGGGCGCGCGAGGCCTGACCGTCGCGTCGTCGATGGACGGCGGATTGAGCTGGACGCGGTCGTTCGCGCACTTCAGCAAGTGCTCGGGTGGCACGCCGGCCAATGGCGGTGACTACGACCGGGCGTCCGATCCGTGGCTCAGCTTCGGGCCCGACGGCAAGCTCTACCAGATCAGCCTGTCGGTCAACGCGGCTCAGACCATCTCCGCGATCCTGACCAGCACGTCGGCCGACGGTGGGCGGAGGTGGACCGAGCCGAAGACCGTCCAGCGCGACGACTCGCCCAACTTCTTCGTCTTCAACGACAAGGAGTCGATCACCGCCGACCCGTACACCGCTGGTACCGCCTACGCCGTGTGGGATCGCAGCCGGTTCCCGAGCGACTCGAGCCAGAATCCGGGCACCTCGTCCGCCTTCCGCGGTGACCCGTTCTTCTCCAAGACGATCGACGGCGGGAACACGTGGTCGAAGCCGCACAGCATCCTGCCGCAGAACCAGAACGTCTCCACGATCGGCAACCAGGTCGTAGTGCTCCCGGACGGCACGCTCATCGACGTCTATCTGTACTTCAAGGGCGTGGGCGGGCCGAACCAGTCGCTCGAGGGCGTGCAGCGATCGACGGACGGCGGGGCCACCTGGTCGAAGCCGATCACGATCACCAACAACACCGTGACCAGGGTCCGCGACCCCGAAACCGGGACGCCGCTGCGTACCGGCTCCGACATCGGCGGCGGGCTGCCCGACATCGCGGTCGACCCGCGCAGCGGCAACCTGTACGTCGTTTACGAGGACAACCGCTTCAGCGGCGGCGTCCACAACGACATCGCGCTGTCGAAGTCGACCGACGGCGGGCGCAGCTGGTCAGCCCCCATCAAGGTCAACCAGTCGCCCAGCGGCATCACCGCGTTCACGCCAGCGGTCGACGTGCTTCCCAACGGCACGGTGGCCGTGACGTACTACGACTGGCGCAACAACACGCCGGACCCTGCGACGCTGCCCACCGACCAGTTCATCGTGGTCTCGCACAACGGCGCGTCGAGCTTCGATCCCGAGGCGCGGGTCACGCCCAATTCGTTCGACACGGCGACGGCGCCGAACGCGCGCGGCTTCTTCCTCGGCGACTACGAGGGCCTGGCCAACGACGGCTCCGCGTTCAAGTCGTTCTTCGTGCAGACCAACAGCGGCAACACCGCGAACCGCACCGACGTGTTCAACGCGACGGTGAACCCGTGAGCTGAGCGCGGGGCCGGCCTGGTTCAGCTGGGGCCGGCCTCCCGCGCGACGTTCCGTCGATACGCGCGACCGAAGCAGGCACACGCCAGTCATCGATGACCAAGCCCATGGCACGCACTCAGGCCGAAGACGCGCGCAAACGTTCAGGTTGATCGCCGCGACAATACGACGCTACGACGCAGCCCTCGCGTTCAGGAACGATGCGCTCATCGGCGCGACAGCGGCCGTAGCGTCCGAACGGCACGCACCATGTTCGCCCGCTAGCGTGCGCTTCCTAGGCGTCAGTCGGCCGCACGCTCCGGCCGCTCCGACTCCGCGAAGTCGCGGGGCGTCGCCTCGCCGGAGCAAGCAAAACATGACCGCCGGTTCCGCAGGCAGTCAAAGGGCACATCCAGCTACAGAAAACTCATTTGGATCGGGGTAGCGTCTCAGCGATCCAGAAGGCGAGGAACGGCGACAGCCAGCCTTCGACCGATAGGCGGAAGAAGATGACCAGGGTGATGGCAGGCAGAGGATTCAACAGGACCAGCAGCAACAGACTCGCGACTGCCCAGAGGACGAAGGTAAAGCTGTTCGCGGTCGCGTTACTAGCCAGTGGCTGCGTTGTGCTGGGCTTGGCGGCGCCGTCGGCGTCGGCGGCTGCATCGGGTGGTGGTGTGGGGCCGATCGTTGATGTGAGCAGCGCCTGCGCCGGGCAAAATGCGGAGGTCGAGCAGGCGGTGGCACCGCCGCACTACGTCTACGAGGCGTGGATCGGCTGCCACGGTGAGGGGTTCGCCCGGTCGGTGGACGGCGGGGCGAGCTTCTCTGCGCCGATCACCTTGCCCGACTCCAGCAGATCTGACGACCCGGCCATCAGCGTCGCGACCGACGGGACGGTCTACGTCACCTACCTGCGCTACATCAACGATCAGGCATTCCCGGTGGTGGCGACGTCCTTCGACCACGGCGCAACGTTCTCCCAGGTCGCGTCGCTGACCCCGCCCGGGCAGGGTAACTGGGGTGACCGGGAGTTCATTGCCGCCGGACGTGGCGGCACGGTCTACGTCACGTGGGACTACGGGCCGAGCGCGGCAGCCGTGCAATTCGCGTGTGCGCCGAGCGGCAGTTGTGCCTACAGCGCCGTGGACGCCACCGCGGTGATCCAGAAGTCGACCGATCATGGCAAGACCTGGGGGCCGATCACACCGATGGAGCCCGGCTTCCCGGCCGGGGGCGGCTACGACGCATCCGTCGTCGTGCAGCCCAATGGCGTGATCGACGCATTGATGATCAATCATCCCCTCGATCCGGGCACATTCGTCGTGCATCCGGGCAACGAGGTGTTCACCCGTTCCACCGACGGTGGCCAGACCTGGTCGCCGGGAGTCACGGTCGGCGCGAGCGTCGGGACCTTGTCCGACTTCGAGTGGTGGATCGATGGTGATCTGAGTACTGACCGGGCCGGCAACCTGTATGCCACCTGGGACACGCAGTCCGATTCGGGCGACAGCGATATCGGCTGGATCTCCTATTCCACCGATGGCGGGTCGTCGTGGTCTAATCCCGCCCGGGTCACGTCGGACCAGGACGCCGCGATGCACAACGTGGAGTCGGTAGGTGCGAACGCGGGGGTCGCCGATGTCGCTTGGCAGACCGATGCCTCCGGAGGGTACGCGACCTTCCTGCGGCCATTCTCGATCAAGAGCGGGCTCGGACCGGTCACCCAGGTTTCCACCGACTCCGGCAATGACGCCATCTGGCCAGGGGATACCTTCGGCATCTCGGTGTTGAAGCCGGGCAACGGGCCCGGGTTGCGTGAGCACGTCGCCCTGAGCTGGGGAAGTGCCGTCGGTGGCAGCAGCGACTCCGAGATCTGGTTCACCACGGTGAACCAGTAACGCTCGAGCCCGTCGACGCTCGAGGCGTTGCGCGCAGATCACGACGGCCCGGCCGCTCATCGCGGCGGCGCTACCTGCCGTGACCGGCGCCGCCCCGGATCTCACCGCGCGCTGATCGGGTGATCGCCGATTATGGCGCTCGGACTTGCGCTTGCCGACGTGCGCCGGATCGACGTTATGGAGCGCCGACTGACGCCTCCCTCCCGGTCGACAGCCCCGGCAATGCGAGCCGTTTGCTGGAACCTGATTGTGGGACTCATATGCGAAAAGGCGCGGTGCTTGCGGCCTCCGAGTGACCAGCCCGATGGCGTACCGCGGCTCCGTTTCCTGGATGGCGCTCAAATGCCGGTCGTCTTTGGGGATGGGCACTTGGCCGGCCGAACGGCACGGTCTGGACAAGATCAAACCGCGTGTAATGCCGATGTCACGCGGTTCCCTCGACGCATCAGTGAGCCTGTCGCATAAACCAGTCGCCGTGATGAGTACGGACGGCGTGAAGCTCTGTACGGCCTGCGGCCGGACGAGCACCATCTGGCCGGCCAGGACAAGCCGGGGCTGAACGACGAGTCCTCGCCCGAGGTCGCCGGATGGGCATGCGGCTAGGCGCTGCGGCGGCGACCCTTGGACTGGCGCGGGCCGGGGCGTCGAGCACCTGGGTGGCGGGGACGCTGTGGCGACTGGTGGTGGTGCGGGTGCGGAGCGCGCCGTGGTTCGGGCGCGATCGCGATGGTCTGGCCGGATTCAGCGATCTCCCGTATGACCCGGTGTCCGGGCCGTACCCGCGCGGTGTCGGGCGACACGGCGGCCGCGGCGTGCATGCGCGCGACGCCTCGAGATTGGCTCGGCTCGACGAAGGACACCACGGTGCCTGTCGCCCCAGCACGAGCGGTACGCCCTGAGCGGTGCAGATAATCCTTGTGATCGGCCGGCGGATCGAAGTGCACGACCAGGTCAAGGTCGTCGACGTGCAGGCCACGCGCAGCCACGTCGGTGGCGACGAGCACTCGCGAGCGTCCGGAGGCGAAGGCCGCCAACGCGCGGGCGCGCTGGTTCTGGTTGAGGTTGCCGTGGATCGCGGTGCTGTCCACACCGAGGTGGGACAGCTGCTTGGCGAGCCGGTCGGCGCCGTGCTTCGTGCGGACGAAGAATAGGGTGCGGCCAGGACGTGCGCCGATCTCGGCCGCGATCGAGACCTTCTCCTCGCGATCGAGCAGGAAGACCCGGTGGTCCATCGCATCAACCGGCGTGCCGGTGGTCCCTACGGCGTGGATCGCCGGATCCGACAAGTAACGCGTGACCAGGCGCGAAACGCCGCGGTCGAGCGTCGCGGAGAACAGCAGGCACTGCCGCGCTTCGGGAGTGGCGTCGAGGATCTTGGTCACGGCCGGAAGAAATCCGAGGTCGGCCATATGGTCGGCCTCGTCGAGCACCGCGACCTCGATAGAATCGAGACGGACGGCACGACGGTCCATGAGGTCGAGCAGCCGGCCCGGCGTGGCGACGAGAACGTCGACGCCACGGCGCAGTTCGCCGATCTGACGGTTGATCGACATGCCGCCGACCACGGTGGCCACGTGCAGGCGCAGCACGCCGGCGGCCGGCGTGAGTGCGTCCGCGACCTGCTGCGCCAGCTCACGCGTCGGTACAAGAACGAGCCCGCGCGGCGCACGCGATTGTCGCGGGCCGCGCGCGGCATCCAGGCGAGTGAGCATCGGCAGGCCGAAGCCGAGGGTCTTGCCCGAACCGGTTTGCGCGCGACCGAGCACGTCGCGTCCGGCGAGCGCGTCGGGAAGTGTGCGGGACTGGATCGCGGTCGGGCACTCGATACCGGCCCGGGCCAGCACCTCGACAACCCGCTGCGGCAGGCCGTATCCGGCGAACGAGGTAGCCGGCGGGTCCGATCGCGACTGGGCTGCGCCAAGCGCCTTGTCCAACTCTCGCAAGAGGGAGTTGTCTACCGAAGGACTTGCGGTGGTTGGTGGCTGCGGCCGAGAGGCCGGGCGGCGCCGGCGATTCGGCGCAGCGGCGTGCCGGGCAGGGCGTACTGAAGTCACGTGGTTCCCAATGCTAGAAAGGGCCGCCGTCACTTTGGTGAAACTGGCCTTCGGTGCGAAGGCAACCAGTACGGCCCCGCGAAACGGCTCGTCCGCGAAGAGACCGGCGAATGCGCCGTGACACGAGCATACCGGCATCGGTGACAACGAATCCCCACCAACCGCGGAAACGCACGATCTCGCCACCGTCACGTGCGCTCGGGTTCCTGCCGATGTGCGTCCGCGGGCGGTTGGCGACATGATCACGTCGTGACTCAGGCTGCCGTTCCTGGCTGGCGACTGGTCCGCGTCGTCTTCGAAGGACAGCCGATCGAGGTCGCCGGTGTGAATCCCTGGGATTACCAATGGCGGAGCACCGGCGGTCGGATTGAGGTGCCTCATCCGTCCCACCCGACGCAGCGCCACCAACTCAACGTGTGGCAGCTAGACCTCGACCACGGATCGCCGACCTTTGCCGCTGGCGAGCTGTCCAACGGCGTGTGGTGCTTCTACGAGCCGGAATCGGCCAGGTAAGCAATCGTCCGATCAGGGCCGCGGCCATGTGCGTTCGGCTCGAGGCACTGTCGCGCCGCTGTCACGTGCGGTGCTGCTCAGGTCCGTGCGTTGCGCGCGCCTTAGGCTCCGGCTCGTGGAGAGTCGATCAATCGTTGAAGCCAACGAGTTTCAGTTCGTCGTGGCCGATCCGTCCGGTGCGCTGCTCGCTGGGCCGCCGGCGGATCTGCCGTTGGTTAGTTTCGATCTCGAGACCGCCGACTTCGTCAGCGTGCTAACCGGCGCGCACTGGGGTCCGGTCGCGGTCTCGTCCGCTCGTCTAGACGCGAGCCCCGCCGTAGTCGGTGACGGATGGGAGGAGGTAGCCGAGATCAGCGTCCGTGCATCTCGGGTCTCGGCATCGGCGAACTGAGCGGCGAGCTCACGCAGCGACTGTGCACCGAGGGGGCAGTTACCGGCTGCGGATCAGTGCTCGCGGACGAGCCGATGCCGCGGAGTTTGACTATGACGAACTGACCGACGACTGAGACGGGGGCCGAGCCCATCGAGGAGTACCTCATCGAGGCCTGGCCGGCTCCAATCGAGGGCGCGCGAATGGTCCGCAGCCGACAGCGTGCCGCAGCAGATCCGGCGCGCGCAACCCACACAGTCCACGGTGGATACGACGAGCATGGCGAGGATGCACGCCGCGAAGCCGCACAAGTTGCCGGACAACGCATCGGCGCCGATCTCGACGACCCGCACGGCGCGCGACCGCTCAGCGGACGGCTCGGCGCGGCCACCCTGGACGTCGTCCTACCGCGGGAGATCGCACGGGTCTGGCCGCTGATCGCCAACCTCGACATCACGAACGCGTCCGGGCCGAAGGACGCCGTCGTCGGCAACGAGTTCAGCATGAGCTCCTACGACCGCGAGGAGGACGGCTTCGTCGGAACCGACGGGCAAATCATCTGTCAGTGGACTCAGCTGGAAGAACCGACCCGCGTCGCCATGACCTGGCGTTGGACCGGCACCGCAGAGAACTCGGCACTGAGGTTGCCCCGTTTCGACGGACAGGGTCGATGGCTTGATCAGGCTACCTTCGCCAGTGACTCCTTCCCGGTAGCTGCTTCGAACTTGTTGGGTGTCTGGTAGCCGAGCGCGCTGTGCAGCCTGGTGCCGTTGAACCAGGCGATGTAGTCGACGATCGCCCGGCGGGCCGAGGTTCGGATGGGCCAGGCTTGCCGGTCGAGGCACTCGCCTTTCAGCGAGGCGAAGAAGCTCTCGGCGAGGGCGTTGTCCCAGCACTGCCCGGTGCGCCCGACCGAGAGCGTGACGTCGCAGTCGCCGGCGAGCACGCCGTACTCGCGGCTGGTGTATTGACCGGGCTCAACGAATCGACGCAACACCGACTTGTTCGAGAGACATTAGCTGCTCTGAACCGCCCCGGCTATTCCGGAGACTCGGTTTGGTGTGAACCGGCCTCAGGCTGAGGGCCGGTATTGACGGTAGTAGGCCTGCTCTAGCTCGACCGGTGGGATGTCGCCGTTCTCCTCGTAGAGCCTGTTGTTGTTGAACCAGTCGACGTAACGCAGCGTGGCGATCTCGACGTGATCAGCGTTCTTCCATGGCCGCTGCGGGTTGATCAACTCAGATTTGTAGAGCCCGATCACGCTTTCTGCCAGCGCGTTGTCGAACGCGTCGCCGACGGTGCCGATCGAGGGCGTGACGCCGACCGCGGCGAGGCGTTCGGTGAACGCGATGGACGTATATTGACCGGGCTCAACGAATCGACGCAACACCGGATTGTTCGACAGACATTAGCTGCTTGTTGAATGCCTCGGCCGGCGTCCTCCAGCCGAGGGTCTTGCGCGGCCTGTTGTTGAGCGTGGCGGCAACGGCTTCGATCTCCTCGCTGCTCCATCTCGCGAGGTCGGTTCCCTTGGGGAAGTACTGGCGCAGCAGGCCGTTGGACGCTCCTATGTTTGTCAAGATCCTTTCGCTGCTGGGTTTGGCCGGGTTGCTGCCTGGATCCGCCGGTAGAGGCGTCGGGCCAGTGCACGTTTGACGGAGCGTCGGA
>DASQSE010000072.1:0-10841 GCA_035642535.1 Jatrophihabitans sp. | reverse complement strand
GCTGAGCGCCTGGTCCGGTGTCGAGGTGATCCGGCGGCTCTCCGGCGGCGCGCGCAACCCTGTCTATCTGGCGCGCCGGGGCGCGGAGCGACTTGTCGTCAGGGTCTCCGGCCGCTCTCTCGACGCGCTGGCGTGGGAGCTGGACCTGCTCGACGCGGTCGCTGCGGCCGGCGTGGTCGCCCCCCGCAGCCTGTCGACCGACGACGGCCGGCGGCACGACCGCGGTGTCCTGGTGCAGCACTTCCTCGACGGTGCGCCGGCGCAGCACGAGCGCGATTGGGCGAGAGTCGTCGCCGCGCTCGAGGTGCTGCACGAGGCCACTGCGCGATGGCCGCAGCGGCCCGGCTTCGCACTGGCGCGCGAGCTGCTGCATCAGCCGTCCGGTGGTGACGTCCGGTTGGCCGCCATGCCGGCCGACGCCGTCGAGCTGATCCGCTCGAGTTGACGCGCCGCGCTCACCGATGACCGCGAGTGCGCGATCCACGGCGACCTGGGCCGCGGCAACGTCCTCATCACCGATCGGCAGGTCGCGCTCATCGACTGGGACGAGGCGCGAGTGGATTCGCCCGCGTTCGACTTCGCGCACTTGCCGAGCGACGTGTCCGTCCCGATCGCCGGTGACCGCGACCTCCTGATCACCGCAGCGTGGCGTGGGAGACCGCGACCTGTTGGATCGCCGAACCCGACTATGCCGCGCGTCGGCTCGCCGAACTCCGCGCAAGGACCCGCTGAGCCAACGGCGGGCGGGCATCTTCTGCAGCGGCCGTTTGTTGCCGCGCGGGGGCGCCTCCGACAGTTCGGGCAGGGCTGGCCAGCCAGAGCCCGGCCCCGCTGACGACCAGGCCGGCGATCGTGGTCGGCTCGATCGGTGTGCCGAGGATCGGCCAGGCAGCCAGCGCCGTCACCGCCGGCACGACGAACAGGTAGCTCGAGGCCCGCGTCGCGCCGCGTTGCCGGATCAGCGCGAACAGCAACAGCGGCGCGCCGACGCCGGTGACCAGCGAGATCCACGCGAACGAGCCGAGCGCCTGACCGGTCAGCGGCATCGAGATCGGGCCGCGCAGCGGCGCCCAGACTGCGAGGACCGCGAAGCCGGTCGCCAGTTCGACCGACGCGATCGACGTCGGCCCCGCGCCGTGCCGCAATCGCGACTGCATGATCGTGCCGACGGCGAGTGCGGCCAGGCCCAGCAGCGTCCAGCCGAACGCGGCCAGGCTCGGCGGCCGGCTGACGCGATCCGCCAGCGTGACGAAAAGTCCGACGAGCCCGAGTCCGATACCGCTCCATTGCGCTGTGGTCAGCCGTTCCCACCGCGCGGCGAATCCGATCACCGCGACGAGCAGCGGCGACGAGCAGGCGATGAGCGACGTGGTCGACGCCGGCATCCCCTCCGCCAGTGCCGTGTAGAGGGCGCCGAACTGGATGGCGAACATCGGTACGCCGACCAGGGCGACGGCACGTAGCTCGCGTCCGCGCGGCCAGCGCTCACCGCGCAGTATCGCGACGGCGGCCAGGACGAGCGCGGCGACCAGGAATCGCCACAGGGTGACCGCGAGCGGTGCGATGACCTCGGTGGCCAGCGCGCCTGCGACGTATCCGCTGCTCCAGATGAGGACGAACGCGAGTCCCAGCACATCCACGCGTAATGATTTCATCCATTACACGATGCAGGCTGACGCGTAATAGGTCAAATCATTACTATGGCGTTGTGACGAAGTTCCGGACCGGGAATGGAGCGGCGTGGCTCGACCTGCTCGCCACGCTGGGCGGGCGCTACCGCGGCCGCCCGGTCGACGCGCTCGACAGCCCGGTGCAGCTGCGCGCGTGGCTGCGCGAGAACGCGCTCGAGCCGACCGGCGCGGTGACCGAGGACGACCTGGTGCGGGTCCGCACCGTCCGGGAGGCATTGCACCGCTGCGCGACTGCGGCGTTGAAGGAAGAGCCGCTGAACACCGCGGATGTCCGGCTGATCGACGACACATTGCGGACGGACGAGCCGCTGCGGGTGCGCCGGACGGCGCGCGGATTCAACATCACCCGGCCGGCAACCGGAGCCGAGGCGCTGGCCCGACTCGCACGCGACGCGGTGCAGGATCTGTCCGGACCGCACCGCGCGCACCTGCACCCGTGCGGCGACGACACCTGCTCCGGAATCTTCCTCGACACGACCGGACGCCGCCGCTGGTGTTCGGATCAGCTCTGCGGCAACCGCATGCGGGTCCGTGCGCACCGCGCCCGCACCCGGCCGTCCTGAGCGTCAGCTCGGAAACTCCGCGAGTTGTCCGCTCTGCGTGATGCCGTCACGTGCCGAAGGGCGGACAACTCGCGACTGTTATCCCCGGACGGCGCCGGACATGAAGCCGCGTACGTAGCTGCGCTGCAGCACCAGGAACAACACCAGGCAGGGAACGGCCATCACGACCACGCCGGCCTGCAGCGTCGGGTAGTCGATCGAGCCGAACGAGCGACCGCGCAGCGCGACCATCGCGAGGGGCAGGGTGAACTTGTCGGACGAGTTGAGCAGGATCAACGACGCGAAGAAGTCGCTCCACGCGGCGAGAAACGCGAAGAGGCCGACCGTCACGATGCCCGGCCGGACGGCATGCAGCATGATCCGGCACAGGACGCCGAACGTGCCGCAGCCGTCGACGAGCGCAGCCTCCTCCAACTCCTTGGGCACCGCCTCGAACGAATTGCGCATCATGAACACCGCGAACGGCAGTTGGAACATCACGAGCACGAGCGCGAGGCCGATCAACGAGTTGGCGAGGTGCACCCAGCCGAGCATCACGTAGAGCGGGATGAGGATCGTCGGGTACGGGATCATCAAGATCGCGAGCGTGGCCAGGAAGAGCGTGTTCTTCAGCGGGAACTCGAACCGTCCGAACGCGTAACCGCCCAGGAGCGAGACTCCGATCGTGCCGAGGACGGTCAGGCCGGAGACGACGAGGCTGTTCTTGAGGTAGGTGCCGATCCCCTCCCCGTAGTCGAAGACGGCGCGGTAATTGCCGATCCCGAAGCCACCGTCGACGCGGACCGACGCCCAGCCGGTCCACAACAGCGGGAACAGGAACAACACTGCCAATGCAGTGACCGTGATGTAGTAGCCGGTCTGCTCGGAGATCGATCTCTTCATCGCGTGCTCCGGCGCAGGATCGTCAGCTGGACGGTGTTGACCACGACGAGCGCGACGAGCACCAGGACGGAAATCGCCGCCGCCCCACCGAGGTCGAAGCTGGTGAACGCTTCGTGGACGATCACCAGGACGATCGAGGTCGTGCTGTTGTCCGGCCCGCCCCGGGTCATGATCCAGAACTGGTCGAAGGCGAGCAGCGAACCGGTGATCATCATGATGAGCACCAGTGCGATCGTCGGACGCATCAGCGGCAGCGTGATCGCCCGAAAGCTCTGCCATGGCGTCGCGCCGTCGACGCGGGCCGCCTCGTACAGATCGAGCGGGATCTGTTGCAGGCCGGTGAGCAGGATCAGCATGTTGAAGCCCGCGAAGCGCCAGGTCACGAGGACGACGATCGACGTCAGCGCAGTCGTGGGGCTCTCGCTCGTCCAGGCCACCGGGTGCGAGATGGCGCCGATCTTGGTGAGCAGCGGATCCAGCGGCCCGATCTCGCTGGACAGCAGCCCGAGGAACAGCAGCGATGCCGTCGCGAACCCGACAACGCTGGGCAGGAAGAACGCGGTACGGAAGAACCCGACGCCGCGCCGGCGGTTCTGCACGAGCAGCGCCAAACCCATCGCGACGCCGAACAGCACGATCGTCATGATCACCGTGTACTTGATCGTGAACCAGACCGCGGTTTTGAAGAGATCGTTGTCTGCGATGTTGCGGTAGTTGTCCGGGGCGTTGACCGTGGGCTCGCCGAGGATGGGCCAATCGTTCATGGACATCCAGACGACCAAGCCCACCGGAACGAGAAAGACTCCGATGACGATGACGGCCGTCGGAGTCGCGTAGGCAAGGCCCAGCCAGCGGCGCACCCGGAATTGTCGCCGACGCCGCCGGACCAGGGCCACTGCCGCCGCCCCGGCCCGCGAAGTAACGGCAGTCAACCTCGTCCTTCCTCTGCGCCGACGCCCCGTAGGCCGTCCGGAGCTGAGTGGGCCGGCAGGACAGCCCACTCAGCTCCGGTTAGCCCACTCGACGATCAGTCAGTTGCTCTGCAGCGAGTCCGTGATGGCCGACTGGCCGTCCGAGAGCGCCTTCGCCGGATCATCGCCGAACAAGGCGCCGCGCAGCAACGTCGTCCACGGGCTTTGCGGGTCGTTGTAGGTGGCGTTGAAGTTCAAGGCGAAGGGCGTCTCACCCTTTGCCATCACCTTGTTGATCGTCACGATGTTCGGGTCGGCGGCGGCGTACTTGTTCTCAGCGAGATCGGTACGCGCGATGATCTGGCCCTGCTTGGCCACCACGTTCACCTGAGCGTCGTCGCCGAGGCTCCACGCCAGGAAGTCCCACGCCTGGTCGGCATGCGAACTCGTCGCCGAGATGCCCGCGACGTCGCCGCCGACGAAGGTTGACTGACCGCCGTTGACACCCGGGATGGCACTGATGCCCACGTCGATGCCCTTGTCCTTGATCAGGCTGTACCAGGACGACGGCCCGGGGGCGATCCCGACCTTGCCGGTCTGGAGGGCACCGAGCCAGGTCGTGCCGTTCTCCTCCTTCGATGCGGAAGCGGCGGCGCCGTCGCTGTAAAGGTCGCGGTAGATCTTGAACACCGCGGCCATCTGCGGGTTGTCGATCGTGCTCTCCGTGCCCTCGTCGTTCATGACCGCGGCCCCGTCGGCCCACACGGACGGCCAGAAGGTGAATTCGACGCAGCCGCCGCAGTTGCCGCCGAAGTAGGTTCCGTTGACGTCGCCACCGAGTGCGGCCACCTTGCGGGCCTGCTCGGCGAATTCCTGCAGCGTCGTCGGTGGCTTGGCCGGGTCGAGCCCGGCCTGCGTGTAGAGCTTCTTGTTGTAGAACATGACGGACAGGTCGAGCGCGTGCGGTACCGCGTAGATCTTCCCGTCGGCCGTGCCCGCCCGGACGTGTGAGGGCGCGACCGAATCCTTGAACGGCAGTGCGTTGAAGCGGTCGGTGATGTCCGTCCACAAGTTCTGGTTGACATAGTTGGGCGCGAAGACGACGTCCGAGGTGAAGATGTCCGGCAGTGCCTTGCCGAGCGCCGCGGTGGCGATCTTGTCCGGGTACTCCTCGTTGGGATAGACGGTCAGCTTGATCTGGTTCGAGTGGCTGGCGTTGTACGCGTCGACGAGCGCCTTGCTCTGCGATTCGGTGCCCGCCCGGGTCCACATCGTCAGCTGCGTGCCGTCGTCCACGCCGCCGCCCGCGGCCGAGGTCGGCCCCCCGCCCGTGCCCGGCGCCGCCGGGGTCGTCGCCCCGCCGCCGCCGCTGCTGCTGCACGCTGCGAGCAACAGCGTCAGCGCGGCTACAGCAACCACCAGTACTCGCAGGTGGCGCCCTCCCAGTGATGATCGAGTCATCGGCTCCTCCTCGTGAGGTGTGCGGGTGCGCCTCAGCTAGCTGCCGTGGTCGGCCCGCGGGATCCAGACCCGCATCGGCCCGATGTCGCGGTTTGCCCAGGCGTAGTACGGAATTGCGGTGAAGCGCGCCGGCCGGCCGGCAGGGCGGAGCGGATCTCCGCTCCGGTACGGCGGGCCGACGCCGGCGGGTTGCTCGTCGACGACGACCGCGGGCCCGTCGACGACCGTGACGCCGCCGAGCAGGTCGGCGCGGTGTGTGGCGCGCAATGCGCCGCCGGCGTCTCGGATCAGCTCGACGTCGACGTCGTGATCGGCCTGCTCGACGCAGTACACGAGCGGGCCGCGTTCGACCGCCACGCAGTCGCGCACCGCGTCGACACGCTCGTCGGCGTAGGTGCGGCGCGCCGGCATCGGCAGCCGCAACTGGATGCGGTCGCCCGCTGCCCACCGTCGGCGCAGCTCGAGATAGCTGCCCGGATCGGGCGCGGCGCCGGGCGCACCGGCGTTCACGCCGACCTCGGCGGCGGTGCACCAACCGGGGATCCGGAGCGCGATCGTGTACGGCTGGTCCGGCGCCGCCTCGACCTCGATGTCGATCTCCTCGCGCCACGGATAGTCCGTCGCGATCCGCAGCACGACCTCGGCGCCGCCGATCCCGAGCTTCCCGTCGGCGTACTGATGGATCTGGACGCCCTCGTCGGTCTGCGTTGCAAGGTAGTGGTCGAGCGACGCGAGCATCCGCATGATGTTGGGCGGACAGCACGGTGTGCCGAGCCAGGGTTGGCGGCCGTGCCGGACGCTGCGGCTGCTCGTGTCTCGGGCGTCGCTGCGCAGTTGCAGGGGGTTGGTGTAGAAGAACCGGTCGCCGGACAGGGAGAGTCCGGAGGAGAAGGCGTTGTACAGCGTGCGTTCGATGAGGTCGGCGTATCGAGCCTCGCCGGTGATGAGCAGCATCCGCCAGCTCCACAGGATGCTGGCATGCGCGGCGCACGTCTCGCAGTAGGCGCGGTCCGGCGGCAGCTCGTACCGATCGCCGAACGACTCCCCCTCCCATCTCGCACCGACCCCACCGGTGAGATAGCTCTTGCCCGAGACCATGTCGTCCCACTGGGCGCGCATCGCGTCGAAGAGCGCCGCATCCCCCGTCTCCACATACACGTCGGTGACGCCGGCGGCGAGGAAAAGTGCACGGACCGCGTGCCCCTCGATGGTGTGCGCCTCGCGCACCGGCACGCGATCCTGGTGGTAGCTCGGGCCGAACATGCTCGGCCCGAGCAGGCCGTGCCCGCGCGCGTCGACGAAGTACGCGGCAAGCCTCAGGTAGTCCTCGTTGCCGGTCTCGCGATACAGCTCGACCAGCGCCGTCTCGATCTCCGGATGCCCGCACACGCCGTGCAGCCGATCGGGGCCGAAGGTCGCGACGAGGTGGTCGCCGGCGCGCACGGCGACGTCGAGCAGACTGCCCACACCGGTCGCGCGCCGCTGGGCGACTGCCGCTTGCAGCATGTGGCCGGTGCAGAACAGCTCGTGCCCGAGCGTGAGGTCGGCATAGCGCTCGGCGCCGTCCGGCGAGATCTGGAAGTAGGTGTTGAGGTAGCCGTCCGCGTGCTGCGCGGCCGCGATCAGCGCCGTCGCCTCGGTCTGCCAACTCGCCAACTCGGCTGACGGCTCGCGGCCCTGCTCCCACGCGAGCGCCTCGAGCCACTTGTAGACCTCGGAGTCCGCGAACAGCCGGCCCCGGAACCCGCCACGGTCGTTTCCGGCCGCGCGCCGGAAGTTGTCCAGATTCCCGGACTGCACGAGCTTGCGGTGCGCCGCCGGGATCGTCACTTCGCGGTTCACCCGCTGCCGATCCGCCCAGAGACCGCCGGTGATGCGCGCCGCGCCGAGCGCGAGCGGCGTGAGCCGCGTCCGGGCGGATGCCCGCGGCGCCGTCGGCCCAGCAGGTCCCGCCACCATGCTCTCGACCAGCCGATGCTCCATCGACTTCTCCTAAAAGCACAGAATCCCGGTCACGGAAAGCTACGGAAAGGCTTTTCCGAAACGAAGCAGACGCTACGGCCCGCGACCGGCACAGGTCAAGACCAAGCGACTTGTCCGCCCCTCGTGACGCTCCGACGCACCGACGGGCGGACAACTCGCGATTTAGTTCGGGCGGACGGCGGGCGACGCGGCGCCGGAGGACTCGCGGATGACGAGTTGGCAGGGCAGTGTGTGCAGGCCGTGCTCCGGCCGTCCCTCGATGGCGTGCAGCAACTGCTGGGCGGCATACCGACCGAGGTGGGTCAGCCCCATGTCGATCGTCGTCAGCGGCGGCCGGCAGGCGAGCGCGATCGGCTCCCAATTGTCGAAGCCGACGATCGCGACGTCGCCGGGCACCTGCACACCAGACTCACGAAGCGCGTCGGCCACGCCGCGCGCGATCTGGTCGGAGCCGCAGAATATGGCGTCGACGTCCGGCTGGGTGCGAAGCAGGATGAGCCCCGCCTGCCGCCCCCACTCCTCGGTCCAGGCGCCGTACAGGACGCCGGCGCCCGCCAGTTCCAGGCCCGCCTCGCCCACCGCCTGGGCAGCGCCGCTGGCCCGCAAACGCGCGGCGCGGAACCGCTCCGGCCCGGTGATGTGCCCGATCCGGGTGCGGCCGGTGGCCAGCAGATGTTGGACGGCTACGCGTCCCCCACCCTCGTCATCGGGGATCACCGAGCAGTCGCGCGGATCGGTGGATTGGGTCATCGCGTACACCACCGGCACCGGCAACTCGACGCCAATCGGCGGACGCGGGTCGGCGCGGCGGCCGGTGACGACGATGCCGTCGACGCGCCGGCCCAGCAGGGTGCGGATGTAGTGCTGCTCGCGGATCGGGTCGTCGCGACCGTCGCACATGAAGACCGAGATCTGCCCGGCGCCGAGCGCGTCCTCCACACCCAGCATGATCGGGATGGTGAACCGGCCGAAGCTGTCGGTCGTGATCAACCCGACGGTGTAGCTGCGTCCGGCCAGCAAGCCGCGCGCCAGGGCGTTCGGGTGAAAGCCGAGCTGCTCCGCCGCGGCGAGCACCCGCGCCCGCGTTTCGGCGCGCAACTGTCCCCTGCCGTTGAGCGCCTTGGAGGCCGTTCCGATCGAGACGCGCGCCAAGGTGGCCACGTCGGCGATCGTCACCGGCTTGCCGCGCGCCGTCACGGAAAGCGACTTTCCGCCTGGTCCTGCATTCGCAGAGAATAGCTCGCCGCTCGCGAGCTGGCGCGAAGGCGGCGGAAGCCCGGGCCTGTAGCCGATCGACGGAGGGCGTTCGAGCGGCAATGGCGGCATTGACTTTCGTCCGACGCGTCGCTAACGTCCCGCCTGCCAGCAAAGGATTTCCGGTTCGGAAACCGGCCGAGCCGGATCGCCCGCGGTTGTCCGGCACGGGGGTGACCGGAGCCAGGAATGAACGAGTTGACGCGCCGCGACGCACTCGGGTGCACTCGCCCTCGCCGACACCGTCGACGCCAGCGGCATGCCGATCATCACTGCCGGCTTGAACGCGTACGCGCGGACGGCACGACAGGACCCACCCACGCCGCCTCGGCCGCCCTTACCTCTTCGACGATTCCGCGCAGCAGTCTCTGACGCGAAGGAGCGTGGCACATGCTAGGACGATCGACGCGGCGCCGGATCCGGACAGCCGTGGCGGTGGGCGCCGCCTTCGTCGCGGTCGCCGCGCTCAGCAGCGTGCACGCCGGTGCGGCCGCCGCCGCGCCGGGCGATCTGGGCGCGCCACCGTTCACCGGCGCCGCCGATCCGATCCCGGCCGAGCCGGCGGCGTTCGATCCGACGCACAGCATGCTGCAGTCGATCTTCGACGCCGACGTCGCGGCGGGCGGCACGTCCTACTGGTTCGACCGCATCCTGGCCCGTCCGTTCCGGGACAACAGCTCGGGCGAGCGCACACTCCTGACGCGCGGGCGCGCGCTGTACATGTACACGCACAACCCGTCCGTCCTCGGCTTCGCCGGACAGGGCACCGGTGCGAACGGCGGCGGCGGGTACGCCTACCGCCAGCCACCGACCACCAACGTCGTCAACCTGTACACCATCGCGCTTTCCGGCGATGCGCTCACGGAGGACACCGCGCGGCGCGTCCAGTATCCGAGCTACTACTCCGCGGTCTTCACCCGGTCCGGGCTCTCGGTCGCGGAGAAGGAGTTCATCACCGACAACGACGTCGCCGTGACCGATCTGACGCTGACGAACACCGGCGACGCCCCACTGAGCACGACGTTGAGCGCGAGTTCGCCGATCGCGACCACGCCTTCTGCGGACGGCACCGAGCTGACGGGACAGGTGCCGCTGCGCTACGGGCTGACCACGCTCTCGCCGCGCATGAGCGGTGACGGGTTCACGGTCAGCGGCACTTCCCTCACCCGCAGCGTCAGCCTCGACCCGGGCGCCTCGGCGAGCCTGAAGGTGCAACTCGGCGCGATCGCGAGCGAGCTGCCAGCCTCGGCCTCCGACTACCAGCGCTACCGCGCGATGGGCCCGGACGCCGCCTGGCGCACCCAGATGTACGAGTACAACAAGTTCTGGGTCGACAAGGTGCCCTACCTCGACATCCCCGACAAGAACGTCGAGAAGATCTCCTACTACCGGCTGTGGGAGAACCGGTTCAACCTCTTTGACGGCAACATCCCGGGCAACGACTACCAGTTCCCCGCCGACCTCGAGGGCGCGCTCGGTTACAACAACCAGATCTCGCTGACGGTCCCGATGCGGCTGCAGGATCTGCAGTTCTACCGCGATCCGCTGTACTCCTACGGGCCGATCTTGTCGCAGGGCGAGGAGTCCGGCTGTCAGTCGTTCCACGACAACCCGGGCAACGGCGGGAACTGGAGCAACACCTACGAGCAGTGGACGGGCACCCAGGCCTGGCAGGCGTACCAGGTGCACGGCGGGCCGAAGTCAGTCGTGGCGAAGCTCGCGCACTACGCCGAGTGCGACCTCAAGGGCACGCTGGCCAAGTTCGACACGAACGGCAACGACTTGATCCAGTACTCGTCCGGCACGCTGCCGGGCAACGACGCCGACTCGGTGGCCTTCAAGTACTACGGCGCCCGACCGCAGGACCGCACCGAGACGTCCTACTGGTACGCGGAGGCGCGCGCGGCCGCCCAGGAGTACGCCTACCTCGGCAGGTCCGCCAAGGCCGACGAGATGAACACGCTCGCGGACCAGATCCGCAGCGCGATCCTCAACCAGCTGTGGGCCGACGGTCCGGTGACGAACGCTCCTGACACACCGTCTGGTCAGGCGACGGGGCCGCGAGTACCCGGCAAGATCGGCAACGCCGTCAAGCT
>DASQSE010000071.1:0-23153 GCA_035642535.1 Jatrophihabitans sp. | reverse complement strand
ATCTCGTGCGTGGGGCGGTTCGCGGCATTTGCCACTTTCGTGCTGCTCGTTGCCGGGTGCACGAGCGGCAGCGGCGACGCATCGGACGACACGTTCACGCCGACCTCCACCTACACGCCGCCGACCTACTCGATCTCCAGTAGTCCGACTGCGCCCTCGGTCGCCACGACCGGCCCCAACGTCCGCCCCGGCGAGAAGCCGCCGACCCTGCCCGCCGCGGGGAGGACGAACACGCCCGCTGGCGCCGCAGTCTTCGCAAGTTTCTACATCCGCGCTCTCGACTGGGGCTACGCGACAATGGATTCAACGCTGGCCAAGTCGCTGTTCGCGCCGTCCTGTCGAGGTTGCGCACGATTCGCAAGCATCATCGACTCGGCACGAGAAGAGGGCGATCACTTTACCGGTGGTCGGATATCGATAAGTCGTTATGAGCTCGCCGATAACGATCGGCGCATGCGAGCGGCGCGGGCGGTAGATGTGACATACGCACAGCAAGCCGTCGAGCAGGTAGCTGCAGATGGTTCAGTTGATGCAAGAGCGCCGGCACTGACGCACCTAGTCAGGCGCGTGTGGCTCCGGTGGAACTCACCGGGGTGGACCGTCGTCGAAACGCTCAAGGTAGTCCACAGATGAGGGGCGGCATCGGGGCGGTGCTTGCGGCCACACTACTGCTGACTGGCCAGCCTGCGACTGGCTCGCCCCGTCCGTCGCCGTCGGGACCGAACTGTGCATCGGCACCAAGCACCGACGCTTGCGGCCGCCCAGGCGAGATCACCGTTTCTGGCGCTAAGGGCTCATCGTCGAGTAGCAATGCTTCAGACGATCCCCCGCCGACTCGGTACGTTACGTGTCGATCCACCGCACCCAGCCCAGTATGTGACGCGGTCTCCGGGGCGTGTGTTGGATTGACGGCAGTCGACTCGAAACACCGCCTCGTACAGGTTGTCCTTCGCAGGATCAACCGGGCGTGGCGGTACCGGGGAACCCTCTGCGCCACCTCCCGACCACCGCGCGTGACCGCGGCGATGGTGCGGGCACGGGCGACTCGACTGATCCCGCGCGCAGCGATCGGGGTAGCGCCGGAGCAGGCGACGCTGGTCAACATCGAGACGGTGATGTGGGTGGACGCCCCGCGCCGGCGCACCTTGCCAACGGTCACGATCCTCGGCCGCGACGTACACATCACGATCCGCCTTGCACACGTGACGTGGG
Organism: Jatrophihabitans sp.; assembly: GCA_035642535.1. Lineage (GTDB taxonomy): Bacteria > Actinomycetota > Actinomycetes > Mycobacteriales > Jatrophihabitantaceae > Jatrophihabitans. Next base: position 21,941 of record DASQSE010000071.1, on the reverse strand, counting down.
ATTTCGGCGACGGGCGCTCCCGGACGACGAACTCGGCGGGCACGCCGTATGACAGACCCTGCGATACCAAGATGTGCCCGGGCTACTTCGGCCACGTCTACCGGCACACGGGACGCCGGCAGATCACGGCCACCGCAACCTGGACAGCCAGCTTCACGGTCGGCGGGGGCCGGCCGGTCGCGATCCCGGGCACGGTCGCCGGCCCCACGGCCGGCGCCGACATCCACGTCAAGGAAGCGCGCGGCGTCCTGGTCCCGAACCCAGGCGAGCGCTAGCGCTCGGCCGGCGTCATCGGCGGGTGCAGATGGGTGAGATCGGCAGTGCGCTGCGCCCAGCTCCGGGCGTTGCGGGCCCGCTCGCCGAGTTCGGTGCGCTGACCGTCCGCCCAGAATCGCGGCCACCCGCGGGCAACGCTGAGGAGTTCGGCCGCAGCGAGCAATGAGGCCGCGATGTGCCGACGGCGCCACTGCGGCTGCACGTAGAGCTGATCGGCCTCGCCTGTCGCCGGGTACCAGCGGAATGCGCCGAGCTGATCGGCGGACCCGACGGAGACGCCGCGCAGCGCGGCCTCGTCGAGCAACTCGCCCGGCTTGCGGCCCGCGCCGGTGAAGGCCAGCAATGCGACAGCCGGCGGATGCGCCGCCGACTCACGGAGTTCGGCAAACCAGATCGGCGGAGCACTGGGCGCCCACCTAGGCGCGACGTGCAGTCGCTGCACCACTCCGTCGTCATCCAGGTCGGCGGTACAAATCGCGTGCCGGCCGATCTGAATGCGTGCCGCCTCAGCACCGAGTTCGACCTGCGCACCATCCGGGTATCGGTCGGACTCGACCTCGATCAGCCGAGTCGGGCGATCACCGTCGCCGCGGACCAGACACCACCACCACGAGGCGGCACCGGGGCGCACTGGTTCAGTGCGCACGCCGGCGCCGACGTCGGCCACCTGCAGTCGCCACGCCACCGGCGAACAGCAGTCCGCCGCCAAGCGTCACCAGCGCCTCGCTGTCGGTGCCGGTGCTGGCCACCGCACCCGTGCCGGTGCTCGGCGCAGCAGGCGTCGTGGTCGATGGCGGCGTACTGGTCGGCTCAGTTGTGGTCGGCGCTGCGACCACGCGGACGGTGACGGTCCCGGTATCGGTGCCGAAATCCGTTTCGACTGCGTAGGTGAATTGGTCGGTGCCGACGAAACCTGCATCCGGGGTGTACACGACGTCGTGGCCTTTGATGCGGACGGTGCCATCCGCCGGATTGCCGACCGAGTCGACGCGCAGCGCGCCGCCACCCGCGGCGTCGTCGTTGGCCGTGACGTGGACAGTGACCGGGTGGCCCTCGGTGGTGCTCGCCCGGTCATCGTGCGCGGTTGGCGGCGGGGCAAGCACGCTGATCGCGACAGAGCCGGTGGCGCTGCCGTTGGCGGTCGTGACGGTGTACTGCAACGTGTCCGGTCCGACGTAGCCTGCGTCCGGGACGTACCGCACGACCGGCGTACTCGGGCCCGCGGCCGCTGCCTGGGCGTCGGCGGCAGCTGCGGCGGGCGGGGTCACCGGCGGGACGACGCTGGCCGTCCCGTGCTCCGGCCCACCCGTGATCTGCACGTCCGTGATCGGTGCACCGTGCAAGTCGTCGTTCTCGAGCACCGGTATGTCGACGGTCCCGCCGGTCAGGACGTCGTCCTCGTCGTTCGCCGCCTCCGGAGGCAACCCGTTGTCGGTGAACAGCTGATCGCCCGCGAAGCACCACGATTCGACGATCGGGTCGGTACACGGCGGCAGGGTGAGCAGAGTCGGGTCGATCACCAGCCCGTCCGGCGCCGACACCTGGGTGATCTCCACGCTGTCACCAGGCGTGGAGGCGAACAGATTCGGGCAGTACGAAACGGTGTCGGTGCCTGCTGTGTCTGTTGTGCACGTGGACGTGTCGTCGATCGTGCCGTCGGCCTGCTTCTCGACGATCTGGACCACGCTGCCGATCGTTGTGGTGCCGTCCGGCACGTAAGCGCCGGACTTGATCTGCACGCCGACCCGGTACTTGGTCGATCCGAAGTCGGCCTGGATGTCCTTCGGCGCCGCCACCCGGGCCCGCGGGTGGTGCGTGCGCGGCGCCGGCGGACTGCTCGGCGCACTGCTGGTCGGTGGCGGCGCACTACTCGTCGGCGGCGGGACGCTGGTCGAAGAAGGCGCGCCACTCGTCGACGGAGACGCACTACTCGTCGACGGCACATCGCTGGTCGACGGCGCATCGCTGGTCGACGGCGCATCGCTGGTGGACGGCGCATCGCTCGACGGCGCCGCGCTGGTGTCGGTGCTGACCGGCGCGTCGGTGGCCGGGGCCTCCTCCGCGCCGGCAAGCGGCGCAACCGCAAAGACGGCCGAGAGACCAGCGGCGCCGGCGCCCATCAGGCGAAGACTCGCCCGGCGTGACGGCACAAGACGACGATGACGACCGGACACGACGACCCCCCACCGCGGCGCGAACGCCGCACCCCCCAAGAGCCCCTGGGCCACGATCGGGCCCGCTCAGGCTGCCTGCTCGCGGGTCAGCGTATCGAAGATCGTTTATTGGTCAAGCGATCTTGAGGGGATGCCGCGTCAGCGTGAGGACGCGCGGCGCGACGAAGCGCGCGCGGCCTTCTTCGCCGCCGCGGCCGCCGCCTTCTCCTTCTCGGCAGTCGCCCGCTCGACGGCGAACGTCGCCAGCGCGTCGATCAACGCCGGCACCGTCGCCTGATCGGGCTGCACGTCGACCCGCAGCCCGAACTCGCGCGCGGTCGCCGCGGTCTGCGGACCGATGCACGCGACGACCGTCCGCGCATGCGGCTTGCCGGCGATCCCGACGAGGTTGCGCACCGTCGACGAGGACGTGAAGCACACTGCCTGGAAGCCGCCCGACTTGATCGCGTCGCGGATCTCGGCCGCCGGCGGCGCGGCACGCACCGTCCGGTACGCAGTCACGTCATCGATCTCCCAGCCGAGTTCACGCAGCCCTGCGGCGAGCGTCTCGGTTGCGATGTCCGCGCGCGGCAGCAGCACCCGGTCGATCGGGTCGAGCACCTCGTCGTAGGGCGAGAAGTCGGCGAGCAGCCCCTCGGACGACTGCTCCCCCGAGGGCAGCAGCTCCGGCTTGATGCCGAAAGCCCGCACCGAGTCGGCCGTCGCCTCGCCCACGCAAGCGATCTTCACGCCGGCGAACGCACGCGCGTCGAGCCCGAACTCCTCGAACTTCTCACGCACCGCGCGCACCGCGTTGACCGACGTGAACACGATCCACTCATAACGGCCCGTGACGAGCCCTTTGATCGCGCGCTCCATCTGCGTCGGCGTGCGCGGCGGCTCGACCGCGATCGTCGGCACCTCGACCGGCACCGCACCGTACGAAGTCAGGCGGGACGACATCGAGCCGGCCTGCTCCTTGGTGCGCGGGACGAGCACCTTCCACCCGTACAGCGCGCGCGACTCCCACCAGCCGAGCTTCTCACGCAGCGCAGCGGCCTTGCCGATGGTCAGCACGACGGTGCCGGTCATGCCCACCGCGGCGTACTCCAGATCGCCGACCTGGCTGACGACAGTCTGCTGCGCCGTCGTGGTGCCGCCGCACGAAACCGCCACCGCGTTGTCCGGCTTCAAGCCGTAGGTGACGAGCTGCTCGCCGACGTACGGCACGTCGGCGGCGTCGACGGTCAGCACCAGCGTCCCGGCCGAGTTGGCCAACGCCTCGTAGTCGACGGACTCGACGTCGCGCAGATCGGCCTCGGTGCGCGTGGTGCCGACCGGAACGCCGGCGTAGGACGCGGTCCCGGCGCCGAGCGCGAGCCCCGGCACGACGTCGAAGGGCACGACGGTCTTGGCGACCGCGAGCGCCTCCTTCACCGCGTCGTCGTCGGCGAACGGATCACCCGCGACGAGTCGCACGACCGACTGTCCGCTGCGCGCCTCCGCCAGCATCGCCTTCGCCGTCTCGGCCGCAGACGTCTCGGCCGGACGCACTTCGCCGGCTGCCAGCGCGGTGATCGCACTTGGCACGGCAGCGTCCGCGACGACGATCTCCGCGGCGCGGATCGACTCGGTCGCGTGGGTGGTGAGCAGCCCAGGATCGCCCGGCCCAGACCCCACGAAGGTGATCCGTCCGACGATCTTGCGCACGCGGGTCATGTGGAGCTCCCCATCATTTTGTCAGCGCCGTCAGCGAGCAGCTCGGCGGCGAGTCGCCGGCCTACGCCCTCGGCATCGGTGGTGGGACCCGTCGCCGACAGCCGGACGGCGTCGCTGCCGTCCAGTGCGGTGACGGATCCGCGTAGAAACACTTCGGGCCCGAGATCCCCCTCGGCGACCTCCGCGAGTGCCGCAACCGGTGCGGAGCAACCGGCTTCGAGCGCGGCGAGCAATGCCCGTTCCGCTGTGACTGCGGCGCGGGTGTCCGCATCGTCCAATCCGGCCAGCAGCGCGAACGTCGCAGAATCGGACGCGCGGCACTCGACCGCGAGCGCGCCCTGCGCCGGCGCGGGCAAGACCTGGATCGGATCGAGGACCTCGGTCGCCTCGTCTGCCCGACCCAGCCGCCGCAGCCCGGCGAGCGCAAGCACGACCGCGGCCAGGCTGCCGTCAGTCACCTTCCGCAGCCGGGTGTCGACGTTGCCGCGCACCGGGACGACTTCGAGCCCGAGGCCGAGCGCGCGCAGTTGCGCGGTGCGGCGCGGCGCGCCGGTGCCGACCTGCGAACCGCTCGGCAATTCGGCGAGCGTCCGGCCGCCGGACGCAACCAGCGCGTCACGCGGATCCTCGCGGGGCGGGACGGCAGCGATCACGACGCCCTCGGTCGGGGCGGTCGGCAGGTCTTTGTACGAGTGGACGGCGACATCGATCTCGTCGGCGAGCAGCGCAGTGCGCAGCGCGGAAACGAAAACGCCGGTGCCGCCCAGCTCGGTGATCGCGGCCGCCGAGCGGTCGCCGTCGGTGACGATGGGGACGATCTCGACGGGGACCTGCAGGGCTGCCGCAACAGTCTGCGTCTGGATGCGCGCGAGCGCGCTCGCGCGCGTGCCGATCCGAAGCGTGCGCGTGGCCGTCATTCGACCTCACCGTCCGACGGCGGCGGCTGCCGCACCGCCGCGACCGACTCGGCCGCGGCCGGGTCGAGATCGAACAGCTCGCGCAGCGCGGCAGCGTACTGATCGCCGCCCGGCGTCGCGGCCAGCTCCTTCACCCGGACGGTCGGGGCATGCAGCAGCTTCTCGACCGCGCGGCGCACGGCGTCGGCCACCTCGCGCCGCGCCGTCGGCTCGAGCGCGGGCAGTCGCCCGTCCAAGCGGGCGAGCTCGGCGTCGATCACCTGGTTCGCCCGGGCGCGCAGCGCGGTGACGGTGGGCGCCACGGCCAGCTGCTGCTGTTGGGTGAGGTGATCGCGCAGCTCCTCGGCGACAATGGCAGATGCGGCAGCGACCTCCTCGTCGCTGACCATCGCGCCGCCGACACGCAGCGCGTCCAGGTCGACGTAGGCGATGCCGGGACGCTCCGTGACCAACGGATCCACGTCGCGCGGCAGGGCGATGTCGAGCACCACGAGCGGACGGCCGGCGCGCGGCGCAACCTGCTCCACGTCCACGACGAGGCCGGTCGAGCCGGTGCACGAGATGACCACGTCGGCGGCGGCGATCTCCGTCGCGAGGTCGGACAGCGGCACCGCCCGTCCGGCAATCGCGGAGGCCAACCGCTCGGCGTGCTCCGGCGACCGGTTGGCCACCACGATGTCCGCCACCCCGCGGCGGCGCAGCGTCGCGCAGGCCAGCGCGCCCATCGAGCCGGCGCCGATGACGAGCGCGCGCCGCCCGGACAGGCTGCCGAGCACGGCATCCGCCTGATCGAGGGCCACCGACACGATCGATGCGCCGGCGCGGTCGATGCCGGTCTCCGAGTGGACGCGCTTGCCGACCCGCAGCGCCGACTGCGCGAGATCGTGCAGCACGCTCCCGACGGAACCGAGCGTGCTGCCCAGCCCGTAGGCCGAACGCAGCTGGCCGAGGATCTGCGACTCGCCGATCACCATGGAGTCGAGCCCGGACGCGACCGTGAACATGTGCTCGGCCGCCGCCTCGGCGAAGTGGACGTAGAGGTGGTCGGAGAGATCCGAGACCGCCAGCCCGGCGTGCCGCGCGAGCACCATCGTGATCTCCGCGACCGCGGGGTGGAAGCGCGCGACGTCGGCGTACACCTCGATGCGGTTGCACGTCGACAGCAGCAGCACCTCGCTGATCGCCTCGGCACGATGCAGTTCGTCCAGCGTCTTGCGGACGTCGTCGACCGGGACGGCGGCACGCTCGAGCACCGCCACCGGAGCGGTGCGGTGCGACATGCCCACGACGAGAACGCTCATGCTTCGACCGCCTCGGTGAGTGCGGCGGCCGCCTTGCGCGTCTCGTGGAACGAGAGGATCTGCAGCTCGGCGGCGAGGTCGACCTTGCGCAGGTGGACGTGCGCCGGCACCGACAACACGACCGGCGCGAAGTTGAGGATGCTCGTCACGCCCGACGCGACGACCCGGTCGCAGACCTCCTGGGCGACTGCGGCCGGCACGGCGAGCGCCGCGATCGTGATGCCGTGTTCGGCGACGATCGCGTCCAGGTGGGCGATGTCGCTCACGACGAGCCCGCGGATCTCCGAGCCGATGCGCGCCGGATCGGCGTCGAAGAGCGCAGCGATCCGGAACCCACGAGTGGCAAAACCCGCGTAGCCGGCCAGCGCCTGGCCGAGGTTGCCGACCCCGATCAGCGCCACCGAGCGGTGCACGGTCAGGCCCAGGGTCCGCGAGATGTGCTCGATGAGCGTGGTGACGTCGTACCCGACGCCGCGGATGCCGTACGAGCCGAGGAAGGACAGATCCTTGCGCAGCTTCGCGGAGTTGACGCCGGCGACGGTAGCCAGCTCCTCGGACGAGACGGTGGTGACCGATCGGTCGGCCAGAGTGCTGAGTACCCGGAGGTATGTCGCCAGGCGGGCGACGGTTGCGTCCGGGACGCGGCCGTCCGCGCCGCCGCGCGTGTCGACGCGCCGGACCGCCGCTGGCCCGTTGCGTCGGGCGTCGCGCGAAGCGGTCATCGGCACCTCAAGACGCAGCGTCGCGCGGTCGCGGACCAGCTCCATCGACGCCAAGCCGGTGTGGTAGAAGCGGGCTGGAACTATGCGAAACGGTACGCTGCTTGTGAACGTTTTCCCAAATCGCGCGATCTTGGTCGGACCGGTCGGTTCAAATCCGACTCTCAGCGGGCCAGGGCCTTACGCAGTCGCGGCTCCTCGACCCGCCAGTAACCGTGCTCCTTTCCGTTGAGCAGGATGACCGGCACGCGGTCGGAGTACTCGTCGCGCAGCACCTGCGACGCATCCACATCCACCTCGCGATACGCGAACCCGAGCTCGCTCGACAGTCCGCGCAGCAGCTGTTCGGCGGTTTCGCAGAGATGACAGCCCGCGCGGGTTACGAGCGTCACCTGATGATCACGAGGCGGCATCGTCGGCCAGCTGCCACTTCATGATCTTGCCGGTGACGGTGTGCGGCAGCCGCGGCACTACCTCTATCGCGCGCGGCAACTTGAACCGCGCCAGCGAGCGCACCGCCACAGCCCGCAGTTCGTCCGGATCGATCTCCGCGCCCGGCGCCGGCACCACGTACGCGTGGACGGCCTCGCCCGTCGCGGGATCGGGCACGCCAACGACTGCGACCTCCGCGACCCGCGCGTCCGCGGCGAGCACCGCTTCGACCTCGGCCGGATACACGTTGAAGCCGTTGACGATCACCGTGTCGGTGCTGCGACCCACGAGATGCAGCTCGCCGGCTGCGTCGGCCAAGGCGATGTCGCCGGTGCCGAACCAGCCGTCCGCGTCCGGGCCGTCGGCGCCGTCCGGCCAGTAGCCGGAGAACAGGTTGGCGCCGCGGACGAACAGCCGGCCCGGGTCGCCGTCGTCGACGAGGGCGTTGTCCGCATCGCGCAACTCGACCGTCACGCCGGGCAGCGGACGCCCCACCGCACCATTGATCGGCTGCTCGCGGCCGGCGCCCTGAGCGTTGATCGCGACGACGGGCGCCGCCTCGGTCAGGCCGTATCCGTCATGCACCGTGACCCCGGCCGCCGCGAACCCGTCCACAACGCCGCGCGCCAAGGTGGCCGAGCCGGACATCGCGAACCGCACGGAGCCGAAGCCCTCCGCCAGCCCCGGCTGCGCGAGCCAGGCCGCGTACTCGCTCGGAACGCCGAGCACCGCCGTCACCCCTTCGGCCGCCATCACCGCGAGCGAGGCGGCCGGATCGAAGTGCTCGGTCAGGACGAGCGACGCACCGACCCGCAGCGCCATGCCCAGCCCGGCGTTCAGCCCGAAGATGTGGGTGAGCGGCAGCGGCACGAACAGCACGTCGTCGGCGGTCAGCAGCGGTGGCTCGACGGCCGCGAGCTGGTCGAGGTTGGCGAGCAGGGCGCGCGCGGAGAGCATCGCACCCTTCATCCGGCCGCTCGTCCCGCTGGTGAACAGCAGCGCCGCCAGGTGCTCACCCCCGCGGTCGCAGCGCGGGTCGGCGCCGGACGCGGCGCCGGCGAACGTGGCGGCCGACGATTCGTCCAGACGGAGCGCGGCGTCCGCGTCTTCGAGGAGTTGCTCGGTCTCGGGCGCGGTGTAGGCCGGGTCGACGGGGACGGCGACGAGCCCGGCGCGCAGCACGCCGAGGTAGAGCAGCACGAATTCGACACCCGTCCGCAGTTGCAGCGCCACGCGGTCGCCGCTTTGCAGACCGGCACCCAGCAGCGCCAGCGCCGCGCCCGTCGTCCGGGCGTCCAACTCGGCGAAGGTCAGCCGCTGGTCGCCGTGCACGAGAGCCACCCGATCAGGCGTGCTTCCGGCCTGCTGACGCAGCAGATCCGAGGGCCCCAGAGCGTTCAATACCTCACCTCTTGGCCATCCGGGCATTGCCAGGCGGAACTATGCCTGCAAGCCTGTCAGACGGACACCTTCCCCATCAGGGCGGGCAAAGCACCGCAAGCGGTTCAACAGTGGAACCGGCGCGTCCTGGCGTAGGGGCTAGTCACGTTACGTATTGCCGGTTAGTCTTAGCAGGATTTTCACACGCGGCACCGTCGCGACTAACCTGCATATCGAGAGGTACGTCGCTTTTGGCAGGGATAGCCAGGTCACGCCGGTCGGGCTCTGTGCGCCCATCGGCGGGCCTACTCGCTCTCGCCCAGCTGATCAACGACGCGCTGGTCGCGATGGGTACGCAGCCGGCGTTCGTCGGCCCGATGCTCGTCCAGCAGTCGGCCCTCGAGTCCACGCCGGTTACGCAGCGTAGGCCCCGGCCGGACCACCCCCGGCCTGTACCGACGGCCGGACTGGACCTCGAGCCACCCTCCGATCAGTCCGACAAGTCCGCTGCGACCGAGAACGTCACCGATGTCGACGAGACCCATGCCGAGACGTGGCACCTCGTCCGGCTCGCCCAGGGCGGCGACGGCGAGGCGTTCGGGCAGCTCTACGACCGCTACGTCGACATGGTGTTCCGGTTCATCTACTTCCGGGTGAACGACCGCGCACTCGCCGAGGACTTCACGAGCGAGACATTCCTGCGCGCGCTGCGCCGGATCGGCACGATCAGCTACCAGGGCCGCGACATCGGCGCCTGGTTCATCACCATCGCCCGCAACATCGTGCTCGACCACCTGAAGTCCGCCCGGCACCGGCTCGAGCTCACCACCGCCGACACGCTCGAAGGAAAGGAGCACGCCGAGAGCACCGAGGAGGCGGTGCTGGGCGTGCTCCAGTCCGAGCGCCTGATGGCCGCGGTCGGCAAACTCGGCGACGAGCAGCGCGAGTGCGTGATGCTGCGCTTCATCCACGGCCTCTCGGTCAGCGAGACCGCGCAGGTCATGGGCAAGAACGACGGCGCCATCAAGGCATTGCAGCATCGAGCGATCCGTAAGCTCGCCGACCTTGTCGGGAGTGATCTTCGGTGAGGAATCGGGTCGAAAAGGACAGTAACGCCGCGGTTACGTCGTCGTTGGATCTGTTGGATAGGACGGACGGATCAGGTTGGGCGCCGGTACCACCCGCTGACGCAGGGGATGAGCGGAATGTCTGAGCATCGGGTACCGATGCTGGGCAGTTCGTGGCGGCGCTACGAGGACCCAGCCGTCTCCCGCGACCCCCGCGTGCGCGCTGTGGTCGGTGCCCTTGCCAGCCTGCCGTCGCCCGAACCGCGCCCGGAGTTCCGCGCCGAGCTGCGCGCCCAGCTCGTCGCGATCACGCCCCGCATCATCTCCGAGACCGTCGAGGCGGACACCCCGCTCGTCGACATCGTCCCCGGCAAGACGCCGGCGCGCGCGACATCGGCACGGTCCGCGCGCGCGAAGCACGCCGACGGTGCGCTTGCGAGCGTCCGAAGCATCTCGATCGGACGCCCGCTGGCCGTCGCCGTCTCGGTCCTCACTGCATTCGCGCTGCTGTTCGGCGGTGCCGTGTGGATGAGCCAGAAGGCGCTGCCGGGCGACACCCTCTACGGACTAAAGCGGGCCAGCGAGAGCTGGCGGCTCGCCACCGACGGCAACCCGTCCGACAAGGCCCGCGACTACCTGCACTTCGCGCAGACCCGCGTCGACGAGGCGCGGGATCTCGCGCAGCGCGCGACTGCGACCGCCGCTGGACCGGGCGTGCACGCGGGTGGATTCGACGCGCACACCGCCGACCTCGTCGGCTCGACGCTCGCGTCTGCCGACCACGACGTCACGTCGGCGTCCTGGCTGCTTGGGACGCAGGCGGTCAAGAGCAAGTCCACGAGCCCGCTCGGTGCGATCCCGTCCTGGGCGCCTGCTCAGCTGCAGCGGCTCCGCGAGCTCGCCTCGCTCATGCCGCAGGGAGCGCTGCGCGCCCGCACCATGTCGTCGATACGCCTCGTCAACGCTGCCGTCCAACGCGCCAACCAGCTCGCGGCGACCATGCGCACCGGCTGCCTGAGCACCAGCAACAGCGACGCGCTCGGACCCGTGCCGTACAGCAACTGCCCATCCCACCCCGCCGGCGCGCCGAAGCCGAGCGGGCATCCGAAGACCGGAAACAAGCCGTCGAAGGCGAACCACCACGGACCCAGCGTCGGAACGAGCGCCGCGCCACCGCGGGCATCGACTTCCCCGTCGAACGGCCCGTCGAGCCCGCCGTCGACGTCACCGTCGCAGATCATCACCGTGCCGCCGCTGCCGCTGCCGACCAGTTCGCTGCCGCTCAGGGTGAACAGCTGCAGCCTGGGGCTTTCGCTCGGCATCGTCACGCTCGGCATCGGCGTCTGCCCGAGCGGGTAATCCCCGTGGATACGCTGGACGCGTGACGGAGCCGGACGCGACGGCGGCGGCGTTCTTCGACGTCGACAACACGATGATGGTCGGCGCGTCCATCTTTCACTTCGCGAAGGGCCTTGCGGCCCGCGACTTCTTCTCGTGGCGCGATCTGACCCGATTCACGGCCCGCCAGCTGCGGCTGCGGCTGCACGGCGAGAAGCACTCACACATGCACAGCTCGCGCGACTTGGCGCTCGCCTTCGTCGCCGGCAAGAAGGTCGAAGAGGTCGTCGCCCTCGGCGAGGAGATCTACGCCGAGGAGATGGCCGACAAGATCTGGTCAGGCACGCTGGCGCTCGCCCGGCTGCACATGGACGCCGGGCAGCGCGTCTGGCTGGTTACCGCGACGCCGGTCGAGCTGGCCACGATCATCGCGCGGCGGCTCGAGCTCACGGGTGCGCTGGGCACGGTCGCCGAGACCGAGGACGGCGTCTACACGGGCCAGCTCGTCAGCGAGGTGCTGCACGGCCAGGCGAAGGCGGCCGCGGTGCGCGCCCTCGCCGCCCGCGAAGGGCTCGAGCTAGCGCACTGCTCGGCGTACTCGGACTCGATCAACGACCTGCCGATGCTCTCGCTCGTCGGTCGCGCCGTCGCGATCAATCCCGACTCCGCGCTGCGCGCCGAGGCCAAGCAGCGCGGCTGGGAGATTCGTGACTTCCGTACCGGACGCAAGGCCGCGCGCATCGGCATCCCAGCTGCGTTGGGGGTCGGCGCGGCGGCCGGCGCGGTTGCGGGCGGCATGGCTGCGCGCCGTGCGCACCGGCGCGGAGACTTCGATCCGGCGATACTCGCGATCCAGGCCGCGTCGCGTCGCGCGCTGCGCCGCCCCTAGTAGCCGGTCGCGCCCTCCGGAGTTGTCAGGGTTGGATGCGGGCGCAATCCGGCTAGCGCCAGGTCGATCTGCGCTGGACCAGCAGTCGGAAGAGCGTGCTCTGGATCGTCTCGCGCACCCGATCGGCGAGGTCGAACACCAGGCTCGCGTCGTCGGCGGCGTCCCGGTCGAGCTCCTCGGCATGGATGGGCGTACCGAACTCGATGTACCACTTGCTCGGCAGCGGCACGAGACCGAGCGGGCCGAGCCAGGGGAACGTCGGCGTGATCGGGAAGTACGGCACGTTCAGCAGCCGCGCCAGGATCTTGGCGTGGCCCAGGACGGGATGGATCTCCTCCGACCCGACGATCGACACCGGGATGATCGGCACGCCCGCCTTGATCGCCGCGTGGACGAAGCCGCCGCGTCCGAACCGCTGCAGCTTGTAGCGCTCGCGGAAGTGCTTGCCGATCCCCTTGTATCCCTCGGGCCACACTCCGACGATCTCCCCGGCGCGCAGCAGCCGCTCGGCGTCCTCCGAGCACGCCAGCGTGCCACCCGTACGGCGCACGAAGGTCCCCATCGCGGGCAGGGCGAACATCAGGTCGGCGGCGAGCATTCGCAGATAGCGGCGGGCCGGGTGCTCGACGTGCACGGCCACCGCGGTCATCGCCGCGTCCAGCGCCCAAAGCCCGCCGGCGTGATTGGCAACGAGCAACGCGCCACCCTCGCCCGGGATGTTGTCCACACCGTTGACCTCGACGCGGAACCACTTGTCGTACAGCGGCCGGAACATCGGCAGCGCGACATGGTCGGTCAGATCGGCGTCGAAGCCGAACTCGTCGATGCGGTAATCGCCGGCAACGCGGCGGCGGAGGAACTCCAGCGCGTCGCCGAGCCTGGGCTCCCAGTTCGGCGTCTCGGCCGCGGCTTCTTCGCTCGGCTCCGTGGGGCTCTCGGTCGGCGCTCCGGGCATCGCCAACACGTCGGCACCGGACGCACCGGGCGGGGGACCGCCGCCGCGGCGCCGCGCAGCGGCGGGGTTGAGGCCGTGCAGCGGGATGATTGTCGCTTCGTCCACGTGAGGCCTTCCCCCGTGTCGGCGTCCGGTCAGCTACGGGCGGCGGCGAGCCCACGCTGGTCGAGCCGCCCGCGCAACACCTGCGACCCTACGCCGAGAAACATGTGGAAAAGCCGGGGTCGTGGCCGCAATCTCGTCAGGTAGGACTCGACGGCCGCCGCGGTCGAGAAGCGCGGCGTGAAGCCGAACTGCTCGCGCAACCGGGTGGTGTCGACGACCCGGCCGTAGTCCAGGAAATGCGACTCCTCGGCCGCGAACTCGACGACGCCGCGGTTGCGCAGCAGCACGCCGGCCGGCCCGAGCGCCCGGCCCGGCACCGGGACGCGCAGCCGCCCGGCTCGGCGCAGCACCTGTATCAGCGAGACCACGCCCTCGCCGGCGACGTTGACGACCCCGGGCCGCTGCGAGACCGATGCCAGCCGCAGCGCCTCGACGGCGTCGTCCTCGTGCAGCAGCTGTAACCGAGGGTCATGGCCGAGCGACGTGGTGACGACGGGCATCGCCAGGTAGCGGGTGAGCGCGCTGTCGACCGTCGGTCCGATGACGTTCGCCATCCGCAGCACGCTGATGCCGACGTCCGGGCGGCGCCGCGCGAAGCCGCGCACGTATCCCTCGATCTCGACGGCGTCCTTCGCGTAGCCGGTTTGCGGGCCGCCCCGCGGATGCGTGTCCTCGGTGAACACGGCCGGGTCGGCCGGCCCGCAGCCGTACACCGCGGTGGTGGAGCGGACGACGAGCCGCTGGACGGTGTCGGACTTCTGGCACGCGGCGAGCAGCTGCATGGTGCCGATGACGTTCATCTCCTGCATCGCGACCCGGCTCCCCATCGCGCGCGGCGAGGCCAGCAGCGCGGCGTGCACGACCACGTCGACCCGCGCCTGGCTCATGACCTTGGCGATGAGCGGGTTGCGGATGTCGGCGCGGACGAACTCGGTGCGCCCGAGCGTGGCCAGATCGCTGCTCTTCGGCGGCACGGTGTCGATGCCGATGATGCGCTCGACGGTTGGATCCGCGGCCAGCTGCGCTGCCAGCCGCCCGCCGAGAAACCGGCTGACGCCGGTGATGAGCACGATGCTCATCGCGAAGCTGGCTACTTCTTGTTGCGACGCTGGACGCGGGTCTTCTTCAGCAGCTTGCGGTGCTTCTTCTTCGCCATCCGCTTACGCCGCTTCTTGATGACCGAACCCATATTGAGACCCTTGCGTCAACCCACCAGGACCGCGTCAGCCTACCCGCCCGGCGTTTCCGGCGGGTGGGGCGGATGAGAACAACTCAGCCGGCCTCGATGAACGCAGCCCGCAGATAGTCATGCACCGCCTTTTCGGGCACTCGGAAGGAGCGCCCGACACGGACCGCCGGCAACTCGCCGGCGTGCACCATCCGGTACACCGTCATCTTGGAGACGCGCATGAGCGTCGCGACCTCGGCCACGGTCAGGAACTTCACCTCGGCGAGGGCGGGATCGACCGGCCGGACCGGAGTCTGGTCCTTGGGCTCGTCGTCTCCCCGTGCTGCAGGCATGACTCACCGACACCTTCGGCACGTGTCGGGTCGTCGGCTTCCCCACCGACGATCGGGACACGCACGTGCTCCAACGAGACTAGCGGTACTGGTGGGGCGAATGCGATAGCTGGACCCCACCCGACAGCGCACCCCATGCGCATTAACCCAGTTTGTCACGAATCCTCCGCGCCGAGTTCCCTACTGCGCTTGGCCGCGGCTTCGATGGCGGCCAACAGGGCCGCGCGCACGCCGTGCACCTCGAGCTCGCGGATCGCTGCGATTGTCGTACCACCCGGGCTGGTGACCGCCTCCCGAAGCTGGACGGGGTGCTCCCCCGAGTCGCGCAGCATCGTCGCCGAGCCGATCGCCGTCTGGACGATCAGATCCTGCGCCAGCACCCGCGGCAGACCCAGCAGGATGCCGGCGTCGATCATCGCCTCGACGAGGTAGAAGAAGTACGCCGGCCCCGAGCCGGACAGCGCCGTCACCGCGTCGAGTTGGTGCTCCGGAACTCGCACCACCCGACCGACCGACGCGAGCAACTCCTCGGCGATCACCAGATGAGCCTCGTCCGCGTGCGACCCGGGCGCGACAGCCGTCATCGCCTGGTCGACGAGCGCCGGCGTATTCGGCATGCAGCGCACCACCGAGACCCCACCCGGCAGCGCCCGCTCGATGTGCGCCGTCGTCACGCCAGCGGCGACGGACACCACCAGATGCCGCGGCTCGATCGTCGGCGCCATCTCGGCCAGCAGCGCGTCGATGTCCTGCGGCTTGACCGCGATGACGAGGGTCTCGGCCAGCTTCACGGCCGCCGGGACGTCGGCAACCTGCACACCGAACGCCTCGCTGAGGTACGCGGCCCGCTCCGGGTGCTTCTCGCTGACGACGATGTCGGCCGCGTTGCGCTCGCCGCGCAGCAGCCCGGAGAGCAGCGCCTCGCCGATCTTGCCGCCGCCCAGGATGGCGATCACGTCCATGCGTTCAGCCCTTCGAGAAGAGTGCGCGGCCGAAGAAGGCCAGGTTCGCAGGTCGCTCGGCCAGCCGTCGCATCAAATACCCGTACCACTGCGCGCCGTACGGGACGTACACGCGCACCAGGTGCCCGGCCGCGACCAGCCGGCGCTGCTCGTCCGGACGGATGCCGTACAGCATCTGGAACTCGTAGCCCGTCGTGCCGCGCTCCAACAGTCGATCGAGCGCGATCGCGACCAGCGTCGGGTCGTGCGTCGCGAACATCGGATACCCGTCGCCGGCGAGCAGTGCGTTCATGCACCGGATGTAGGAGAGGTCGACATCGCGCTTGCTCTGAAACGCGACGGACGCGGGTTCGCGATACGCGCCCTTGCACAACCGGATGCGGCTGCCGGCGTAGGCCAGCTCGCGACAGTCACCCTCGCTGCGATGCAGGTAGGCCTGCAGCACGCCGGCGGTCTCCGGGAAGTCGACGCGCAACTGCCGCAGGATCTCCAGCGTCGAGTCGGTGGTGGTGTGATCCTCCATGTCGAGGGTGACGGTGGCGCCCACCCGGCGTGCCTCGGCGCAGATCGTGCGGGCGTGCTCGAGCGCGATCTTCTCGCCGTCGCCACCCAGCGCCTGCCCGACGGCGCTCAGCTTGACGCTGACCTCGGCGCGCGCGGTCAGCAGCCCCAGCCGCTCGGTCAAGTGGGCGGCTTCGAGCGCGCGCAACACCTCGACGTAAGCGGCCGCGACCGCGTTGGCCTGCCGCCGCTCCGTCGTGTCCTCGCCGAGGTGGTCGAGAGTGACGGTGAGCCCCTCTTCGATCAGCCGCGCCGCGGCAACGACGGCGGCATCGGTGTCGGGGCCGCCGACGAAGCGGCGCACGACGCTGCGCGAGACCGGCGCGTGCGTGACGAGTTGTTCGACGCGGCGATTACGCGCGGCCGCCAGGATCGTGGAGCGAAGCACGCCGCTGAGGGTAGTGCGCGCGGCGCTGCGTCCTACGTCGTGATGGTCGGATTCAAGGTGACGGCGCGGATTGCGGGGCGACCAGATGCAGCCGGCAATACGCCAACGCCTCGGCCAGATCGGCCTCCCGCTCGGCGCGGTCGAGCGCGCGGCGGGTGTTGATCTCGACGATCACGTGTCGGTCGAAACCGCGCGCGACCAGCCGCTCAAGGACTTCGGCGCACGGTTGCACCCCGCGACCGGGCACGAGGTGTTCGTCCTTCGGCAGGCCGGTGCCGTCCGCGATATGCACGTGCGAGAGGCCGTCGCCCATCGCGTCGAGCATCCCCAGCGGGTCCGACTGCGAGACGGCGGTATGCGACAGGTCGAGCGTGTAGTCGAGGTACGGCTCGTCGGTGGCGACGTCCCAACTCGGTTGGTAGGCCGAGATCTCCCGGCCGCGCACTCGCAGCGGGAACATGTTTTCGACCGCGAACCGGATCTCGGTCTCCTCGGCCATCTGCCGCAATCCGGTGCGGAACCCGCGCGCGTAATCGCGCTGCCAGCGGAACGGCGGGTGCACGACGACGGTCTGCGCGCCCAGCAACTCGGCGGCGAAGCGCGCCTTCTGCAGCTTCGTCCACGGGTCGGTCGTCCACACCCGCTGGGTGATGATCAGGCACGGCGCGTGGATGGCGAGGATCGGCACCTCGTAGTGCTCGGAGAGCCGCTGCAGCGCGTACGCGTCCTGGCTGACCGGGTCCGTCCACACCATGATCTCGATGCCGTCGTAGCCGAGCTTGGCGGCCAATTCGAAGGCGACCGGGGTGCCCTCCGGATAAACCGACGCGGTCGACAGCCCCACCTTGGCGCCGGACGAGCGCAGCGCGGGGGACTGATCAGCGCTCATGGTGCGCCACGGTACTAGGGCTCAACCGCCGTCCAGCCAGTCGAGTCTGCGCAGGATCACGCCCTCGCGCAGCGCCCACGGACACAGTTCCAGCTCGCTCACCCCGAGCGCATCCATCGCCCCTGCCGCCACGACGCCACCGGCCAGCGTCTGGTGCGCGCGACCCACGCTGACCCCGTCCAACTCGGCGAGGTCGGACGACGCCATCCGCGAGATGAACGCGTGCACCTGCGTCAGACCGATGCGGGTGAGCATCCGCCGGGCGCGCGGACCGGTCGAGCTGGGCGCGGCGCCGGCCAGCCGCGCGAGAGTGCGGAACGTCTTGCTGGTCGCGACCACGCGATCCGGCGCGGCCCCGGCGAGCATCTCCTGCGCAGGCTCGTCCAGCAGGTCGACGACGTGATCGCGCAGCGCGCCCACCTCCTCCTTGGGCGGCGGGTCGCTCGTGAACCACTCGCGCGTCAGTCGCGCAGCGCCGAGCGGCAGGGAGAACACGTGCGCCGGCTCCTCGTCCGGACCGGCCGCCAGCTCCAGCGAGCCGCCGCCGATGTCGAGGCAGATCAGATCGCCCGAGCTCCAGCCGAACCAGCGACGGACGGCAAGGAACGTCAGCCGCGCCTCGTCCTCACCGGACAGCACGCTCAGCGAGACGCCCGCCTCCTTCACGACCCGCTTGAGCACTCGCGAGCTGTTGCCGGCGTCGCGCACCGCCGATGTCGCGAACGCGAGCAGCTCATCGCAGTCGAGCTCGTCGGCTTCTTTGCGCGCGGCAAGTGCGGCGTCGACGAGTGCATCCGCGCCGGCGCGGCTGAGGTCGCCGTCGCGGTTGATGTGCTCGGCGAGGCGCAGTTCCGACTTGCGGGAAAGCTGCGGCACGGGTTGCGCACCGCGATGCGCGTCGACGACGAGCAGGTGCACGGTGTTGGAACCCACGTCGAGTACGCCGAGCCGCACGTCCTGAACCATATTCTTCTCGTACCCTCGACGGATGCGGCCACGCGAGGTTTCCCTGGACTTCCCACGTGAATGGGTCGAGTACGCAGACCCGTCCGACGACTCGCACTGGATCCGCGCCGACCTCACCTGGCTCTGCTCACGGTGGACGTGCATCTTCGGCCGCGGCTGCCACGGCACCGTCAAGGGTCAGAGCAGCACGGGCTGCTGCAACCACGGCGCGTACTTCACCGACAAGGCCGACAAGAAGCGCGTCGCCCGCTTTGTCGCGCAACTGACCCGCGACGACTGGCAGCTCTACGACGAAGGACATCGCGGCGAGAAGCTCAAGTTCACGACGAAGGGCGACGGTGACGACGAGGATCGCCGCAAGACGCGCGTCGTCGACGACGCCTGCATCTTCGCCAATCGGGACGACCACCCCGGTGGCCCGGGCTGCGCGCTGCATGTGCTCGCGCTGCGGCTCGGCCTCAATCCGCTGGAGACCAAGCCCGAGGTGTGCTGGCAGCTGCCCGTGCGCCGCGAGCAGGAGTGGATCGATCGCCCGGACGGCAGCCGCTTCCTGCGCAGCACGATCTGCGAGTTCGACCGGCGCAGCTGGGGCGAGGGCGGCCACGACCTCGACTGGTACTGCACGTCCTCGCCCGAGGCGCACATCGGCGGCGAGCCCATGTACGTGTCGTACGCGCCGGAGCTCACCGCGTTGATCGGGGAGAAGGCGTACGACGAGCTCGCGAGGATCTGCGCCAAGCGCCTCAAGCTAGGGCTGGTCGCCGTCCACCCCGCGACCGCCGCCGCGCAGAAACGCTAGCTCCCCCTCGAGCCACCAGGCAGTTGTCCGCCGTTCGTGACGCGTACACGCACCGAAGGGCGGACAACTCTCGAGGCGCTTCAGCTTTCGAACTTGTAGCCGAGGCCGCGGACGGTGACCAGGTACTTGGGGTTCGCCGGGTCGGGTTCGATCTTCGCGCGCAGCCGCTTGACGTGGACGTCGAGCGTCTTGGTGTCGCCGACGTAGTCTGCGCCCCACACCCGGTCGATCAGCTGGCCGCGGGTGAGCACCCGGCCGGCGTTGCGCAGCAGCAGTTCGAGCAGGTCGAACTCCTTCAGCGGCAGCTGCACCTGGGTGCCGTCGACGGTGACGACGTGCCGCTCGACATCCATCCGGACCGGGCCGGCCTCGACGACATTGAGCATGAGCTCCTCGGGCTCGGCGCCGCGGCGCAGCACCGCGCGGATCCGTGCGACGAGCTCGCGAGAGGAGAAGGGCTTGGTGACGTAGTCGTCCGCGCCCAGCTCGAGGCCGACGACCTTGTCGACCTCGGTGTCGCGGGCGGTGACCATGATGATCGGCACGTGCGAGCGGGTGCGCAGTTCGCGGCACACCTCGGTGCCGGACAGCCCGGGCAGCATCAGATCCAGCAGCACGAGGTCGGCGCCGCTGCGCTCGAAGGTCTGAAGTGCGTCATGGCCGGTGGCGGCCACCTCGACCTCGTAGCCCTCGCGCCGCAACATGTACGACAGCGCATCGGAGAACGACTCCTCGTCCTCCACTACCAGGACTCGCGTCACGTCGCTATTCCTTCCACCGGGGTCGGTTCGGCCTCGGCATCCTCAGTCGAGACCGACGATGGCTGATCTGAGTGAACACGCGGTAGCCGGATCGTGAACGTCGAGCCGGAGCCGACCGAGCTCCAGACCGAAATCGCGCCGAGGTGATTGCCGACGATGTTCTTGACGATCGCCAACCCGAGGCCGGTGCCGCCGGTGGCCCGCGACCGCGCCGGGTCGACGCGATAGAACCGCTCGAAGATCCGATCCCGATCGGCCTCGGCGATGCCGATGCCCTGGTCGGTGACGGCGATGTCGACGGTGGGACGGGACTCGGCGTCGCGTGACGCGCGCGCGGAGACCACCACGCGAGTGCCGCTGCCGCTGTAGGCGATCGCATTCTCGACCAGGTTGGCCACGGCCGTCGCGAGCTGCGCCTCGTTGCCGCGCACCCGCAGTTCCGGATCGCAGGCGGCGCTCACCGTGATCGACGCCTGCTCCGCGGCCAGCTTGGTGCGCTCGATCGCCTCCTTCACGATCGAGCGGACGTCGACCTCCGTCGCGCCCGGCATCGGGTCCGCCCCCTGCACGCGGGAGAGCTCCATCAGCTCGCCGACGAGCCTGGCCAGGCGCGAGCCCTCGTGCTGGATCCGGCCGGCGAAGCGGGCCACCATCTCCGGCTCGTCGGCCGCATCCTGAATGGCCTCGGCGAGCAGGGTCAGGGCGCCCACGGGGGTCTTGAGTTCGTGCGAGACGTTCGCCACGAAGTCGCGGCGGACCGCCTCCAGCCGGCGCAGTTCGCTGACGTCGGCCAGGAGCAGGCACACGCCGGACGTGCGCTCGTCGGTGCCCGGCAGCGGGACGGCGGTCACGGAGAGCGCGATCGGCTCCCGGCCCAGCCGGCCCATCGGCAGATCGACCGATGCGGTGAGGTGCTCGCCGGTCTCGATGGCCTTGCGGGCGATGCTGGTCAGCCCCGGGAAGGCAAGCGTGTCGACGTCGAGGATCCCCATCTGGCGGGCGGCTGGGTTTACCAGGACGGCGCGCTCGTCCCGGTCGATCACGACGACGCCGTGATCAAGTGCCTCGACGACCAGCGACGCAAGGGGCGCGGTGGCGCGCCGGCGCGGCTCCGGCGTCGGCTCGGAGGCCAGTTGCGGCTCCACGACCGGCCGCCGCTTGATGCCGATCACGATGCCCAGCGCGACGCCGATGGCGAGCGCCGTCACGGCGAGCACGACCGCCAGGATTGGCACGCTTCGATGGTACGTTCGAAGCAAGCGTCAACAGCGGCGCCGCAAGTGGCGGGACACACGCTGTTCACCAATGGGACCGCTCGTGTTCATGCCGTGACCACTGTCGGGTCGCACGAAGATCGGATCGTCCACACCATGCGCGACGTCTACCATGACGAACTCGACGAGATCGGTGCAGGCGTCATCGAGATGACCCGCCTCGTAGCTGTCGCGATGGAACAGGCGACCGGCGCGCTGCTCGACGCCGACCTCGTCCGCGCCGAGCGGGTGATCGACGCGGACGCCAAAGTCGACGCGCTGCGCGAGGATCTCGAAGATCGAAGCTTCCAGATGATCGCTCGTCAGCAGCCGGTCGCGACCGATCTGCGGGTGCTGATCAGCACGCTGCACCTGGTCGCCGACCTCGAGCGGATGGGCGACCTCGCGCTGCACATCGCCAAGATCGCGCGGATGCGCTTCCCCGAGGCCGCGGTGCCGGACGAGGCCCGCGACGTGATCGCGCAGATGGGCGAGGTCGCGCGCTCGCTCGTCCACAAGGTTGCCGACGTGGTCGACGGTCGGGACATCTCGCTCGCCAACGAGATCGAGGCCGAGGACGACTCGATGGA
>DASQSE010000070.1:0-66083 GCA_035642535.1 Jatrophihabitans sp. | reverse complement strand
CCGGCCGGGAGGGTGCGCAGCCGGGCGAGCGGCGTGTCGACGGTGTCGACGACGACGCGCACGACCGCCACCGGCGGATGTCCGGGCAGCGCGCGCGCCGCCCGCGCGATCGGCGCCGACTCCATGTCCACCGCTATCGCGCCGGTGCCGGCGAGCCGCTCGCGCTCGGCGCGGTCGGTGGCGATGTGGTCGATCGTGACGACCGGGCCGGTGCGTACCCGTAGTCCGCGGCGGCGCAGATCAGCGACGAGCGGCGCGGCGGCGGGCAGCGGCACGGGACCGTGCGCGTCGCGCACCTCGCTCGCGACGACGACATCGCCCGCGCGCAGCGCCGGATCGAGCGCACCGGCGACGCCGGCAACCGCGACCGCGCCCGGCGCGAGTTCGTGCAGCCGGGGAAGCCAGCGTTCGACCCGGGTCGGCCCCATTCCGCACCGCTCGAGCGCGACGTCTCCGTTGGCCGAGGTGCCCGGCCCGAGCAGCGCGGCGTACTCGCTGCGCAGTGCGGCGACGATGAGCAAAGGTGTGGTCATGTCGTGTCTCCAGTCGGCCGCAGGAATCTGCCGAGCGCACTGATCGGGAACACGTCGCGGTACATCTCGTAGTTGATGTAGAAGTCGCCGGGGAAGCCGGTGCCGGTGTAGAGGTCCTCGTCCCACCCGCCGTCGGCGCGCTGCGTCTCGACGAGCCACGCCACGCCGCGCGCCACCGCCTCCGTACTCGGATCGACCGCCAGCAGCGCGAGCAGCGCCCACGCAGTCTGCGAGGCGGTCGAAGTACCACGGCCGCGCCAGGCGTCGTCCTTGTACGAACGCAGATCCTCGCCCCAGCCGCCGTCGGCGTTCTGGTGCTGCTCCAGCCACGCGATGGCGCGGGTGATCGCCGGGTCGGACGTGCTGATTCCGGCGGCGATCAGCGCAGGGACGACGGCCCCGGTGCCGTAGACGTGGTTCGCGCCCCACCGGCCGAACCACGACCCGTCCGGCTCCTGGTTGTCGAGCAGCCAGCGAATGCCACGCCGTGCTGCCTCGGTGTCGGTCAGTTGCTGCTGCGCGAGCATCTCGACCGCGTGCGCGGTGACATCCGCCGACGGCGGGTCGATCACCGCGCCGAAGTCGCAGAACGGCAGCTTCTCGATCGCGTGCCGGGTGTTGTCGGCGTCGAACGCGCCCCAACCGCCGTCGCGCGACTGCATGCCGATCACCCAGTCGACGCCACGCTGCACGGCGGCGTCGACACCCTCGACCGCCCCGCGCACCCGATGCAGGGCGAGCACGACCTCGGCGGTGTCGTCGATGTCGGGATAGCCGTCGTTGGCGAACTCGAACGCCCAGCCGGCCGGCTCGAGCGTCGGCCGGCGCACTGACCAGTCGCCCTTGACGGAGATCTCCTCGTCGAGCAGCCAGCGGACGGCCCGCAAGAGCGACGGATCATCGAGCGCCAGCCCGGCATCGAGCAGCGCGGTGACCGCGAGGCAGGTGTCCCACACCGGCGACTGGCAGGCCTCGAGGCGGCGCACCGGCCCGTCAGTGCCGTCCTCGCGGATCAGGAATCCCTCCAGCCCGTCCAGCGCGGCGGCGAGTGCGGGGTGCTCGAGCGGGTAGCCGAGCAGGTGCAGGGCGAGGATCGAGTAGACCCACGGCGGTTGGATGCCGCCCCAGCCGCCGTCCGCCTCCTGCCGGGCCAGGATCCATTCGGCCGCCTGCCGGAACGCCAGCGCGCGGCCCGGCTTGACCGGCGCCTTGCCGTAGACCTTGAGCACCCGGTCGAGCACGGCGAACGCGGTGCCCATCAGGCCCGTGCGGCGGCGGGCGGGCGCGGCACCGGTGTGCAGTTCGGCCAGCGTGAACGGCAGTGGACGGACGGGGCGCAGCGTCGCGACCACGGTGATCGGCACGACCGACTGCCGCGCCCAGCAGGCCCAGTCGTAGACGTTGAGCGGCACCCATTTCGGCAACAGCACCAACTCGGGCGGCATCGCGGGCAGGTCGTCCCACGACCACTCGCCGAACAACGCCAGCCAGATGCGGGTGAACACCCGGCTGGCCTCGATGCCGCCGTGCGCGAGGATGAACTCGCGTGCGGTCGCCATGTGCGCGGCGTCGATCTCGTCGCCGGCCAGCCGCAACGCGGCGTACGCCTCGATCGTCGTCGACAGATCCGCCGGCCCGCCCTCGAAGTTCGCCCAGGTGCCGTCGGCGCGCTGCTGCGAGCGGATCCACCGCGCGGCGGCTTCCAGGTCAGCCGGGTCGAGGATGTCGAGGAACTGGCGCAGCAGGAGATCCTCGGCGTCCATCGTTACGTTGGTGCGCAGCTCGCCCTTCCACCAGCCGGGCGCGGCCTGTCGCTCGATGAGGTGGTCGCACGCCCGCTTCAGGGCGGCGGCCGCAACCTCATCGAGGTCAGGCATGGGTTGCGCAGTCATCTGGGCGTCCTCCGTGCGGTCAGCGGTCGCGCGCGACGATATAGGTAGCGATATCGGCCAGGCCGGTCGCGCCCGGCTCCTCGAGCGCGAGCTCGTCGAGCTGGCGCAGTGCGTTGGCGAGGCGCTCGTCGGCCTCCCGAGTGGCCCAGTCCACGCCACCGGCCTCCTCGACGAGCGAGGTGGCGAGCGCGACGGTGTCCTCGTCTTCGAGCGGCCCGGCGGCGAACAGCTCGGCCAGCCGCTCACCGGTCGGCGTGCCGCTCGTCATCGCCGCGACGATCGGCGCACTGCGCTTGCCGGCGCGCACGTCCGACGAGGACGACTTGCCGGTGCGCTGCGGATCGCCGATCACGCCGAGGACGTCGTCGACGAGCTGGAACGCCATGCCGACCTCGTGGCCGAACGTCTCGAGGCCGTCGACGATGCGCTGCGGCGCGCCGGCGGCCAGCGCGCCGATGGATGCGGCGCAGGCGAGCAGCGCGGCGGTCTTGCCCGCCTCCATCGCCAGCACGTCGTGCACGCCGACAGCGTCGCGGCCCTCGAGGTATAGGTCGCGGGACTGCCCGCTGATCAGCAACTGCGTCGCGTTCATCAGGTGCGGCAGGCTGCGTCGCCCCTCGATGCCGGTGTCGAGCAACACCTGGACCGCAAGGGTCAGCAGCGCGTTGCCGGCCAGGATCGCGTCGCCCTCGCCGAAGGCGACCCAGCCGGTCGGCCGGTGCCGGCGGGTGACGTCGCGGTCCATGACGTCGTCGTGCAGCAGCGAGAAGTTGTGCACGAGTTCGAGCGCTACGGCGCCGGGGATGCCGCAGTAGGGCGTGCCGAGCACCGCTTCGGCGGACAGGATCGCCAGCGCCGGTCGGATCGCCTTGCCGCCGGACTCGGTCGGCCGCCCCGCCGCGTCGCACCAGCCCATCTGGTACGAGGCGATGAGGCGCATCCGCTCGTCGGTCATCGTGCTGACCGCGGCGCGCAGTGCGGGCTGCACGATCCCGCTGATGCGGGTCAGCACTTCTGGCGCTCGCGCCAGCTGAACGGTCATAGGAACCCCTCCATCGAGTGGCCGGTTTGGACCTGGGTGGGCCGTCCTACCGGCCCACTCGGGTCGTAAGTGGCCACTCGATGTGTGTGGCCGCTCATCGGTCGAACCCCAATCGTTCGGAGATTCCGGCCGCGGCCTCCGCCGCGGCGACGCCGCTGCGGACAGCGCCCTCCATCGTGTCCGGCCATCCGGTGTCGGTCCACGCGCCGGCCAGCGCGACGCCGTCCGGGCCGTCGTCGGTCGCCGGCCGCAGTGCCCAGCTGCCGGCCGCCTGCCGGAACGTCGCGTGCCGCTCGCGCGTCACGAACGCGTCGACGACCTCGGCGCGCGCCGCGTCCGGCAGCAGCCTGGCGAGTTCGGGGACGAAGCGGTGGACGACCGGCCGGCTCGGCGCGTCGATCAGCCCCGCGGCGGCGGACACGGTGACCGCGAGGTACTGGGCACCGGGGCGCTGCCGGGCCAGCCCGGAGCTGTCGCTCCGGTCGAAGAACCACTGCACCGGCGAGTCGACGGCCGCCGCGAACGGCAGATCGGTGACGCGCCGGTCGTAGACGACGTGCACGTTGACGATCGGCGACGAGCCGAGCTCGCTCGCGCGCGCCGCGCTGGTGTCCGCGAGCGATGGCAGCACGGCGAACGCATCGCGGTGCGGCACCGCGAGCACGACGGACTCGCTCGCGAAGCTGCGCGCACCGCCCGGCCCCTCGACGTGCACGTGTTCGCCGGGCACCACGCTGCGCACTGCGGAGTCGGTGAGCACCTCGACGCCGGCGTCGGCGAGCGCCTTCGCCGCCGCGTCGTCGTGCAGCCGGCCGAGCGGCACGGCCGCGTAGCCGACGTCGGCAGCCGGCGCCGAGTCGAGCAGTCCGGTGCGGAACACCTTCGCCGCCAGCGCGAGGGACGCGTCGTCCGGATCGAGGTTCAGCGTCGCGGTGGCGACGATGCCCCACAGCGCCCGGATCGTCGCGTCGTTCTGGCCGTGCGCGCGCAGGAACTCACCCAGCGTGCGTGCGTCGAGGCTTCGGTCGCTCGGCTCGAGCCGGCGCAGCGCCAGCGCGCCGCGCACCGCTCGGGCGCGATCGGCCAGCCCGAGGACGCCGTAGCCGGCGAGCGCCGTGCCGAGATGCGCCGGTGCCGGCATGCCGGGCAGCCGGAACAGCCGCGCGCGCCGCCCGGATGGGGCCAGGACGGGAATGTCGAGGCGATCCTGCAGCACGATGTCGCGCGCCGCGCCGATGCGCTGCACGAACCACTGGTACGCGGTGCAGCAGCGCAGGAAGACGTGCTGGCCGTTGTCGACGACGAGGTCGCCGCGCTGGAACGAGAACGCGGCGCCGCCGAGTCGCGGCCGCTTCTCGACGAGGACGACCTGCCGGCCCGCATCGGCCAGGCGCAGCGCGGCCGCGATGCCGGCCAGCCCGCCGCCGACCACGACCGTTGATTGCTCGGTCACGAGCGCCCCCGAAGCAGCGACCGACCGGCTACGCGCAGCTTGTCGCGGGTGGGCAGCGACGCCCGGCCGCGCATGACCACGGACGGATCGGCGGCGATGCGGTGCAGGAGTTCGCGATAGATCCCGGCCATCGCCGCGCAGCAGGCCGCGCTGCGCCGATCGAGCAGCGGCAGCAGCCGCAGCCCGCGGTCGTACCAGCCCCACGCGCGCGCCGCCTCGAACCGGATCAGCTCGGCCAGCGCGCCGTCCTGTGGGTCGAGGGTGCCGTCCGGCAGCGTGGCGACCGAGCAGTTGAAGACGTCGAGATCGCGCTTGGGCAGGTAGCCGCGACCGTTGCCGAAGTCCTCGCGGATGTCGCGCAGGATGTTCGTCAGCTGCAGCGCGACGCCGAGCGCATCGGCAAGTTGGGCTGCGTCGGCTGCGTTGTCATCCGGTGGGCCGAACACGCCCAGCGACAGCCGTCCGATCGACCCTGCGACGCACCGGCAGTACACGACGAGGTCGTCGAGGGTGTCGTAGGTCTGGCCGCGCACGTCCATCTCGCAGCCGTCGACGAGTTCGCCGAAGGCGGCCAGCGGGATGGGCAGCCGCTCAGCGGCGTCGGCGAGTGCGACCGCGACTGCGTCGTCCGGGGACCCGGCCGGGTCGGTGGCGACCGAGCGGGCCTGCGCGAGCAGCCGAACCTTCTCGGTTTCCGGCAGGGTGCCGTCGCCGATGTCGTCGATGCGGCGCGCCATCGCGTAGACGGCGGACAGCGCGCGGCGCTTCGGCGGCGGCAGCAGCCGGATGCCCCACGCGAAGTTGCGGGCCTGCTCGCGCGTGATCCGCTCGCACTCTTGGTAGGCGGCGTCAATGCGGTGCTGCTCCATCGCCTACCGGCCCGCCGCGACGAGCGCGGCATACCGCGCGGTTCGGAGCTTGCCGGGCGCGATGTGCCGGGCAAGGACGTCGTAGTCGGCGCGCCGCAAGGCGGCCGCGGTCGCGCGGCCGCCGGCGACGTAGCCGAGCACGGCCACCCGCGCCCAGCCGCGCAGCTGGCGCACCAGCGGGATTCCGTCGCCGAGCAGTTGCTCCGCCTTGCCGACCTGGACGGCGATGACGCTGCGCAGGGCGGCCGGGGTCGTGCGTGCCCGGAGGTCCTGCTCCGCGACCCCGTGCGCCTGTAGATCGGACTTGGGCAGGTACACGCGGCCCGCCGCGGCGTCCTCGCCGACGTCCTGGCAGTGCTCGAGGACCTGCAGCGCCGCGCACACCTTGTCGGAGCGGGCAGCCGCGACCGGATCATCGACGTCGGCGATGGCCAGCACGATGCGGCCGATCGGTGCCGCCGACAGCCTGCAGTAATCGAGCAGGTCGTCGAAGCTCGCGTACTGGGAGATCAGCTGATCGCGGCGATTCGCCTCGATCAAGTCGCGCAGCGGTTGGATGGAAAGTCCGTGTTCGCGGACCAATGGCAGCAGCCCGGCGACGGGTGTCAGCTTCGCCTCTCCGGCGGGCAGGGCCTGGACGTCGCGATCAACCTGGTCGAGCAGCGCAAGCCGATCACCGGTCGCCTCGTCGCCCACGTCATCGACGAAACGGGCGTACACGTAGGCCCGTTGCAGGTGGTCGCGAAAGTGGTGCGGCAGCACTCGCAGCGCCACCGGGAAGTTCTCGGCGCTGATCTTCTGTGCCCCGCGCGCGGCGATCTGGTTCAAGACCAATGGACCGTCCGAAGTAGAACAGGTTACTTTGTTTAGCCGGACTAATAACCTTGGTATATCAGACAGGTCCCAATCTGGACAGGCGGTTTCGCTCGCCACGCGGGTGGCGCCGGCTGTCCGGGAGGCAAAGTTGGCCGCGCCAACTCTGCCACACAGCGCTAACATTCGAATAGATCGCGTACCCCGCGAACGGGTGGAGGTCGTGGCGGAGTGTCGGCCGAAGACTCGATGCGCCTCATCGAAAGCGCCCTGGCCATCATTGTGGCCTGGGCGTCGCGTCGCGAGTTTCAGGAAGAGGCGATGCGACGCGCGCGGTGCGATCTCACGCGTGCGCACGCGGCGCTGCTCGGCCGATTGAGTGAATACGGACCGCTGCGCACCGGCGAGTTGGCGGGGATGCTCGGCATCGACAACTCGACGATCACGCCGCAGGTGCAGAAGCTCGCAAAGGCCGGTCTGATCGCGCGCGAGCCCGATCCCAACGACGGCCGGGCGGCGATGTTGACGATCACCGCCGAGGGGCAGCAACTGCTCGAGCGGCTGCACCGCACCAGGCGCGACATGCTGCTCGAGAAGCTGCGCGACTGGACCCCGTCCGACCGCGCAGCCGTCGCCGCGGCACTGTCACGCCTCGCCTCGTCGCTGTAGCGCCACCGCCGAACTAGCGGCCCGGTTTACCTGGAATCGGAGTAATTTCAGCCTCGGGCCCTCGGTAGGAGTACGGCTGATGAGTGCGTTCACGACCAGCATGGGCAACACCCCCGGGCAACTGGCGCGGCTGTGCGAAGTGCTCGGCGCCCGCGGCGTGAACCTCGTCGTCTGCGCGGTGGCCCACGGGAGCACCGGGACGATTGCCTTCATCGCCGACGACGAGGCGGCCACCCACTCCGCGCTGCAGGACGCCGGGATCGACTACACGGAGAACAAGGCCCTGACGGTCCGGATGCAGAACGTCCCAGGCGCGGGCGCCGGCCTGTTCCGGAAGCTGGCCGATGCCGGCGTCAACCTGAACATCTTCCTGCCGGTGCAGATCTTCGACGACCAGTTCTTCGCGATCATTTGCCCGAGTGACGTGGAGACGGCCCGAAATGCGCTGGGGGATCAGGTCGTCGCCGAGTAACGGGACGGCTGTGAATTGCGGTCAACCCGGCGTCGAGTGATTACCTTCGATGCCATGATGCTCGCGCTCGTCGCCGTGCTGGTGCTCCTGCTCATCGTGCTGCCGCTCATCGGGCTGGCGCTCTGGGCGCTGATCAGCGTCGGAATCGTCGGCATCATCATCGGCGGGCTGGCGCGGCTGGTGTTGCCCGGCGTGCAGCACGTCGGGCTGCTGGCCACGGTGCTGCTCGGCTGGATCGGCTCCATTGTCGGCGGCTTCATCGGCTACCGGATCCTCGACACCGGGCGCTTCCTCACCGTGCTGCTCGAGATCGGTGTGGCGGCGCTGCTGATCGCGGTCTACAACGGGTCGCGGAGCGGGCGCCTGCACGTCAGCTAGCTTTCGTCCGTCCCGGCCGCACGACGCGCGCGGGCGCGCCGCTTGCCCTCGTGCATCGCCTGGACGCGTGCGATCGGGATCGACCGCCCCTCTTCGACGAGCTCGTCGGGCAGCTGCTGAGGATCGGGCAGCAAGTCGGCCCACCGGTCGGCGCCGGAGAGCGCGTCGAGCGCCGTGTGCACGGTGAAGTCGCCGGGTGCGACATCGTCGAGTTCGTCCCACGCGAGCGGGAAGGACACCGGGGTACCGGGACGCAGCCGCGGGCTGTAGGCCGCCACCACCGTCGCGCCGCCCGCCCGGGTCGAGTCGAGAAAGACCTTGCCGCCGCGGTCCTCGCGGACGAAGGCAGTGGTGGCGAGCGCCGGGTCGATGCGCTCGGCGCGCGCCGCTATCGCACGGGTTGCGGCGGCGGCCTCCTCGGCAGTCGCGGCGGCGAGCGGGACGAAGACGTGTACGCCCTTCGCGCCGCTGGTCTTGACCGCGCCGGACAAGCCGGCTCCGGCGAGGGCTTCCCGGACGAGATGGGCGGCGCGCACCGCCGGCCCGAACGCGTCGCCCTCGGGCGGATCGAGATCCATCACGAGGTAGTTGGGATGCTCCCAGTCGTCGCCGCGCACCAACGTCACGTGATACTCGACGGCGCGCTGGTTCGCGAACCACAACAGCGTGCGGCGGTCGTTGCACAGCGCGTACGCCACGTCGCGCTTCGAGGCCTCGGCCCATAGGCGGACGGTCCGGACCCAGTCCGGCGTGTACTTGGGCACGTTCTTCTGCATGAACGGCGCTTGTCCGCGCAGCACCCGGATGACCGACAGCGGCCGGTCCCGGAGTCCTGGGATCAGGCGCTCGCCCACCGCGTCCAGGTAGTCGACGAGATCGCGCTTGGTGGCGCCGGCGCTCTCGAACAGTTGTTGGTCGAGGTTCGTCAGCGCCACCGTGTCGCGTACCTCGTCGGTGCCCATGCCCCCAGTCTCGCCGATGATCAAGCAGAAACCTGGGTCATGGCCCGGGTTTCTGCTTGATCATCGGAAGGGGAGGGTTACATGGAGAGCGCTTCGTACACCTCGACCGTGCCGCCGCTGGCGAGGATCGGGCAGCCGTCCGCCTTGCCGGCAGCTGCATCGAGCGACTCGGCCTCGACGATCGTGTAGCCGCCCAGCGCGGACACGGTGCCGGCCGCGCTGCCACCGGACTTGACGGTGACCGACGCGCCGAAGGGGGCGCCGGTGTCGGTCACCGCGTCGCCGAGCCCGGCCAGCCAGCTCATCCAGGCCTGCATCTGCTGATCCTGCGCGTCGGGCGTCTCGGCCCGGCTGCCACCCGCGTACACGTACACGAACTTCGCCATCGGGGTCTCCTTCGAACTGGGTCGGCACCCTGCCGACATACTGTCGACGAACGAATCGCGCCGCGATCGACAGGGTCTTGTGGGCCGGCGGTTGCGGTGCCAAGTTGAGTGATAGTCGCGTTTCCGTCGGGGGAGGAAGGATCGAGCGGCATGGGATTCATGGACAAGGCGAAGGAAGCCGCACAGCAGGCGAAGGTCAAGGCCGGGCAGGTGGCGCAGCAGGGCCAGGCCAAGGTCGCCGAGATCAAGGAGAACCGCGAGGAGGCCGAGCTGTTTCGCGCGCTCGGCGAGGCGGTGTACGAGGAGCAGCGCAAGGGCGGCGGGCACGCGGCCGTCGAAACCGCGCTGGCTGCGCTCGACAAGCACCATGCCGACGCCGCGGCCGACGGCGGGGCGCCGCCTCCTCCCGCTTAGGCTGAATCCAACAAGATCCAACAAGCAGAGCTAACGCCTGCCCGAAATTGCCTATTGTGCGAATTGTGCTGACCTCGTAGCGTCCGAATCTGTCTCACTGTGTTGAGAACTGTTCGGCTAGGAGGCAGCGGTGCGCGGAAATCTCGTCGGCAAGATCCTTCGGGGCAAGCGGGCAGCGGCCGCATCGTTCGCCGCGGCAGCCACGGTGCTCGGCCTGAGCGCGGCGATCGGGAGCGCGCCGGCCCAGGCCGCTACCGCGCACACGGTCAGCTTCGACGGCTACTCGTTCATCATCGACGGTCAGCGCACCTACATCTGGTCGGGCGAGTTCCACTACTTCCGGCTGCCCAGCCCTGACCTGTGGCTTGACATCTTCCAGAAGATGAAGGCGGCCGGCTTCAACGCCACGTCGCTCTACTTCGACTGGGACTACCACTCGGGCAGTCCCGGCCAGTACGACTTCAGCGGCGTGCGCGACGTCGACAAGCTGCTCGATTACGCCCAGCAGGCCGGCCTGTACGTGATCGTTCGCCCGGCGCCCTACATCAACGCCGAGGTCGACAGCGGCGGGCTGCCCGGCTGGCTCACTACCAAGGACGAGCAGAACCGCAGTGCCGATCCGAATTTCCTGCACTACGCAGACGAATGGCTGGGCCAGATCGACCACATCATCGCTCGACACCAGATGACCAATGGGACGGGCAGTGTGATCGCCTACCAGGTGGAGAACGAGTACTACAACGGCTCCGCGGCAGGTCGTCAGTACATGCAGCACCTCGAGGACAAGGCGAAGGCGGACGGCATCACCGTCCCGCTCACCGGCAACAACAACGGCACCTTCAACGCCGGGGTCGGCAAGCTGGACGTCGACGGACCGGACTCCTACCCGCAGGGCTTCAACTGCTCCAACCCCACCAGATGGAACGGCGTCCCGGACATCAGCTACGACCACCCGGCAGGCCGGCCGCTCTACACGCCGGAGTTCCAGGGCGGCGCCTTCGACCCGTGGGGCGGGCCGGGCTACGACAAGTGCGCGCAGCTGATCAACGACCAGTTCGCGAACGTCTTCTACAAGCAGAACATCGCGGTAGGCGCGACGGCGCAGAGCTTCTACATGACCTACGGCGGCACCAACTGGGGCTGGCTGGGCATGCCGGAGAACTACACGTCCTACGACTACGGGGCGGCGATCCGGGAGACCAGGCAACTCGACCCGAAGTACTACGAGGACAAGCTGATCGGCTACCTCACCCAATCCGTCGCGCCACTGGCGAAGACCGACCGGATCAACACGATCCCGCCGGACAACACGGCGATCGTCGACACCGCGCGGATGAACCCTGACACGAAGACGCAGTTCCACGTGCTGCGGCACTCGAACTCGACCTCGACGAACGTCGACACCACCCACATCGCGATCGACTTCAACGCGGTGCCGGTCACCGACATCAGCTACACCTACGACGACGCAAACACCACGGATCTGCAATACGCAGGCAGCGGCTGGTCGCACGTCGCGAACCAGAGCTACACCGGCGGCGACTACAAGAACACCGAGTCGTTCTCGCGCACTGCGGGCGACTCACTGACCGTCCCGTTCAGCGGCACCGCGATCCGCTGGATCGGCTCGAAGACGAACAACCACGGCCTCGCGGACGTCTACATCGACGGGGTCAAGCAGGCGACCGTCGACTGCTCGGGCAGTCAGAACCAGGCGGTGCTGTTCGCGGCCAGCGGTCTCACCGACGGCACGCACACGCTCAAGATCGTCGTGAACGGAACGCACTCGGCCGGCTCGACGGACAACTACGTGTCGATCGACGCGATCGACCTGTCGAGCGGCCCGCAGTCAGGGACGCCCACCTACCCGGTCGTCCCGCAGCAGCCCGGCACCGGAATCTCGCTCAACGGCCGCGATTCGCACATCATCGTCGCGAACTACAAGCTCGGCGATTCGCAACTGCAGTACTCGACGTCCGAGATCATGACGAACGCGACGATCGGCGGCCGCGACATCGCAGTGCTCTACGGCAACCCCGGCAGCGACGGTGAGACCGTGCTCAACTACGACACGCAGCCGACCGTGCACGGCGACGTCGCCTCAACCTGGGACCCGGCCACCGGCGACCTGCGGCTGAACTACCGGCACGACGGGCTGACTCGCGTGAGCATCACCGGCGGCGGCAAACGTCCGCTGCTGCTCCTGCTCGCCGACAAGCCGACGGCGAAGACGTTCTGGCGGCAGGACACCGCCTCCGGCCCGGTGCTCGTCCGCGGCACGCATCTGCTCCGGACGGCCACCAGCCTGAACGGCGGCGGCACCGTCGCGCTCACCGGCGACAACGCCGACGACCCGTCGATCGAGGTCTTCACCGGTGCCCAGCACGTCACGTGGAACGGCGACCCGGTCGCAACGTCGGTCAGCGACACCGGCAGCTTGGTCGGCAGCATCGCGACGGCCAAGCCGATCACGCTGCCGCAACTGACGACTTGGCGGCACCGCGAGGAGTCGCCGGAATCGCAGCCCGGCTTCGACGACTCGAGCTGGGCAGTGGCCGACAAGATGAGCACCAACAGTGTGAGCGGCGCGAACACGCTGCCGGTGCTCTACGCCGACGACTACGGCTTCCACACCGGCAACACGTGGTACCGCGGGCGGTTCAGGTCCTCCGGCGCCGAGACGGGCATCCACCTCGTCTCCGACTCAGGCGGTACCGCGCAGGCGGTCTCGGCGTGGCTGAACGGTGTCTTCCTGGGCAGTTCGACCACGGGCAGCGCCGACCTCACGTTCCCGGCCGGCGCGCTGAAGACGAGCGGCGACAACATCCTCTCGGTGCTGACCGTCAACATGGGGCACGAGGAGGACTACAACTCGACGAACAACAACAAGTCCGCCCGCGGGCTGAAGAGCGCCACGCTGCTCGGCGCCCCGCTGACCTCGATCACCTGGCGGCTACAGGGCGTGCGCGGCGGCGAGAAGCAGATCGACCCGGTGCGTGGGCCGCTGTCCACCGGCGGGCTGTTCGGCGAGCGAGCCGGGTGGTCGCTGCCGGGTTATCCGGACTCGGACTGGGCGACGGTCAACCTGCCGACGAGCGACAACCGGCCCGGCGTGTCCTGGTACCGCACCAGCGTGCCGCTCGACCTGCCGAAGGGTCAGGACACCTCGCTCGGCCTGACGATCACCGACGATCCGTCGCGTCGATACCGCGGGATGCTGTTCGTCAACGGCTGGATGGTCGGCAACTACGTCAACTACCGCGGCCCGCAGCACAGCTTCCCGGTGCCGAACGGGATCCTGAACCCGAACGGCGCCAACAGCATCGCCATCGCGGTCTGGAACCTGGACGACAGCACCGGCGGACTCGGCACCGTCTCCTTGACGAACTACGGCAGTTACACGTCGCCGCTGCACGTCGCGCAGAACGTCAGCCCGCGCTACGACCCGATCAAATACGCGATGCCCGCGGCGCCCGGGACGAACGTGTCGCTTGACGTGCCGGATGCGGTGCAGGCCGGGCAGTCGTTCACGGCGAAGGCGACCGTCAGCGTGCCCGCCGACGCCGCGAATGCCACGAACGTGACCGCCGCGCTGCACGTGCCCGACGGTTGGACGGCCGGGCCGTCCGACCCGGCGTCAGTGAGCGTGGTGCACCCGGGCGAGTCCGCGACGTTCGCCTGGCAGGTGCAGGCACCGGACGGGACGCTGCCGCAGGCATCCGCGCTCACGGCGGTGGTGAGCTACACGCAGCGGGCGCGCGCGGCGACAAACGGCGACGAGCGCATCGTCCGCGCCATTCCGCCGACTCCACCGGCCGGCACCGATGCGGTCAGCGATCTGCCGTTCCTGTCGGCGACGAACGGTTGGGGTCCGGTGGAGCGGGACACCAGCAACGGCGAACAGGCCGGCGGCGACGGCAAGCCGATCACGATCAACGGCGTCGTCTACCAGAAGGGCCTCGGCACCAACTCGATCAGTGACGTGCAGCTCTACCTCGGCGGCCACTGCACGCGGTTCACCTCGCTGGTCGGCGTCGACGACGAACAGAACGGCGCCGGGACGGTGACGTTCAGCGTGCTCGCCGACGGGAAGAGCCTGGTGACGACGCCGACGATCAGCGGGCATCAGGCGGCGACGTCGCTGGATGTGAACGTGACGGGTGCGCAGTTGCTCGACCTGGTCGTCGGCGACGCCGGCGACGGAAACGGCAACGACCACGGCGACTGGGCGCTGCCCACCCTCACCTGCAGCTAGCACCACCGAGCCGCCCACTCCAGTACCGCGCGCCCAATTTCCGCTTCGGGGCCGAGCTGACCAATATCCGGCGCCAAATCTGGTCAGCTGGGCCCCGAAGAGAAAAGACGGCGGCGACCTACAGCGACATCGTCTCCACCGACAGCACCTTGTGCGCGGCCGACGCGACCGGGTCGGCCGCGAACCAGTGCTGCAACTGCCCGTTGTTCAGCTCGTTGTCGAGCGCAGCCATGATCATCGACTGGTCGAGGACGAGCCGCCGGTGCCCCACCGTGCCGGTCGTCGGGTTCACCGCGTCGTAGAAGCCGCCGTCCGACGTGTAGATGCCGGGGTAGAGCTGGCGCAGTGCGGCGATGTTCGCGAACGCGCGCTGCGGCGCGACGGCGAGCGCGAGGAAGGACGCGTGCGGAGTCACGGTCGTCTCGGTGCCGCACGTCGAGCACTGCGAGAGCTGCGAACCGGCCGGGAACAACTGCCCCTCGACGCCGAAGCCGCCGTACCCGCCTGTGTCGTCGGCCGTCGACGAGGGCGACAGCCCCCACACCGGGTAATGCAGTGCATCGGTGGCGTACTTGATCTGGACGTCCGCGGTCCGCTGGTCGGCCAGCCCGAAACCACGCGGGGCCCAGGTCGTCTCGGGCACCACCTCGTTCGCCATCAGCGCTTCGAACATCCCGCCCGCCCACGTCGGCAGGTAGGTCAACGACGTGCCGGGGTAGGTGTAGTGGCCCTCCCACACCGGGAACTGCTTACCGGTGAGTGGGTCCTTGATCGTCGTCCACTCGCCGCCGACCGGCCACTGGCCCTGCCACGAGAAGTCGGGGTCGCTCGCGCAGCGCTGCGGCGGCAGCGTGCGCCACGTCCGCCACCACACGTCGCCTGGCATCTGGTGCAGGCCCATGCCCATGTACATCGCGATGCGCGGGTCACTGAAGATCGCGCCGTTGTGGTAGCCGGCCGGGCCGACGCCCGCGAAGAAGCCGCCGTACATCTGACCGGTCGGCTGGTTGTCGATCGCCGCGTTGACGTTGCAGTCGGTCTGCGGACGGTTGTCGTAGAAGATCGAGAAATCCATCTCGTTCAGCAGCGAGTTGGCGACGGGCGCCAGCTCCGGCAGCGCCTCGCGCACCACGACGAGCCCCGACGCGTACCAGCCGTTGTCGACCGCGGACAGGAACGAGCAGTTGTCGGACGTCCCGCCGACCTGGGCGCATGTGCCCTGACCCGGGTTGAGGATGACCGCACCAGTCGTGGTGTCGTACCACTGGTAGAGGAAGCCGTGCGAGCGCTGCAGCTGCGCGACGCCGTGCAGCGTCGCGGCGATCCGCGCGTCCGCCTCGTGCCGGGTGATCAGGTCGAGGTCGTGCGCCGCCACGACCGACCACAGGTACACGCCGACGTTCGCCGACGACGTGTAGTTGCCGCGGATCGAACCGGGCCCGAGGTTGTCCAGCGGCAGGTGGGTGGTGGGATCGACGTCCTTCGCGAAGAACTGCCACGTGTCTGCTGCGATCGAGCGCAGCTCTGCGCGCTGCGCGGTGGACAGCCCGCCGGGCGGTGCCGCACCGGCGGGTGGGACGTCGGACATCGTGACGGCGAGGACGGCGGCTGCCACGCAGGTCAGCGCGCCGCGCAATGCTCTGTTCATCGGGTCTCCTTCTACGCCGCGAACGGATTGGGGATCGCGTCGAGCAGCCGCACGGTGTATGGGTCCGTGGGGTGTTGGAGCACCTGTTTGGTGCCACCGGACTCGACGACTCGCCCGTCGTGCAGGACGAGGATTTGGTCAGTGACGACCCGCGCGCTGAGCAGGTCGTGGGTGATGTAGAGCAGGCTGAGTCCGCGCGACTCGCGAAGGTCGGCGAGCAGCCGCAGCACGCCGGCGCGCAGCGACACGTCGAGCATCGACACCGGCTCGTCGGCTACGACCAACCCGGGATTGCAGGCCAGCGCCCGAGCGATGACCACGCGCTGGCGCTGCCCGCCGGAGAGCTGGTGCGGCAGTTTCGGCGCGAACTGCGCCGCCGGGGTGAGGCCGACCTGCTCGAGCAGTTGCCGCACCCGCTGATCGGTCTCGCGCGCCGACATGCCGAGGAAGTTTCGGCACGGCCGGGCGATCGTGTAGCCGACGGTGTGCAGCGGATTGAGCGCGCCATACGGATCCTGGAACACGATCTGCACGTCGTGGTGGTAGCGGCGCAGTCCGCCGGCTCGCAGCCGATCGACCACCGTGTCTCCGTAGGTCACCGTGCCGGCTGTCGGTCGCTGCGCGCCGGTGACGAGGCCCGCGATCGTCGACTTGCCGCTGCCGCTCGCGCCCACCAGTGCGACCGCGGCGCCCGGCTCGATCGTGAACGACACGTCGTCGACGGCAGTGACGCGTCCGCGGCCGCGAGTGCGGAACGTCTTGGTGACGTGGTCGAGGGTGAGTGGTTTGACCTCAGCCGGCATGAGCCGCCCCCTTCGTCGCGAGCCGGGCCCGCACATGGCAAGCCGCGGCGCCACGCCCGAGCGGCTCCAACGGCGGGTCGAGCTGCCGGCAGACGTCCTCGGCCTCCGGGCAGCGTGGTGTGAACGGGCAGCCGGGCTCGTCCAGCGACAGGTCGGGCGGCGAGCCGGCGATCCCGCCCAGCGTCACCTCGTCCGCGCGCGGGTCGGCGTAGCAGCGCAGCAACGCTTCTGTGTACGGATGGTGCGCCCCGGTGAGCAGGTCGCCGGCCGGTTGGTCTTCGACGATCCGGCCCGCGTACATGACGAGCACCCGGTCCGTCGCCTCGAGCACCACGCCGAGGTCGTGGCTGATCAGCAGTGCGGTGAAGCCGTTCGCGCGCTGCAGTTCCTGGATCGTCTCCATGACCGCGCGCTGGACGACGACGTCCAGCGCGGTGGTCGGCTCGTCGAAGACGATCAGCCGCGGTTGCAGCGCCAGCGCGAGCGCGATGGCGACTCGCTGCCGCATGCCGCCGGACAGTTCGTGCGGGTAGCGGCGCAGGACGTCCGACGGCAGCTTGACCTTGTCGAGCAGGTCGGCGCCGCGCTGCCGAACCTTGGCGCGGCTCCAGTTCTCGCCTGCGCGGGCGTGCGCGCGCAGCACGTCGCCGAAGTGATGCTCGACGCAGCGCACCGGGTTCAGCGCGTTCATGCCGCTCTGCAGCACGAGCGCGAATCCGTCGCGGCGTTGCTGGCGCAGTTGCTCGCCGGAGAGGTAGGCGATGTCGACCCCGGCGAATTCGATGCGGCCGCCGGTGAGCCGAGCCGGCGGGCGCAGCATCCGGGTGAGCGCGTAGCCAAGCGTCGACTTGCCGCACCCGGATTCACCCACCAGGCCGACGAACTCGCCCTCCGCGAGGTCGAGGTCGACGTCGCGCACCGACCAGATCCGCAGGCCGCGCGCCGGCTCGTAGACGACGTCCACGCTGCGCGCGGACAGCAAAGGCCCGCTCATGATTTCTCCCGCAGCCGCGGGTTCGAGAGCGCGTCGACGCCGAAGTTGATCAGCGTGAGCGACATGATCAGCAACGCGATCGCCAGGCCGGGTGCGAAGATCATCATCCACTGCCCGGTGAGCAGCGCATTCTGCTGCTGCGCGTGGTACAGGATCGTCCCCCAGCTGATCGTCGCCGGGTTGCCGAGGCCGAGGAACTCGAGGCTCGCCTCGGCCGTCACCGCCGCTGTGGCCGCGGCGAGGAAGTTCGCCGCCACCAGTGACGTCATGTTCGGCAGGATCTCGCGGAAGACGACGCGGCCGAGCCGTTCGCCGGAGAACGTCGCGGACGAGACGAAGTCGCGGGTGCGCAGCGAAATCGCCTGGCTGCGGATGACGCGCGCACCCGTCGCCCACGCGGTCAGCGTGACGACCAGCACGATCGTCCACACCGAGTGCGACGAGAAGTAGGCGGCGAGGATGAGCATCAGCGGGATGCCGGGCAGCACGAGCGCGATGTTGGTGACGAAGCTGAGCAGATGGTCGATGACGCCCGGGCGGTAGCCGGCGATCAGGCCGAGCACCGCCGCAACGGCCGTCGCGCCCAGCCCGGCCGCGAGCCCGACGAGCAGCGACACCCGCGCGCCGTAGAGGAATTGCGAGAAAACGTCCTCGCCGTTGCCGGTGGTGCCGAACCAGTGCGCCCCGCTCGGGCCGAGGTAGGGCGGGTAGTCGGTGGAGTACGGCGAGTGCGGGGCGACCGCCGGCGCCAACACGGCCATCAGCACGAAGCAGCCGAAGACCACCATTCCGATGCGCGCCTTGCCGTTCGTCCAGAGCGTCGCTACCGCGCGGACGACGAACAGCACCGGGCCGGGCAACCGCAGCCGCCGCGCCGGCATCCCCGCGGTGGGCGCCACCGACGTCTCGGCGGGCAGTTGGGTACTCAGAATGCTCATCGCGGCGCCACCACCCCCCACGAGTCGTCCGCCCTCGGGCACGGGTACGCGTCACGAAGGGCGGACAACTTCACCGTTGTGCTCATGCCTGCCTCCGGACGCGCGGGTCGATGCGGGCGTAGAGCAGATCGACGATGAAGATCGCCGTGAGCATGCTCACTGTGAAGATCAGGAACAGTGCCTGCATCAACGGGAAGTCGTGGTTCGCGACCGCCTCGAAAAGCAGGTTCCCGAGACCCGGGTAGCCGAACACGCCCTCGACGAGCACCGAGCCGCCCAGCACCGAGCCCAGCATCAGCCCGAACGCGGTGACGTTCGGCAGCAGCGCGTTGCGCGCCGCGTAACGCAGCGCCACCGTCCGCTGCCGCAGCCCGTTGGCCTCGGCGAACGTGACGTAGTCCTCGCCGAGCGTGTTGATCATGTTGTTGCGCATGCCGAACACCCAGCCCGACAACGTCGTCAGCGCGAGCGTCAGCCCGGGCAGGATGCTGTGCTGCACCGCGTCGCTCAGGAAAGACGGGCTCCAGTTGGGCGAGAGCCCGGGGCTGTAGCCGCCTTTGATCGCGAACCAGTTCAGCTTGAAGGCGAACACGTACAGCATGAGCAGGCCGAGCCAGAACGGCGGGAACGCGGCGAACAGCGTCGCGCTGAGCGTGACGCCGGCGTCCGCCTTCGAGCCGCGTCGCCACCCGGCCCAGACGCCGAGCAGCGTGCCGATGACGAACGCGAGGATCGTCGTGACGCCGACAAGCACCAGCGTCCACGGCAGCGCACGCGTGATCGAGCTGGCGACCGTGCGGGTCGGGTCGGTGAACGACCGGCCGAAGCGCAGTTGGACGAGATCACCGAGGTAGTGCCCGTACTGACTGAACCAGCTGCCGTGCGGCGTGCCGAGCTGCGCCTCGATCGCGCGGCGGTCGGTGTTGGTCACCGGGACGCCGCTCGCCGCCAACCTGCCGAGCGCGGCGTCCACCGGGGAGCCGGG
This sequence comes from Jatrophihabitans sp., assembly GCA_035642535.1. Taxonomy (GTDB): domain Bacteria; phylum Actinomycetota; class Actinomycetes; order Mycobacteriales; family Jatrophihabitantaceae; genus Jatrophihabitans. Next base: position 46,577 of record DASQSE010000070.1, on the reverse strand, counting down.
CATCAGCCGGGGCAGGATGAAGTTGACTGTCACCGCTGCCCACAGCGTCAGGACGAACAGCCCGATCTTCGTGCCGACGTAGCGCATGGCATCACGCCTTCTGCAGGTGCGTGACGACGACGAGCATCGCGTTGTTGTAGGTGGTCGGCAGCATGTACGGGTCGTCGGACGACGGCCAGCCCGTGAACCGCTTCGTCGAGAACAGCCCCCAGCTGCCGCCGTAGTACATCAGCACGATCGGCTGCTCGCGGTACATGATCTGCTCGAGCTTGTACGTCGCCTGGAGCTGCGCGTCCTTGCTCGTGGCGGCCGCCAACTGCGCGAGCGCCTGGTCGACGGCCGGGTCCTTGAACCGCTCGAAGTTGTTCAGCGTCTGAGTGCCCAGCGGTGCCGCGAACTTGCTGTTCAGCATGTTGTTGAAGTCGGTGTACGGGCTACCCGAGCCGCCGAAGCCGCCCATCGCCGCGTCGAAGCTGCCCGACCCGATGTCCTTCTCGTACTGCTCGTACTGCGGCTCGTCCAGCGTGACCGCGACGCCGACCTTGGCGAGCTGGGTCTTGACCTCGGTTGCGGCGGCGACCCAGTCGGTGAAGTTGTTCGGCATCTCGAGCTTGATGGCTGCCTGCTTGCCGTCCTTGACGAGCTTGCCGCCCTGCATCGTGTAGCCCGCCTGGCCGAAGGCCTTGAGCGCGGCGGACGTGTCCTGCTGGATCACGCCCTGGTCGGGCAGGCTCGGGTCGAGATCCTTCTTGAGGTTGGGCAGGATCAGCCCGGACGAGCTCGCCGCCGTGGTGTAGCCGTTGACCGCCTTCTGCGCGATCGTGTCGCGCTGCAAGGCCAGCGAGATGCCGCTGCGGAAGTTGACGTCGTTGTACGGCGTCTTCGTCAGGTTCAGGAACAGTCCGATCGTGCCGCCCGGCGGGAACCAGTAGTGGTTGTGTTCCGGATCGCGGGAGACGTATGTCTTCTGCACGTCGGGCAGGAAGTTGTACGACCAGTCGAACTTGCCGCTCGTCACGTCCAGCTGGTTGGTGCTCTGGTTCGTCGACTGGGCCGGGAAGACGACCTGGGTGGGCGCGATCTTGTCGGCCTGCCAGTACGAGTCGTTCTTCTTGAACCGGTACTCGGTCGGCGCGAACTTGTCGAGCATGAACGGGCCGGTGCCGACGGGCTTGGTGTTGCTGAACTTCGTCGGGTCGGACACCGACTTCCACAGGTGCTCGGGCACGATCGGCACCGCGGCGAGCGTTGCGGCGAACGGCACGTTCGGCGCATTCATCTTCATCGTCACGGTGTTGCCCGAACTGGTGACGCTGGACAGCTGCGACCACACGCCGGTCAGGTCCAGAGCCGCGTTCTTCTTGAGCAGGTTGAACGTGAACACCACGTCGGCGGCGCTGAACGGCTTGCCGTCGCTCCACGTGACGCCGTCGCGCAGCGTGAAGGTCACCGTCGTCGGGTCGGGCGTCGCGAAGCTCGTCGCAAGGAACGGCGTGTACGAGCCGTCCACCGAACTGGCGATCTCCAGCGGCTCGTAGATCAGCCGAGTGCCCTCCAACTGCGTGCTGGAGTACGGGTTGAAGTTCTCGGTCAGCGTCGGATCGCCGGCGTCGCCCTGGATCGTCAAAGTGCTGGAGCCGCCGCCGGTGTCGTTGTTGGCCCCCGCGCAGGACGACACCCCCAGAGCGGCGATGGCGAGCGCGGCGAGCGCGGCGACGTGCGAGCGAATCATCGCTGACCTTCCTTCTGGGTTGCTCCGCTGAGGCGGATGCGGACGACGCCTGGCATCGGCAGGTCGACCGCGAAGCGGGCACCGGTTCGGCCCGCGGGTACCGGCTCGATGTCCTGCTCGTGCAGGCGGTCGCGTGCGCGCAGCGCCTGCCAGAGGGCGTCGTCCGGCCATGCTGTGTCCTCGGGATAGCCCTCGAGGATGTTGGAGTGGTGCGCGTCGATGCGGGCCAGCCGCGCCCGGTAGCCGTGCTCGGCCAGCCCGGAGATCTCGACGTGGACGGTGCGCGCCAGGCGCGGTGCCCCGGCCATCAGCTCGGCGTTCACGGTGCCGTTCCACACCAGGACGTCGACCGTGCCGTCCTCGTGTTTCGTCGCCCAGCTGCGCACGAGCACTTCTGCACCGTCGCCACACAGTTCGGTGGCGACCACCGCGTTTCCTTGGTGCGCCGCGATGTGAGCAGCCCAGTAGCGCGGCTTGCGGAGGTTGCCGACCGTGAGCAGCCCGAAGCCGTTGTGGAACAACTCCGGCGGGCGGCCGAGCTCCTCGAAGTGGTCGCTGATCACCCAGTACGCGAGCGCCTCCATCCGGCCCTGCACGTCCTGGTAGCCGGACAGGACGAACGGGGCGCCGAGGACGCCGTCGTGGATCGGGCCGTAGTGCGTGGAGCCGACGCCCCACTCCGTCCACCACGTCGGGATGCCGTCGAAGCCGTGCCGGCGCAGCGACGTCTGGGTGTCCAGCGGCAGGTTGCCGTAGGTGTGGCTGGTGACGAAGTCGAGTGGGACGCCGGTCTGCTCGGCGTGCGCGGCGAGTGCCTCGATCCACTCGCCCGCGGCGGTGGACGGGCCTCCCACCCGCAATCGCTCGTCCACCGCCTTGACCGCCTCAGCCGCCTCGTCGTAGAGGCGGAGGTAGTCCTCCTGCGACGATGTCCAGAAGACCTCGAGATTCGGTTCGTTCCACACCTCGAACGACCAGCGCGCCACCTCGTCGATGCCGTACCGCTCGACGAGATGTGCGACGAGTTCACGGATGACAGCGCGCCATTCGGACCAGTCCGCAGGCGGCGAGATGATGCCGCGGTAGGCGAATACCGTCTTGCTCGGGTCGCGGGCGATCGCGGCCGGCATGAACGACAGCTCGACGATCGGCCGGATCCCGATGTCGAGCAGCTGGTCGTAGATCGCGTCGACCGCGCTGAAGTCGAAGGCGAGCGAGCCGTCGTCGCGCCGGTGCACCACGTGGTTGTCGTCGTGCAGGATGGCGTGCGCGCGTACGTCGGTGACGCCGAGGTCGGTGTGCGCAATACGCAGCGCATCGGCGAACTCCGCGCCGATGTCGTGGCCGGCGCCGTCGTCGCCGAAGCGCAACTGGGTGAGCCGCTCCGACCCGACCAGGTGCCAAACGCGATCCAGCGTCGCGGTCGTGGTGGCGGCGTCGACGCGCAATGCGAGCGGGTCGGGCGCGTCAGCAGTCGCCGTGGCGCTCGCCCACTCCGACCAGTGCCAGACGGGGTGCTCGGCACCGGCCACTGCGGCGACCCGGTAGCGGTACTCAACTCCTGGCTGGGCGCCGGTGTCGGCGAACGGACCGTGCGGCACGGCGGGCACGTCACTGCCGCCGTGCTGCAGCAGCAGGGTCTGGCCGTGCGGATCGGTGCGCTCGATCAAGTACCCGGCTGCACCCTCGACGGGTGCCCAGTCGAGGCGGATGTGCGCGGCGGCGCCGCTCGCGTCCAGCCTGCTCGGAGCGGGCAGCGCGAGCGCGGGATCGGCGGAGCTGGTGTCGGTGAGCCGCCGGTAGATGCGCTGCTCGAAATCCGCCCGTGCCTGCGCCGCGGTGGTGGTCATCGATTCGTCCTCCCGTCGGAGCGGCAGCCGCAGCTGCGGCGCAGCACCAGCCGGGTGGCGAGCACCGTTGCGTGGCGCGGTGCGGTCGGGTCGGCCACTCGCGCGAGCACGGCGCGCACGCCCTCGGCGCCGATGTCGCGCATCGGTTGCGCGACCGTCGTCAGCGGCGGATGCAGGTGACGGCTGATTGCGAGGTCGTCGAAGCCGGTGACCGCTACGTCGGCGGGCACCCGCAGCTTCAGCTCGGCGAGCGCGGCGACAGCGCCCACGGCCATCTCGTCGTTGCCGCAGACGATCGCGTCCGGCGGTTCGCGGTCGGCGAGCAGTTCGCGCACCGCGCGCGCGCCACCGGCCTCGGTGAAGCCGCCGATCGCGTGCGGCTTGGTCGGGGCGGGCAGGCCGGCGGCGAGCAGCGTCCTACGGAAGCCGGCGAAGCGCTCCGACGAGTCCGGCGACTGCCGCGGGCCGGCCACGAACACGAGATCGCGGTAGCCGTGCTCGTCGAGCAGGTGCTCGACCAGCGCGGCGATGCCGTTGCGGTTGTCGACGCCGACGGAGTCGAGGCTGGTGCGCCGCCCGGCGTGGTCGGAGAGCACGACTACCGGCAGCCGCGCGCCGAGGGCGGCGATGTCGGCTTCGGAGAGGCTGCGCGCCACGATGACCAGCCCGTCCACCTTGGTCGCGACCGAGAGTGCGAGGTCGCGCCCCGACGAGCCGCGAGTGGCGGCGATCAGCACTGCATCGCCGGCGTCGGTGGCGGCCCGTTCGGCGCCCCGGATGACCTGGTCGACGTACAGCGGCGACTCTTCTTCGGCATCGCCCGAGGCGCCGAGGTCGGGGAAGAGGACGCCGACGATGCCGGCGCGCCGGCGGGCGAGGCTGCGCGCCGATCCGCTCGGCAGCCAGCCGATCTCGGCGGCCGTCGCGAGTACCCGCTCGCGCGTTGCGGCCGAGTATCCGGTGCCGCTGTGCATGACGCGCGACACCGTCGCCGTCGAGACGCCGCTGCGCCGGGCAACCTCGTAGATCGTCGAACGCTGTGTCATCCGTCCCGAACCGCTCGTAGCTACGTAACCGCTTACGTATGCAAAACGGACGTAACCATGCGATTGCGGCTAAGTCAACAAAACGGACGACTCAGTTCGGCAACGGGCGCAGATCGGAGGGCGCCCCTTCCGCACACCGGCGTGCGGAAGGGGCGCCCACGTATCGGGACGGCGGCGGCTACTCAGGCGGATCGACGGTGTCCGCCGGATACATGTGCGTCTCGTGGAACCGCTTGTGCTCCAGGGCGATCTCGTCCGCCGACGTCATGCCTTCGGGCAGGTCGACCGTGCGCTTCGGGCCCGTGAACCAGTGCTTGACCGACAGGTGCCACCAGATCCAGAGCACGATGAGTGCGGCAGGCACCACCAGGATCGTGTAGTTGACGTACTTCCAGGCGAAGCCGTCGTTCCACGGCACGCCGAGGTAGGACGTCGGCAGCAGGGCGATGATCGAGGTGACTGCGATCTCGGCCACCGCGACGATGCTCATCCACTTGTACTTGCGGCCAAGCGTCCAACCGCCGGACTGGAACGAGTCGCCCGCGCGCCAGCGGAGGAAGATCGGGATCGCGAACGCGACGTAGAGGCCGATGACGCCGATCGAGACGACTGCGAAGAACGCCACAGGTACCGGTGCGCCGTTGATGTCGACCTTGACCAGCGCGGGCAGCGTCAGGATGACGGCAACCACGGCTGATGCGATGACGCCGTACACCGGCACCCGCTTCGCGTTGAGCTTGGACCAGAACTGTCCGCCGGGCACCGCGCCGTCCCTGCTGAACGCATACAGCATGCGAGTGGTACTCGTCATGCACGCGACGGTGCAGAAGAACTGACCCACCGTGGCGATCGCCAACACGAGGCTCGCCCAGTTCACGGTGAGCGCCTGGCTGAAGATGAGGGCGACCCCGCCGCCGCCCTTTGTCACCGCGTTCTCGTCCTGCACCGCGAACAGGAACATGAGCAGCAGGATCCAGCCGCCGATCGCGGAGTAGAAGATCGAGCGCCAAATGCCCTTTGCGGCCGAATCGGCGGCCTGATGTGTCTCTTCAGACAGGTGCGCCGACGCGTCGTAGCCGGTGATCGTGTACTGCGTCAGGATCACCGAGAGCGGCAGCACGTAAAACAGGAACCCGATCCCGTGAGTGTGACCGCTGAAGAACCCGGTGTTGTTGACCGTGTGCGTAAACACCGACGAAGCGCTGGCATGGTGGCTGGGCGCGATGAGCAGGATCAGCACGACCGCGGAGGCGCCGGCGACGTGCCACCAGACCGAGATGTTGTTGAGGATTGCCAGCAGGTGGCTCGAAAAGATGTTCACGAGTGCCACCAGCACCAGCACGATCAGGAAGATGATGAAGACCCGGGTGAGGCTGTAGTGGCTCGCCCAGGACGAGCTGTAGGTGTCTAACGTCAGATCGAAGAACGTCGCGCAGCCGTAGGCTACGGACGCATCGATGGCGAGCAGCCCGATGAGGTTGAGCCAACCGGTGTAGTAACCGGCCTTGGCGCCGGCGAGTTTGGATGCCCACCAGTAGATGCCGCCCGAGGTGGGGAATGCGGAGACCAGCTCCGACATGCACAGCCCGACGACCAGGATGAAGATCGACACGATCGGCCAGCCCCAGGCGATGGCCGCGGGGCCGCCGTTGTTCCAGCCGACGCCGAACGTTGTGAAGCAGCCGGCCAGGATCGAGATGATCGAGAAGGAGATCGCGAAGTTCGAGAAGCCGGACCACGAGCGGTTCAGCTCCTGCTTGTAGCCCAGCTCGGCAAGACGCTGCTCGTCGGCGTCCAGCTTCGGGATGGTATCGGCCACGGTGCGGCTCCCTCGTGTCAGATGGATTCCTCGATAGTCGAGATCAGTTGGTTGAGTTCCGGGCTGCGGAACTCGTCGCGAGCACGGACGTACTTCTCCATGCCCCACTCCCAGAAGTCGAAGTCGACGTCACTGACGCCGTCCTGGATCGCCGCCCACAACGTCCAGCCGTACTTCGCCGCGAGGCCGAACAGGCGGGCACGCGCAACGTGCACCGGCGACGGCGCGCCGAAATAGCCGTTGACGAGATGCTCGAGGCGGTCGACGTCCAGCGCGGCTTCGCTCCAGATGTTGCCGAGGTCGAAGCAGGCGTCGTTGTTGCCCGCGTATTCGTAGTCGATGAACCACAGGCGAGCACCGTCGTCCATGATGTTCGCGGCGAGCAGGTCGTTGTGGCACGGCACCGTGCCCACCGCGGATGCTCGCAGCACGCCCTCGACGCGCTGCATCGCAGGTTCGAAGGTCAGGTAGTCGTCGGGCAGTCGGAACCCGTGCTCGCGCACGATCGCGAGATAGCCGCGCTGCACGTCGAACATGTCGAAGTCGCGCACGAACCGCGGCCCGGAATGCAGCTGTCGGCACAACCGCGCGATCCGGTCGAGCTGCGTCGCGTTGTCCAGATCAGGGTCGGCGAAGGTCCGCCCATTGATCCATTTCACGAGCAGTACACGCTGTTCGGGTGCGTACTCGACGACCTCCGGTCCGACCCCGGCCTGCGCCGCGACCTCCGAGTTGCGGTACTCGGCGTCTCGATCGATGGCGAGCAGGGCGCTCTTCGGATCCGAGAATCGCGCGACGAACCGCTCGCCGGATGCCAGCGACACCAGATAGTTCCGGTTCGTCAGCCCGCCGGTCAAGAGCTCGAGCCGCCGCTGAGTCCTGGACAGCGACGGCAGGCGCTCGAGAATTGCGTCCGCTGCGGCGGCAGCATCCGACACGTGTCGCGTGTCCGGAGCGACACGCAGGCCTTGCCCGGTCAAACGCCACCTCCCGTCATGCTGCCTTCTGGCGCGGACGGTCACCGTGCGGTTGGTCTCGGATCGTAGGGCCGCGATCGACAATCGGTCTAGGGGGCAGACCTTTTCTTTCGCTTCATGCTTGTCGGAACGGCCGGGGCAGGGCGATGATCGGTGCCCATGACGAGTGCCGATCTGCCCGACTCGGCCCGAGTCGTCGTCATCGGCGGCGGCGTCGGCGGGGCCAGCGTCGCCCTGCACCTGGCCGAATTGGGCGAACGGGATGTACTGCTCGTCGACCGCTCCGAGCTGACAAGTGGGTCAACGTTCCATTCGGCGGGTCTTGTCGGGCAACTGCGGGCGGATCCGGCGCTGACCCGGATGAACATGTACTCCGTCGAGCTGTATCGACGGCTGCAGGACGGCGACAATCCCGTCGGCTGGACGGAGAGCGGCGGCCTCAAGGTCGCGTCCTCGCCGGAACGGCTCGAGGAGATTCGTCGGCAGATCAGCTGGGCGCGCAGCTACGGGCTGCCGTTGCACGAGATCTCGCCGCGCGAGGTCGCCGATCGGTTCCCGCTGGTGGATCTCGACGGCGTGATCGGCGCCGCGTACCTCGAGTCGGACGGCCATCTCGACCCGTCCCAGTTGTGCTACTCGCTCGCAGCCGCGGCGCGCGCGCTCGGCGTCCGGATCCGGCAGCACACTCGCGTGACCGGGATCGACGTCGCGCGCGGGCGGGTCACCGCGGTGCGCACCGAACGCGGTGACGTCGACTGCGAGATCGTCGTCAACTGCGCCGGCATGTTCGCCGCCGAGATCGGTCGGCTCGCCGGGGTGCGGATTCCGCTGCTACCCATGTCGCACCAATACCTGATCACCGAACCGTTCCGGCCGCGCGGCGCGCCGCTGCTGCCGACGCTGCGCGACCCGGACCTGCTCGTGTACTTCCGGCAGGAGGTGGACGGTTTGGTGATGGGCGGCTACGAGCGCGATCCGGCGCCCTGGACCGCTTCGCGCTTCGCGTTCGACGACGTGCCGGCCGACTTCAACGGCAAGTTGCTGGCCGAGGACTGGCCGCGGTTCGAAGAGATCGCAACCAACGCGCAGCGCCGAGTGCCCTCGCTGGCCGACGTCGGGGTGCGCCGGATGATCAACGGGCCGGAGGCGTTCACCCCGGACAACGAGTTCTGCCTCGGCGAGACCGAGGTCGGTGGGGTCTTCGTGGCGGCCGGCTTCTGCGCGCACGGCGTCGCCGGCGCCGGAGGCATCGGCAAGGTGATGGCCGAGTGGATCATCGATGGTGAACCGTCGATGGACGTCTCGCACATGGACATCGCGCGTTTCGGCCGCCAATACCGCTCGCCGGGCTACACGCTCGCGCGCGCGGTGGAGAACTACCGCACCTACTACGACATCCCGTATCCCGACCGGCAGCGGCAGTCCGGACGCCCGCTGCGCCGCGCACCGTCCTACGCCTGGCACGCTGCGCACCGCGCGATGTTCGGCGAGAAGGCCGGGTGGGAGCGCGTCGACTGGTACGAGTCGAACGCCGACAGCGCCGCGGCCCCGCCGGACGGTTGGCCGAGCCGGTACTGGTCGTCGGCGATTGGCGCCGAGCACCGCGCGACGCGGGCCGCTGCCGGGCTCTTCGACGAGACGTCGTTCGCCAAGATCGAGGTGTCCGGCGCGCAGGCGGCGCAGTTCCTCGACTGGGTATGCGACAACACGGTGGCGCGCGCGGTCGGCGACATCACCTACACGCAGGCACTCAACGACCGCGGCGGGATCGAGTCGGACTTCACGGTCACCCGGCTCGAAGACGAGGCGTTCCTGATCGTCACCGGCACGGCCTTCGGCTCGCACGACATGTCGTGGCTGCGCAGGCAGGCGCGGCGGCGCGGCGTCGACGTGCGGATTGCGGACGTCACCGGTGCCACCTGTTGCTACGCGCTGTGGGGCCCACGCTCGCGCGAGATTCTCCAGCCGCTCACACCCACCGACCTCGGCAACGACGCGTTTCCGTACATGACCGCGCAGGAACTCACCGTTGGTGACGTGCCGGTGCGCGCGCTGCGCGTCACGTTCGTCGGTGAACTCGGCTGGGAGTTGTACGCGTCGAGCGAGTACGGCGCGACGCTTTGGGAGACGCTGTGGGCGGCGGGGGAGCAGGTCGGGATGGTGGCCGCGGGCTACCGCGCGATCGAGAGCATGCGGCTGGAGAAGGGCTACCGGGTGTGGGGCACGGACATCACCCCGGAGACCACGCCGTACGAGGCGGGGCTCGGCTTCTGCGTCAAGCTCGACAAACCGGGCGGCTTCGCGGGGCGGGACGCGCTGCGCGCCGCACGCGAGGAGGGGCTGACGCGCCGGCTGCGCGCGATCGCGCTGGCCGATCCGCGGCGACTTGTCCTCGGCAACGAACCGGTCCGCGTCGACGGCGAGATCGTCGGCCGAGTGACCTCCGGCGGCTACGGCTACACGGTCGACACCTCGATCGCGTACGCGTATGTGCCCATCGACGCGAAGCCCGGCACCCCGGTCGAGGTCGACCTGTTCGGGGACTGGGTGCCGGGCGAGGTTGTCAGCGAGCCGCTGTTCGATCGTTCCGGAACTCGGGTTCGAGGCGCGTGATGCGGTCTGCCGGCCCTACCATTTGGGCGTGGCGATGAACCGGGCCCGACCGCCGCGCATCGGCGCAACGACGTACCGCGAGCCGGCCCGGCGCGGTGACTGGGACGAGCTCACCGACCTGCTACCTGCGTCGTACGCCATCGCGATCGAGCAGGCCGGCGGGGTCGCGATGCTGTTGCCGCCGGCCCCGCCCGCGCGCGCCGCGGCCGCGCTCGACGGCGTGGACGGGCTGCTCCTCTCCGGCGGCGCGGACGTCGACCCGGACCGCTACGGCGCGGCTCCGCACGCCCGGACCGGCGCGCCACGCGTGGCGCGGGACGCGTGGGAGTTGGCGCTGCTCGACGATGCGCTGGAGCGCGATCTTCCGGTGCTCGCGGTCTGTCGCGGGATGCAGCTTCTCAACGTCGCGCGCGGCGGCGATGTCGTCCAGCACCTGCCCGACGAGGTCGGTAGCGACTCCCATCAGCCCCGCCTGGGGGAGCACGGCCGGCACGCCGTCGAGCTGGCGTCGGAGAGCCGGCTCGCCGGTGTCGTCGGGCCCCGCATCGAGGTCGCGACCTATCACCATCAGGGCGTCGGGACGCTCGGCAAGGGGCTGGCCGCCTGCGGCTGGGCCGAGGACGGCGTGGTCGAGGCGGTCGAGTTGTCCGAGTGCGGCTGGGTGTTCGGCGTGCAGTGGCACCCGGAGGCCTATGCGGGACACGAGCTGTTCGCCGCGTTCGTGGCCGCCTGCGCGGAACGAGCCGCGCATGGCTAGCGGCAACGTCGAAGCGCTGTGGACCCGGACGATGTTCTCGCCGGTGCCGGTGCGCAACGCGTTCGAGGTGACGATCGAGCGACTCGCGCAGAGCATCCGGCTCGGTGTCCTCGAGGAAGGTGACCGGCTGCCGCCGGAGCGCGAGCTTGCCGACACCTTCGGGGTGAGCCGGGTGACCCTGCGCGAGGCGATCAAGGCGCTGCGCGACGCCGGCCTGGTCGAGTCACGTCGTGGCCGCGGAGGCGGCACGTTCGTCGCGACGCCGCGCCGCGAGCGCGCCCGTTCTCGCGACCAGATCGAGCGCGCGATCGGGCACACCCTCGAGGACGTGCTTTCGCTGCGGAAGGTCGTGGAGCCGGGGGCAGCCTCGTTGGCCGCGAGCCGGACGCTGAGCGCCGCGGATCGCTCCAGCCTTTGGGAGTACCTGCGCGCGGCGACGGACTGCGAGCCGGGCGTGCGGCGCCGCGCCGACTCGCGGCTGCACCTGGCCATCGCCGCGCTGGGCGGCAGCTCGCTCGTCACAGCCGTCGTGGCGGACGTGCAGATGCGGCTCGACGAATTACTGCGCGCGATCCCCGTCATCCAGGGCAACATCCAGCACTCGGACCAGCAGCACGCGGCCGTCGTCGACGCGATCCTCGGCGGCCAGGCCGATCGTGCCCGCGCCGTGATGGAGGAGCACGTCGACGGCACCGCGGCGCTGTTGCGAGGCTTCTTGAGCTAACCCGACGAGACGTTCCGCAAGCCCGGCCAAGAAGGTATGGTCGGCAGACCTTCCCAGAGAGGTGCGGCATGCAGGCAGAGAACTACGACCTGAACGTGCTGCGTCGCGAGGTGGCCGACGGCTCGATCGACACCGTTGTGCTCGCCATGACCGACATGCAGGGCCGACTTCAGGGTAAGCGGCTCGACGCCCGGTACTTCATCGACCAGGTGCTCGCGCACGGCACCGAGGCGTGCAACTACCTGCTTGCGGTGGACGTCGACATGAACACCGTCGAGGGCTACAAGATCGCGTCGTGGGAGCGCGGTTACGGCGACTTCGCGCTCGTCCCCGATCTCGGCACGCTGCGCCGGGTGCCGTGGCAGCCCGGCACCGCGATGCTGCTCGCCGACGTCACGTGGCTGGACGGCGCCGACGTGGCCGAGTCGCCGCGGCAGATCCTGAAGCGGCAGCTGGCCCGCCTCACCGAGCGCGGCTGGACGGCCTATGTCGGCACCGAACTCGAGTTCATCGTCAACGAGGACAGCTACGAGACCGCGCAGCAGAAGGGCTATCGCGACCTCGTCCCGGCCAACCGGTACAACATCGACTACTCCATCCTCGGCACCGGCCGGATCGAACCGCTGCTGCGCGCGATCCGGCTCGGCATGCGCGACGCCGGCATGCAGGTCGAGTCCGCGAAGGGCGAGTGCAACCCCGGCCAGCACGAGATCGCATTCCTCTACGCGGACGCGCTGACCACCTGCGACAACCACGTCATTTACAAGACCGGGGCGAAGGAGATCGCCGCGCAGCAGGGCTGCTCGCTCACCTTCATGGCGAAGTTCAACGAGCACGAGGGCAACTCGTGTCACATCCACCTCTCGCTGCGCGACGACGCGGGCCAGCCGGTCCTGGCCGGCGATCGCGACGGCGGCGTGTCCACCGTCTTCGAGCAGTTCGTCGCCGGCCAGCTCGCCGGACTCCGCGAGCTGAGCTGCTTCTTCGCGCCGAACATCAACTCGTACAAGCGCTATCAGCCCGGCACGTTCGCGCCGACGGCTGTCGCGTGGGGGTACGACAACCGCACCTGTGCGCTGCGCGTCGTCGGCCACGGCCCGAGCCTGCGCTTCGAGAACCGGGCGCCGGGCGGCGACGTCAATCCCTACCTCGCGGTGGCTGCGATGATCGCGGCCGGGTTGCACGGCGTCGAGAACGAACTCGACGCGCCGCCGCCGTTCGCCGGGAACGCGTACACGGCGGGCTTCGAGCACATCCCGACGACCTTGCGCGAGGCGGCGAACCTGCTGCACGGCAGCAAGCTGGCCCGGCTCGCCTTCGGTGATGCCGTCGTCGACCACTATCTGAACGCGGCGCGGGTCGAGGTCGCCGCTTACGACGCTGCGGTCACCGACTGGGAGCGGGTGCGCGGATACGAGCGGATGTGACGGCATGAGAAGCCTTGCGTCGGACACCTCGCGCCGAGTGGTCACTTGTGACGCGAGTGGTCACCTATATCTGACCACTCGGTTCGTAACTGACCACTCGGCGCAAGATGTTTGGACAGCGGCATGAACACGCACGACGTGATCAACCCGGCCACCGAGGAGCTGGTGACCCGGGTCGAGTCGCTCGACGTCCCGGCCACGGACGCGGCCATCGCGCGAGCGCGCGCCGCGTTCCCCGCGTGGCGCGGTGTCGCGCCGGGCGACCGCGCGCGCCTGCTGCGCCGCTTCGCCGAGGTCGTCGACGCCGGTCGCGAGAACCTCGCGCAACTCGAAGTCCGCAATTCCGGGCACACCATCGGCAACGCGCGCTGGGAGGCCGGCAACGTCCGGGACGTCATCGCCTACTACTCGGGTGCGCCGGAGCGGTTGATCGGCCAGCAGATACCGGTGGCCGACGGCGTGGACGTGACGTTCCACGAGCCGCTCGGCGTCGTCGGCGTCATCGTGCCTTGGAACTTCCCGATGCCGATCGCGTCGTGGGGCTTCGCGCCGGCGCTGGCTGCCGGCAACACGGTGGTGCTCAAGCCGGCCGAGCTCACGCCGCTGACGGCGCAGCGGCTGGCCGAACTCGCCCTCGAGGCAGGCATTCCGGCGGATGTGTTCCAGGTGCTGCCCGGCAAGGGCAGCGTGGTCGGGCAACGCTTCGTCGAGCACCCGGACGTCGCCAAGATCGTCTTCACCGGCTCGACGGAGGTGGGCCGGCAGATCATGGCCGGCTGCGCCGCGCGGATCAAGCCGGTCACCCTCGAACTCGGCGGCAAGAGCGCCAACGTGATCTTCGCCGATGCGGACTTGGAGAGTGCAGCAGCCGCCGCTCCTTACGCGGTGTTCGACAACGCGGGGCAGGACTGCTGCGCGCGCTCCCGGATCCTGGTCGAGCGCGCTGCCTACGAGCGCTTCATGGAACTGTTCGAGGCGGCGGTCAAGGGCGTCGTGGTCACCGACCCGAGCGACGAGAAGGCCGAGATGGGCCCGCTGATCAGCGCCGACCAACGCGCGCGAGTTGCCGCGTACGTCCCGGACGGCGCGCCGGTCGCGTTCCGCGGCAGCGCCCCGAGCGGCGCCGGCTTCTGGTTCCCGCCGACCGTCCTCACCCCGAGCGATCCGGCCGACCGTACGCTGCACGACGAGATCTTCGGCCCCGTCGTCGCAGTGCTGCCGTTCGACGACGAGGCGGACGCGATCCGGATCGCGAACGACAGCGAGTTCGGCCTCTCTGGTTCGATCTGGACCCGCGATGTCGGCCGCGCGCTGCGCGTCAGCCGGGGCATCGAGTCCGGCAACCTGTCGGTCAACTCGAACTCGTCGGTGCGGTACTGGACGCCGTTCGGCGGGTTCAAGTCGTCCGGGCTCGGCCGCGAACTCGGCCCGAATGCGCCGTTCGCGTTCACCGAGACCAAGAACGTCTTCATCTCGACCAAGGAGGGTCCGTGAGGCGACTCGAGGGCAGGACCGCGGTTGTTACCGGTGCGGGCGGCGGGATCGGGCACGCGACAGCGCGCCGCTTCGCCGCCGAGGGCGCGAATGTCGTGTGCGCCGACCTCGACGCCGACGCCGGTGAAAAGACAGCTGCCGAGATCGGTGGACTGTTCGTCCCCACCGACGTCACGGACGAGGAGCAGGTCAAAGCGCTGTTCCGCCGCGGCGTGGACGAGTTCGGCCGCGTCCACATCGCGTTCAACAACGCCGGAATCTCGCCGCCGGACGACGACTCGATCCTCGTCACCGGGCTCGAGGCGTGGAATCGCGTGCAGCAGGTGAACCTGACGTCGGTGTACCTGTGCTGCAAGTACGCGATCGAGCACATGCGCGAAGCAGGCGGGGGATCGATCATCAACACCGCGTCGTTCGTCGCAGTGCTCGGCTCGGCGACCTCGCAGATTTCCTACACGGCCAGCAAGGGCGGCGTGCTCGCGATGAGCCGCGAGCTCGGCGTGCAATTCGCCCGGGACGGCATCCGGGTGAACGCGCTGTGCCCCGGCCCGATCAACACCCCGCTGCTCCAGGAGTTGTTCGCGAAAGATCCGGAGCGGGCCGCGCGCCGCATGGTGCACATCCCGATGGGTCGCTTCGGCGAGGCCGACGAGATCGCCGCCGCGGTGGCGTTCCTCGCCAGCGACGACGCGTCGTTCGTCACCGCTTCGACATTCCTCGTCGACGGCGGGATCAGCGGCGCCTACGTGACGCCGCTCTGATCCAGCTCGCGTGCCTCAGGAGATGTAGATCTCCACGCGCCGGTTGGCGGCCGCCGAGGCGCCGGACGCCGCCGGGTCCTTCTCGCCGTACCACGCCTGATCGCTGGTGAGACCGGTCGTCTGCCGGAGCAGTGCGGCCACCGTCGAGGTGCGCTGGTGCGAAAGGCGCATGTTGTACGCGACGGAGCCGAGCGAGTCGGTGTAGCCGGCAAGGTGCACGTCGGTGAATCCGTTGTCGTCGATCCGGTGCGCGACGCGCTTGAGGAACGTCCGCTGGTTATCGGTCAGGGTCCAGCTACCGGATGCGAAGTACACCCGTCGCGACGAGTACCTGCTTGCCGTGCACCGGCACGGCAACCGTCTCGTCCGACGTGGTGCCATCGTGACCGAGCACGGTCACGGTGACCCGCAGCGCCGGGCCGAGCAGCCGGGAGATGCTGCAGCTCAGCTCACGCGTGTGGCAGACGGTCTGCCCACCGACCCGGACCACGTACTCGGCGCCGTCGGTCTCGGACTTCGACCAGCTGATCTCGGTGCCCTTGGGGGAGATGCTGCGGTGCGCGCTGCCGACGGCATCCGGCCGCACGGTGTCGACCACGCGCGCCGTCGCCGTTCCACCTGCGCCGTCATGGACGGCGACCGTGATCGTGACCTGGCCACTTACCCAGGCCGCCGGGTTCACCGTGAGTGTCAACCCGCTGACCGACGTGTCGACACCGGCCGGACGATGCACGACGCTGAGCGAGAGCGAGTCATCGTTGGGATCGCTCGCCTGGATGTCCAGCCGCTCATCCGTGCCCGCCGTCTGGTGCAACGTCGCGTCGCGTGCCGTGGGCACTGCGTTGAGCACGGTCACCGTCACAGTCGCCCACGCGGAACGGCCGGAGTCGACGCGCACCTGGTAGCGGAAGTGGTCGACACCGCGGAAGCGCACGTCCGGCGTGTAGAGCACACGGCCCGTGGAGATCACCGCAGTGCCGTGCGCGGGCTGGCTGAGCGCTGTCAGCGTGAGATTGGCCGGATCGTTGTCGAGTACCCGGATGACGTGCGCCGTGTAAACCCCGGTGGTCGCCGGGATCAGCGCGTTGTCGTCCGCGGGTTGCACGACCTGGATCGTCCTGCTCACCGGGACGGCCGCTGTGTAGATGGCATCGCCGGCCGCGCTGGCCGTGATCACGCACGCCCCGGTGCCTGTCACGCTGACCTGATCGTCCGAAACGGCGCAGACGTCGGTGCCGCTGGTGACGGTGTAGTCCACCGTGCGGCCCGAACTCGCCGCACCGTTCAGCGTGAACGGTGCCGAGCCGGTCAGCAGTTGCGCGGGCGGGGTGAACAAAACTGTCTGGGTCGCGGGCGTGACCGTGAACGTGGTGCGTACCGGCTCGGCCGCGGCGTAGGTCTCGTTGCCGCCCTGGCTGAGGGTGATCTTGCACGTGCCAAAAGCGACGAGCGTGACCACCCCGGTGTGTGCGTCGACCGTGCACACGTCCGACGTGTCGCTGGCGAAGGCGACCGGCAGATTCGACGTGCTCTCGGCGGTGAGCGTCACGCTCCCGGTGAGGACGCCGACGCGACGGCCGACCGAACTGGTGTTGTTGATCGCCTGGGCCCGCTTGGTGATCGTGAGGTCCTGGGTGACCTGCTCGGCGGCGGCGTAGGTGTCGTTGCCGTCCTGGTCGACGGCGATGGTGCAGGTGCCCTCGGTCAGCGCGGTGATCTCGCCGTTGTCCGGGTCCACGCTGCAGATGAACCGGGTCAGCGACGAATAGCGCACCGCAAGCGGCGAGTCGCTGGTCGCGGATGCGGTCTCGGTGTCGCCGACGTAGAGCGGGTCGAGTGTGTCGAAGGTGATCGACTGGCCGCGCTTGCTGATGGTGACGTCCTGCGTGACTTCCTCGGCCGGCAGGTAGGTGCTGTCGCCGTCTTGGTCGACGGCGATGGTGCAGGTGCCGACCGCGAGGGCGGTGACTACGCCGGTGGTCGCGTCGACGGTGCAGGTCGTCGGGGTCAGGCTGGAGTACGCGACCGGCAGCCCGGAACTCGAACTCGCGCCCACAGACTGCGTGCCGCCCAGCGTCATGTCGTCGAGTGACGGGAAGGTGATCGTCTGCGGGGTCACCCCGGTGACCCGCACGTTGACGGTCCCCGTCGCCGTTGCGCCGCGGCCCTCGCTGGCGGTGTAGGTGAAGCTGTCCGGGCCGGTGTAGTTGCTGGTGGAGGTGTAGGTCGCGAAGCGGCCACTGAGCGAGACGGCGCCGTGCGTGCCCGAGCTCGCTGCGGTGATGGTCAGGGTGTCGGAGCTGTTCGGGTCGGTGAGGTGCGCGAGCAGGTCGATCGCTGGAGTGGTCCTGCCCTTCGCCGCGGTGATGGCGAAGTCCCCGGCGGCTGGTGCCGCGTCGACGTTGACGCCGGCCGTCGCCGGGCTCGCTCCGCTGACGTCGCCGGTGTCGGTTCCGATCACCGCGCTGCCGAGCTGACCCGTGAGAGTCGTGACGCGGTCACCGGGCGTCGCAGGCAGTTGCAGCTTGAAGGTGAGGGGTGCGCTCGAGCTGGTCAGCGGGAATGGCCCCGGGAAGACGAGCTTGCCGGAACCGCTGAGCGGGTCGGCGATCGACGCGCCGTCGTACTTTGCCGAGCCGGCGACGAACGTCGCGCCGCTCGGCGGCGTGACCGTGAAGGAGTCGATGTTGGAGCCTGCGGTGCCGTACAGAGTGCCGGTGTAGTCGACGGAGCCGCCGCCGAGGTTCACCTGCTGCGGAGAGGCCACGAGGCCGACGTGCAGCGTGTTGGTCGGCTGCGCGATGGTGGGCAGCGTCGCGCTGTACCGGCCGGTGTACGCCACGCCCGAGCCGTTCGAGATCTCCTGCACCGGCTTCACCTGCGTGGGCGAGCTGGTGAAGTTGATGGCCCGGAAGGTGTACGTGGCCGTGTAGTCGCGCTTCGTCGCGCCCAGGTTCGTCAGCCGGAGGATGTTCGGATGGTCAGTGGCGGTGCCGTTCGAAACATCGGGGATGTTGAGGTTCGTGCTGAGCAAGCGGAACGAGTCGGCCGGCCAGTTCGCGGCGACGGACGGGCTCATCCAGATCATCTGCGGGTCGCCGGTCGTGCCCGAGCCGATTTGGCCGGTGTTGCCGGTGACGGTAACGATGAACGTCGAGCCGAGCACCGGAGCCCCGCCGCTCACCGTGATCCCGGTGACCTTGTTGGGGTTCGCGGACGTCGAACCGGCCACGGTGCTGAAGCCGTCGGTCATCGTGCAGAGCGCGGTGGCGCCGGCGAGGGCCGGGTCGTGGCGGTAGACGTTGACCGTGAAGTTCTGCGCAGTCGTGGTCTTGGCTGCTGTGGAAAGGTAGAAGAACACTGAGCTCGACACACCGACGCCGAGCGACGGGATCTGCTCCGCGGCCGCCTGCCCGGACGCCAGCGTGATGTTGCCGCTCAGGTTCGAGATCTGCACCCAGGTGTCGCTCATCGCGGAACCGGTCGAGTTCGTGACCTTGTATCAGGTGTAGGAGTTGTTGAACGACGGTGTCTGACCGTTGTCGATGTAGAAGTTGGGCCCGGCCAGCGACGTCAGCCCGATGTTGACCGACGAACAGGACGGGGCCACCGCACTCGCCGACTGCGCGGCTACAAGCGGGGCAACGGACGCGAGCGTCGCCGCGCTCGCGAGCAGCGTGACGAACTTCTTGGCGCGCAAAGTGGCTCCTAGGCGGATTTTCCGTCGGGTGGCCGCCAGGTATTCCCATGGATGTCGGCACCGCTGTCGGGCGGTGTGAGCGGATCCCTGCCGGCGGGACCTTCGGCGGTGTAGTTGTGGACCTTGGCCGAACATTGCCCGGGACGTAATTCAGGGGCATACGATCCGCCTCATGCGTACCGAGTACGTCACCTGTCCGTTGTGCGAGGCCACCTGCGGTCTCGAGGTCGCCCTCGACGCGGGCCGCATCGAAGCCGTCCGCGGCGACAAGGACGACGTGTTCTCCCACGGTTTCATCTGCCCGAAGGGCGCGTCGCTCAAGGCGTTGCACGAGGATCCCGACCGGTTGCGCACGCCGCTGATCAAGCGCGGCGGCGGATTCGTCGAGGCAACCTGGGAGGCGGCCTTTGCAGAGATCGACAGCCGGCTGCCGGCGATCCCGGCCACGCACGGCAAGAACTCGGTCGGGGTGTACGTAGGCAATCCGGGTGCGCACAATCTCGGCTCGCTGCTCTACGGCCGCGTGCTGTGGAAGGCGCTCGGTACGCAGAACTTCTACACGGCAGGCACTGTCGACCAGATCCCCAAGCACTTCTCGTCCGGGTATCTGTTCGGTGACGGCCTCTCGATTCCGATTCCGGACGTCGATCGCACCGATTTCCTGCTGCTGCTCGGCGCGAACCCGCTGGTCTCGAACGGCAGCCTGCTCACCGCGCCGGACATGCGCGGCCGGCTGAAGGCGATCCGGTCGCGGGGCGGGCGCATCGTGGTCGTCGACCCGCGTCGCACGCTGACCGCCGAGGCCGCCGATGAGCACCTGCAGATCCGGCCGGGGACGGACGCGCTGCTGCTGGCCTCACTTGTGCACGTGCTGTTCGCCGAGGGGCTGGTGCGCCTGCGGCACCTGGACGGGCACGTCGACGGCGTCGACGAGGTGCACGCGCTGATGGCGCCCTTCGCGCCGGACCCCGTGGCGCCCGCCGTCGGAGTGCCGGCCGACGAGATCCGCGAG
Organism: Jatrophihabitans sp.; assembly: GCA_035642535.1. Lineage (GTDB taxonomy): Bacteria > Actinomycetota > Actinomycetes > Mycobacteriales > Jatrophihabitantaceae > Jatrophihabitans. Next base: position 26,665 of record DASQSE010000070.1, on the reverse strand, counting down.
CTGGCCCGCGCGCTGTCCGCGGCAGAGCGGGCCGCGGTCTACGGGCGAATCGGCACGACGACGCAGGCCTTCGGCACGCTGGCCAGCTGGTTGGTGGATGCAATCAACGTGCTGACGGGCAACCTCGACCACGCCGGCGGCGCGATGTTCCCGCTGGCGCCGGGCGGCCAGACGAACGCCACGCCGCGCCGCCGCGGCTTCGTGCACGGCCGGTGGCGCAGCCGGGTGCGCGGGTTACCCGAGGTGATGGGCGAGTTGCCGGTCGCCACGCTGGCCGACGAGATCATGACGCCGGGCGACGGTCAGGTGCGCGCGCTGATCACGGTCGGCGGCAACCCGTGCGTGTCGACGCCGAATGCCGCGCGGCTCGCTGCTGCGCTCGACGAACTGGACTTCATGGTATCGCTCGACGTGTACCTCAACGAGACATCGAGGCACGCCGACGTCATCCTGCCCGGGCCGCCGCCGCTGGCACGTGATCATTTCGATCTGGTCTTCTACCAGCTGTCGGTGCGCAACGTCGCGAACTGGACGCCGGCGGTGCTCCCGACCGACCTGCCGCAGGAGTGGGAGACGATCCTGCGCCTCGTCGGCGTCGTCACCGGCCAGGGCCCGGCCGCCGATGTCGCGGCGCTGGACGGGTTCGTCGCTGCGCAGGCGGCGCAGCGCGCCGGCGTCGATCCGGCAGTCGTGGCACATCGGCGCGGTCCGGCGCGGCTCGTCGACATCATGCTGCGCGGCGGGCCATACGGATTGACGCTGGCCGATCTCGAGGCTGCGCCGCACGGGCTCGACCTCGGCCCGCTCGAGCCGCGCATCCCGGACGTCCTGACCACGGCGAGCGGCAAGATCGAAATCGCGCCGCCGGCGATCACCGAGGACGTGCCGCGGTTGGCCGCTGCGCTGGAGCAGGCGCCCGCGCAATTCGTGCTCATCGGACGCCGGCAACTCAGCTCGAACAACTCGTGGATGCACAACATCGCGCCGCTGGTCCGCGGCGCGAATCGGTGCACCGCGCACGTCCACCCGGACGACGCGGACAAGCTCGGCCTGGTCGACGGCGCCCTGGCGCAGGTGAGCTCTCGGACCGGAGCGGTGACGGTGCCGATCGAGATCACCGACACCGTGCGTCCCGGCGTGGTGAGCATTCCGCACGGCTGGGGTCACGACGTGCCGGGCACGCGCGGCGAGGTGGCCCGCGCGCACGCCGGCGTGAACTCGAATGTGCTGGCGGACGAGTTGCTGCTCGACGCGCCGAGCGGCACCGCCGTGCTCAACGGCATCCCGGTAGACGTGAAAGCCGCCGCGGTCTGATGACTGCGTGTGCCCGGTGATCTTCCTGCGCTTGCGGTGGCTGGACGCGCCAGGTGCAGGAAGATCGCGCACGCCTCGGATCAACTCAGGATCGCGTGCACCTTCTTCGACGCGTAGAACGGCGCCAGCCTGACGCGTACGAGTTCCTCGAGACGCCCGTCCGCGCGAGCCGCTTCGAGTAACGGCGGCAACAGCTCGCGCAGGTCGTCGACGAGGTCGTCGCGGGTGATGCCGAGTTCCGGCAGCAACGACGCCAGCGAGCGCCCGCCGTACTGCGCGAAGAAGACGTCCACGCACTCGTCGACGAGCGCGCCTGCGTACTCGCTCGAGCGCGCGCTGGTGACGAGTTCGTGCACGAGCGCCACGAGCTCGCGCAGCTCCTGCTTGCTCAGGTATTCGCGCAGGTCGCTGATCGGCTCGTCGGCGTGCAGATCCCACATCTCCATCGCGGCGGCCTGCAGCGGGGCGTCGTTGAGCATCTCGCGCATCGCGCCCGTCGTCTGCCGGATCGCGAGCTGTGTGCCCTTGTCGGCCGCCGCGCCGACGAACGAGACCCGGCCGACCGTGCGGGCCGCGCTCGTCCCAAGCGAGAACAGCGACTTCGCGCCGGGCAGCCGTTCGGCGACCTGCCGGTTCTGCGCGATGAAGTCGTTGACGATGGTCGCCACGAAGCGCTGCGCGACGCGTGCGACGAGTGGGCTCTCGTTCATCCGGGCGAGCGCCCGCTCGTGCAGCGTGTGCATGCGCAGCACCTGCACGACCAGCGACTCCACCGGCTCGCGGCCGACGACCTCGCCGAGCTGGTGGGTCTCGCTCGCCGACAGATCGTAGATCGCGTCGGACAGCGCCATCACCAGATCCTCGAGCAGCGCGCTGCCGCCGATCCGCTCCGCGAGCCGACGCGCGACCTGCTTTGCGACGTCCTGGTCCAGCACGTCCGTCACCGTCACGTGCTCGGCGAGGGCGAGCAGGTCATCGACGTCGCGCGCGATGACCCGGCCCAGCCGCTTGCCGGTCAGCTCGCCGAGGACGAACTCCACATGGGCGTCCAGCAGCCGCCCCGCGACATCCTTCGGATCCATGCCCGCCAGTCTCCCTGGCGGGCTGTCACCCGAAGTCGCGGGGCGGCGACCGGTCGATCAGGCGCCGGTGAGGACGAGGTTGGCCACCGTGACGTGCGGCCAGCTCAACCCGGCGAAGTCGAGGTTGAGCTGCTGGGTGTACTGCAACTGGAGGAACGTGCCGCCGTGCGGATGCTTGACGGTCTCGATCCGGAAGGTGGCCGTCAGGTGGTTGGCGGCGGCGTTCGGGCCGAGGAACGGGATGTCGCGCAGGCCGCCGCCGTCGATATCTCCGGAGGTGATGTGCAGGACCGTGGTGTGCACCACCTGTTGATGCGCGAGCCGATCGCTGAGCAGCGCGTTCGGGTTGTCGACGAGCTCCTGGGTGATGCCGGCCGGCAGCGGGCTGTTCCGCAGGTTGCTGTTGTGGTTGAGGTTGGTCTCGTGCGGGAAGGGAACCTTCTGGTTCGGCTGGCCGATCGCGAACGGCGTGATGTCGACCTTGTGGATCGGCGGTGGGCCGTCGATCTGCTCGGCAGCACCCTGGGCGAGGACGGCCGTCCCATGCGGAATCGAGGCCAGCCGCACGATGCTGGCCGGCGCGTGCGGGTGAGTCGTCGCGGGGACGTTGAGCCAGAAGCCGGGCTCGAGGTGCAGCGCGCCGCCGCCGGTGGGCGGCGGGAATCCGCTGTCGTCGCTGATCTGCTGCAAGTAGCGCACGCCGGTGAGCTCGATGTCGGGCTGCGCGAAACCGCGGTTGGGGACGAGCCCGCCGATGGAGTTGAACACTAGGTGTTCGCGGGTGAGGTTGAGCTGGAGGAAGTGGTCATTGGTGCCGTGCTTGGGGCGCCAGATCTGGCTGAAACCGTGCCCCGTCCAGGTGCCCGGCAGCTTGCCCAGCGCGCCGAGCCCGGATGCGGCTGCGGCGATGCCGGCGCTGATCCGGCCGGCGCCGTCCTGGTCCGGTAACGGACTACCGCCCTGGTCGGACGGAACGGCTGGGGACGGCGATGTCGTTTGTGTCATGGCGGACCCTTCCCGGACTTATGCCCCTAGCCCCGGGCAACGGCGTCCCGGGGTGACACGAATGTAGAGGCCGGGCCGGGCTGCCTGATACGGGTTTGGCTGCCGTGTTTGCCAGCGTTTTGTTACCAGTGGGTGAACGTGCGCGTGTCGGAGCACGAGCGGCGCGGCGGTGAGCCTTACCGTGCTCGCGTCGCGCGGCCGAGGCGCGGCGAAGGAGACGGAGGAACGGCGGAGATGGCAATTCGGGTGAGCACCAACCGCAAGACGGGGACGTCCAAGATCCAGTTCGTGCTGCCGGACAACGTGCACGACGGCCCGGTGTCGGCGGTCGGCGACTTCAACGGCTGGCAGCCCGGCGTGCACAAGCTGGTGCGGCGCAGCAACGGCACGCGCAGCGTCAGCGTCAGCGTGCCGGCGGGGCAGGAGATGCGGTTCCGCTACCTCGGCTCCGGCGGGGTGTGGTTCGACGACCCGGAGGCCGTGCTCGTCGGCGTCGTCTCCACCTGATCAGCTGCCCGCGCCGCCCGCGCCCAGCGAGTTGTCCGCCCTTCGGCACGTGATGACCTACCGAAGGGCGGACAAGTCGCTATTCGATCAGCTGCCGCCGGGCTGGAGCGAGACCGTGATCGGTTTGAAGTTCGCGCCGGTGGTGTCCAGCCCCATGTCCTTCAGGTTCTGCAGCGCCTTCTCGGTGAACTCGTTGGTGTAGGCCTCACCGGTCGGCGCCGCCTTGAGGACGGTGTCGCCGTCGGCGTTCTTGGTGTCCTGGGCGATGCTGACGGTGCGGTCCCACGCCGACTTGTCGACCATCCCGATGCCGTTCGGCGACGGCCAGATCAGCTTGTTGACCTCGTTGGTCTGCCACAGCTGGTGGCTCGCGCCGAGCTTCGACCCGGCCTGCACGACCATGTCGCGACAGTCGCTCGGGTTCGACGCGCAGTAGATCCAGCCCTGGTAGCTCGCGGTCAGGAACTTGACCGTCGTGTCCTGGAACGCGGGGTCCTGCAGCTTCTTCGTGTTGGCCCAGATCGCGTCCTGCAGCATTGCGGTGCCGACGTCGTTCCAGTTGATGACGTTGAGGTCGGACGGCTGGTAGAGCTGACCGGTCTTCGGGTTCTTCGCCTCGAGCACCTGCGCGTACTCGTTGTAGATCATCGCCTGCGCCGCATCGATGTCGCCGGCGAGGAATGCGTTCATGTCGAACTGTTGCTGGACGATCTTGACGTCGCTGCCCGGATCGAGCCCGTCCTTGGTCATGCCCGCGAACAGCTCGTACTCGTTGCCGAAGCCCCAGTCGCCGACCGTCTTGCCCTTCAGGTCCGTGACGGAGGTGATGCCGTTGTCCTTGAACGAGATCTGCAGCGTGCCGGATCGCTGGAACACCTGCCCGACGTCGGTGATGTCCGCACCCTGCTCGCGCGACTGCAGCGCCTTCGGCACCCACGCGATGGCGAAGTCGGCCGAACCGCCGTCGTCGACGGTCGTCTGCGGCACGGTGTCGGTGCCGGCCGGGACGATCGACACGTTCAGGCCCTGGGCGTTGTAATAGCCCTTCTTCAGCGCCGCGATGTAGCCGGCGAACTGCGCTTGGGTGACCCACTGCAGTTGCAGCGTGACGTCGACCTTCTTGCCGGACGTGTCCGGCGGAGCCGAGTTGTCACCTCCACCACCGCCGCTGCTGCTGCACGCCGCCGTCAGCAGCGCCGCGGACACCATCGCGGTCGCGCCGGCGAGTGCCCCTCTCTTGCGACCCCTCATGCACATGCCTCCTGTTCGGTTTTCGGTTTCGCGGCCGCGCCGCCCCCGTTTGTGGTGCCTCAGGTCGCAGGCGCTGCCCGCCGCCCGAGTACGGCGCGCTCCAACAGCAGCGCGCCGATGTAGAAGAGCAGCCCGAGGACGACGGCGCCGACCACCGAGGCCCAGGCTGCGGGATAGTCCGTCGCGCCGACCGATGACGTGATGCGCGAGCCGAGCCCGTCCTGGAGTCCGCCGAAGTACTCGCTGACGATCGCGGCGATCACGGCGAGTGATGACGCGATGCGCAGTCCGGTGAAGAAGTGCGGGAGCGCGCCGGGTATGCGGATCGTGCGCAGGATGGCCGTCCCCGACGCGGCGTAGCTGCGCATGAGCTCGCGATGCACCGGCGTGAGCTGGCGCAGCCCGCGCAGCACGTTGAAGAAGATCGGGACGAAGGCGCTGAGCGCGACGACCTCGCGGCGCGGCAGCGGCGACAGCGGCGAGTACATGTCGTTCAGCAAGGGCGCCAGGGCGACGATCGGAATCGCGGCGAGGGCGGCCACGATCGGCGTGACCGCCCCGCCGAGGATCGGCAGCCGGGCGGCAAGCGCGGCCAGCAGCACGCCCGCGACAGCACCGACGACCAGGCCCACCAGCGCGTTCAGGCCGCTGTGCCCGGCGGCAGAGACGATCCGCGAATGCGCGTCACCGGCCGCCGTCCAGATGTCGCTCGGCGCCGGCAGCACGTAGCTGCGGACGTCGAGGGCGCGGACGAACAGCTGCCAGCCGGCGACGCACAACGCCCCCCACACGAGCGGGGGGAGCAGCGCCGCGGCCGCACGTTTCACAGCGCGCCCTGTGCCTGCTCGATGTCGACCTCGACCTTCGCGGCCTCCGGCACCGGCCGGCCGCGCAGCGCCTCGCGCACCTGCGTGATGGCCGCGTAGAACGCCGGTGCCTCGCGGGTGTCGTCGGTCCGGTTTCCGAGTTCGACGGGGACGACCTCGGTGATCCGCCCGGGCCGCGCGGACATGATCGCCACCCGGTCGGAGAGGAAGACCGCTTCCGGGATCGAGTGGGTGACGAACACGACGGCCGCCTCCGTCTCGCCAGCGATCCGCACGAGCTCGCTCTGCATCCGTTCGCGCGTCATCTCGTCGAGCGCGCCGAACGGCTCGTCCATCAGCAAGAGCGTCGGGCTCTCGGCCAACGCGCGCGCGATCGCGACACGCTGCTGCATGCCGCCGGACAGCTGCGGCGGCCGGTGCTTCGCGAATTCGGTCAGGCCGACCAGCTCGATCAGCTCCATCGCCCGGCCCCGGCGTCGCGTGCGATCGATGCCGTGCAGCTCGAGCGGCAGCTCGATGTTGGCGAGCACGGTGCGCCAGTCGAGCAGCCCGGCCTGTTGGAACGCGATGCCGTAGTCCTGGTCGAGGCGTGCCTTGCCGGCCGGCTTGCCGTTGACCGCGACCGCGCCCTCCGTCGGCTGGAGCAGGTCGGCGATGATGCGCAACAGCGTCGACTTGCCACACCCGGACGGGCCGATCAGCGACACGAACTCGCCGCGCGCGATCGTGAGGTTGATGTCCTCCAACGCGACGACGGTTGCGCGCCGCGCGGCGAACGTCTTGCCGACCCCGCGCAGCTCGACAGCCGGCTGGTTCATCAGGACGCAGCTCCTCGGTGATAGCGCCACAGCGCGAGGTCGAAGACGGTGACTGCGGCGCCCGCGGCAAGGCCGAGCGCCGCGGCGCCGATCACAGCGGCATAGACCCGGGACGGATCGCCGGTGGCCTGCTGCGAGTAGTCGATGATGAGCCTTCCGATCCCGCCCTCCTGGCCGACCGAGATCTCCGCGACGATGCTGCCCACGACCGCCGCGGCGGCGGCGAGGCGCAGTGCCGGGACGAGGAAGGGCACCGAGGAGGGCAGCTTCAAACGAATCAGCGTCTTCCACCAGCCGGCCGCCGAGCAGCGGAAGTAGTCGCTGTGCACGGCGCTCGGTGACTTGAGGCCGCGCATCATGCCGACCGCCACCGGGAAGAACGCGAGGTAGGCAGCGATGACCGACACCGACATCCAGCGATCCCAGAAGCCCCAGCCCTGCCCCCACTTGCTCACCAGCGGTGCGAGCGCGATAAGGGGGACGGTCTGGCTGAGCACCACGTAGGGCATCAGTGCGCGTTCGGCGATCAGCAGCCGATCCATCGCCAGCGCCAACAACATGCCGACCACCACGCCGATCGCGAATCCGGCAGCGGCCCAGCGCAGCGTGTGCAGCGCCGCGTCGTAGACCGAGTCCAGGACGGTCTTCGTCGGGCCGAAGGTGATCGCGCCGCCGACCTCCTGCTGGCCGAACGCGTGCCAGATCGTCGACAGGTGCGGCATCGACGAGTCGGTGGTGCGCGGCAGGATGCGGGCGCCGAACACCTTCACGCCGTCGGCCGGCCCCCAGGACTTGTACGCCTCCCAGATCGCCCCGAGCGCTGCCAGCGCCAGCACGACGAGCACGCCGCGGCCGACCCACCGGCCGACCAGTGCCGTCCTGCCGACAGCTCGGCTCATGCCTTGGCGGCCTTGCGGATGTTGACCGCGGGCAGCACCCGATCGCCGTAGGCGGCAAGTGTCTCGGACTTCGCGTCGTGCTGCAGGTACAGCGCGAACTGGTCGACGCCGAGCGATTCGAGCTCGCGCAGCCGGGCCACGTGGGTCTCGACGGGCCCGATCAGGCAGAACCGGTCGATGACGTCGTCCGGCACGAAATCGGTGTGCGTGTTGCCCGCCTTGCCGTGCTGGTTGTAGTCGTAGCCGGTGCGCCCCGAGATGTAGTCCACCAGCGGCTTCGGCACGCCGGACTTGTCCGCGCCGTAGCGGTTCACGATGTCGGCGACGTGGTTGCCGACCATCCCGCCGAACCACCGGCACTGGTTGCGCGCGTGCTCGAGGTTGGCCGGCGTGCCGTCCGTGACGTAGGCCGGTGCCGCCGCGCAGATGGTGACCGACGACGGGTCGCGGCCTGCGTCGGCGGCCGCCTTGCGCACCGCGGCGATCGCCCACTCCGTGATGGTCGGGTCGGCGAGCTGCAGGATGAATCCGTCCGCCACCTCGCCGGTGAGGGCGAGCGCCTTCGGCCCGTACGCGGCCACCCACATCGGCAGCTCTGAGCCGACCGACCACGGGAACTGCAGCAGGTTGCCGTTGTAGGACGCCTGCTCGCCGTTCGCGAGGGCGCGGATGACCTCGATCGACTCACGCAGGGTCGCGAGCGTCACCGGCGAGCCGTTGAGCATGCGGACGGCCGAGTCGCCGCGGCCGATGCCGCAGATCGTCCGGTTGCCGAACATCTCGTTCAACGTGGCGAACAGCGATGCGGTGACCGTCCAGTCGCGGGTGGCCGGATTGGTCACCATCGGCCCGACCTTCACGCGTCGCGTGTTGGACAGGATCTGGCTGAAGATGACGTACGGCTCCTGCCACAGCAAATGCGAGTCGAACGCCCACACGTGCGTGAACCCGAGGATCTCCGCCTGTCTCGCGAATTCCACGATCCGCCAGGCGGGCGGGTCGTTCTGCAGCACTACCCCGAAGTCCACCGGTCACCCCGTCTCAGATCAGGTTCTGTGAGAGGCCGCGCTTGACGAACTTGCCGTGGCCCTTGCTGCCGACGTATCCCGTCTCGTCCTTGATGACGGCGCCGCGCGAGAGCACGACGTCGACGTGCCCGTCGATCTCGAAACCCTCCCACGCCGAGTGATCCATGTTCATGTGGTGCGTCTTGCCGATGCCGATGGACGTGTGCCCGTTCGGGTCGTAGACGACGATGTCCGCGTCCGCGCCCGGGGCGAGCACGCCCTTGCGGCCGTACAGCCCGAACATCCGGGCCGGCGTCGTGCAGCAGACGTCCACCCAGCGCTCGAGCGAGATGCGGCCGTCGACGACGCCCTGATAGATCAGATCCATCCGGTGTTCGACGCTGCCGATGCCGTTCGGGATCTTCGAGAAGTCACCCAGGCCGAGTTCCTTCTGATCCTTCATGCAGAACGGGCAGTGGTCGGTGGACACCGCCGTGATGTCGCCGGTGCTGATGTACTTCCAGAGCTCGTCCTGGTGGCCCTCGGCGCGGGCGCGCAGCGGCGTCGAGCAGACCCACTTCGCCCCCTCGAACCCGGGTGCGCCGAGGTGCTCCTCCAGCGAGAGGTACAGGTACTGCGGGCAGGTCTCGCCGAAGACGTTGCGGCCTTCGCCGCGCGCCGCGGCGATCCGTTCGAGCGCCTGCCTGGCCGAGACGTGCACGACGTAGAGCGGCGCGCCGGTGATGTCGGCGAGCATGACCGCGCGGTGCGTCGCCTCCTGCTCGGTCTGCCACGGCCGGGTCAGGCCGTGGTAGTACGGCGCGGTCTCGCCGCGCTCGAGCGCCTGCTTGACGAGCACGTCGATGGCCGAGCCGTTCTCGGCGTGCATCATGATCAGCCCGCCGTTGCCGGCCGCCGACTGCATCGCGCGCAGGATCTGCCCGTCGCTGCTGAGGAAGACGCCGGGATAGGCCATGAACAGCTTGAAGCTGGTGACGCCCTCGTCGATGAGCTCGTCCATCGCCTTCAGCGACTCGTCGTTGACGTCGCCGATGATCTGGTGGAAGGCGTAGTCGATCGCGCAGTTGCCGGCGGCCTTGTCGTGCCAGACCTGCAACTGGTCCTGGACGCGCTCGCCGTACGCCTGCACGGCAAAGTCGATCATCGTGGTCGTCCCGCCCCATGCGGCGGCGCGACTGCCCGTCTCGAACGTGTCCGACGCGTAGGTGCCGCCGAAGGGCAGCTCCATGTGCGTGTGCACGTCGATGCCGCCGGGGATCACGTACTTGCCTGTTGCGTCGATCGTCGTGTCGGCGGTGACCTCGAGCGCGCCCGGCGCGAGCAGTGCCGCGATCGTCTCGCCGTCGACGAGCACGTCGTGCACGGACGCGCCGGTGGACGACACCACCGTCCCGCCCTTGATGAGGGTGCGGCTCATGGCTGCACCGTCTTCGTGTACGACTCCGGGCGGCGGTCGCGGTAGAACTGCCAGTCGTTGCGGGTGCGGGTGATCTCGTCGAAGTCGAGGTCGCGGGTGACGATCTCCTCCTTGTCGGCGGAGCCGACCTCGCCGACGAAGTTGCCCCGCGGGTTGACGAAGTAGCTCGTGCCGTAGAACTCCACGGCGTCGTCGCCGAACTCCTCGTACTCGCGGCCGATCCGGTTGTTCGCCGCGACGTAGTACTGGTTCGCGGCCGCGGCGGCCGGCTGTTCGATCTCCCACAACCGGTTCGACAGCCCCGGCTTAGTGGCGGACGGGTTGAACACCAGCTGCGCGCCGTTCAGGCCAAGCTCGCGCCAGCCCTCCGGGAAGTGCCGGTCGTAACAGATGTAGACGCCGACCTTGCCGACGGCGGTATCGAACACCGGGTAGCCGAGGTTGCCGGGCCGGAAATAGAACTTCTCCCAGAACTGCGGGAGGTTCGGGATGTGGTGCTTGCGGTACTTGCCGAGCAGCGCACCGTCGGCGTCGATGACCGCCGCGGTGTTGTAGTACTCGCCCTCGTTCGCCACCTCGTAGATGGGCAGGACGATCACCAGGCTCAGTTGCTTGGCCAGCGCCTGGAAGCGCTCGACAGTCGGGCCGGGGATCGACTCGGTGTAGGCGTAGTACTTCTGGTCCGGCCGGATGCCGAAGTACGGGCCGTAGAACAGCTCCTGGAAGCCGATGATCTGGACGCCGTCGGCAGCGGCGTCGCGCGCCAGCTCCTCGTGGCGCTTGATCATGGTCTCCTTGTCGCCGGTCCAGGCGACCTGGGTGATGGCTGCTCTTACAGTGCTCATGCTCGCTCCACAAGATGTCGCTCGGTCGTCACGAGGTGCTCCCCGTGTAGTAGGAATCCGCGACCGCCAGCGCCTCGTCCAGCACGCCTAGCCCTTCTCGGACCTCGGCCTCGGTGGACGTGCACGGCGGCACCACGTGGGTGCGGTTGAAATGGGTGAACGGCCACAGGCCGCGCTGCTTGCACGCTGCCGCGAACTCGTTCATCGGCTTGGCGGCCGCACCGGCGGCGTTGTAGGGGACGAGTGGTTCGCGGGTGTCGCGGTCGCGGACGAGTTCGAGCGCCCAGAAGACGCCGAGCCCGCGCACCTCGCCCACCGACGGGTGCCGGTCGGCGACCTTGGCGAGCTCCGGGCCGATGACGTCGGTCCCCAGCCGGCGCGCGTGCTCGATGATCCCCTCGTCCTTGAAGATGTTGATCGAGGCGACGGCGCTGGCGCAGGCCAGCGGGTGGCCGGAGTAGGTGAGCCCGCCCGGATAGACGCGCTCGCTGAACGTCGCGGCGATCGGCTCATTGATGAGCACGCCGCCGATCGGGATGTAGCCGGAGTTGACGCCCTTCGCGAACGTGATGAGGTCGGGCGTGACGCCCCAACGGTCGATCGCGAACCACTCGCCGCAGCGACCGAAGCCGGCCATCACCTCGTCGGCGATCATGACGATCCCGAACTCGTCGCAGATCGCGCGCACGCCCGCCAGGTAGCCGGGCGGCGGCACCAGGATGCCGTTCGTCCCCACGACCGTCTCGAGGATGATTGCGGCGATCGTGTGGCTGCCCTCGACCATGATCAGGTCGCGCAGGTGTTGCAGCGCGCGCTCCGCCTCCTCCTCCGGGGTGCTGGCGTGGAATGCGGAGCGATAGAGGTACGGGCCCCAGTAGTGGATGACGCCGGGCATCGCCGGCTCGGCACCCCAGCGCCGCGGGTCGCCGGTCATCGTGATCGCCCCGGCCGTCGCGCCGTGGTAGCTGCGGTAGGCGGCGAGCACCTTCTGCCGGCCGGTGTGCAGCTTGGCCATCCGCATCGCGTTCTCGGTGGCCTCCGCGCCGCCGTTGGTGAAGAAGATGCAGTTCAGGTCACCGGGGGCGAGCTCGCAGATCAGCCGAGCCGCCTCGCTGCGCGCGTCATTGGCGAACGACGGCTGGATGGTCGTCAGCTTGGCCGCATACTCCTGGATCGCCGCGATCAGCCGCGGGTGCTGATGTCCGATGTTGACGTTGACCAGCTGCGAGGCGAAGTCGAGATAGCGGTTGCCGTCGAAATCGGTGAAGTACGACCCGGAGGCGGACGCGATCGGCAGCGGGTCGATGAGGCCCTGCGCCGACCAGGAGTGGAAGACGTGCTTCTTGTCGAGCGCCTTGATCGTGTCGCGGTCGGCCGGGATGCCGTGCAGCGGGTTGCTCACTCGCAACGTTCCCTTCGATTAGCGGGTGCGGGGGAAGCCGAGGTCGACGGTGGAGGTAGCCGGGTCCGGCCAGCGGGAGGTGACGACCTTGCCGCGGGTGTAGAAGTTGATGCCTTCCGGCCCGTACATGTGGGTGTCGCCGAACAGCGAGTCCTTCCAGCCGCCGAAGGAGTAGTAGGCGACCGGCACCGGGATGGGCACGTTGACGCCGACCATGCCGACCTGGACGTCGAACTGGAACTGCCGCGCCGCGCCGCCGTCGCGGGTGAAGATCGCGGTGCCGTTGGCAAACTGGTTCGAGTTGATCAGCTCGAGCGCCGCGTCGTAGGTGTCGGCGCGCACCACCGAGAGCACCGGCCCGAAGATCTCGTCGGTGTAGACGCTCATCGCCGGCTTGACGTGGTCGAGCAGCGTGGTGCCGAGGAAGAACCCGTCCGTGGGCACGTCCTCCGCGCGCCCGTCCACGACGACCGTGGCGCCGGATTCGGCGCCCGCGGCGATGTAGCCGGCGACCTTGTCGCGGTGCGCGGCGGTGATCAGCGGGCCCATGTCGGTGTCCGGGTCGGCGCCGTTGCCGACTCGAAGCTTCGGCAGCCGCGCCGCGATCGCATCGACGAGCCGGTCACCCGCATCGCCCACCGCCACCGCGACCGAGATGGCCATGCACCGCTCGCCGGCCGCGCCGTAGGCGGCCGAGACCGCGGCGTCGGCGGCCAGGTCGATGTCGGCGTCGGGCAGCACGAGCATGTGGTTCTTGGCGCCGCCCAGTGCCTGCACGCGCTTGCCGTGCGACGTACCGGTCTCGTAGATGTAGCGGGCGATCGGCGTCGAGCCGACGAAGCTGACCGCGGCGATGTCCGGGTGCGTCAGCACCGCGTCCACCGCCTCCTTGTCGCCCTGCACCACGCTGAACACGCCATCCGGCAGGCCCGCCTCCTTCCAGGCGCGGGCCAGCCATAGCGAGGCCGACGGGTCCTTCTCCGACGGCTTGAGCACGAACGCGTTGCCGCACGCGATCGCATTGGCCGCCATCCACAACGGCACCATCGCCGGGAAGTTGAACGGCGTAATGCCGGCGACCACGCCGAGCGGCTGCCGGATCGAGTAGACGTCCACCCCGGTTGCCGCCTGCTCGCTGTAGCCGCCCTTGAGCAGCTCCGGCACCCCGCAGGCGAACTCGACGTTCTCCAGCGCTCGGGCCACCTCCCCCTGCGCATCCGCGATCACCTTGCCGTGCTCAGCGGTGATGATCTTCGCAAGCTCGTCCGCCCCGTTGTGCAACAGCTCGCGGAAGGCGAACAGCACCGCCGAGCGACGCGACAGCGACGAGGCACGCCAATCCTGGGCGGCGGCCTTGGCGCCGGCGACTGCGGTGCCGACCTCGGCAGCCGAGGCGAAGTCGACCTCGCCCGACTGCAACCCGGTCGCGGGATTGAAGACCGGGCCGGAACGGCCTGACGTCCCGGCGGCAACTCCGCCGGCGATCCAATGGGATATGCGCTCAACCATGGGGCGACGCTAGGCCGCGGCGCCCGGGTCGCGTAACCGACAGATCGTCGGGAAATCGCGCCGCACCCGACGAAATGTATGGTGAGTCAGTGCTGCCGACGCTCGCGACCGTCCTCGAGCTCGCGGCGGTCCGGCGCGCCGACCCGGTCGTGCTCGCCGGGAAGGACCAACTCGAGCGCGGGGTCCGGTGGGTGCATGTCAGCGAGGTCGCCGACATCGCGCACCTGCTCGAGGGCGGCGAGCTGATTCTCACCACCGGCATCGCGCTGCCGGAGTCGGGCGATGCGCTCGCCCGGTATGCGAGCGAATTGAGCGCTGCGGGCGTGTCCGGCCTGGCGGTCGAGCTGGGCCGTCGCTATCGGGGCACGCTGCCGGCCGAGCTCGTCGAGGCCGCCGAGCGCACCGAGCTGCCATTGATCGAGCTGCGCCGTGAGACCCCGTTCGTCGCGATGACGCAGGCGGTGCACACGCTCATCCTCGACGTGCGGATGCAGGAGCTGATCGCATCGGACGAGGCGCATCAGGCGTTCACCGGGCTCACGCTCGCCGGCGCCGGACCGCAGGAGGTCGTCGACCTGGTTGCCTCGATGTCCGGCCGGCCGGTCATCCACGAGAACCTGACCCACCACGTCCTCGCCTACAGCTGCCCGGACGGTGACGCGCCCGCGGTGCTCGCCGCCTGGGAGAGCCGGGTGCGGCGCGGGTCGCGGGCGAATTGGGACGGCTGGGCCGTCATCGACGTCGCGACGCCGTCCGGTGGCAGCTGGGGTCGGCTCGTCATGCGGTGCGGCCCGCAGGCCACCCCCCAGGAGCGGATGCTGCTCGAGCGCGGCGCGACAGCGCTGGTGATCAGCCGATTGACCGACCGCGACATGGACAGCCTCGAACGCCAGTCGCACCGGACGCTGCTCACTGCCCTCGCGCTCTCGACCGAGGCGGCCGCCGAGACCGCGGCGCGGGCGCGCGGGCTGGGCGTGCCGCTCGAGGGGCGCAGCCTGACCGGGGTCGTCGTTCGGCCCACCGTCGAGCAGTCCGGCCCGGGCGGGCAGCCGGGGCTGCTCCGCGATCTCGCCAGCCAGGCCGTCGCGGCGCTGCGGGCGCTGCGCATCCCCGCGCTGATCGGCCCGCTCGACGATCATCGGGTCGCGGTGCTGCTCTCCCAGGAGCGCATCGCGCAGGCCGACGCCGTCCTCGCCACGCTCAGCGACCGGCTGCACGCCGTCTTCGACCGTCGCTCGGACGCGGGCGCACTGGTGGTCGGAGCCGGCAGCACGGTGCACGGCGTGGAGCGCGCGCAGAGCACGTTGCGCGAGGCGATGCAGGTAGCCGATGCGGCGGTGGGGATGCCGGGCTATCGCGCGTACTTCCGCCCACCGGATCTGCGACTGCGCGGGCTGGTGCACGCCATGCGCGAGGAGCCGGCCGTGCGCGACTACGTCGAGCGCGAGCTCGGCCCGCTGCTCGCGCACGACGCCGCGCACAGCTCGCGGCTGTTCGAGTTCCTCGCCGCCTACTGCCGCTGCGGAGGGAACAAGACCGCGGCTGCCGCGGAGCTGTTCATCTCGCGCGCGGCACTCTACGACCGCATCGGCAAAGTGGAGCGGGTGCTAGGCGTCGATCTTGCCGACCCGGCCGTCGTCGTGGGACTGCATTTCGCCGTGCTGGCCCGCGAGACGCTTAGTCATCCGGAGCTCGCCGTCACCCGATCTTGAGTCGAAGGGGTCGTGCCCGACGGGACTTCCGACCGTGTTTTTAGAGCCCCCTGGCCCGGCATGTTGATCTATTCGGACGCAGATCGGTTCAGTAAGGTCAATGTTAATTCGATCAGACTATTTGGCGGGGGGCGCCACAATGCCGGATTCAGCGCGCGCTGAGGACTATCGACTCTCTTTCAGCCCGACTGGGAACTTGTTGGACGCGGCGCGTAGCTGCGAGGCCAGCGTGTTCCAACGGGCCTTCGGCAACACCGCGGCCGAGCTCGAAGACGAGTACGGGCCCTACGACGACGCGACGCATTTCGTCGTGCTTGCCGACAGCAGCGACGACGTGGTCGCGACGTGTCGGCTGATCGCGCCTTCGCCGGCCGGCCTCAAGACGATCCATGACATCGCGGGCGCGCCCTGGTTCGTCGACGGCGCGCGTGCGCTGCGCGCGGTAGGCGCGGACCTCCCCACCGCGTGGGACATCACCACGATCGCAGTGCGCAAGGACCGTCCGGTGACGCCGCTGGCGTGGGCGGCTTTGCAGCACGGCATGCTGCAGGCCGCGCGGGCCAACTCCGTCCGCTGGGCGGTGATGATGCTCGACGACCATGTCCGTCGCCTCCTGGAGATGGTCGGCTTCATCGCGCGCCCGATTCCGGGCACTCGTCCCGCCCCGTATCTCGGCTCGTCCGCGACCGTGCCGCTGGTCGGCGACGTCCCGGCCATGATGGACAACCAGCGCCGGCTCAACCCGGACGCACACCGCCTCATGACGATGGGCATCGGGTTGACCGGCATCTACGTGCCGCCGCTCGCGGAATTCCGGATCAAGACGCGGAGCCACGTGCACTACCCCGAGCGAGAGCTTTCAAAGACCGCTTAGTCCGCGGTGTCGGGTCGAAGGCGGCGGTCGTCAGTTCGGGGACGGCATCGACGGCCGGCGTGCCGCCGCGCAGCCGCCACTCCGTCGCCCATGCCGGCACCGCGCTGGCCGGCATCGGCCGGGCGATGTAGTAGCCCTGCAGCACGTCGATGCCGAGCAGCGCCAGGTCTGCTGCGCAGTCGGCGTCCTCGACCCCCTCGGCAACGGTGCGCAGAGACAGTGCGTGCGCCATCTGCACCGTCGAGGCCACGATCATGCGCGTGCGGGGATCGTTGCCCATCGCGGCCACGAAGCTACGGTCGATCTTGAGTTCGTCGACGGCGAGGTCACGCAGGTACGCCAAGGACGAGAAGCCGGTGCCGTAGTCGTCGATCGCGACCTCGAGACCGTGGTCGCGGACATCCTGAAGCACCTGGCGAGCGCGCTCCGGATCGGCGATGAACGAGTCCTCCGTGACCTCGATGACCATCCGGTCGGCCGGCAGCCCAAAGCTGTCCAGCCGGCTGTAGAGGTCCTGGGTGAACGCGCCGCCGAGCAGCTCCGGCGGTGCGCAGTTGATCGCGGTTCGGACGTCGACGCCGCACGCGCGCAGCGTGGCCAGATCGCGCACCGCGAGTTCCGCGACGCAGGTCGAGATGGCGGCCATCAGACCGGCCTGCCGCGCGGCGGGCAGGAACTCGACCGGGCTGAGGACGCCACGGGCCGGATGCCGCCAGCGAAGCAGCGCCTCGAACCCGCACAGCTGCATCGTCCTGGCGCTCACCTGCGGCTGGTACCAGAGCTCGAACTGATTCAGGTCGAGCGCCTTGCGCAGCTCGTCGGCGAACATCAACTTGGCTTTGCTGAAGTCGTCGTCCGCGGGGTCGTATACCGCGACGCCGAGCCGTTGCTGCTTCGCCTGGTACATCGCCACGTCCGCGCGGCGCAGCAGCTCGCTGCCCTTGACCACCGACTCGCCGCAGGCCGCGATGCCGACCGAGCCGCTGGGCTTGATCTCGATCCCCTCGACTCGCACCGGCTCCCGGACGTGAGCCAGCACGTCCTGTGCGATCTCCATCAGCTCGAGCACGTCCGCGTCGTGGACGAGCACCGCGAACTCGTCACCGCCGAGCCGCGCGACGCCGATCGTCGGCGGCAGGCTCTGCCGGATGCGATAGGCGGTTAGCTGCAGCACCTCGTCGCCCGCGGTGTGGCCGAGCGTGTCGTTGACCTCCTTGAAGCCGTCCATGTCGAGCAGCATCAGCGACACGTGCCGGCCGGCTTCGTACGCGGCGTCGAGGTCGGCGCGCAGCGCCCTGCGGTTCGGCAACCGGGTGAGGTCGTCGGTGCGGGAGAGCGCCAGGGCCTCGGCCGCCCCCCGAGCTTCGCGCAGCGCCAGGACGAGTCGGCCGCCGGCACCGAGCAGGGTGAGGATCGCGGGGATGGTCAGGTAGAGGCCGATGCCGTCGGACGGCGCGAGCGGCAGGAGCGCGACCGCGACCGCAGCCGCGACGAGCGTGCCGGCGGTTCCCTGCATGCGTGGGATGACCCGCGGCGAGGCTGTGCGCGGCCGGCACGCGACGCCGACGATGAGCGCGAACCCGATACCCCAGCACGCGTCGCTCAGCTCGGACAGCTGATAGGTGCCGGAGGAGAGGTCGGTGACGAAGTGCGCGTCGGCGAACGCGAAGAGCACGAAGGCGGCCACCAGCGCCGCCGAGTTGGCGAGATCGTCGCGCAGCCGCAGCAGCACCTGGCCGATGACGAGTGCCGCCAGGACGAGATCGATGAGCGGGTACAGCAGGGCGAGGAACAGCCCGGTTGCATCACCGCTGTACGCGGTGCCGACCGGCGTCAGGACGAGGCTGCCGGTGAGGCTGACGGTGCCGCCGCAGATGACGAGCACGTGCAGCCACGTGTCGAGGGGTACCCGCAGGTCGCGCCCTGCTCCGAAGATCAGAAACGCCGCCATCGCGACGTACGAGGCGAGGAACAGCGGCTCGCCGGGCGCCGGGAAGTGCGTGAGATCGGGTTCGCTGCCCGCGTTGAGCAGCGCGGCGCCGGCGGCCCACAGCACGATGGCGAGCAGCAGCGGCACCAGGGCAAGACGTTGGCGGCGGCGCACGGCGACGCAGATGGCCAGCCGGATCATCAGGGCGACGAAGAAGACGGACATCCCGCCGACCACGACGTCCTGGACGACCGCCTGCGAATGCGGCCGGAGGATGGCTTTGACGACGAAGGAGGCCGGGATCGCCGCCCATGCGACGATGCCGAGAGCGCGCATCGCGCGCTCCGCGGTGTCGTGCGTCTGTGCGGACTCCTGCATGCCGTCGGCCTTCCCCCCACCCGGTTGACACGCCGCCGCATTCCGCTGCTCCCTGTCGGCACGCCCGGATAAGGCGCGCCGGCGGCGTTGCCCTACCCGATCGGCACCGTCGAGCACTTCCTTAGGTCGGGCTCGACTTCGCACGTGGAACGCGCGAGATCCTGCAGGATCAGGTCGACGTCCGCTTTCGTCGTCTGCGGGTTGACGAAGCAGAAGCGTAGGGCCGCGCGACCCCGCGCGCTCGTTGGAGTGATCAAGCCCAGCCCGCGGCGGCGCGCGGATTCGGACCAGCGGGCGTAATCCGCGTCGGTCCAGCCCAGCCGTTCGAGCAGCACCACCGAGAGCGATGGCTCGCCGACGAGCCGCAACTCGGGGTAGTCGCGGACCCGCGCCGCAGCGTGTTCCGCCAGATCCAGGCATGTATCGACGGCCTGCTCGTATGCCTCGGTGCCGTGTGCGATCAACGACATCCAGAGCGGCAGGCCGCGCGCCCGTCGGCTCAGGTGCACCGCGTAGTCGGCCGGGTTGTCCTGGTCGACGCCGGAAACCACGTCCAGGTACGGGGCCGTCTGCGCGTGTACGTCCCGAGCCAGTGCCGGGTCCCGGTACAGGACGGCGCCGCAGTCGAAGGGCGTGAACAGCCACTTGTGCGGGTCGATGGTCACCGAGTCGGCCGCGTTGATGCCGGCGAAGGCGGGCCAGGTCCGCGGGGCGAGCAGCGCCGCACCGCCGTAGGCCGCGTCGACGTGCAACCAGGCGCCGAACTCGCTGCAGACGCCCGCGATTCCGGTCAGGTCGTCGATTGCGCCGGTGTTCGTCGCACCGGCGGTCGCGACGACGCCGGCAACGTCGCGCGGGTCGAGCCCGGCGAACGCCGCCCGCAGGTCGGCCGCCGACATCGGGTGATCAGGGTCGCCGACGGAAATGACCGAGCAGCCCATGACGACCGCCGCGGCACGCACCGACGAGTGCGCGCTGGCGCCACAGAGGATGACGTTCGGCTGCCGGCCATGCCGCCGGGCGGCGGCGTGCCGCGCGACGACGAGCGCGCTGAGGTTGGCGATCGTCCCGCCGGACACGAAGGCCCCATGCGCCGTGTCCGGCATTCCGATGAGCTTCGCGAGCCAGCCCAGCGCGGCTCGCTCGGCGGCGACGACGGCACCGGCTTCCAGCTCGGAGCCGGCGTAGACCCCGGCCGCCGAGACGGCCATGTCGGCGAGTACAGCTGACACCGACGCCGCTCCGGCTACGAAGGCGAGATAGCGCGGATGATCGGTCGGCTGGGCAGTTGCGAGGACACGGTCGCGCAGCAGCGTCCACGCCGCCGCGGTTCCGATGCCGGTCGAATCGATCGGCGGAAGTTCGGTGGACGCGAGCTCGGCCCGCGCCGCTCTGCCGTCGACTCCGCGGTCGGCGAGCCGGTCCATGGCCCACTCCGCCACCCAGGTCGCCGTTCTCCGCTGCTCCAGATCAGGCGTGTGCATAGCCCCCCGGCTCACATGATCGCTAGTTAAGTGTCCGTTAGTTTCTGGAAGATCGTATCGTCGCACCCCCTACCGGACGCGAGGGACGAAAGTCGCTCCGTACCCGGACCTATCGGGCATGCCGAGTCGTCCGCACCGACGGGCGGACAACTTGGAGTCGAGGTGGCGGCATCGTCCGGGCCGGCGCCGAGCCGGAGTGGCTGCGCATGCCCCTTAAATGATCAAGCCCGTTAAATGATCAAGAGACCGATTCCGCAGCTGTTCGACGGGATCGATCTCTTGATCAGCGATCCGCCCGGCCGCTGCCATCCCCGCGAAGGCAACCACCTGCGTTTACCGCGAACGCCCCCTCTCGGTGCCCCCCGTCCTACAAGCCCTGTTTTGGGACCGAGGAGGAGCGTTCATTAGATCTGTGTTAGGTAGGATCGGGCATAAACTCGCTGTAAGCGCGGGCCTAAGGTCCCGAGCCTGGGGACCGAACGACCCTGATCTTGGACCCGGCTAGATAGTGACCTTGTCCGGGGGCGTCGGGTCCGCGTGGACGGTAGGAAATCCGGCCCGTTCCCAGGCCTTGAAGCCGCCGTCGATGTCGGTGGCCGGCACGCCGATCGAGTTGAGCACGTCGGCGGCGAGCGAGGACGTGTAGCCCTCGTCGCAGAAGACGATCCACTGCTGACCTTCGGCCGCTGCCTGCACCCGAGTTGCCGAGTCAGGATGCAGCCGCCACTCCAGGTGGTTGCGCTCGACGACGAGTGCCCCGGGGATCTCGCCGTCGCGGGCGCGTTGCCACTGCGGCCGGATGTCGGCGAGGCGGGCACCGGCGCGCAGCGCGGCAGCCGCGGCAGTGGGGGAGAGTCGATCGAGCCGGGAGCGGGCGTCGGCGAGCAGTTCGTCGACCGACCCGAACTTCATGAGTCCCCTGGCGCTGGCTGGCAATTCCGGACGGTCAGCCTACGGCCATGTGCGTCCGTGGCCAGCCCTGCCGCCGCTCGATGCGGCCGAGTTCCTCGGCAATCCATGAGGGGGCAGGCGGACGCTTGGCCGGATCCGCGGTCAGGCTCCAGGTGAGGAGATCCGACATCTCGAGCGGGACGGCGGGTGACACGATCGGCAGCACCTGGCTGGTGAGCAGCCGCACGATGACGCTGGCCGGTGATTCGCCGACGTAGGCGCGGAACGCCGCGCGGCCCGCGACCAGTTCGTAGAGCGTCGATGCGAGCCCGTACACGTCGGTGGCCGTATTGGGTTCGTTGCCCTCGAGCAGTTCCGGCGCGGTGTGCGGGGTGAGGTGGTGCAGCGGCGGTCGGCTGTTCGCTGCGCTGATCTCCACGGCTTCGTCGAAACCGGCCAGGACGGGCTCACCGAACTCGGTCACGAAGACGTTGCGGGGCCGGACGTCGCAGTGCAGGACGCCGAAGCGGTGCACCGTCTCCAGCGCGCCGGACAGTTTGATGCCGATCGCAACGACCTCGCGCAGTTCCATCGGCTCGTCGCTGCGCAGGTTGTCGTAGACCGTGCCGACGCAGCGCTCGAGCAGCAGCGCCGGCCGGCCGTCGTCCAGCTTGATCTGCTCGTAGCACGTGAGCACGTGCGGGTGCGAGCCGAGCGTGGCGAGGATCCGGCCTTCGGCCCCGAGTACGTCGTGCAGCCACGAGCCGCTCGACTCGGTCGGCACCTTGATCGCAACGTGGCGATTCGTCTCGGCGTCGCGTGCCTGGTAGATCGTGAAGCGGGAGCCGGCGCGCACGAGGTGCACGTCGCTGAACCGGTGGCCGAGCTCCGCGCCGGCCAGCCAGTCCTTGGACGCAAGGGCCACGTGAACCACCACCCCTAACCCGGCCAGTCTAGTTCACGCTTGCTTCACGCGGGTGATGGGTTTGCCGGTATTTATCAGCACATTCGGGGGGTCACGGGACGACGGTGATCGGCCAGGACGCGTCCCGGACGAGCCGGCCGGCGAGCGAGCCGACGAAGCGCCGCCCGGACTTCATCGACGCCCCGACGACCACCGCGTCGACCTTCAGCTGGTCGGCGACCGCCATGAGTTCCCGGTACGGGTTGCCGCGCCGCTGCACGAACTGGACGTCGATACCGATCAGCTTGGCGCCCTCCGTGGCGGCCTCGCGCAGTTGCCGGCCGATCTCGTCCTGCGTCTGGATCATCGCGGCCGCGGTCGCTGCCGTCTGCGCGGCCATCGGATTCATCGTCGCGACGTAGAGCGCGATCAGGTGCGAGCCCTGCCGGCGCGCCAATCCGGCTGCGTAGGCCGCCGCGCGCATCGAGGTCTCGCTGCCGTCGATCCCCACCAGAATGCGGGTCGGGCCATCCGTGCCGAGTTCGAACAGCGTCCCGTCCACCAACGGATTGTCCCGCGCGGTGCCCGCCGTAGCAGCACCTCCCCGCCCGGATCGGGCTAGATTTTGAACGTGGGTCAGGTGGGCGACGACGAGCACGTCGAAGGACGCCACACCCTCACCGACCCGATCGACATCCAGCTCACCACCGCACTGATCAACGACGGGCGCAGCACGCTGCGCTCACTGAGCGAGATCACCGGCCTGTCCGTGTCGGCGGTGCAGGCCAGGGTGCGGCGGCTCGAGGCCGACAAGGTGATCCGCGGATACACCGCGCTCGTCGACAACGAGGCGATCGGGCTGCCGCTCGCTGCGCTGATCGCGATCACGCCGCTCGACCCGGGGCAGCCGGATGACGCCCCGGAAAAGTTGTCCGAGTTGCCGGAGATCGAGGCCTGCCACTCGGTCGCTGGGGAGGATGCGTATGTGCTGTTCGTCCGCGTCGCGTCGCCCACTGCACTCGAGTCCCTGATTCGCGAAATACGCGCCCGCGCGAACGTCTCGACCCGGACGACCGTGGTGCTCCAGACGTTCTTCGAACGCCGCGCCGTGCGACGCGAACACAGCCAGACAGAGCCGTAAATCGCACGCTGTTACCAGCCAGTCACCGAACAAATTCCGGTAGCCTAGGAGGATGACGACGATGAGTTCGGTCGCCAGCCGCGACCTCGCGGCCGGAGAGGTTCACGAGACCCTTGGCCGCTACCTGCTCCTGGACGGCTTCGAACTCGTCCTGGACCTGGACGCCTCCCGCGGCTCGACGCTCGTCGACGCACGGGACGGCACCGAATACCTCGATCTGTTCACGTTCTTCGCCTCGTCCGCGCTGGGCCTCAACCATCCCGGCCTGACCAGCGATGAGGCGCGCGACGAGTTCGCGAGCGTGGCGGTGAACAAGCCGAGCAACTCCGACGTCTACTCCATCCCGATGGCGCGCTTCGTGGAGACCTTCGCGCGGGTGCTGGGCGACCCGGCGTTGCCGCACCTGTTCTTCATCGACGGCGGCGCGCTTGCCGTCGAGAACGCGCTCAAGGTCGCGTTCGACTGGAAGAGCCGGCGGAACGAGGCGCGCGGCCTCGATCCGCAGCTCGGCAGCAAGGTGCTGCATCTCGAGCACGCGTTCCACGGCCGCACTGGCTACACGATGAGCCTGACCAACACCGAGCCGAACAAGGTCGCGCGCTTCCCGAAGTTCGACTGGCCGCGCATCCCCGCGCCGACGATCAACGGCACCGCCGACATCGAGGTCGCCGAGCGCGCCGCGCTCGACGCGGCGCGGCGCGCCTTCGAGGAGAACCCGCACGACATCGCCTGCTTCATCGCCGAGCCGATCCAGGGCGAGGGCGGCGACAACCACTTCCGGCCGTCCTTCCTGCAAGGCATGCAGGAGCTGTGCCACGAATTCGATGCGCTGTTCATCCTGGACGAGGTGCAGACCGGCGTCGGCCTCACCGGCACCGCGTGGGCCTACCAGCAGCTCGGGCTCGAACCGGACGTGGTCGCGTTCGGCAAGAAGACGCAGGTGTGCGGCATCATGGCCGGCCGGCGCGTCGACGATGTTCGCGACAACGTCTTCGAGGTGGCGTCGCGGCTCAACTCGACCTGGGGCGGCAACCTCACCGACATGGTGCGCGCCCGGCGCATTCTGGAGATCATCGAGGCCGATGGGCTGATCGAGCGCGCGGCCTCGCTCGGCGATCATCTGCTGCGCGGCCTGCGCGAGCTCGCCGAGCGGCACCCGGTCATCACCGACGTTCGGGGCCGCGGGCTCATGTGCGCGTTCACGTTCCCGACGGCCGAGCTGCGCGGTGAGGTGATCACCCGGCTGCGCGTCGACGAGCGGGTGCTGGTGCTCGGCTGCGGCCCGGCGAGCTTGCGGCTGCGCCCGGCACTGACCGTCGACATCGGCGAACTCGACCGCGGCCTCGCCGCCCTCGACCGGGTGCTGGCAGAAGTTACCTGAGCGTCAGGACATAACGGTCCCACCAGGCGTCGGCCCACCGTCCTATCGTTGATGTGTGGTCTTCTGCTGCGCGAGAGCGAGGCGCACATGACGCATCAGTGCCCGAAGTGCGAGCTCCGGTTCACCTGGCACACGGAACTCGACGATCATTGCCGGACCGACCACCCGGCATTCCATCACGACTATCCGGTCGGCGGCGTGCACGACCATCCCGAGGGCGGCCTCCCGAGCGAGCTGCCGGCACGCGCCGCCGAGGTGATCGGCAGGCCGGTCGAGAAAACGTCGGCGATCCTGCGGACGTGGTGGACAGAACGCTAGTTACGCTGCGTGCCGGCGCGGGTGGGCGGCGGCTAGCGGCGCAGCAGATCGCGCGCGGCCGCCTCGATCTCGTCCTCGCCGAGCAGCACGAGATCTGCTGCGGCACCGAGCGGGACGAAGCTGTCCCGGCTCGCAACGCGCGCCATCCGACCGTGATAGCCACCCTCGACGAGCGCGGCGAGCACGCCCTCGCCCACGCCGCCGCTGTGCCGTGTCTCATCCGCGACGAGCACCCGGCTGGTGCGCGCGACCGCACGCAGGAGGTCGTTCGCGGGCAACGGTGCGAGCCAGCGCAGGTCGAGCACCTGCACCCCGATGCCGTCGTCCGCGAGCCGCCGCGCCACCCGCAGGCTCATCCGCAGCCCGTTGCCGAAGGTCACGATCGTGAGGTCGGTGCCGTCCCCGTGTACGCGCGCCGACCCGATCGGCGCCTCGGCGGTCAGCGAGTAATCGCCGAGCCAGCCGCGGTCGTGCGGTTCGTACAGATTCCGCTCGTGATACAGCGCAATCGGCTCGAGGTAGACGCTGACCTGGCCGAGTTCGACCGCCGCCGCGAAACAGGCGCGCAGCATCGGCCCGGCGTCCTCTGGGCGGGACGGGACGGCCACCACGAGGCCCGGGATGTCGCGCAGCACGCCGACCGCGTTGTCGTTGTGGAAGTGCCCGCCGAATCCCTTCTGGTACGCGAGCCCGGCGATGCGCAGCACCATCGGATTGGTGAACGCGCCGTTGGAGAAGAAGCGCAGGCTGGCCGCTTCGCCGCGCAACTGGTCCTCGGCGTTGTGCAGATAGGCGAGGTACTGGACCTCCGGCACCGGCAGCATTCCGCTGACCGCGAGGCCGAGCCCGAAACCGAGGATCGACTGCTCGTCGAGCAGCGTGTCGAACACCCGCGGCGCGCCGAAGCGGTGCGCCAGCCCGCGCGTCACACCGTAGACACCGCCTTTGCGCCCGACGTCCTCTCCGAAGACCAACATCTCCGGACGGGCGGCCAAGGCGTCGGTCAGAGCCGCGTTGATGCTCTGCGCGAGGGTGAGCGGGCCGGCGTCCTCCGGCAGCCGCCCGTCGAACGCCTTCCTCCGGACGTCCGACGCCGGGCCGGTCTCGTCAGGCACCGGCGCGCGCGGCGCAAGCGGGGCGACGACCTCCTCGGCGCTGTCCAGCGTCGGCGCATCTTCGAGCTCGGCGGCCACCGTCTCGACGCGGGCCGCGATGTCGGCGTAGCGGTCGGCCAGGCCGGGCCGCGCGATCCGGGCCGCGAGCGCGAGCAGTGGGTCGAGCGCGCGCTCCGCCGCGACCTCGTGCGGCGGGCGGTAGGCCGATTCGACGTCGCTGCCGGCGTGGCTGAGGTAGCGGACGGTGCGCAGATGCAGCAGGACGGGCCGGCGCCGCGCGCGGGCGTGGTCGACCGCGTCGCGGGCGGCGGCCTGCACGACGTCGGGATCGGTGCCGTCGGCGTAGAGATAGCGGATCCCGGGGCGCTGCGCCGCCGCGGCCACCCAACCTTCCGGCGTCGGCACCGAGATGCCGATCCCGTTGTCCTCGCACACGAACAGCAGCGGCAGCGGCAAACCCTGCGCTGCCGCGTAGCCGGCGGCGTTGAGCGCGCCGACGGCCGTGGAGTGGTTGATGCTGGCGTCGCCGAACGAGCAGATCGTGACGGCGTCGGCGGGCCAACGGCTCTCGATGCCGAGCCGCTTGGCGCGACCGCTCGCCATCGCGACCCCGAGCGCGCGCGGCAGGTGCGA